>NZ_JAVDUE010000001.1:0-793988 GCF_031456255.1 Arcicella sp. BE140 | reverse complement strand
AGCTTTGAGCTTTGAGCTTTGAGCTTTGAGCTTTGAGCTTTGAGCTTTGAGCTTTGAGCTTTGAGCTTTGAGCTTTGAGCTTTGAGCTTTGAGCTTTGAGCTAAAGAAAATTCAAATCTTGTATAGATAGTTCCTCAAAAATTAAGTTTTTTCGACTTTCTTTGTCCTTGTTGGTATTTTCATAAGCCCAGAAAATCTCCTCTTCCTATTAGGGTGCGACTTAAGTCGCACCCTAATAGGAATATTCTATCCATTCTTATTCGCCTAGGAAAAACCAACAAGTGCGGAAAATCAAAAACTTATCACACAACTAATAATTCCTCACTCAAAACTCACAACTCATCACTCCCTACGCTTCTGCTACAGATTTTCTTGGAAAAGATTTCAAGGCTATTAATAAAGCAATAATCGTTAAAACTGCTGCCATCATAAATGCTGCCCCTGGGAAGAAAACAGGCGCATTTTCTGCGGAGAAATAAGCAAATAAATTGGAGGCTAACAAAGGTCCGAAGATGGTTGTTACGCTTTGTAAACTGGTTAAACCTCCCTGCAATTCTCCTTGTTCATTAGCAGGTACTTGTTTAGAAATCATACTTTGTAATGCTGGCCCCGCTATACCGCCTAAGCCAAAAGGAATCATAAAAGCGTACATCATCCAACTTTTGGTAGCCAAAGCAAATAAGGCAAAACCTGCTGCATAAAATAACAAACCTACCATCACTGAATTTCTATCTCCTAATTTTGGATTAATGATTCTATTTAAACCTCCTTGAACAATGGCAACAACTAGCCCCACAAACGATAGTGAATAACCAACTTCTGCTAAAGTCCAATTAAATTCTTTCATGGTGAAATATGACCAAGTGCTTGGGTGTGTTTGTCCTGCTAATTGCAAACAGAAAAATGCACCTACCAACCCTAATACTACTGGATAACGACCCAAACTTTTTAATGAACCAATAGGATTAGCACGTTTCCAATCAAAATCTCTCCTATTTTCAACCTTCAATGATTCTGGTAATACAAAATACCCGTACAACCAATTCAACAATGTTAAAGCGGCTGCTACAAAAAATGGCACTCTCACGCCAATATCCCCCAATACTCCTCCAATGACTGGCCCAATAATAAAACCAACCCCAAAGGCAGCGCCAATCATCCCAAAGTTTTTAGAGCGGTTTTCATCATTTGAAATATCAGCGATGTAAGCTGAGGCTGTAGTAAAGCTTGCCCCTGTGATACCTGCAATGATTCGCCCAACAAACAACCATGCGATGGTTGGTGCAAAACCCAGCAGAATATAGTCTAACCCAAAGCCAAAAAGTGACCCTAAAATAATAGGGCGACGACCATACTTATCACTTAGTCCACCAAGAATGGGTGAAAAAATAAACTGCATACAAGCATAAGCGGCCATCATAATACCAGAATATTGTGATGCTTCGCTAAGGCCTTTACCAGTGAGTTCTTGTAATAATTTAGGCAAAACTGGAATAATAATCCCAATTCCTAAAACATCAATCAATATAGTAATGAAAATAAATACAATAGCAGGGTTTCGTTTTGCTGACATGAGAAAAGAAGTGGATTCACAGATAATAATTATTAGGCAAGTTAAACATTTTTTATAAAAGAGACAGCCTTTTACATAGAAGGCTTCCCTCACTTAGGCATAATATAACACAAAGTTTATCTACCTAAAAATCTGAAATTATATACGTCAATCTATTATTTTTCATTTTGATAGCCAGCCAGAACTCCTTGAAATTCAATACCAATGTTATGTCACTACAGTTTCTGAACCTCACATGATGATGTAGCTAGCTTGCTTAAGCGATAAAGGTTGCATAATTTTGTAAAAATCAGCTAATATTATTTGTAAACAATAGATTTTAAAAACCAATCTATTTTCCTTTTTTGCTTTGCGGTGTAAGTCCTTTCAAGCTTCTGTAAACTAAATCCTTGCTTATTATTTTTGTTAAAAACATGAAAAAACTATCAAACTTATTTGTGGTCATTTTAGTGGCTTTGGTTTCTGCGTGCGGTGTTACACCAGATATTCAACCAACAACAGTAGATAATACTTTACCTGCTGCAACTGGCGGACTAGATGTAACCTTTACAGACCCAACAATCAATGCAACATCATCAGTTGTAGCGGCAAATGGGGATAATGTAAACGTGTCGTTATTAATCAAGAAAACAGCATCAGGGGGCAAACCTCGTATCCTTCGGGTTTTCGTAGAAACCACTGCGAATTATCGTCCTGCCAATGCCACGCCTTTGTTCGAAATTAAATTGAAGAATAAAGATGAACAAACACAGACAATTGACTATACTGTTTCGCCAACGTCAGGAAAAGTTTATATTCATTTTGATGTATATGATAATACTTCAACAGATGCTAATAGTACTTCTGCCAACGTAACACGTAGAACCTTAGTCGTAAATGTTTCTTCTGAAGCTCAAATTGCTTCTTGGCCTTCTATTACTTTGGGGGCTCAATCGAATGCAGCAGGTTCAAGGGTAACTTCAGCTACAGGTGATATTTATAAAGTATGTGATTTGGATTCAAACATGAAGTATGTGGATATTACGTATGCATCTGTGGGTTCACCTGTCAAATCAACGTTGATGTCTAATCCAGCTAGAAGTACTAGCTTTAGTTTAAGCACCACAGCTACTGCTACTGACTGCTCAGGTTCTTACACGGGCGGAGGTTCAGCCACGTATTTTGCGTTAGCGCCTACTTCTGTAGATTTTGCCACTGCCAATGATGTAACATTGGGAGCTTTGAGCATCTCTAATACTGCTCCTCAATTTATTGCTGTTGAATCAGGGAAAGTGTATTCCTTCTTGAATGGTAGAGGGAAAAAGGGGCTGATTAAAATCAATAATATCGTAGCGGGTGTAGCTGGTACTATTGATTTCGATATTAAAGTACAGAAGTAAAAATGAGTAAACATAAGTATATTTATTTTCCTAAAAACGATTGTAGCATTTACTACAATCGTTTTTTTTGTAGGGGTATTTCGTATTTACTTTGTCATAACATAGATGACTATCTCGTATTAGATTACTAAGAAATAATGATTAGATCTATGAATCGTTATTTCTTAAAAAGTCTTAAATAAAGCTTCTGTACTTACAGCTTTCTTGTTTGATATTAGTTAAGCAAGTACTTTCGTCATCAAATAAAAACACTTAAACATTCAAATCATCTCTTACACTATGTCAAACAAAAAAACACTCATGCTTGTCATGCTATTTTTCATGATAAGTTTTCTCTCTAAAGCCCAGTATGAAAAAGATACTAAATTTTGGCAAATACAAGGTACCTTCAGTGGAAATATTGCTTCTATCAACACTAAAGGAGCTGCCATTTTTACTACTGACAACGCTACCCACAACATAGCCCTTACTTTTAAAAGAGCTGTATTTACTGAGGATTTTTTGGCTAAAGGATGGCTGTTGGATTATAACCTACAATCAAACAGCTACGCTAGTAATAATATATCTACAAACAACAACTATTTTCATACCATAAAAGCTGGTTATTTTGTGGATAAATTTAAGCCTCTGAGTAAGTCATTAGCTATTTATGGAGAAATCGTAGGGAAAGTTGGCTATGGATTCAGAACTGGTAATATTACCTATACTTATGATTACAACACTTATCAGCTAGAAGCGGGTGTAAACTTTGGCGTTCGTTATTTCTTAAAGAAAAATCTGTTTATCAACGGGCAAACTTCTTTGGTAAATTTGAATTTACAACATTCTAAGATAGGAATAGAACAACAGACGAATTTAAACCTCAATAGTATCATGAATGTGAGTTCATTATCCATTTCAATCGGCAAAACATTCTAAACCTTAATTAAGATGAAATCAAACATAAAATTAATATACATTTTTGTAATAGTATTATTAGCTAATACTTATTCAAAAGCTCAGTTTAATGCTGGCGACTCTTTTTTACAAGGCTCATTCAACGTTCAACAGCCCTTAAGTTCAAGCGATAATTTTTCGACACAAAAGAACTATTCAATTGGGGTAGATTGGGGGAAATACAATACCAAAAATACAGCCCGTATTCTTTCACTGAACATCAATTACACGAATCAAGATTATCAATATTCAGCAGTTCAAAGCAAGGATCTGAATATCAGTTTAAACAAAGGTCATGAATATTATAAAAGTATCTTTGGAAAAATTGGCATTTACGGACGTATTATGGGAGGAGTAAATTATGGAAATCTGCAATCTACAACATTCCAAAGTAGTTCTTCAATCGGTTATACCCAACAAACTATTAATAGTATTGGATTAAATTTGACCGGAAATGGTGGAATAATGTATCGTTTGAATGATAAATGGGCATTCACTGGAAACTTGCTCAATTTGAACGTTGCTAGTGTAGGCTACTCATGGACAGATGGTAAAAGATCTCCTCTCCAAGGAGGAAGCTCAGAAAACTTCACCCAAAAACAGTTTGATTATAATTTCAGTCCTAAAGTTGCTTTCTCGTATGGTTTAGGGATAAGGTATATTATTAAGTAAGCGTGATGACTTGTGAGTGATAAATTTTCCTATTAGGGAGCGACTTAAGTCGCTCCCTAATAGGAAAATAACGTTTATTCCTCAGCTTTCAATACCTTAATATCCTCAATCAAATGCTCGATATCTAAAGGAATTGTTCCATTATAAATTCCTCTTATTCTTAGTTGCTTATCTACCAATATAAAATTTTCAGTATGCAGGAAATCATTTTCTTTCCGCTGAACGCCTAAATTTTCATCCGCAAAATATGATTTCCTCGCAAGCTGATAAATGGCTTTTTTGTCGCCTGTTAATAAATTCCATTTTGGCGAATTTATTTTATGGGTTATCGCATAATTCTTTAAAACACTTACACTATCACGATTAGGCATGACACTGTATGACATTATCCGCACGATACTATCATTAGGAAAAGCCTTTGAGACTTCTTGCATAGATGTCATCAACTTCGGACAAAGACTTGGGCAAATCGTAAAGAAAAAATTGGCTACATGTATTTTCCCTAATAAGTCTTTCTCGTTGATACTCTTATTATCTTGATTCTGAAATTGAAAAGGAGCAAGTTTATGAGATACCTCCTCAGCATGCCAAACAGCCGTAAAATCAGGCGTATTATAAAAAGGCAGTTGCTCTTGTTTAGGACTTTTACAATTCCAACAGACTAGCCCAATACACAAGGCGATAATGTAGTTAGTTTTCATTCGCAACTGATTTTTCATTCTTACCCATACAGCCTTTAGCACCCAATAAGCCAAATCGCCGACCATTTTTCACTTCATAGTTTGCTTTTATCTTGCCATCATCAAACCACATTTGTTGTATGCCCATCGGTTGTCCATTTTCATCATAATTGCTTATTGTAAAAAGCTGACCATTCGGATACCACTCTTTGTGAAGCTTGATAGGCACATCATCATCAAATTCATATTCAAATCGTTGTTGTCCGTTCTCCCACCAAGCTTCATGTTTCCCTGTTTTATGATTCTCTGTAAAGTACCTCCGCTCTTGCATCTGTCCATTTTCAAACCATTTCTCTGACAAGCCATCTAATTTTCCCGCTGAAAAATATTGTCTTGACTGTATTTGATGGTTTGCATAAAACTTCAAAACTACTCCAGTAAAAGGCTTGTCTTGATAATACAGGTATTCTTCTTTTTGATGGAATAGTTTATCATCCCAAGAAATCTCCTCTTGGGATGACAGGCAAGATACCGTAATAAAAAGCAATAAAGTGATAAATTTTATCATGGAAATGAAGCAACCTTTGGTTTAATAATCCTTCTAAAATTACTTACTCACTGTTCCAGATGTTCCATAAAAGCCTGTACCGTTGATGTAAGGGTCAGCATCGGTGATGTGATAGTGATAAATACCCGCAGGGAACTCTGTAGTAGCATGCGAATGCCCATGTAAATTATCTAAATCAGCATTGGTTACAGCTTTACCATTTTCCATTGGTCCATATACAGGAAATCCATCAAGCAATAATCCTAAAAAAGCACTTTTCCCATTTTTAGTGGTTAGGTAAGCTGGTTCTTGATGATAATGATATTGCCCCGTTTGTTGGGGATGTCCCAAATATTGGTCAAAAGAATTTATTTCATTGGTCAAAGGCTGATTAGGCCCTGCATATTGATTGAAAAAAGGAACACCATTCAATGAAACTCCTATTGGTCCCAAAGGCGTAGCTGCTGAAGCACTAGCTTTGCTTGGGTGTAAGGGTATTTTAAAAACCAATGCTTGCTCTGAAATGCTATTAGGGTTCAAGTTAAATTTCGTATTAGTGCCATTATAGGCTTCATAACGAGCATCTGTTTTGGCAAAATACGGACTCTTATGGTCTGGAATACCATTGCTCCTAATCACCAAATAATCTCCTTCCACGGTGGCGGTAACGCTAACACCTGAGAACTTATTTTTAATGACCGAAATATCCACATCCGATGTTGTAGTGGTTGGTGTGACGCTGTTATCGTCGCTTTGTTTACAAGCTAGGAAAATAACTGAAAGCACGATTAATGAGTAATACTTCATAGTTTTAATGGGTTAAGTTAATTATTCTGGTCTTCTTCCTTCAGAGCCTCTTGGTGGCGGAGGTTCACCTTGATGGCTCATTTTAGCTAAAATCTCTGATAATAGATGGTCTAGCAAGATTTTTTGGTCTTTGTTACAAATAGTATTTCTCACTTTCTTGAAGTGATTTAACGTAATTAAATCTTGCTTGACAATAAGTTGGGCTATTTTCTCCGATAATTCCCGTGTTTTTACAGTATCTTCTGGCGAAGCTACCATCTGGAATAGCTCACTTTTCAATGGCAATATTTCGTCATTAATTGCCCTCAAGTCACGTTGATGTTCATTAATAAGTACATCATACTGCTCGCTCTGAGCCTTGTCAAATTGAAGTGTTTTCTCTACCAACTTTCTAACTTCTTGTCTCTCAGGATGTGGAGGTCTTCTGTGAGAAAACCAAACCGTTCCTAATAGCAGGATATTCATTACCACCAAAAAGCCGATTATCCAATTATATTTATTTTTCATGGTTCATACACATTTTGAATACCTGATAGGCCTAAGTAATTGCCTAATTCTTCTTTAGTCATGGTAGGCTGGCTATTACTAATATAAATTTTACTAATCGTCACCATATTAAACCCCACAATCAACATACATACCGCTAGTTTTGCATAACTCATCCAAGGCATTATGATTGGCAAAGGACGCTGATTGATACGATTTTTGATTTTGGCATACAAAAACGGATTCGACGGTACTGGCTGAATCTTATCAATACTTTCCAGTGTTTTGAATATTTCTTCTTCTATATTTTTCATACGGCCCTTATTTTTCAGTTTCGTAATATTGTTTTAGTTTCTTCTGTAAGCTTTGTTTTGCCCTAAAAATCAATGATTCAATGGATGAAATGCTCAACTCCATCACTTCTGCAATTTCTTGATAACTCAATCCATCAATTTTATGAAGCGAAAACGCAACTCTTTGTCTTTCGGGTAGTTCATCTATTTTACTAAACATTAAGTTGGTTCTTTCCTTATTTTCAAGCAATACACCAGGATGGTCTGTTTCGATACTGCCTACTGATTGTATTTGGTCTTCTAAGCCAAATAACGATAAAACAAAACTCAGCCGCTTCTGCCTTTTTTGTTTCCTCAGATAATCCAAAGATTTAGTCACCGCAATTCTATACAAGAAAGTAGAGACCTTGGCTTCGCCTCTGAAAGAATGAATCGATTCGTAAAGCTCAATAAAAACCTCTTGTGCTAAGTCTTCAGCCTCTTCGACATTCCGCAGAAAGCCCAGACAAGTATTAAATACTTTGTCTTGGTACTTTTCCACTAAAAAACGAAAAGCTGCTTCATCAGCATTTTTTAACTTTTCTAACAGTTCAGGTTCAATCATTAGCAATAATCGAGGTTCATTTATTCTTTAGATGTCGTTGATAAAAAAAACTTGCGGTGGATGTTGATTTATTTTTGAATATTCTCTAACAGTTTGTATCAAATATAATTTTATGAACTAAAACCCCATAAGGTAAGGTAGCCATAACGAATTCAAGAGTTTCTAGTATTTCTTGAATGTTTTACAGTATTTTGCACTATTATTTTCATCAAATGGAGCCTACAAATAAACACATAGCACTATGGAAATCCTTTCAAGAAGGTGATAGTAAAGCACTTGGGCAACTTGCGAACAATCATTACAAGATACTATTTAACTATGCTACCAAGTTTACTAAAGATAGAGAATTAATAAAAGACTGTATTCAAGACTTGTTTTTATATCTCTGGGATCACCGTGAAACATTACAATCGTCGCCATTTGTAACAATTTATCTATTAAAATCCCTAAGAAATAATCTTTTCAAAAAACTTAACCATGAGAAAAGAAATCATTCTGATGATTTAGATAGCGATTTACCTTTTACCGAAGGAATTAATGCCGAGTCGGAACTGATTGAATCTGAATTATTTGTTGAAAACGAATATAAACTTAAATCAATCCTTTCTTCACTGCCAAAACGCCAACAAGAAGTTATTTTTTTGAAATTCTACGAAGCGTTGAGCATTGAAGAAATCGCTGATATTATGGATATGAACAAACAGTCTGTCTCTAACTTATTACATCGTGCTATTATTAACCTAAAAAGCAATTGGTTTCTTGCCATGCAGTTACTTTACTTTCTTCATATAAAAAATTAACGATTCATTCCAGTTCTTCTGACCACTCTTTCATGAAGCTTTCAAAAAAAATAAAAAAATATTTCCTCTCAAGTGAGTATCGATGATTGTCTATAGGCTATTTCAAATATAGAGCAAAATAATACAAATTATTCTATGTTTGATTACAGACAATATACAGCCAATCAATTCGCATTAGATGTGAGTTTCAGGAAATGGGTTTTGAAAAATTCACCAGAAGATATACAGTTCTGGGAAAATTGGCTATCCCAAAATCCTGATAAGGAATTAAGTATTCAAAAAGCCAAGCAAATTGTGCTTGCGTTTAAAAATGCTCAAGAACAAATAAACGATGACGAAATTGCTGAAGCTATTGCTAAAATCGTAAACGTAGCAGAACAAAGAAAAATCAAAAAAGTACATTTCATCAACAGTATATTATTTAAAAGAATAGGGCTAGCAGCATCTATCCTACTGTTTTGCTTAGTAGGTTTTGTAGTTTTTGATAAATTAGCAGAAAGAGCAACACCTACTTATAGTAATTCTGTAGCGAGAGTAGCCCAACAAACTACATTTATTGAAGTAAAGAATACCTCTTCAAAAAGTCAATTAATTACGCTATCAGACGGTAGCTCTGTTGTTTTGCAACCAAATAGCAAAATAAGTTATCCAGAAAAGTTTACAGGACAGACCCGTGAAGTAGTGTTATCTGGAGAAGCTTTTTTTGAAATTGCTAAAAACCCAAACAAACCTTTCTTGGTATATGCTAACGAAGTAGTAGCCAAAGTGTTGGGAACAAGTTTTACTATTAAAGCCTTTGAAGAAGACAAACAAGTTCAGGTATTTGTAAAGTCTGGTCGGGTATCAGTTTTTTCTCAGAAAAATGCTTCTTTTGTAGATCAACAGCATAGTAAAGTGCTATCGGGTTTATTGATTTTACCTAATCAACAGGCCACATTTATTCGTCCAAAATGGCAATTCAAAAAGGCTGAACTTACAGTACCACAAATTGTAGCACTTCCTATTATTCAAAGACAAAGTTTTGTTTTCAAGAACGAACCTATCGTTGATGTCTTTTCTATTTTAGAAAACTCATACGGCATCGAGATTGTGTACGACAAAACACTAATGGCTTCGTGCCAATTGACGGCAGAATTAGGTGATGAACCCTTATTAGAGAAAATTAACCTTATTTGTAAAGTACTTGAAGCCAAATATGAAATGAAAGAAGGAAAAATCTTTATAGAAGGGAAAGGCTGTAATTAAAGACGCTAAAGGTGCTAAATGATTTTATATTCGATTAGTAAATAATTTTTAAACCGTATAAATAAAACAATCACTCAAAACATTAGACAAGCAAATCAAAGTGAAGTAACAATTCAAACAAATTTCCTGTAAAAAAAAGCCGATGATGCTACCAACATCATCGACTTAACTATCCCTAAAAGTGCTCAAGCTTTTAAACATCAATTATTCTTTTGATGCAGGGATTCTTTTGTGTCAGTCGTTCAAAACTAACAACTCAAAATTATGTCAAAAAATCGACAATTTAACAAGATTCCGATCAAGATCATGCGAATCAGTTTATTTCAAACTATTATTACCTTTCTCTGTATGTCGTTCGCTAATGCGGCCAATACACATGCACAGGAAATACTTGACCAAAAGGTAAGTATCAACATTAGTCAACAAGAAGTTGAAAAAATTCTTGAAAAAATAGAGAGCGAGGCCAACATAAAGTTTATGTATAGTCCGCAGCTAATTATGGCTAATAGAAAAGTAAGTATTGTAGCCACAAAAGAGAAACTTTCTACCGTATTAGAAGAGCTACTAAAGCCTCTAAAAATTAACTATGAGGTAGTTGGCAGAAAAATTTTACTAAAAAGAGCTACTAATAAAACATCCCCCAATAGCGAGGCTAGTAATAATTTTGGTTTGTTAGAAAATAATATAGACCAAACTATTAAAGGAAAAATAACTGATGCTGAAACCAACGAGACCATTGCAGGTGTAAGCATTGCCATCAAAGGTACTACTCAAGGAACCACGAGTGATGTTGATGGGAATTTCTCGTTGGTTGTTCCTAACGAGAAAGCTGTTTTAATCGTTACCTCTGTAGGTTATGACCTACAAGAAATAACGGTGGGCAATCGCTTTGCTATCAATATTAGTTTAGTGCCTGATACCAAAAAGCTTAATGAAGTAGTAGTGGTTGGTTATGGTACACAAAAAGTAACTAATGTTTCAGGGGCTATCTCAACCGTTAAAGGAACAGATATTGAAAAGCTTCGCCCTGTTCGTCCTGAAGATGCCTTGCAAGGTAGAGCTTCAGGTGTTACTGTGATTTCAAATGGTTCGCCTGGCTCAAAACCAACCGTATTAATCAGAGGAATTCCTTCATTTTCGGGTACGGATCCAGTAGTTATAATTGATGGTGTACCCCAAACATTGAATGATTTTAACTCCATCAATTCTGCTGATATAGAGTCGATGAATGTATTGAAGGATGCAGCCACAACAGCAATCTACGGAGTAAAAGGTGGTAATGGCGTAATAGTAGTCACTACTAAAAGCGGAGGTAGAAATCAAAAAGCGGAGATTTCATATAGTAGTAATTATGGTGTTCAGCAAGTAATGAAAACTATTGGCGTTTTAAATGCTACGGAATACGGTGCAATTTTGAATGAAGGTAGTACGGTTTCAGGTGGGGGATTGATTTTCAAAGATTTATCTACTTTGGGTGTTGGAACAGATTGGCAAAAACAAATTTTTAAAAATGCACCCTTACAGTCACATAACATTTCAGTAAAAGGCGGTAGTGATAAAGTTCAGTATTTTCTTTCAGGAGGTTACCTTGGGCAAGATGGTATTGTGGGTGGCGGAGCTAATTCAAATTTTAACCGTTTGAATTTTACCACTAACCTTACTTTCCAGATTACTCCAAAAGTGAAATTCTTGGCCAATACCAGTTATGTAAACATAAAAAACATTGGTCTTCAAGAAAACTCTTTTAATTCAATCATTGGTAGTGCTTTAAATTTTGACCCTACCGTTTCTATTTTAAATACAGTACCTAATACTGTTGGGAAATACGGTTACAGTAATTTATTATTATCCGAAATTTTTAATCCATTAACGAAACTAGATAATAACTACAATAACAGCAATGGCAATAAATTATACGGAAAGTTAGAACTACAATATGAGGTAATTAAAAATCTGACTTTGTCTTCACGTTTTGGTTACACCAATTACAACAATACATATAAGTCATTTACACCATTGGTTTTCTATGGGCCTTTGAATGTTGAAAACACGATGAATGCTGATGGTTCAACCGTTACTGGCAGACATAACAGTGTTTATGAGTCAAAAAGAACTGATAATACTTATACTATTGAAACCTTTGGTACTTATAATTTCAAAGTTAATAACGATCATAATTTCGAAACCGTGCTAGGTATATCATTCGCTAAAATAGCTGGTGATGAAATCAATGGCTCAAGACAAGATGTTCCTTTTAATTCATGGACTTTTGCCGATATTACTTCAGCAACAGGTATTAACACAGCTACTAATACCAATGCACAAACAATGGGTAATTCGCAGTATTTCAGAAAAAATCTTTCTTATTTTGGTAGAATAAACTACGACTATAAAGACAAATATCTAGTATCCTTTTCAGCTCGTCGTGATGGTTCTTATGCCTTCGGGATTGACAATAAATTTGCCAATTTCTATGCTGGTTCTTTGGGCTGGGTAATTTCCAATGAAGATTTTTTCAATATAGATTTCTTGAATTATCTAAAAATAAGAGGAAGCTATGGTTCTATAGGCAATGAAAACGTAAATCCACAATATGTAGGTATAATTTCTGGCGGACCGAGCTACGCATCAGATGCGAATAGTAATGGTTACACCTTTGGAAACACTTTTACTCCTGGGTCAACGGTTGGGTCTTATGCCAACACTACCTTGCGTTGGGAAAAACAACTACAAAGTAACGTAGGGTTTGATGTACGTTTTGGCAATAACAAGTGGTCGTTATCGGCAGATTATTTTGATAAGTCGGTAGATGGGTTATTGTTTACGCCTTCTATATCATTGTATTTAGGTGCGGCTTCGGCCCCAACTGCCAATATTGGTTCAACCAAAAGTAGTGGGGTAGATCTAAATTTTGGTTATAATGCTGAAATCATAAAGGATTTAAAAATCAATACTAATATTACCTTCACAACATCTAAAAACTTAGTAACAGCTACCAATTCAGACGGAACGGCGATTATTCCAGGTGGTTCGTATTTCAACGGTCAATCACAAACGGCTACTCGTTTCCAACAAGGCTTCGCTCCTGGTTATTTCTATGGTTTTAAAACCAATGGTCTGTTTCAGAATACATCTCAAATTGCAGAAGCACCCAAACAGTCAGGGGCTGTTCCTGGAGATATTCGCTTTGTTGACGTTAATGGCGACGGACAAATTACAGATTTAGATAAAACCCAAATTGGAAATCCTTTCCCAGATTTTACGATGGGTTGGAATTTGGGATTAAGCTATAAAAATCTAGACCTAAATGTATTTACCTATGCATCTATCGGTAATGACATCTACAGAGCTTACGAAAGGAATGCGATTTATTCAAACAAATTCAGGTCTGTATTAGGACGATGGACGGGCGAAGGCACAACCAATAATGCCAATAATCCTCGGTTTTCATTTGTGGATGCCAATAGCAATATCAGGGTATCAGACCGATATGTTGAGGATGGCTCTTTCGTAAAAATTAAAAACATTCAGATTGGCTATACGCTTCCTAATGCCATTGTACCTAAAAGAATAGTGAATAAAATACGCATTTATGCTCAAGTAAAAAATGCGTTCACTTTTACAAAATATTCTGGCTATGACCCTGAAATTCCGGGCGGTGTACTAGATACTGGTGTTGACCGTGGGACCTACCCTCAAGCCAGAACTTGGTCTGTTGGGATTGATGTAAAGTTTTAACTAAATGCATGAAGTGCAAGGCTTTAAGCAATAAGCCCCAAAATAGAAATTAGTCAAAATAAATGTTTAAGCTAACAGCATTTTGAAAAAAATAACAAAAATGAAAAACATCATTAATATTCTCTGTTTTCTTTTCATCACAATAGGTATTACCAGTTGTAGTGAATGGGTTGACTATAGTCCTAAAGACGATTATAGAGTAACTGATCAAGATTATTTAAAATCATCTACTGATTATCAAAGCATGGGCGTAAGTGTTTATACACCTATGCAATGGTTGAATCAAATAGTTCCAATTGGCGACATAGCATCTGATAATGCAGTAGCTGGCGGCGAAAATGCCTCGGATGTATTGAATTTACAAAATATAGACGATTATACTGTGACTTCTCAAAATGGAACATTGGCAGAAATTTGGAAAGCGTCATACGAGGGAATCAATCGTGCCAATTATTTATATCAGTATAAAGACAAAAATCCTGCTGGCGAAACCATAGCCTTTCCAGAAAAAGAAGCCATGTATGGTGAAGTAGCTTTTTTGCGTGCTTATTATTATTTCTCGCTCGTTAAAGTATTTGGTAATGTACCCTTATTTGTCGATAAGAAATTGGGCATTGCCGATTCAAGAGCCTTGAAACAAGCTCCAAAAGCAGATGTATATGCACAAATAGAAAAAGACTTGACCAATGCTATTGCATCATTGCCAAGTACAGACCCTAAAAATGGAAGAATAACCAAATTTGCTGCCCAAGCATTGTTAGGTAAAGTGTATCTCTATCAAAACAAGTTTGATTTAGCTGCGGGTATGTTAAAAAGCGTCATCGACGGGCCTTATTCTTTAGTACCCAACTTTGGGGATATTTTCTTGCAATCTGGCGAAAACGGTTCTGAAGCAGTTTTTGAAATTCAATATTCAAATCTTTCACCATATTATAACTGGGGTGGTGTTACTCGTGGACAAGGAAATCTAGCCGTTCAACAATGTGGTATTCGTGGTCTAACGGGGTCTAGCCCTTATGCAGCAGGCTGGAGTACTAACTTGCCTACGCAAGATTTAGCGAAAGCCTACGAAGCTGGTGATAAAAGAAAGGATGTAACCTGTTTAGATATAGAGGCTTATAAAATTGCTAATCCAAGTTTTGGCATTACTTATCAAGTAGCTCCTTATAAAAACACAGGCTTATATAACCAAAAGTATTTACCTAGAAAAGGAGAAACAAGCGGACAGATTGAACTAAATTATTTGAATAATCAACGCATTATTCGTTTGGCAGATGTGTATCTGATGTATGCCGAAGCTTTAAATCGAAAAGCTTCTCCTGATGACGTTACGGCACAGTTGTACCTTAATAAAGTGCGCCAAAGAGCATTTGGCGACAATGCCCATAACATTACTGCGACAGGAAATACCCTAAAAGAAGCCATTTGGGCAGAACGAAGACTAGAATTAGGAATGGAAGGGGATCGTTTTTTCGATTTGGTTAGGACTGGACAAGCCTCAACTAAAATAAAAGGTTTTGTGGTTGGTAAAAACGAGATATTCCCGATTCCACAAACAGAAATAGATGTTTCGGGCTTAATCCAAAATGCTGGTTATTAATCTATATGAGTGGAATAATATTCCACTTGAATTTGAAGGAACTATTTACCTTTCAACATTTCAAAATGATTTTCGATGAAAAATATATATAAATTTTTGTCCATTATAGTATTCATTTCTATAATGACAGCCTGTAAAGAAAAGATATTCGATGATATTTCTTTTCTGGAAAGTGCCTCAGCTCCTGCTAAAATGGCTGCACTTTTTGATATTACACAAGATAATACAGGGTTAGTAACCATTACGCCCAACGGCGAAGGCACATCAACCTTTTCAGTATATTTTGGTGATGGAACAAACACTCCAGCAATTGTAGAAGCAGGTAAGAGTATCCAACACAAATATGCTGAAGGTGTTTATAATGTTAAATTAATAGGAGTAGGTGTTACTGGCAAAAGTACTGAGAGTACCCATCAATTAACGGTTTCTTTCAAAGCACCTGAAAATGTTGAAGTAACAACCACCATTGAACCTGCTAATCCATTTAAAGTAAAAGTTTCGGCTAAAGCAAGTTATGAAACCCTATTTAAGGTTTATTTTGGCGACGTAACAAACGAAGTACCGCAATCTTTTTTAGAAGGCGAAACTATTAGCCATACTTACACTTCTGTCGGTAATTTTGAGATGAAAGTGGTTGCATTGAGCGGAGGAAAAGCTACTACAGAAGTAAAAAAGACTATCAACATTGTAAGCCCGATTGTATTACCGCTTGATTTTGAGACGGCTGGGCAAATCTACAAATTTTCCAATTTTGCAGGTGGTGAAGTAACCGTAGTAAACAACCCACAGGCTAGCGGTATCAATACTTCATCGAAAGTTGGCAAAATGGTTAAATATGCAGGACAAACCTATGGTGGAAGTTTTATTACCTTGGGAGGGTCAATAGATTTCTCAGTGAATAAATTTTTCTCGATGAAGGTGTTTTCTCCAAGAGTAGGTGCAAAAGTATTATTGAAAGTCGAAAATGCATCGAACGGTTCTCTGAATTTCGAAAAAGAAGTAAGCACTACCAAAGCCAATACTTGGGAAGAATTAACCTTTGATTACAGTGCTATCAATACGGCTAATAGTTACCAAAACATTGTATTGATTTTTGATAATGGTACTAATGGTGATGGTTCGAGTAATTTTACCTATTTGTTTGATGACATCAAATTGTTCAGCCCAGTGGTAATATCTCCAATCAATCTCCCAGTTACGTTTGATGAAGCCAATGTAAATTATACAGTAACTGACTTTGGGAATAATAGCACTATTGATGGCATAGATCCAACAAAGGCTGGGAATAAAGTTAAAATTACTACCAAACCATCTGGGGCAGAAACTTGGGCGGGAACTACTATCGGAACCCCAACAGGCTTTAGCTCAGCTATTAAACTTACGGCTTCTAATACTAAAATGAGTGTCAGAGTTTACTCTCCGTCAGTTGGCATTCCTATTAGGTTGAAAATTGAAGACCGCAACAATCCAAATATCTCTGTAGAAACAGAGGTACTCACAAAGTCTGCAAAAGCGTGGGAAGAATTAATTTTTGATTTTTCAAAACCTGTAGCAGGAACTAATGCGTTGAATCTTGCCAATACATATCACAAGGCTTCATTATTCTTTGACTTTGGAACAGTAGGTAACGGAAAAGTTTTTTATTGGGACGATGTACAGATTGCCACCGTTACTGAAACCAACAACACGCTTTCTATTCCATTAACTTTTGAATCGACATCATTGAAATATGACTTTGTGAATTTTGATGGAGGTAATGCCAGTGTTATCAGTAATCCACAAGTAAATGGCATCAATACTAGTGGCAAGGTCGTAAAGTTGATTAAAAATGGAGGGCAACCTTGGGGTGGAGCATTTCTTAGCTTAGATAACCCGATTGATTTTTCGAGTAAAAAAACATTCAAAATGAAAGTTTTTACACCTAAAGTAGGTACTAAGGTATTATTGAAAGTAGAAAACCTGACGGATGGTAGCGTTAGTTTTGAACAAGAATTAAGCAGCACCAAAGCCAATGCTTGGGAGGAGTTAATTTTTGATTACAGTTTAATTAATACCAGTAAGGCTTATCAAAAAGTAGTACTCATTTTTGATAATGGCACTAAAGGAGACGGCTCTGCCAATTTCACTTATTTATTCGATGACATCATCCTTTATTAATTTAAAATCAGAAATCATGATAAGCAATATAAAATCATTCATGCTCATCTTAATGGCTACTGCCATAAGTTTTAGTGCATGTAAACAAATTGAATACGCTTTTGGAGACATCGTTGCTCCTTCAAACTTAGCACTTAATACAACCATTCAAGGAGTGGATGCGAATAATCCCTTCGGCAATGGTAGCGGTGATGTTATTATCACTACCGTTGCAGATAAGGCTTTGACCTATAAAATAGATTTTGGAGATGGCAATATCCAAGTTGTTCCGTCAGGAAAAATTACTTATAAGTACAGTAATCCAGGTACAAAAGACTACACTATTACTGTCAGTGCAGTAGGTACAGGTGGTGCGACTTCAACGCTGAGTAAAAAAATAAAGGTATTTGTAACATTTGCCATCCCTACTGATATTCTTTCTGCTTTAACAAACAATGCCTCTAAAGTTTGGGTAACTGACAAAGATGCACCCGGACACGTAGGCGTTGGCCCAGTTGATGCTTTCTCACCGATTTGGTATGCAGCCGACCCTAACACACGCCCTGCGTGCTTGTACGATGATGAGATTACATTCACAAAAGATGCCAATAATAATGTAGCAATGACAGTTGATAACAAAGGACAGTCTTCTTTAATTGGAGCAGCTACAAGCTATTATGGTTTGTCGGGTGGAGATGGCTGTTATGACATCAATACAACAGGTGCTAAAAACCTTCTTTTTATGGGTGCTACCTCTACTTCAACTTCGGCTAATTCTACTCGAATCCAGTTTGTAGTTCCGGGTAATGGTATCGTAAATTTTGCTACTGGGGGTAATACCTATGAAATATTGGCTATTTCTACTAACAGTATCAGCTTAAGAAGTATCGGTGCTGATGGAAATGCTTGGTTTATGAAATTAAAACCAAAACAAAGCGAAGAACCTGTAGTAGAGAAAAAATTATTCTGGGCTGAGGAATTTGATAAAGACGGAGCACCGAACCCTGCCGTTTGGGGCTATGATATAGGCAATGGTGATAATGGCTGGGGAAATTCAGAAAAAGAGTTTTATACTAATCGACCAGAAAATATCATTATTAAAGATGGTATCTTAAAAATTACTGCCCAAAAAGAAAGTTATAGTGGTTTTAATTATACCTCAAGCAGAATACAATCCATGAATAAATTCTCATTTACTTATGGTAGAGTAGATATTAGAGCTAAATTACCGAGTGGCGGTGGTACTTGGCCAGCACTATGGATGTTGGGCAGCAATATCCAAACAGTTGGTTGGCCAGCATGTGGTGAGATTGATATTATGGAAAACAAAGGCAATGAGCCTAACAAGATTTATGGTACCATGCACCATCCTAATCATTCAGGTGCTAATGGTGATAGTGGAAATACCACCATTACCAATCCATCTACCGAATTTCATATATATTCAGTAGATTGGTCAGCTAGTACCATAAAAATGTATGTTGATAATAAACTTTATTACACTTTCAATAACAATAGTAGCTTGCCATTTAACAAAGACTTCTTTTTAATCTTAAACGTAGCTATGGGTGGCAATTTTGGTGGAGCCATTGACCCCAACTTTGTTTCTTCAAGTATGGAAGTAGATTATATTAGGGTTTACAAATAAGTGTTTTACCCCAAAGGATAGTTCTAAAAGCCTGTCCTTTGGGGTATTATTCAAAATAGTATTTCAAATCAAGTATCTAAAAACATTGAATATTTTTTGGTATCCTTTTGAAAACCATTACCTTTGCAATCATCTGATGATATGATGTATAGTAATATGAGCTTAATCAATAAAAAAACATTAGCAGAAGAAGTAGCAGACAGGCTAATTGAGCAAATTTTTTTGGGTAATTATAAAATTGGAGATAAACTCCCGATTGAGTCCGAATTAATGAAAATCTTTGGTGTCGGGCGTTCTAGCATTCGGGAAGCTATTAAAATTTTATCTATCCAAGGCCTATTAGCTGTTCAGCAAGGCGTTGGCACATTTGTGGCATCCGATAAAATTCAAGAGTCGCTCAATGACCAAATGGGTCGTGCAGAAATAGCTGATGTAATTGAGGTACGCTCATTGTTAGAAGTAAAGATTGCAGAAAAGGCGGCCTTGAATCGTACAGCTACTCAGTTAAAAACAAGTAAGCAATGGTTAAGTCTTAGAAAAAAGTTTGCAGCAGAAAATGATGTTCAAAATTGCATTCATGCAGATGTAAATTTTCATATTTCTATCGCTGAGGCTTGTGGGAATCCAATTCTAACTGAGATTTATAAAACAGCGAGTATTCAAGTGACGAAATCGTTTGTAAGTAGCAATCTGAATACCGATAGCTTCAAAGAATCACATTCATTACACGAAGACTTATTACAGTGGATTGAACTCCAGAATCCAGAAAAAGCAGCCTCCGCTGCCAACAGTATAATATCAAGATTATAATTTTCCCCTTTATTAATAATTGTCTTAAATTTTGCTCAAATTCATCTGATGATATGATGAACTAAACTTTAATACCAATGAATAGTACACTAACAAAAACAGCCTCCCCTGCCACCAAACAAATCGTTTATCAGATATTGTTTGCCATCAGCTTTACTCATTTTTTAAATGACCTTATTCAATCAACCATTCCTTCGTTATATCCTATTTTAAAAGGAGAATTCAAACTTACGTTTGCCCAGATAGGTGTTATTACATTGGTTTTTCAGCTTACGGCTTCTATCCTACAACCTTTTGTGGGGATTTACACCGATAAAAAGCCTAATCCAAAGTCATTAGCCATAGGCATGACACTTTCATTAATAGGTTTGGTTTGTCTGGCTTTTGCCAACCATTATTATCTGATTCTACTATCGGTTAGTTTTATAGGTATGGGTTCATCTGTTTTTCACCCTGAGGCATCGCGTGTGGCACAATTGGCTTCGGGTGGTCAGAAAGGATTGGCACAATCTATTTTCCAAGTTGGTGGTAATGCTGGTAGTGCGGTAGGGCCATTATTAGTAGCATTAATTATTCTCCCGTTAGGGCAAAACTATGTTAGTCTTTTTGCCATTGCAGCCTTTATCGGGATTCTTGTATTGTTACGTATCGGAAAATGGTATGGAGAGAAAATTGCTACCAGAAAAACAATTACCAAGGATAATTCATCAATAGTAGTCTCAGAATTGCCTCGTAAAAAAGTAATATTTTCTATCGTTGTTTTATTGGCACTGGTATTTTCTAAATATATCTATTTAGCATCAATGACCAATTATTTCACCTTCTTCTTAATAGATAAATTCCATATCTCTGTAAAAGAGTCTCAATTATACCTTTTCATGTTTCTTGGTGCTGTTGCCATCGGAACTGTATTAGGGGGCGGATTGGGTGACCGTTATGGTAGAAAGAAAATCATCTGGGTCTCTATATTAGGTGCCGCTCCGTTTACGCTTTTCTTACCTTATTTATCGTTGTTCTGGACGATTGCTTTTGCAGTAATCATCGGACTAATCATTGCCTCTGCTTTTACTGCAATCTTAGTATATGCTACCGACTTGATGCCTGATAAAATTGGTTTAGTAGCGGGACTATTCTTTGGGTTTTCTTTTGGCATGGGCGGAATTGGCTCAGCAGTATTAGGGGCTTTGGCAGACTCTACGAGTATTGCCTATATCTTTAAAATTTGTGCATTTCTACCGTTAATGGGCATTATTACTAGCTTATTACCGAATCAAAAACCACGTGTAAAATAAAGAAAACAATGCCAAATATTATTCTTAGAAAAACCTCATCCTGAACCTCTCTCCTTCAGAGCTACGGTTGATGTCATTCATAGAATAATATTTGGTTATGAAAACTTTTCGGACAGTCCCACTTTTTTATGATTTTACTATTTAGGTTAAGCCATCTCTAATTATTCAACCCTTACCTTAATTTCTTATAAAAACTATCAAAGGTATTGTTGGTAATACTCCAGTCTGGGGCTTTAATTTTTCCCCATGCTTTGGGGTTATCGTACAAATTAAAGTAACTCATCCCAAATACTTGCTTATTGGCATTAATGGTTTGGGCTGCTTCATTCATCCACTCGGTTTGGAAATCTTCAGGGCCTTTTACGCCAAATTCTGTGATAAAGATAGGCTTATTCAAAAATCGCATTCTATAGTTTTTGCGTTTGAAAATAGCCTCAAAACGTTCTTGTTTGTTATGGTCGGTGATATTCTTATCGGGTAAACCATAAATGGCAAAACTAATATAGTCAACCACATCATTACCCGGCCACCAATCTACCGAGCCCCTATCCCCTGCTGGCCCCCAAACTTTGCGGATGTTTTTAGCAGGTTTTTTATTAAACAACATAAAGTATCGGTAAGCATTAATATATTCTACTGGCTTTTGGGATTGCCATAAATAGCGGTGAATAGGTATTTCCATTTCGTGTAGCCAACGCAAATAAACCGTTTGCTCGGTCTTAGTGATGATAGCATAAAGCTTTGCTATCTCTTTATCATAACGTCCATTGGTTATGTTGGTCAGTACCTTGTTATCAACCATGCCTGTGGTATCCCGCCAAGGCTCCATCGTCACTATTACATCATGGTGCCTCGCTAGCACTTGCTTGAACTCAATTTCAAATTTACCCGACTGTAGTTCACCCAAATCTACAAAAAGATGTTCTGCCTTAATGCTGGTATCGGTCAGTAAGCGTTCTTTAGGGTCGTAAATACCTAGCAGGGGTTTACCCACTCTCAGAGGTTTATTACCCGAAATCTCAAAATTATCGGTTGAATACACTGTGTTTTTATACTTTTCGATATTGGTGGCAGCTTGGCTTATCCATTCTTGACGAAAGTTCGCCTTATCGATTTTATCAGAACCCAGTATCAAAACAGGCTTATTAATAAACCTCATACGATGCAGTTTTTGTGTCATCGTATCATACCCATCGAATACTATGGTATCGGTAGTATAGTTTTGATAGCTATCATCCAAAGTCAGGCTTACAAAATCTACGTTGGGGTCTCCTACCCAATACTCAGTATCGCCTGGATAGCCCGATGGTCCCCATACAATTTTTACCTTAGGTGCGTATCGTTTAATCTGCTTGGCAAAGTAATTAAAGGCATTAATATAGGCCTCTGGCGATTGAAACTGCCAAGGGTATTGATACACTGGCAACTCCATATTGGGGTTCCAGCGGATGAATATTATTTGCTGATACTTTGATAAGACATGACCAAGCTTTTCAATTTTATCATCATACTTGCCTCCGCTTGTTTCGTCTATTACATTATCGGCAACATGGGTAGTAATGCTATTTTTTGACCATGTTTCTATTGTTAACAAAAGGGGGTTGCCTTTGTTTAATTGAAGTTCCAGTGCATTGGCATCAAACCAGACAGTAGAATTTTTCCAAGTTATGGTATAATGTTGAATGTTGTCAATATTCAAAATACTTGCTTGGTGAAACCTGTCATAAACCCCCAATACGGGTTCGTAATGCCTATCGCTTAGTTCATCAATCAATATGGACTTTAAATAAGGTTTGGCAAATATAAACCCCACAAAAAACAATAGGACAATGAGTATAGTACTATATAAATATTGGGTTCTCTTTTTAATCACAGCTATATTTATTGAGTGAATGAGTGATTAGTCCACCGTCTCGGTAGCATTTCAAATTACTAGTTATTAATTGTTTACGATGTTAACTTTCTAAAAACTCAAGGCAACCTATTTTAGGCAATGACAAAGGACAACTCACAACTCATCACTATACAAAGGAAGGTTCAATACAGACTGTGTCGTGGTGATGTTATTTTTGCTAAAGCCCGTTAGGTACAACCTATAGGAAGAAACATCTTCTGGAATGATAACATTGATGGATGTACCCTCGCCTAACTTTTTAATGAAAATCGCTTCCCCTAAACTATTATTTTTAACTAAGTACCACCTAAATTTCATCCCTGTATTATTGTTTTCTGCTATTTGCCATCTTCTATCTTTTAAAAACAAAGCATAGTAGGGCAAAGAATGGTTAGGCACGGTGGTCATGGCAGGACGCAAAATTTTAATTGGGGGCAAATCGTTTGGTCTAATGTTGCCATGCCATCTTTTAGCTAATTGATAAAGCTCTGGTTTGTTTTTACCTTCTACATCCCTTAACCCACTAAAGTTTACCGAGGTAGTATTTTGATGATCTTGCCATTTTTGGATGAACCCTCCGACATGATTATTTTTGGGTAAACGTAGGTAAGCTTTGATATGAATATTACTGTAAAAATAAGGAATTTTCAAGTTATTAATTAGCTTTATATCAGGCGATTTGTCTGGAATTATCAGTCCATAAGTATCTATTTCTGGTACATAATAATGTAACATTCCTATTACTTCTTCAAGGTTTTTTGCCATTAAAATATCCATCGAAATTAATCTTTTCCCATCAATGGCTTTGATTTTTGTAACCAAACTCCTTATCCATTTAAAATAGGCTTGCTGTTGATAAAACAATGCTGGTTTATAATAAGCCTTATCTAGTTTTTGGAGGGTAGTATTGCCTATATGCCAAGCCTTTATGGTTGTATTATTTCGATTTTGTTTTACAAAGGTTAATATCGAGTTTGTAAGCGATACTAACTGTTTTTTATCACTACTAAAATTGATATTATCAGGTATCCAAAATCCATAGGTAATTTTTAAATCATACTGTGCTGCTACTTCAAATGTTATTCTATCATAAACATTTGGTCCATAACATTTGATTGTATTTATGCCACTTTGTTTTATATCACCAAAGTCTTCTATAATCGTTTTTTTGGTTAGTGGCGTAATATTTTTGTACCAATTTTGGGCTTTGGTATAATTAACCCCCTGTAGATTCAAAAACATTTTACTACTGTCTATTTTAGCAATATTTTCGACTTTGGAATAGTATATAGTATCTGTATTAATTATGTCTATAGGTTTGTGGTACTGTTTGATAACTGCCGAAACATTGGATGGGTTACGGATTGTCCAATCTATTTTACCCATACTGCCGTCGGGGATATTCTCATCCACGGCTGAATTAAAAAGCACAAGGGCTTTTACCTCTGGGAACTTATTTTTAATATTTTTAATGCCTTCATTCAACCATTTGTCTTGATGCTTATCTTTTTTTAAGGACCCCATTTCGGCAATCATAATTGGAATACCTGTTTTAAAAACTCGATTTTGATGATAAGGGCGATATAGTTGCTCTAAAGAATATGATTTTTTGTCATCACTATACTCAGCAAAGTTTAGCCCTGTTACGCCTATCCAATCTACATTTTCTTTGCCCGGAAAATATTCATTTATCGCCGCGGGTTTCCATGGATTCCATACCCAAACTACATTATATACATTGTTTTTGATAAATGCTTTTCGTAAATACATCCAAGCGGCTTTAAATTCTAAGGGAGTATTATTCCCTGTTTTCGACCAAGGATAAAATGGGTTATCGACTTCGTGTGCAAATCGCAAGAACACTGGTCGATTCAGGGCCTTTAAGTCTAAAGCAAAACGCTTAATATAATCATCATATTTACCATGTGTAATATTCAAGAAAACCTTTTTGTCATTAAAAGTTTTTGCTTTTGTAGAGGCAAGTGAATCCTCAAAAAGTATTTGCCATGGTTCCCAAGTAATCATTGGGATAGAGTTGTTTTGATAGACAGACTTTAAGGTTGAAGTAGGTATAAAACACCTTTTGGCATTGCCCCATGAAATATAGAATGATACTATATCAACATGGTATTTGGCTTCTGCTTGAAAAGCCTTCACAAGTGCCATTGAAGATAACCCCTCTGAAGTTTGTGGACTAAAAATTCCTGTTAAAAAAATATCTTTCTTGTGGGGCATTTGTTGCTGAAGAGTTTCCCCAAAAGGATTGAATTGCTTAAAATAAAAACAACTAAAAATACCCATTATCAAGATTAATAATCCATAGTTATTAATTCGCTTATAAACCCTACGCCTGAATACCCAAAATACAGATTTCACCTCTGCTACTGCATTAAGTGGATAATCAATACTTGGATGAGACTTTCTGTACTTCCTTATTTTTAACTGTTCACTAGCCAACAGAACGAAAGATAGAGAAATACAATTGATGCAAGCAATGCCTACCATCATAAAAGTAAACGGATTCCAATCATAATATAAGCCATAAGCTATTGCCGTTAACGACAAGATTAAGACAACAATATTAGGAAGGTTGATGATTAGGTTCTTTTCGTTGATAGCTTCTTTGGGGGTAGGAATATAGGGTACTTTTTTCCTGATGATTGTATAAAATATCCCAACTATAAATACCCACCAAGTACCTATAAGTAATAGTCCGCCCACAATATGAAAACCCCGCTCTTTATCTTCCATTACCCATTGCTGTACATAGTGCCTGATGATGACGATAGAAATTACAAAAGGAAGGGCATCAAATAAAAATGTTCCTAAATCAAGCTGAAGTGGATATGTATCACCAAACAGCGATATAATGGGTATTACAAAGTTGAGAAAATAGATAATACCTGATAAATAATGAAAAGGCAAAATACCATAATGTAGTTTCTGACGCCAATTGAATTTTGAAAAAAGGCTGATGTAGGAGGTAACTAATAATTCAAAGACTCCTCTCGACCATTTTAATTGTTGTTTGTAATAGGCCGACAATGTGGCTGGCACAAGCCCTCTGGCTAATATGGCAGGCACATAAACCGATTTCCAACCTTTGGCATGTAGCTGCATGGCTGTGTGCATATCTTCGGCTAGACCAGCGGCATGTCCTCCGATAGACTCTAGGGCTGTTCTTCTAAAAGTACAATTAGCCCCAATTGCCTGAACAGTGCCATAGCTGTTCATGGTCATCATCATAGGACCATAAAACTGGTAGGTTTGTTCGGCTGCCCCTTTGGCAACTAAACTTTGGTGGTGATTGGCATAGGCCTGAACAATCTGGACATACCCAATTGTTGGGTCATTGAAATGATTAACAATGGGATCAAGGAATTCAGGAAATGGAACATGGTCGGGGTCTAGCACAACACAAAGTTCGCCCGTTGACTGCTTTAAGGCATTGTTGATATTGCCTGCTTTGGCATTGATTTTTTCGGTTCTTGTAATATGGTTTACCCCAAGGTTTTTACATACCTCTTTTAAGTATGGGTCGTCGGCTTCATCACATAAATAGGTTTGATGGGGGTATGTAATAGCCTGAACTGCCGTAAGGGTTTCTACAATCATATCGTAGGGTTCGCCCTCACAAAATGTTGTAAAAATATCTACTGTATAGGTTTTCTCGGTAGGGTATGTCGGAGGGACAGAAATAAAAAGATAATGATACCATTCATAGATAATCTTTAAACAAGTAAAGATTAAAGTAATCATCAAAAACCAATACAAAGTAATATTAGCAATAATAGATTTATCGAATAAGGTCCAAAGAAAATACACCATACTACCAAGCCCTATGCTTATCATAATGCGTAGGGTAAGTAGTTGTTTTTTGTTGGGTGGAGGTATGATTTTGGGGGTTTCCATCATTTATTATCTACTACATAAAAGGGAGTGTTACAAGTAGCAAAATTTCCATGTTTATCATATACTGAAACATAAATACGATAAGGACCTTCTTTAGGAGGGGTTCTGAAAACCACTGTTGTTTTGCTTTGTTTAATGAATACGTTTTCGATAGGCTTTACTTTTTTAGTACTATAAATATCGTTTACTTGAAACCAGTCTTCTGGCAACACCTGCCATTGGTAAGTTAGTCCTGTAGTATCTGCCTTATCCATCAACAATAATTTAGCAGTAGCCTTGGCATTGGGTTGATAGATTAAATTATCCCTTGCTCCTTTTCCATCTACTACCATATAGCGTATTTGCGGGGCTTTGTGTGTTGGGTATGTTGACGTCCATATATATTGCATAGTGCCAACGGCTTCAGATGATGCCCCATTTTCATCAAAAAGACTAAACCAAGTAGGAGTATTTTCTTGTTTATGTCCCCAATAAAAAACTAACGAGCCTAATAGTCTCGGATTTTCAACAGGCATATCATGACGATATATCCAGAGGTATTGTTCTGCTTTTTTTGTACTTGTGTTTTCAATAAAGGCTCTCCAAGCGGTATGCTCGTGAGGGTACCATGGCCCATCAATTCCCCATTCGGTTATCAAAAATGGGCCATCCCACAGCCATTCAAAATCTTCTAAATCTTTCCTCAAGTCTTTTAGTTTGCCAAAGATGTTAAAGGATATAAAATCAATATTAGTCCTAAATTTGATATGGAAGATATTTTTACGTTGGAAATTAGTTATGGTAGTAGTCACCAAATGATTAGGGTCATTTTGATGAATCATATCTACTAGATTATTGAATACCCTATAAAATGACAAGAATCGAGGTTTGTTCGGAAACGCCAATTCGTTACCCAAACACCAGCATAATAATGAAGGGTGATTTTTGTATTTATTAATAAAACTGGAATAACGTTTATATTGCGTAGCAATTAATTCATCATTTTTATAAAACCAATCTCCATCATTGTTCATGGGCATTGGCAAACCTACAACTACAGCAATGTCATAGATTTTAGCTTCGTCTAATATTGCTTGCAGATGAGTCGTATCCCAAGTTCTGATAGTATTTCCCCCAGCTTCTTTTAGTTTCTTTAGGTTCGTAAATCCGGCAGCCCCCTTAATAAAAAAAGGTTTGCCGTTTCTGTACAAAGTATATTGCTTTTTTTCATATTTAATATGTACAGTTTTGTGCGAATTATCAGGGGTTTCTTTTCCGCAACCTAATAATATGATTGAAAGGTAGGATGTAAAAATACTAGCTATAATAGTTTTGAGTCTATTTTTCACTGAGTTTATTTTTTAAGATAATAAAGCATTTAAGTTGCCATAAAATTAATGACTTTACTTACAATTGAATAATGATGGTGCAAAAAAGCCTTTATTTAATACCTTTCTAAATTAAGGCATCAAATAAAGGCTTTTAATAAATACTTTAATATCTCAACACCACTCTTTCTTAACTATATTGATACGGAAAGATTAATGTAAATGTTGTCCCTTTTCCTTCTTCACTTTCAAAACTGATTGTCCCGCCCAATTTATTGGTAAATTCTTTGGTAATATTCAGCCCCAAACCTGTACCTTCTATTGCCAATACATTATTGGCTCTGAAAAATATCTCAAACAAATGTTGTTGGTCTTCCAAAGGAATACCGATGCCATAATCTTTGACAATTATGCTAAAATTATGCTCGTTAAAATTCAATGTCAGACTAGGGTTTGCCCCTCCTTCTGAATATTTAAAGGCATTATCAACCAAATTATGAATCACATGATTTAACAACGAGGCATCCGAATAAATCGCTTTGCTCACTAACGGTAGCGACAATTCAAGTTTCCGTAGGTCACTCCTATCTAAAAAATATTGTGAGTTGATTTCATTTACTAATGCTACGATATCAATATTCTCTAATTCTAAATTGAGTTTATCATTCGCTGTTCTTTCTAATAAAAGAACATCTTTCAGCATCTCGGTCAAACGATTAGACTGGAGTGTTACCCGATTAAGATGATGCTGTATTTTCTCTTTAATATCAATATTATTAAGCATATTAGTATAAATACCCAAAATATCAATACTGGTAACGATGGTCGCAAGGGGTGTTCTAAATTCGTGTGAAGCAAAAGAAATAAAGCGTGATTTTAGCAGATTGATTTCTTTTTCCTTCTCTAACGAAAGTTCTAATTGGCGAAGGTGTTTTTTTGCTTCCTCAGCATTTTTTCTTTCCGTAATATCGATTAGAATGCCATTAAAAACAATTTTTTGACCAATCGCTGTAGGGCTGGATATACCTTCAAACCATTTAATTTCATTCTTTGCATTCAGAATTCTTCCTTCAAAATGCCAATCAGATTTGGTTTGAATAGCGGCATAAATAGAATTTAAAAAAGCTTTTTTATCTTCATAATAAATATGTTTTGATAAATCTAATTCGTTAACATCAAAGTCAATCCCAAAAATATCAGCCATTTTAGAGCTTAAGTAAGGAAAATATGTTGACCCATCTGCTTCTACACAAAACTGATAAACAACCCCTGGAACACTCTTGGCTAGGGTTTTAAACATCAATTCGCTTTCCCGCAATTGCTCTTCTACTAATTTTAATTCGGTGATGTTAATGCTTATACCTATCAATCTATCAATTTCACCATCCTCGTTAACTAACGGAATCTTTGATAACAAATACCATACTCTTTTCTTACTAGGGTCATCAATCAAGGTTTCTTTGTTGATGATAGGTTTTCCTGTTTTGAATACTGTTTGGTCTTCCGCTATGAATGTTTTAGCATATTCTTCTGTAAAGGTTTCATAATCATTTTTGCCTAGCCCTTCTTTTTCTTCCTTAAACCCTAAATATTCAAGCTCTGCTTTATTAATTAAAGTTTTTCTTGATGCTAAATCTTTTACATATACGTTCAAAGGTAAATTATCAACAATGGTTCTCAGTAAATATCGTTCGCTTTTCAGCAATTGCTCTGCTTTCTTTCTTTCAGTAATATCCCTAAAATTCATGACAATCCCATTTATAGAGGGTTCTGCCAATTGATTATTAAATTGGGTTTCAATACACAACAATTCTCCATTAGGTTTTGTGTATCTAAAACTTGAAGTCGGACTGTAATTTGGATTACTATATACTTTTTGAAAAATAGCACCAAGTTCTTTCACATCATCTGGATGAATTAACTCTCTATTGTACTCTTCAAGCGTAGTAATGCCAAATATTTTTCTACCACCTGGGCTAATATCAACAATCTGGTTATCTGTATCTACAATGGCTATTCCCTCTAAGCTATTTTCAATCAAGGCTTTGAAACGCTTTTCCTTTTCTATAATATCTCGTTCGGCTTGCTTTTTTTCTGTAACATCCTGTGAAGTAATTCTAATTTGACGTGCTTTGCCGTTCTCATCTCTAATCAGTTTGGCATTCATAACGATATACTTAGTTGTACAATCTGCCATACTGAGACGAAAATCAAAGTTCAAGTATTTATCCTCACTCATCATTAATTCATGTTGCTTTATAAGCTTGTCCTTATCCTCTTCATGAACATAAGTGAGTGCTTCATCAAGAGTCAGCGGTGGTTGGTCAGGCACTATCTCGAAGATATTATACATCTCTTCTGACCAATGGCTACTTTTATCAATTAAATCAATTTCCCAATAGCCTAATCTAGCAATACTTTGGGCTGCTAATAATTGTTCATAAGTTTTTTGAAGCGCAAATTCATTAAGCTTTCTTTCTGTGATATCCTTACCATAACAAGCAGTTCCAATAATTTCATCATTAATTTTTATAGGGTAAAATGAAACTTCTCGCCATAAGTTCGTTAGATATGCGATATTATATTGTTCTGTAAAAGTTTCTCCTTTCAACGCCCTCTCATAATAAGCAGTATAAAGTGCTAGATGGGCTGGCATAGCCTGAAGCGTATCTAAAACGTTTTTTCCGGGATAAATACTTTCACCAGAATAATCAAATATTAGTTTTTCAAAGGCCGCGTTGTATGATATTAAACAAAATGAAGTATCTACGCTCCATACAATTTCAGAGGTATTATCAATTAAGGATTTTAAATTTTTAGCATCAAATTCTTTTTGCTTTCTGGCAATTACTTGCTCATTAATATCTCTAAAATTCAATAAAACAGCTTGTATTGCATGATTACTTTGTAGGTTATGAATAGTGACTTCAAGCCAGTTTTCAGTATCATCAGTTGATATAATACGACACTCTACTTTCTTAGATTCCGTTGGATTTGCAATAGAATCGATAAAAGCTGTTGCCAATAATTGTCTATCTTCAGTATTTATTCTGATATTATTTTTGATAAAGTCAGTACTCACATCGCTTGAAAAACCTAAAATCTTTTTACCCATCGGACTAATTTCAAGAAACGTTGCATCACTATCTAGCAAGGCATAGCCTTCATGACAGTTTTCGATAATTGAAAAAAACCTATTTTCTTTTAGCTTCAAAAGCTCCTCATTAGCTTTAAGAAGGGTAATATCTTTAAAATAACCATGCCAAATTATTAAACCATTGTCATTAATTTCTGGGCTAGCAAATACTTGTATCCATTTAAAATGAATATCATCATGGCATATTCTAAATTCATAAAACCAGTCATTAAGTTCTTTCTGTGAGGTTTGTAAAGAGGTGAAAAAGCCCTCATAATCATCATTGATGATAGATTGAAAGTATGTTGAAGGATTATTCTGAAAAATATGTTTATCAACATTGAAAAATATTTTTTCAATTACCTTATTAACATAAGGGAAGGATATGTTTCCTTCGGATGATAGCACTAGTTGAAACATAGCTACCAGCAAATTATTATTTATATTTTCAACATTTTGGCGGGTTCTTGGTTCACTCTCCAATGTATTCATGAATACTTTATTATTATAATATACAAACGTCTTTTATTGCCAGTAAAGTTATTACTGACAACTAAGTGGTTATAATCAAAGATTATACCATCTTTAATACCTACATAACTTACATGAAATATTGTTTAATTTGTGATAATAACAATAAAAAAAACGGCAATATTTTACTGATAATTTATTAGTGCAATAAATCAACTCTGAGTGAGCTATGTTTTTTTTTAATTTTTAAAAACGAAGAAGTTTTTTGTATCACTTTCAATCCAATAACAATAAGTAATACAAGTTTGAAGAGCAGACAACTAAGCTGTAAAAGCTAAGAGATAGAAGCATTATAAGGTGGTGTAGAACTATTTATTAATTGAATTTATGCTATAAAATTCAAACTATAATTCATTTTTTAGTTTACGGTCGTAAAAATTAAAATAATACAAACGCACATTAATTAAGTTTAATTTTTATCCTATGTTAATGATTATAAAAATAGGCTATTTCCGATATTTTATAAAAATACAAGAGATAGCCTATTTAAAGCAATTAAATTTAATCAATTACTGAATCATTCTTTTTAGCCGTATCACTAGCCATTTGCTGGTCTTTTACTACCGCCTTGGTAAAAGGCATTTTAGCATTTTGCCATGTCAAATACTCTTCTTTTGGCTGATTTCTGATAATGCTCAATCCTTTTTCAGCAGTGTTTGATCCTAGTTGTTTATAATTTCTGTTTAGAACCACATTGTCGCTGATAGGAAACGTTTTTTTATTTTTTTTAGCTGCCGCAGCCGCTTTATTTGGATGTTTGTAATTGTGTGTGCTATACCCAGGATCACCTGCCGGAATCTCCTGAGCGAACGAACCATAACTTGCTAATGTTAACAAGGTCGCCCAAAAAACTTTTGTTTTCATGATGTTATGTGATTTAAGTTTGTATGTTTTGTTTCAGAATTTATTCTCCTTGAACAATTGAGTATAAATAACCAATATACATTTCAATGACTGAATACCTTAGAAAATTGTATTATTTATACCCAAGACTCTCTCGTCTTTTTATTCTAAACGTAAGATGCACACAAAAATTTTGACAAACAAATGAGCCATTTTAAGCAAGATGAGTTGATTTTAGAAGCAAAATTTACAATATTTTGTTTTTATTAAAGAATAAATATAAAATTAAACGTTATTTTGAGGCAAATAACTAGTTTTTATTGATAGCCCTATAATATTGACACCAATATACGTGTAATCATGAAAAAAAAATATTTTGATGATTACACGTACTCAGTAGGTTTAAAATTAGACTATCAAATACGATAATTTATAATTTTAAAAAGATTCTAGTATTAAAATCAACTTATAAACAGAATATTTATACCTAAATTAAGGCATCTCAGCGTGTATAAAGCATAAAATCCCGAAAAATAAATTAAGCATTAATACTTAATTTATTTTTCGGGATTCTTACAAATAAAACACTTATAGTTAGTTTTCAAAAAAACGTTTTACTTGGTGTTGAGACTTTAAGCCTTCCAGAATATCTTTGGTAAGAGGTTTTGAAACATAAGAAATTACTTGTTCATAAGTACTAGCCTTATCGAGGTCGTGCTGGTCAATCGAAGAACTTACCATTACGACATAGATTTGATTTTTCAATGCCTCTTTTTGCAAAGCTTCCAATAGCTCCCAACCATTCATCACAGGCATATTTATATCAAGTAGTATTAAATAAGCATCATCTCCATTGTTATTAGTAATAAAATCAAATGCTTGCTTTCCATCAGCAAAGTTGATAGGTGCATCAGTAAGCCCACTTTTTTTGGCAATTATTGAGTGCAGGGTTTGCACCATCTTGTCATCATCAACAATATTAAAATATTATTGTGGTCTGTTTTAATTGTGTTATTGATTTTTCTTATAATCCCATCGAGCTCATAAGCTGAATCAAGAATATTTTGTAGAAGTTCCTCCCTACTTATTTCAATATTATCAAAATCATTCAATAAATTGATAATACCCATAATTCTAGCCACTGGCGCCCTAACAATGTGCGATTGCATCCATGCAATTTCTCTGAGTTGTTTGTTCTGAGTTTCTATTTCTCCAAGGTGCTTCTTTTGATCATTAATATCTTGAATCATCCCGTATATACGAATAGGTTTTCCTTGAGCCAATTCTACTCGTCCTTTTGCCCTAACCCACCTTACTTTTCCTTTAGCTGTTACAATTTGTACCTCATGGTCATAAGGGGTGCCAAAATTAATAGCCTTATTTACAGCTTCTATAATGGCATCTCTGCTTGCCCCTTCTCTATAGGACAACATACTACTTTCAAAAGTAGGTTCATAATCTATCGGCACTTCATGAATTTCTTTTGTGATTGACCCCCAAGTTACTTTTTGGGTTAATAGGTCATATTGCCAACCACCTACTCTACCAATTTCACTTGTTTCTTTGAGCAAGATCTCAAACTTCTTCAAGTCTTCTAAATCTTGAATCATGCCATACAACCTTACAGATTTGCCTTCTAAAGTAGCCACTCCTCCCTTTACTCTTATCCATTTCTCATGCCCTTTGGCAGTAATAATTTGGGTTTCAAAATCAAAGTCTTTGGCTTCTGCTATTACAGTATCAATTAGTTTTTTAATCCTAGTTCTAATTTCGCCTTCTCTGTAGAAATTCAATAATTCATCCACTTTCAAATCATAATCTAACGGAAGTTCATGAATCTCTTTTGTGATTTTAGACCAAGAAACTGTATTATTTATCAAATCTACCTCCCATCCTCCTACGCGAGCTACTTCACTAGTTTCTAAAAGAATCCTTTGGTTGGTCTCTAAAGCTAGTTCAATCTTTTTACGATTGGTAATATTTCTAGAAAACATGGCTGCTCCCCTTATTTTATTGCCATCTTTGATAGGGTTGTAGGTAGTCTCGCTCCACGACCCCCATATTGAATCAAGTGCTGGGGAATAAGTCTCTATCGTAAAAGTTTCACCTGACAATACTCTTTCGTATTGAAGTTGGCTCTGCTGATTTAGCTCCGTTAAAAATTGCTGATTTTCGTTCATTGAATCCCCAGATTCAAGTTTCCAAGCTCTGATTTTTTCAATGAAATTCAAGTAAGCATCATTAGCAGCCAACAGGTTTTGGTTTTCATCTATGCTCCAAACCAAATCATCAGTACTATTGATTAAGGCTGCTGTATTAGCTCGTTCTGTTTCAAGTAATTTTAAGTAGCGTTTTTGTTCAGTTATATCATTAATGAGGGTGTGCTTGGCTTTTTTGCCATTATATTTTATATTATGAGTCGTAATTAGTACACTAATTGTTTCTCCATTCTTTTTTATATGCCTCCACTCGTATTGATTAGCCTCAAATTCGTTATCAACGTTGGTATAGTCTAGAAATTTATAAGCATCTTCTTTAGGACGAATGTCCAACAAAGTCATTTTCAGAAACTCTTCTCTAGTATATCCATAATGTTGAATGGCAGCCTCGTTAATTTCTAAAAAAGCAAAGGTTTCAACATCATATATCCACATGGGCTGTGGATTCGAGAGAAATAATAATTTATATTGTTCTTTACTTTTTTTAATTTTCTCTTTATCCTTCTTTCTTTTGGTAATATTTCGGGCATTTAGCACTAACTTTTCAACCTTCCCATTTTCATAAATCGGATGAAAAGTAATATCCATCCATTGCTCATTATACCATTCAGTAGCGGGCATATAAACATCTACTGAAAAAGTATTTCCTAAAAATGCTCTCTGACTTTGAGTCTTAAATAGCTGGATTAGCTCTTCTGTATAGAAGTTTTTCAACAAAAAACTTTCTCCAACTTTCAAGGTCTTTCCAGTATGTTTTTTGATGGCATCAATGTAGGTTTTATTTGCGGAAATCAGGTTCAGATTTCTATCTACACACCATATATATTCGTTTGTGGCGCTTAATAATACCTTTAATTGGTTTTTTTCGAAAAGTAATTCATTTAAATTAAGTTGATTTTGTTCAATTAATTTAATCGTTTTTTTAGCAAATGTTTTGAAGATTTTTTGCTCCTTTTCTGTAAGTTCAATCAAAGAGTGATCGAGTAATACAATATGCCCTAACATCATCCCTGATGGCAGATACAAGGTCATACCTGAGATAGATTTAATCCCTTGTGCTAATAACCATGCCTCTTGGGGATTATTAATCGTAAAAATTTCTTTTGAATACTCCCTATCATGTTTAAGCAAAAAACTACTAAGATGTAAATCTAAGCTAAATTGAACACTTTCAGCTGACTTACACCACTGCCTTTTTGTCCCTACGAAAGAGAGACAAATGACGGATGAATCAAATATATTTGAAGCTACATCAAGAACAAAATCGAAATCGTTTTCCTGTAGTGCTTCAATTTGAATTGTAATAAATTCATTTGGCGGAGTGAAATTATTCATATCGAATTGAAAGCAGTTTTTAAAAGACTAAAATAGTATGGTAAGTCCAAATCAATCTCAATGCAAACTAATCAAAAAAAATGAAAAATATACGGTTTATCGTATTTAAGCAGATTTTTCATCACTTAAATTCAAAATTAATAGCACATTCTTAAATTTTTATTGAAAATAATTAATACGAGTTTTGTTTAAAAGTTCATTTCAAGATAAAATTCTATTTAAAGCAACAAATGAAAAATATAACTATTTAAAGATTCCATCTAAAGTCCTTGTTACAAATAAATTTTTTATTTGTAAGATTTCCCCTTAACATTACAGAAAAAAGAGCGACAATATACTAATCAATTTATACGATGATGGAAAAACTAGCAACTGCTTTTCAAAAATTTGATGAATATAATAAAGCTGATGATAATATATTTGTGTGGGAAGGAGTGGAATATCCACAGGAGTATTTTTTAGCCCTACAATTATATCAATGGGTGTTGAAATTAGACCCTAATGCTACAGAAGCATTGTTACTGGCTTCACGAAGCCAACATATTGGTCGTTGGGAAATTGCCAGAGAAACCTATCCTGATGGAAGAGTAGGTTATTTAACATGGCGAAAGGATTTATCATTTTTTCATGCTAAAAAAGCGAAAGAAATTTTAACTGAGGTGGGCTATGAGGAAGAGGAAATTGCGAAAGTGGAGAGAATTATTCTTAAACAAAGAATAAAAACTGACCCAGAAGTACAAACGATGGAAAATGCACTTTGCTTAGTTTTTTTACAATTTCAATATGAAGACTTTCATCCCAAATATGCACCAGAAAAGGTGATTAATATTTTGAAAAAATCTTTACTAAAAATGGATGCTCACGGACATCAATTCGCGTTGAAGCTAACTTATTCTCCTCAAGGTCTGGCTTATATTCAGGAAGCTTTGAAATTACTGGCAGAATGATAATTATTCAAGACTATTTCAAAAGGTCAATATTCATTTTACTTTCTGAAATAGTCTTTTTTATTTTATACTTTAAAAGCCTACTCCAAACTGAAAACCTAGCGTATAAGAAGTAGGTTTATCATTGCCAAAACGAACAGGCAAAGGGACGGCTATAAAGTAGTTGGAATGTTTGTTCTTTTTAACCACTTTGTTTAGCACGGGTGTAAAGCCATATCTTCCGCCCGTTTCAAAGGCTGCTCTTGTTACTAAAGTAAGTCCATGCTTAAATCGGAACATTACCCCTGGATGGAACAAGAAATTGTTCACCTTACTCACTCCATTTTCTGAACGAATCGTTGGGACAAACTCAAAACTGAATCCTATTTTATCACTTTTCAGGATATTGATGCCCGTCGGGAAGCCAATCGTATAGCTTGACCCAAAATTTGATGTACTAGTGCCATCAGCCGACCAAGTAGTAATAGGGTGCAAAATACCCATATAGCCTACAATTTTGGGATAGGTGTTTTCAGGAGAAGGTTGCTGTGCAAAAAAGCTAAAAGACAAAGAAAGTAATAAGATAAGGTAAGTAATTTTGTTTTTCATTGTAAGAATTAAGAATTGTTCCCGACAAAATTTCAAGAATAATCCTCCTCAAAATAGCACATAATTAACTTTTTGTATCAAACTTACTTTTTGTGATATTTTTTTTGAAAACTGATGGGTTTTCGCCTGTATATTTTTTGAAGATTCTAGTAAAATGGCTCTGGTCTGAAAAACCTGTTAAATACGCTATCTCTGTTAAAGAGTGATTAGTACTACTCAATAGTTCTATCGCCTTTTCAATTCGTAGTTTTCGGATGTATTCTCCAAAAGATAGGTTTTCAAAGTATTTAGAGAATTCTCTGGAAAGATAAGCAGGATTTACGTCCAACTCTTTTGAAATTTCTTTCAGGCTTAAAGTCAGATTGGTATCTATTTGGTCTTGAATAATATCCTTTAATTCTTTTGCCCATACAGGCGTCTTACGATTACTTTTAGTAGTGGGGTGAAATACTTTTTGGAAGACATCGACTAAAAGGTTTTCAAAAGGATTCTGAAAATGCTTTACTGATTGCAGGTATTTTGCCCAACTGTATAAGCCGTCATAAATCACCATCCCTTGTTTCAACAATTCGTGGTCATCTTGAATATTATGTGCCATACCCGAGGCTATTGCCCATAATCCTGCTGATTGTGGTGCAATATCATGTCGGTCAGTGTCGGCACCACGTACTATTACCGCCATTGTATGAACAGCTTCGTCATTGATATTGTATTTTTCAATCAAACAGTCAAAAGTACATAAGCCCAATTTATGGGATAGTTCTACATTCGGAACATCAAAGGGGATAGCTCCTATTACTTCAGCTTGCTGAAGTACGGTATCAAAAGGAACAAAAATAAATTCTGCCTCTGTGTCAATGTATTTTTTTATCAACCACGGACAAGCTATTCTATCAATCTTTGGTTTTTCTCGGGTTATCCATTTCATAAGTAGTAAACGGTCCGCCGTCGCGGTAGTAAAGAGTAATTGGTGAACAGTCATCTGTCACGGTAGCATTTCAAATCCCTATTTATCAGTCATTTACGATAAATAAAAACGTTGCTCAATCTGTATGGATCACTAAATAAATGAATCATTTTTGAAAAGTGACAGCAAAATAAGAATTTATTCTCTTAATATTAAATTCAAAATAATAACTCTACTTGTCTTGTAGATTTATTTAACTCTATTAACTTTGTAGGAAACTAAGAATTTAATTTTTTATGGAAATAGAATCACCGACTAATCTTGAACAAGTTGTTGAGAAAAAGAAGTCATCCAAAAACCCTTTTGAAGAAGCCATTATTAAGATTTGGAAACGTGAAAGAACACCTTATGAAGTAGCCATCCACTTCGTTAATGCATTAGCTTTGATGATTGTAGGGTATTTTGTTTTTACTTATATAACTATTCAAACAATTACTACAGGTCTTCATGAAATAAATTCTGATATACTATATTATATTTTAGGGGGCTTTATCGCTCAAATGATTGACGGAGCTTTAGGAATGGCTTATGGTGTTACGGCTTCTACTTTTTTAGCCAACGTTGGCGTGTCACCAGCAGTAATTTCAATGAGTGTGCATGCATCTGAGATTTTCACGAGTGGGGTATCGGGCTATATGCACTTAAAATTTGGCAATGTTAATTCCAAACTATTTAAAGCTGTATTGATTCCAGGGGTTATCGGGGCTGTATTAGGTGCTTATGCGCTTTCTACCTTAGCCGAAAGCTATATGCAATATGTAAAACCAGCCGTCTCTACTTATACTTTAATTCTGGGTGTTGTTATTATTCAAAAAGCCTTAGTAAAAAGACAACAAAAGAAAAACATTAAAATGATTGGGCCTTTAGCATGGTTTGGTGGAATGATGGACTCTATTGGTGGTGGCGGTTGGGGACCTATCGTTTCTTCGACATTGATTGCTTCGGGACGTCATCCAAAATATACGATTGGTTCAGTAAACTTGGCTGAGTTCTTTATCTCGCTTTCGTCTTCGTTAACGTTCATTTTTGTGATTGGCTTTTCACAATGGCAGGTAATTCTGGGCTTAATTCTTGGGGGTATCGTAGCAGCACCTATTGCGGCACGCTTATCAAGTAAATTGCCAGTAAAAGCGTTGATGATTATGGTAGGTATCGTAGTAATCTTAGCAAGTTTGAAGAAACTTATTGGATAATTTCCTTCAAACTTAACTAAGTTACCTCATTAGTTTTTAGATATTAGTAATAAAAGGTGCCGCTCGAACATACTGATTTTCAAACAATTGTTTGATGATAAAATCAGCTAAATCGGTGGCACTTATTTTATCTCCCGTACAATCTTCCAAACTGACATCGGTTTTGCCTCTAGCATCTGTTTGTTCAATCATAGGCAATCTTATCAAAGTCCAATCGACATTACTATCTACTAGCATTTCGTATTCTTTTTGTTTATCGGCAGTAGTTTTAGGATAATTTTGCTTCATCCAGTCTGTCCCAAATTTGGTTTTAGGACTTTTATTATCAAACGGCGTATCAACGTTTAGTCCTGTAGTAACGATATACCTTTTGATATTACATTCCTTCATTGCCTGCAATACGTTCCTAGTAGCATCTCCAAAAATAGAGCTTTCACCCACAGGTTGCCCAATTGTACTAATAACAGCCTGACAGCCTTCTACAAGGCTCAAAATAGCATGATAGTCGCGGGCATCGCCTTTGATGATTTCAATTTGAGGACTTTGAATGTGGAAATTATCAGGATTTCTAAGAAGCATTTTGAAATGAAAACCTTGATTTAATAACGCTTGAACAAGGTATTTTCCTGATTTACCTGTACCACCAATGATGGCAAGTTTTATTGACTGTTGCATAGTACTCTTTATTAAAAATTGAAAATATAAATTCAGACTGTCTTCAAGTGAAAACAATCAGTTCGCTTACGTTTTAGTAAGGCGAGTATTCAGATCAATATTTTAAACAAAGAGTCTAATACGTGAAATTAGTAAAATAGCCTGATACTACGACTAAGTAGCTATATAAAATTTTAAGTACAACATTTTAGTAGACACGTTTCGTGAAAGAAAATTAATATTTTTTCGATTAACTAACACAAATTTCCAAGTGAATCACAGTAGTTTAGCATACCTTTATCCTTTTGAAGAAAACATATTAAAACCTTTATAATAAACTAAGAAAATGTCTGAAATATCTCGTCGTGATTTCCTTTATCAAGCAGGTTTACTAGCTTCTGCTTCATTGTTTTCTTTTGAAAGTTTGGCTGCTAAAGTTCCTAATCTTCAATTAGCCTATTCTGCTATTACGTGGGGCGGCAAAGACCTTGATGCGATGAAAGATATTTCATCATTGGGTTTCAAAGGGGTACAGTTGCGTGCTAATGCGTATGATACGTACAAAACCAAAGTGCAAGAATTAAAAGATATTATTGCGACCAATGGTTTGGCATTACCGATGTTTTCAAGTGGTAATGTTGAAATCGACCCAGCCAAAGAAGCTAGTACGATAGATTATCACGTGGCTCACGCCAGCTTTGTAAAGGCATTGGGCGGTACTTCTATTCAATTGACTAATTCAGCTCGTCCGAAAGACAAATTACCAAGTACGGAAGAATTAAAACGTTTGGCATTCGTAATGAACGAAATCGGTAAACAAACTGCTGATTTGGGTATTCAGGCTGTTTATCATAATCACATGCACCAATTGGGAGAAACGCCAGAGGAAGTGGATGTAATTGTACAGGATATGAATCCTAAATACATCAAGTTATTATTGGACGTGGCACATTATCATCAAGGAGGTGGCGTACCTGCTAAAGCGGTATTGCAATACAAAGACATCATTGGTGCATTGCACATCAAAGATGTAAAAAGTCCTTTGGCTGATAAACCAAACGACCCTAAGGCATACAAATTTGTGGAATTAGGACAAGGGAATGTTGATTTAAAAGCAGTATTCGATAATCTTCAAAAGATTAACTATAAAAAATGGGCGATTGTTGAATTGGACGGCGTACCTGAAAAAACGCGTACACCTTTAGAATCAGCACAAATCAGCAAAGCATTTTTAAAAGATAAAATCGGGTTTAAGATTTAGTTTTGCCATTACTGATGGTATGACTAATATTCCTATTATGGTGCGACTTAAGTCGCACCATAATAGGAATAAGTTTTAAACCATGGTCTGGGACACACAACATGAGTAACAACCCTACTCCTTCGCCCTCCTATTCATCTCTATTACTTCTACATCAAATATTCTTTTGCCCTCTATCTTTAGTCTCACTGCCGTTTGCACTTTATGAAAACCGTGCGTTCCTGCTGCTCCAGGATTAATAAATAGCATTCCATTTCTATGTAAATCTCTTTTTACTTGAAGAATATGCGAATGTCCGCACACAAAAATATCTGGCGTTTTTATCCTAAAACATTCCAATGCATCGGGTTTATAACTTGACGGTGCTCCTGCGATGTGTGTCATACCAATATTGAGTTCTTCGCAAGTAAAATGATTTATTTTTGGATAAATTTGCCTCACCGTAGCATCATCAATATTACCATATACGCCCTGTATAGGCTTTAAGGCCTCAAGGGTATCCGAAACCGCCACGATGCCCCAATCGCCTGCATGCCAAATCTGGTCGCACCAGTCAATATGAGGGAAAAGACGTTCGTCAAGAAAACTATGAGTATCGGAAATAATTAAAATTTTTTGCATAATTTTCACTAAGTCGCCAAATCTTCCGTTTTCAATAAAGGAAACAGAGAGGAATATTGATTATTAAAGATTAAATCTCTTGAATATGTATATTTGCATACACAAACTTTTGAGCAAAGATTGAACAAAAATAGTTGAATATATATTGATAAATGTGTTTAAATCGAAAGACGACTAAGTAAGTATTTCGAGATTTACTTGAGAAAAATAGAAAAACAAACCAGCTAATTTGTTGCTTTATGCCAGTGAAACCATTTGAAACTACGCTTTATGAAAAACTTAAACCGTTTTTCAGTATGCACAATTTTGTGCTGTTAGCAGATAAAAAACAATTTCGGAAAATTACACCAACAGGCTTCCAGAACGTAATTTTTACGGCAACTTCTTATGATGATGAAACTTGGCTAGAAGTAAATATTGGTTGCAGAAACAACCAAGTAGAGCAGATAGCCCAACAGTTTCTGGGGAATACCCGTGACTTCTGGTCAGATTCTAATACTTTAGTCATCTCAATTGGGAAATTTAATGATGCCAAATATTTTAGATATAAGATTTTGAATGAAAACGATTTGGATGATGTTTGTGAAATAGTGAAAGAGTTTTTGGAACAAAGAGGTTTTCATTTTATGAATGAATCGGATAGCTTACCGGCATTAAATAATATTTTTAATCTGCATCTTTCTAAGCCTTGTAAATATTTATATAACCAATTACATCGTAGTTATAAGGGTATTATCACCGCCAAATTGACATACGATAAACACTTTTTAGATTTATCGAACAAACACCGTGATATTTTGATGAGTAATGGCTCTAGTCCTGATGAACTATTGACTTACGAAAGATTACTAAGTTTTCTATTGTACCATTCTGTGAATTAAACCAGCTTTTATTGAAATTTTCCTAAATTGCATAAGGAAGATTATTTTTTTGATGAAATTACGTATTGTACTCATATTGTTGTTCTGTAACAGTTGGCTTACACCTTTGGTGGCACAACTGAAATTCAGCCGTATTAGTACACAAAGAGGCTTATCGCAAAGTACGGTAGGACAAATCTTTCAAGATAAAAAAGGATTTATTTGGTTTGCTACGAAAGACGGCCTTAATAAATACGACGGCTACCAGTTTACTGTTTATCGCCATATCTCTAACGACCCCAATTCTATTAGTAGTAGTACCATTTCATGTATTACCGAAGACCAAGAAGGCAATCTTTGGGTAGGTACTTTTGATGGTGGCGTAAATAAACTCGACAAAACCACAGGAAATTTTATTCATTTCAAACAAGCAGACGATAAAACTAATATCGGTGGACTCAGCATTTCGTCTATCATTGCATCACCCGATAATAAAATATGGGTTTCTACTTATGGTTATGGTTTGCTTTGTTTTGACAACCAACAGAAAACCATCAAATGGCGTTTGGTGGAATCTGAGCTACTGACGACCAATGATATTTCATTGGTTTTTCAAGATAAAAAGAATACGCTTTGGTTGGGTGGGCATTATGGTGTAATTACTCATATTGACAAAAACAATCATGCTAATACCGTCCGTTTGCAAAGCAATCTTCCTCCTCGTAAAAATCAAATTACTTGTCTGGTGGAAGACCCACAAGGAAATATTCTAGTAGGAACGAGGGGTAATGGCTTGTATAGACTGAACCCGCAAACGAATGTATTCACTCAGGTGCTATACAGTCCTAATCAGAATAATCGAGCCAATTTGATTACTGATTTGGTTTATGACAAAGATGGAACGCTTTGGATCGGCACGGACAATGGAGTTTTTCTTGTAAAAAACAACAATTATACCCAGCTTAGCTACATAGAATCCAATCCTGATTCTGAAACAGGATTAAGCTCGCATGCTATTCAATGTATTTTTGTAGACCGTGATAACAATGTATGGATTAGTACTTGGGAAGCAGGATTGAACGTACATTACAGACATCGAAATAACTTCAAATTATACCGACATAAGATAAACTCGACACAAAATTTATTACGAGATAAAGTAACAGCCATTGCTTGCGAAAGTGACCCTAACCGAGTTTGGATTGGTAGTAATAATGGTCTGACACTATTTGATAGGGCTAAAAATACCTTTTCTCATTATTTTATAAGCCCTTCTCATGCCACTACTAGCACCAATGACATCAATAATTTATATTATGATAGTGATGGAGACCTATCAGTGTTAACGTGGGAAATTGGGCTTAGGATTATGAAAAAAGGCAGTAACTCTTTTATACTGTATCCTTATGATGATGGTAGCAATACAACACACCTTACCTGTCTGAGCCCTGCCAGAAAACCAAAACATTTGTGGATAGGTACACAAGAAGAAGGCATTTTGTTATTCAACAAACAGACGGGCGAATTCAGCCCTGTTCCAGACCTCAACCGTAAAGGTGTGCTATTGGGCATGCACATTAATTCTATCTTAGAAGAAGAAAACGGTACACTTTGGATTGGTACTTACAACAACGGTATTTACTGTTATAATCAGAAGAAAAGGCAAATTGTTCATATCCGTAAATCAAACCGCTCGGATGGATTAAGTGCAAATCAAATCAATAAAATATATCAGGATTCCCGCAAACAAATCTGGATAGGCACCAATGGTGGTGGTTTGAATCTTTACCAACCAGCTACTAGAAATTTTAAAGTTTGGAGAACAGAAGATGGATTACCTAATAATACTATCAAGGGAATTGTTGAAGACCGTCATTATCATTTGTGGTTATCGACCAATCAAGGTATTTCACAATTTATAACTTATAGCAATTCATTCAAGAACTATACAAAAGCTGATGGGCTTCAAGGCTCAGAGTTTTTGTTGAATGCTTATGCTCAAAACAATCGCGGTGAAATATTTTTTGGTGGTACAGAAGGACTCAACATTTTCCACCCCGACAGTCTGATTGAAAGTAATATAGTACCCAATGTATACCTTACAGGCTTAAAATTGTTCAATAAGCACGTGGTAGTAGGGCAACCCGGCTCGCCTTTGCAGCAAGATATTTCTCAAACAGAAGAATTGGAATTGGAGTCAGACCAGAATGTATTTTCAATTGATTTTACTGCCTTGGATTTTCAACAGTTCAAGAATAACCAATATGCTTATGTACTACAAGGCTTTGATAAAGAGTGGAACTATGTAGGCACACAAAGAACAGCCAACTATACCAACTTGAATGCAGGAAGCTATCTGTTTAGGGTAAAAGCGACCAATAATGATGGTGTTTGGAATCAAAGGGAAGCCATGCTACGCATTACGATATTACCCCCTTGGTACAGAACTTGGTGGGCATATTTCTTTTATCTAATCATTATAGGTATTGGGCTTTATTTTACCAGAAGAGTCGTGCTCATTCGTGAGCGTTTGAAATTGGATGTACAATTACAAGAAAGAGAAAAAGAACAAGTACAGGAATTAGACCGACTAAAAACTAATTTCTTTACTAATATTTCTCATGAGTTCAGAACACCTCTAACACTGATTATCAGCCCCTTAGAAAAATATTTAGCCGAAAACAAAGACATTCCAGATTCGCAACGCAAAAGGACGGAATCTATCTATAGAAATGCCAAGCAATTACAAAAACTGATTAATCAATTACTCGATTTATCTAAATTAGAAGCTGGCAAGCTATCGCCAGAAATTACCCAAAACGATGTAATTGATTTTGTTCAACAGATTACAGAATCATTTAGAGGATTAGCTGAACAAAAGAATATTAGGTTGATTTTCAAACCTTCTACGCCTTATTTATTAGCTTATTTTGATACAGACATTTTAGAGAAAATTGTCACCAATTTACTTTCAAATGCCTTCAAATTCTCGGATAATGATGGCGAAATTATCGTAAAAGTATCGGTAAATCCAGCCGATAATCAAAGAATTATTATTGCCGTAAGCGACACGGGTATTGGGATTGATAGTAAAAATTTACAAAATGTATTCAATCGTTTTTACCAGATTCATGGTAAAGACCCTCAGAAACATGTTGTAGGTACTGGTGTAGGATTAGCGCTGTGTAAAGAGTTGATAGAGTTACACAGAGGAGAGATTCTAGTTAGTAGCCGCTTAGGCAAAGGAAGTACCTTCACTATTCACTTACCTATTAACAAAGATGCCTACGATAGTAATTGGATTCGGGATAATGCTATTGACCCAGAACTTCCCCTGATTAATGTACATGATAATTTAATTGAGCCTCATAAAAACGAACATCATAAAAAGAATGTTCCGCTTTTATTAATTGCAGAAGATAACGACGATTTACGCAATTATATCAAAGAGATTTTCGTTGAAAATTTCAATATCATTGAGGCAAACAATGGTCAAAAAGCCCTTGACATTGCCATAGAACAAGTGCCTGATTTAATCATTTCAGACTGGATTATGCCTGAAATGACTGGTGGCGAGCTTTGCGAGCATATCAAAACCAAAGAAAGTACTAGCCATATTCCTGTAATTATCCTAACGTCTAGAAGTAGTAATGAAAGTAAATTGGCAGGATTAGAAATCGGTGCGGATGATTATATTACCAAACCTTTTAATGCTAGCTTGTTGGAAGCAAGGGTTAAGAACCTATTGGAAAGCAGGAAAAAACTAAGAGAAAGGTTTAGTAAAGAGGTGAAAGTAAATGCAAAGGAAATCACCTTAAATTCTTCAGATGAACATTTTCTAGAAAAAGCAGTTAGGATTGTAGAGGAAAATATGATGAATACGTCGTTGGATATTGCCTTTTTAGAAAGAGAGTTGAACATGAGCACGATGCAATTGTATAGAAAACTAAAAAGCTTAACAAACTTTTCAGGAAACGAGTTTATCAAGAATGTTCGTTTGAAAAAGGCGATTCAATTACTTGAAACTGACAGTTTTACCATTGCGGAGATTGCATATAAGGTTGGTTTTAATGACCCTTCTTATTTCACTAGAATATTTAAAAAGGAATTTGGTAAATCGCCATCTGAATACTTAGAAAAAACGCCACTATAATAACTATCACTATCTTCAAGTTTGCTTCAGATTTGTTAGGTATCTTGGTTGCGCTAAACCAATACTATTATCATTAAATTGTCTATAAGTCTTAACATTTCCGTCTGATGATGAATATAAAAAAAAGCTTTTATTTATTTATTTTACTTTGCCTAAGTATATGTCCTACTGCTTTTACGCAACAAAGAGATTCTACCTTCCGTAAATTAACCATCAAACAACTGATTGTTCCTGCTTCTTTACTTACTGGAGGTTATATCCTTAAAAGTATTAGCCTAAAACAAGAACAATTAGAATGGCATGATAAATATTATAAAGACTTTCATACACACGTAGATGATATTATTCAATATACGCCTTATGTAGGAGTTTTTGGGTTAGACTTAATGGGCATTAAAGCAAAACATACTGTGGGTGACCGTATTGGCATTTTATTGATTGGCGCTACTATCATGTCGGGAACGGTGTTTACCCTTAAGCATACTACTAAAGTGTTGCGTCCTGACCTTTCTGGACAAGATTCCTTTCCATCAGGCCATACAGCCAATGCTTTTTTTGGTGCAGCTGTTTTAGCGCAGGAATATAATGACGAAAGTATTTGGTATGGCGTCGGTGCTTATACTGTTGCTACCGCTACTGGAACGCTAAGAGTATTGAATAACAGACATTGGTTTTCAGATGTAATAGTTGGTGCTGGTGTAGGGATACTATCTGCGAAAGCGGCTTATGTAATCTATCCTTGGTTGAAGCAAAAATTAGGAAATAAACCAAGTGATAGTCCTTCTAAAATAGCTTTTACGCCTATGTATGATGGTAGGGTTGTTGGAGGAAATTTGGTGATTGGGTTTTAAAAAGTTGGCTTATTGATATTTTCATAAAACACAAACATGAGTCATCCCTAATTTTTCCTAAAATTGTGCGTTTTGGAGACAATTTGTGAGATTTTCTACTTAATTATCGTCTAGTCCTTACTTTTCTTGTCTTGAAACAAGAAAAGTAACAAAAGAAATTCAAGAATTCCTAAACTCGCTACCGCTCAAACAGTAGGAATTCATTGCCCATCAATCATAAAAAAGCGGTCGGAAAACTAATTTCGACCGCTTTTTTATGATTTTAAAATTCGGGATGACTCATGTTTGTTGAAAATTAAAACTCTTCTGGTTTTGCTTTTCTTGATTGTAACAAACCTTTTTTAATCAATTCGTTATTTTTCCAAGCTTTCTTCGCTATTTTGAATTTTGCTTTGTCTTCTTTCGTGACGGTCTCTAAATCAGATAGGTCTGGTTTGCCAGCATTTACCCAAGCAGTGTACCAAAAATCAGCGACACTTTCGCTTGATAATAACATCTGATTGTTGATGGTATTACCCAAACGTTCTCCGTAAGCCTTGGCAAATTCGCCCGTGTAATTCTTTCTCATTTGTCCGAAACGTTCAGAACGCTTGAATTTTCTTTCGTCGGTGAACCCTACGCTAGCATTTATTTCTTCTTTGAAAACACCATCTAATAATAAGCTCGTTGCTGCAATTTTTGTCCAAATCTCAGCCAATGGGTCTTTAATATATTTAGCTTTATGCTTTGTATAAAGGTTATAACTTTCAATGTTTATCTCTGGCACAGCGGTTTCCCAAAGCGAGTGAAGTCCTCTTTGGTTAGTCAATTGTCCATCATAATTATAACTCGTATGCAAAGGCACATGGGCGTCTGAAACATAATGACCTAAATCTGCGGCATAAAACAAAATACTGTCTTTCATTTTACTGCGGAAAGCCTCTGTCAGTTTTTCTTGCATTGCTACAACTACCCATGGTAAAGTACCATATTTTTTGAGGGTATCGGCAGTATATTTTTTTACGGCTGAATCCCAATCATGAGGAATGGTGTTTAGTGGGTCAGTACCATAAATAGGGGCATCTAAATCTATAAAGTGCTTAGGTGCTTCTGTTTTATCTGTATTTCTACGAACATCTGGACGAACAGAGTTATAAACCATGTAGTCTTCATTTTTCATAAAGAACGTTGCCATTTTTTTAGGCAAAGCATACGCTGAAATTTGATGAATGGTTTTGTGGCCTAAAAAGCCCCAAGAACAACAGCCTAACAGGATTAAAAGAGCAAGGATTTGTTTAAGTTTTGATAATTTCTTCATGAATAGTTGTTAGTTGTGAATTAGCGAGTTGTGAGTTAGTGAGTAGTCAGTATAAAATAAACGAGACTTCCATCTAAATTAAAATTCTAATACCCGTCCTCGTTGAAGTTATCTCCATCAGGAATAAAATCAGGGCAAAGATAAGTCTAAACGTTCGAGATTATCACCTTGCTTATTTATGTAATAATTAATTATTGCATTCCATATACGCTTAAAGTGCTAATTCAAAATATAGCACTTCCTCTAAAGGGTTATACACATAAGCGGACGTTTCTTGAAAGCCAAAAGAGCGATAGAGCCCAATCGCTTCTGTTAAGGTAGTTAAAGTATCCAATTTCATGGTTTGATAATTGGCATTTTTAGCAAACGTAATCAACTCTTCTACTAATTTCCTCCCTACTTTATGCCCTCTGGCACTTGGTTTTACATACAAACGCTTCATTTCACACACGCCTTCGGCAATGGGTTTCAAGGCAACACATCCTACAATCTCTTCGTTGATTTTAGCTAGGATAATACATCCAGCAGGAGCAGCATAAACTTTTGATAGCGTTTGTAACTCTTTCTCAAAATCCTGAAAACAAAGGTCTATCTTTAAGTATTCAGCATATTCTATGAATATTTTTCTTACCTCATCTAATTCATCAGGGGAGTAATTCACGTAATGGAATTGCATATTTTTAACTTTGTGAGTAAATAATTAGGGATAAAAAAAATTGAATGAAAATCACTTACTAATTTTGGGCATGAAATTACAAGAAATATTCCGAAACATCATTGCGACAGATTCGCTTCACGCTCGATTCTTGAATACTCTTTCATTAATGGAGAACACTGGTGCAAGAAAAATATCTGCTTCTGAAGATAAATCCAAAGTATCTTATATCGTTTTGAAGCACGCTGCAGAAGAAGCACGCCATGCTTTTTACTTGAAAAAGCAAATCCAAAAAGTTGGAAAAATATCAGATTTCCCAACTTATGAAAAACCATATCTTATCGCTCCTTTTGCTAGTTATACTTATTTGCATACCTTGGATATTCAGGTATGTAGGTATTTAAAACAAACCTTAAAGCTATCAGGTAATGATTTGAAATATGCAGCTTATTTGTTGGTAACTTATGCCATTGAAGTAAGAGCCGACGAATTATATCCTGTATATCAAGAATTACTCGAAGAGGTGTCATCTAAAGTAAATATGAAGTCCATTATTGTTGAAGAAGAAGGACATTTAGCAGAGATGATTAATCAATTAAAAGAGTTTTCGCCAGCATGGGAAATGCACGCTAAAGTGGCTTGCGATATTGAAAAGACTTTATTCGAACAATGGATTATTTCTATTGGTAATGAATTAGGAGTTAATTGAGTTTAGGAGTTTAAGGTTTAGGAGTCAAAAGTTTTTACTCATGAACCTTGAACTCATAAACCTTAACTTTATAAAGCTTGAAACCATAGACTCATAAACTTTAAACTCATAAACTCTCATCACAGAGAGTTTCTTCTGATAAACAGAAATGAGTTTCTGATATGTTCTTGCCTACCACTTAAAATTAAGTCGGCAGCATTTTTTCCTAATTGAAAATGATCTGTAGATACTACCGTGATTCCTCCTGATAATATTTCTTTAATGGGTGTTTCGTTATATGAAACAATACCTATATCCTCGCCTACTACCATCTTCTTATTCTTACAGCACATCAGTGTTTCGGCTAAATATCTTTCCGAAAGAATTAAATAAGCTTCTTTGCTTCGGATAGTATTTTCCTCAATATCCGAATAGATATTGTATTGGAGGTTATTCTCTTTGGCAAACTTTTTTAGTCCTTCAATGACAAAATACGCATTGGCATAATGTTCTTGAATAATACAATTCAGGGTACTGTATTTCAAAATGGCTTCTTTGGCTTTGAACAAAGCTTCGTAAATATCCTGCTCGAAATCTTGATAAACACAGGCATATTTCCCTCTGATAAATTCATTCCTTTTTTCCAGAATAATCAATTTATTGGTCGGAACACTATTGATAGTTTTTAGAAAATCTTCATTGAGATAACTCGTATGCATCATAAAAGCAAAGTAATCATACTGATTAATTTTCTCTTTTATTACCTTCTCAAAGTGAAAAGCATTCTGGGTACTGAACTGGTGGATGTATAAATCAACCGTAGCTTTCCCTTCGATTTTGTCCATAAATCCATCATAGATTTCATGTTTAAAATCGTTCAGCCTACTAAAAACCATGAGTATTTTTAGTTCTTTTGATTGAAGGCTTGTATGCGAATTGGCTAATTGTGCTGTCAATGAGAATGTCGTTTGAACTTATAGATACCAAGTAACTTATTCCCGAACAACTAAATATCCTGCCTTGCACCGTCAACAAAAATCAGGTCATAACAGGACACCAAATGTCCATTTCAACAATTTTGCAATATATATCCCAACATTTGCAAGAAATGTCCTAACCATTTAAATCAATTTGAGCCTACCTTTACGAAACAATTTATGCACTTTTTCAATAATTTATTTGACTTATTGGATTAATTCGTTTGTTTTTGACAAATGAAGCAATTCAGATAAAAAGTTTAGATTGAAATATACAAAAATTCGTACCACTATTATTTATAAGCATCGAATCAAGATTTCAATCACTTTGGCATTTATGTATTACCTACTATTACCAATATAACAACCCAATTTTATCCAGTAAATAAAATGATAAAGACATTCAGAGAGTTTTCTCAAAACAAGCAAGATTCAAAAACACCAAAATATCAGCAATTGGTAAACACCCTGTTGATTGATATTGAAAGCGGAAACTTACAAACGGGTGAACGCCTTCCTTCCATTAATGAAGCGAGTGAAGAGTGCTACTTGTCTCGTGATACTGTTGAACGTGCTTATTCAGAACTTCACCGCTTAGGTGTGATTACTTCTATTTTCAGAAAAGGTTATTTTATCTCTGGAAAGTCGGCTAAAACTAAAACGAAAGTTTTCTTTTTAGTTGGAAAAATTACAGAGAACAACAAAGCCATTTTTAATGCTTTTGTGAATGCTTCTAACAAAGATGTAACTGTTGACATTTTCACTTACAATTATAAGAGTGATAATTTCAGAGAAATCATCAATAGTCATTTAGGCAATTATCATTATTATGTAATCATGCCTCATTTGATTGAAGAAAGTGAAGAAAACATTAAATGCTTAAAGAAGATTTCTGGCGAACGCCTTATCTTTTTAGAGCAATCGTTGGCTTCTCTTCATGGATTAAATTCAAGCATTTTGAGTAACTCTGGTGATGAGATTGCTCAGGTAATGCAACAAAACATTAAACATTTCAAGAAATACAAAACCTTGAATTTGGTTTTGACAGAAGACGAGTATTTTGATTCGGAGTTGATTACTGGATTTAGAGATTTCTGTGAAACCAATCATTTTGATTTCCAAGTATTAGATGGCTTTCAGGATGAAGAAGTAATGGCAGGAAACGCTTATTTAACAATGGACGACATTGATTTAGTAGCAGTCATTAAATCTGCAGAACAACAAGGCTTAACACTCGGGAAAGAAATTGGGTTGATTTCATTAAACGATAACTGTTATAAAGAAATATTAGCTGGGGGGATTACAATAATATCCTCTAAACCTACCGAAATTGGCAAAATGGCCGCCAATATTATTCAAGGAGGAAAACGCCAACAAATACAAGTTCCGATGGAAATGGTATTGAGGAAATCCCTTTAAGACACTTTTTTAATTGAAAAATAGGCTAAGATGATTCAAAATCTTATTCCTTGTTACAACCTTGACTATGTTTAGTCAAGGTTGTTTTGTTTTCATGGCTCTTTTTCAGCTAAAAACCTGTAATTTTGCAATTCTAAAAAAATAGTCAATGTAGCCATACACTTATTGTTAATGACTACAACAAAAACCACAAGCAATGGAATACAATTTCAAAGAAACAGAACAGAAATGGAGACAGTTTTGGGAAGAAAACCAAACCTATAAAACAGAGGTTAATCATGATAAACCCAAGTATTACGTATTGGATATGTTTCCGTATCCTTCAGGTGCTGGTTTACACGTTGGTCATCCACTGGGTTACATTGCTTCTGATATCATCGCTCGTTACAAACGTTTGAAAGGTTTCAACGTATTGCACCCGATGGGCTTTGATTCTTTTGGTTTGCCTGCTGAACAGTATGCTATCCAGACGGGTCAACATCCAGCTATTACTACCGAAGAAAATATTGCTACTTATATTCGTCAGCTAAAGCAAATTGGTTTTAGTTATGACTGGTCGCGTGAAGTGCGTACTTCTGATGCTAAATATTACAAATGGACGCAATGGATTTTTATGCAATTGTTCAAGCATTATTATGATAAAGATGCCAACAAAGCTTTGTCTATTGCTAGTTTAGTTGAACGCTTCGCTGTGTCTGGTAACATAGGCATCAATGCTGTTTGTGATGAAGATACATCAAATTTCACAGCAGAAGAGTGGAATAACATGAGCGAACAAGAACAGCAGACTATTTTATTAAAATATCGTTTGACTTATCCAGATGAATCAGTTGTAAACTGGTGCCCAGGCTTGGGAACAGTTTTGGCAAATGATGAAATCAAAGACGGTGTTTCTGAACGCGGAGGCTATCCTGTTGAACAGAAAAAAATGAAGCAATGGGCAATGCGTATCACTGCGTATGCCGATAGATTAATCGATGGCTTGAATGAAGTAGATTGGTCGGATGCTTTGAAAGAACAACAACGTAATTGGATTGGTAGAAGTACAGGAGCAAGTGTAAAATTTAAAGTTGATGCTTCGACTGTTCAAGAGAATGCTCCAGAATTTATTGAAGTATTCACTACACGCGTTGATACTATTTATGGCGTATCGTTTATGGTAATTGCTCCAGAACATGAGTACGTTCCATTCTTGACAACTTCAGCACAAAAAGAAACCGTTGATGAGTATGTGAAATGGGTAGCTTCAAGAACGGAGTTAGACCGTATGTCTGAAGTGAAAAAAGTTACAGGAGCTTTTACAGGAAGCTATGTAATCAATCCATTTACGGAAGAGAGAGTACCTATCTTCTTAGCAGACTATGTGTTGGCTGGCTACGGAACAGGGGCAGTAATGGGCGTACCTTCGGGCGACCAACGTGACTGGAACTTTGCTACACATTTCGAGTTACCAATTATACCAATCTTGGATGCTCAGAAAAATATTGAAGAACAAGCGGATAATACCAAAGAAGGTAAATATATCAATTCGGGTATTATCAACGGAATGGGCTATAAAGAAGCTACGGCTACTCTAACAAAATGGTTGGAAGAAAGAGGCATCGGAAAAGGTAAAATTCAATACCGTTTGCGTAATGCCGTATTCAGTCGCCAACGTTATTGGGGAGAGCCAGTGCCTGCCTACTTCAAAGACGGTTTGCCATATTTGATTGAAGAAAGCGAATTGCCTTTAGAATTGCCAGTAATTGATAAATACTTGCCAACAGAAACGGGCGAACCTCCACTAGGTCGTGCAGAAGGTTGGAAATACAAAGGCGAGTACGAATACGAATTATCAACAATGCCAGGATGGGCAGGTTCATCGTGGTATTGGTACCGTTATATGGATGCTCAGAATGACCAAGAATTTGCTTCACAAGAAGCTATTAATTATTGGAAGGCAGTAGATTTATACTTGGGTGGCTCTGAACACGCTACTGGTCACTTGTTATACAGTCGTTTCTGGAATAAATTCTTGAAAGATTTAGGCTTAGTACCTGAAGAAGAATTTGCAAAAAAATTGATTAACCAAGGCATGATTCAGGGGCGTTCTAATTTTGTATATCGATTAAAAGAAACTGTATTTCAAAAACCTGATGATAAAATTGGCTTTACAAATCATTTCTTTAGTTACTCATATTATAAAAAATTCCTTAATGGTGATTTATCTAGCCTTGATTTGTATAAATTAATTTTTCCAAATCTTGCTACTGATGAACATTTCAAACTAGTTGAAAAGGGATTGATAAAGTATGATTTAGTAGCTTTAAATGTAGATGTAAACATCGTAAATAATGATGTTTTAAATACTGAAGCATTTAAAGATAGAAAGAAGAATTTATCATTTCAGCCTGATTTTGAAAATGCTGAATTTATCTATGAAGAAGATGGAAAATATATCTGTGGGTTTGAAGTTGAAAAAATGTCAAAACGTTGGTTTAACGTAGTGAACCCAGACGTATTGGTTGATAAAGTTGGGGCAGATACTTTGCGTTTGTACGAAATGTTCTTAGGGCCATTAGAACAAGCTAAACCATGGAATACTAATGGTATCGATGGTTCATTCCGTTTTATCAAAAAAGTATGGCGTTTGTTCTATGACGATTTAGGCAACTATAAAGTAAAAGACGAAGCACCAACACCTGCGGAATTGAAAGTATTGCATACTTGCATCAAGAAGGTGGAAGAAGATTTAGAGCGCTATTCATTCAATACCGTGGTTTCTACGTTGATGATTTGTGTGAATGATTTAGGGTCATTAAAATGTACAAGTAAAGCTATCTTGCAAGAATTAGTGATTTTAATGTCGCCATACACACCACATATTGCCGAAGAGCTTTGGGTATTGTTGGGTAACGAAGCAGGAACGATTTCTTACGCTACTTTCCCTAAATTCAATGCGTCATTGTTAGTAGAAGCTAATTTCGACTATCCGATTTCTATCAATGGAAAAGTAAGGGCTAACATCTCTTTCCCAACTGATGCGATTCCAGCAGATATTGAAGCAGGAGTTTTGGCACACGAAGTAGTTCAAAAATGGTTAGATGGAAAAGCTCCTAAAAAAGTAATCGTAGTACCGAAAAGAATTGTGAATGTAGTATTATAATAAAGACAAAATTAATAGCAGTCGCTCGCTTCAAGCGAGTGACGACTATTACAAGGCTTCAAGCCTAAAAAAAAATATGTATGGCATGATGCCATATAATAGTAATCACTCGCTTGAAGCGAGCGACTGCACGATTGCATTACTATTATCAGCTCTCCAAAGATTAATGATTTTTTTATCTTTGGAGAGCTTTTTTGTTTTTTATTGTTAATAAATTACAAACATTATCTAAACACATATTTATGGATTTACAAGCTTTACAATATCCAATTGGAAAATGGACTCCGAAGGAACAACATACTTGGGAAGAGATTCAAGAAAGTATTGCCCAATTAAAGACAATTCCAGCACTATATAAAGAACTTACCGCAGGTTTGAGCGAAGAGGATTTACTAAAACAATATCGCGAAGGAAGTTGGACTGTCAGACAAGTGATACACCATGTCGCAGATATTCATGTGCTGTATTTTGTGCGTTTTAAACATGCGCTTACTGAAATAAATTCTGAAGGAGTGGTAAGTAAAATAGATGCTTGGGCTAATTTAGAAGAAGCTAAAAATGCTCCTATCGACTATTCTTTGACGCTATTAGAAGGTATCCATTTGCGTTGGACATACCTTTTAGAACAAATGACAGAAGAGGATTTTCAGAAAGGTTATTATCATCCTACCCGCAAAATGTATTTAACATTGATGGATGCCGTGGATGTAGGCGTTTGGCATAGTAAACACCATTTAGCACATATTAAAATTGCTTTAGGGAAAGACAAATAAGTGTTTTTTGCTACTTGTACATATTAAAATCTTTCTATTAGGGTGCGACTTAAGTCGCACCCTAATAGAAAGATTTTTACGTATCTAATTAATCTCTAATTCTTTAATCGTCGCTACAAGTACTCTTACCGCATTAGTTAACCTTTCTTTAATTTTCTCCCCTCCCAAAGCTATTCTAATATATTTTTCGCCATCAATGCTTTCATCAATGGCAAATTCATTTCCACTGGTGATGATTATTTGTTTACTCGCCATATCATTTACTAATCTAGTTGAATTGATAGTGTCAGGTAAAGTTATCCAAATATGACTACAAGTAGGATTTGTTCTATAGATAAGTCCTTCTAAAAGTGGCGTTACCATATTCTGTAACCTTTCTGCCAAAGCTTGTTTTTGTTCAATAATTGTTTGAAGAGCATTCGTTTGTAATAAATAGCTAGTCAACCCACTAAGTAATGATGAATTGCCACTAGACGACATCCTGATATAATCTGCCACATTCGTTTTCAAATACTTCGGAAGGGCTACAAAAGCAGTTTTAATCAGTGGATTAAAGGGTTTGGACAAGCTATAAATGTGAATAGTCTGTTCTGGCAGTAAATCCAAAAATCTAAGCGGAGGATTGACACACATAAACCGATAGGCATCGTCTTCAATAATTAAAAGGTTATGTTTCTTCGCATACTCAGCTATCTGATGTCTTCTTTCAATAGGCATGACCACACACGTAGGATTCTGTATGGTTGGTTGTATGTATAACAATTTACTTCCAGTGCTTTTTACAATAGCATCTAAGCCTTCTATCGTAATACCTTCATTATCAACTTCGCAGGATATTAATTGATAGTTATTTTCTAAAGCAATGCTTTTAAAGGATACATACGTAAAAGGCTCAGTAATGATTGAATCATATTGTTTGCGACAAGCCTGCAATAAACAGAGTAATGCTTGATTGCCACTATTACACATGACAATATCAACAATATCTGGGAAAAGTTCAGACGATAAGCCCAGCCATGAAGCGCCTAAATCAATCGTATTTTTATCGCCATGAAAGGGAGGAAATAATAAAAAATCTTTTTGTTCATTGACAAAGTCATTCGTAAAGTATTGCTTGATTAAATCCATCTCTGTAGGAACAGAGGGATAATTAAATTTTAAATCTATCATTATAAGGTTCGTTAATTTTCAAAGTTAAACAGTATGATTTACAGTTTTAATTTACAAAATAATTGAAAATTTCACTAACCTTTAGTTCACGACTTGGAAAGTCGTGCTACAATATTATAATTCCATTTTGCCTACTTTATTGTAGAATCTCCAGCTTAGTAGACTTGCCGAAGCCAGCAGACTTAGCGTTAAACCTATCCAAATACCAATATGTTTTAAATCATAGACAAACCCTAAAACATAACATAAAGGCAAGCCCACCCCCCAGTAAGCAAAGATGGTAATGAGCGTAGGGATGTTTACATCCTGTATACCTCTTAAAATACCAATACTTACAGCCTGAACGCCATCAAACAATTGAAAAATACCACCCCATATAATTAATTGAGCGGCTAGTACAATTACGCCTTCATCTTTTACGTAACTCGCAAAAAAATCATTAAAACTAAGCATCAATATTCCGCAGATACTCATAAAGATTATCCCCATCAATAAAGCAGCCGTACCAGCTTTAAAAATAGCACTTCGGTTTCTTTCTCCTACTCCTGCCCCTACCCTGATGCCTCCTGCGGTCGCAATACCTGTAGATGCCATATAAGTAAGTGAAACAAAACCAATAGCAACTTGGTGAGCAGCTTTATGCTCAATACTTATCCAACCCATCATTACAACAGCCCCATAGAAAGCGGCAATCTCAAAAAATCCTTGAAAACCACTAGGGATTCCCACTTTCAGGATATTTTTGATTAGTGCTGACATTTCATCTACCCGAAGCGTAGCATCCAAATAATCTTTAAATTTTCCAGAACGAAAAACGTAGTAAGTAATAGCAATCAGCATGTATACTCTGGCAATACAGGTAGCATAACCCGCTCCCTTTAAACCTAAAGTAGGAAAAATCCAGATACCATTGATTAGAAAATAGTTCAGAACAATATTCAACAATAAGGCAGTCCATGTAATATTCATGGCTACCTTCGTGTGCGAAAGACCATCTGTAAAGCTCTTCATGGCTGAAAAAAGAAATGCTGGAATGGTTGATGCAGTCATAATCCACAAGTATTCTTGAGTAAGCGTCTTAATCTGTGGAGGTTGCTGTAAAATTTCCATATTAAGACCAAAAGCCACTACTGCAATAGAGCAAACTATCCCCATGAGGATAGCTACCCATAAACTTGATTTCAATAATAGATGACATTTCGCAAAATCCTTTTCGGCTTTGGCTTTTGAAACCATAGGAGAAACAATTTGCAAACAGATATATCCAATAATAGAAATATTAATCAAAATACCATTCGCATCTGCTGCTGCTGCTAGCGACTCTACCGCACCTTTATCGATTCGGCCTACTTGTATAGTATCTACCAAACCCATAATCATAATACCGAGCTGACCAGCAATAATGGGTAGCGACAAACGGAAAGTAGCAATTAGGTCAGTTTTGTAATTTTTAAATAAATTTTTCAAGGAGATTGTTTTAAGAGAATTATTGATAAAATAGTATTGTGAAGTATAATCCTACAAATTAAAGCATAATTGAATCGTAAAAGTTCTATTTCATTTTGATAAAATAAATTAATAATAGTCTTTATTAATCTACTAATACTTCCTTAACATTCGACCTTTTAGTTTTTCAAATTGTATAAGACAAAAAATCCCGTCAAGATTGCTCTCAACAGGACTTTAAAATGGGTAATTAAAATTACTTTCTATTTCTAATTAGCTGATGACTAATAGAAAAGTTCAATGTTATAAAACCACTATTCCCAACCGAATAGCTTCAATTACGATTCCTACCCTAGATTTCACATTCATCTTATAGAAAGCCTGTTCTCTGTATCCATCTACTGTCCTATTGGCACAACACATTTTACTGGCAATTTCATTGTAGGTAAGTTCAGAACAAGCATAACGAACAAACTCCAATTCACGGTCGCTAAGTCCTAATTCTTTAATAGGGTTTTTAACTTTTTCAGGGTTTAAACTTTTCAATAATTTATCTGTCACAAATTCAGTATAATAAAACCCTTTATCCATCACATTATCCAAAGCAATTCTTAGTTCAGACGGTTTACATCCTTTTAATAAATATCCTCTGGCACCGTTTCTCAACATTCCAACAATGGCCTCCTCTTTATCATACATCGAAAGGGCAATCACCTTTACTTCTGGATGATTATTCTTTACCCATAATGACGTTTCATAACCGTCCATTTCAGGCATATTGATGTCTAGTAGCACAACATCTGGTATCATTTTTAATTTAAAATGGTGTATCAACTCTTTCCCATTAGCAACTTCGTACATCACTTCATACTTTTCCATTTTTTGAACCAAACCTGCCAAAGCATTGGCAACCAAAGTGTGGTCATCAACAATAGCGATTTTGTATTTCATTCTTTATAATTTTAGTGGCTTAATGTTATCTTAATCTGGGTTTGGATTCCTATTTCAGAGGTTATACTACATGTTCCTCCAATTAGTTTTACTCGTCGTTGAATATTTCTTAATCCAGCTCCCGACTGGCTTATTTCTTTCTGTTGGATGGCCTCTATATCAAAACCTTGTCCATCATCTTTAATACACAATTCAAAACTATCAGGCAAATAACTCAATAAAATGCTAAGGTTTTTAGCTTTAGAATGCTTTAGAGCATTATTTAAAATTTCTTGCGATACCCTAAATAAAACAATTTCTCGTTCATATCCAAGCGAATTTTTTTCACCAATAATATTAATTTCTGTAGCAAAGCGTTTGGTTTTACGAATCCTTTCAATTTCATACGACAGGCTCTCTTCCAGACCAAATTGTTGCACAAAATCTATATCTAAGCTTTTGGTTAAAGCCCGCAAATCCTTGATAGATTGATGAATAATTTCATTAGTCTGTTTAATGTAACCATCATTATCAGGCATTTCCTCTTCCATTACATTCAAATTCATTCTGGCTACAGAAAGCAATTGACCAATATTATCATGCAATTCCTGTGAAATCTCTTGTAATGTTTGATTTTGTACTTCTAATTGAGAGGTTAGAATCTCTTGTTCGTAGGCGATTTTAAGCGCTTGTTTTTCTTCACGGTGCTTTGCCTGACGTTTTTGAAATAGAAAAACAAAGGAGATAATAAAGGCAACCAGAATACCAAAAATGATAATACCTACTATAAAAGTGAGTAAAAGCTCATAGTTATTTATCATGTTGGCTAGAGATTGTATTTTGTTTTACTAAAAACGCGACTATAAATGAGCTATAGTAGAGGTAGTTAGAGAAGTACCTGATATATAAAAGAATTTTCATGATAAATTTATTCGTGACTCCGTTTGATTTACTATCTATAATGTAATTGAAAGCTCCTAATAGAAATATATTAGCAATACAAAAAATTAATAGTCCACAGCTTATCCAAAATAGTGAAAAGTCTTTTAATTTAATATTAGTTTCAAGCGATAATAAATCTCTAAAATATTTGATAGTAAGAATGGTAAATAACAAGATTTCAATATTCATGTAATAAGTATTGACATGAGGCAAAGGCTGAATCCATAAACTCAATATCATACCAAGTAAAAGCATACTTGGTATGATATACAATATGATTTTATTTTTTAAATCAAGATAATATCCTAGTAGTACTAGTACACACTGAATAGGTGTAAAAAAATGATATATGATATAATTAGATTTTCCTTTGATAGAAACCGCTCTTCCTGCTAGCTCTGCAATAATTGTAAGGAGAATTAATACCAAGAAAACTCTATTCGTTTTGTTAAGTACATTAATTTTTATCCCTCCTACTACAAGGGAAGCTAGCAAAATAATGATATATATATTGTATTTTAAATCATTCACGGTTTCAAAAAATTATTAATTGAAAAAACTTTATATACTTAAAATCATTTTTTGTAGGGTTTTGAGTAAGGTATATAATATTTGCTTGTGATATTTTGCCACTCTTGCTCTGTAAATAAATCATCTTGTAAAGGACAAACGTCTGGACAAAGACCCATTTGGTCTTGAATTTCTATTTGTCTACCAACCCCTGGTGTTTTATCTCGCAACAAAACACCATCTTTTTCTATCATTAAAATAAGTGTTAAAGCATTTTGATCGGCTGTCAAACCAGGAAAAATTCTAAATTTTAACGAACCCGGTTTGTAATTGCGACTATTTACGTAATTGTTTAGTTTATATTTTTTTTCGATTTCATTAAAGTCTTCAAAATTTAAAGAATAACTTCTTCTAAAAAGTGTTGGAGTCGAGCATGCATCACTGTTCATACGATTATATAGATCAGTAATCATATTTCTTGCTACTTTATATTCAGTTGGCTCAGGGATAGGGTCTTTTTTGATTTTTTCAAAATTTATAACCGTATCTGATTTATACTCTGATACTTTAAAGTTAGGATTATTTTCTATAATATCTTCCCCTAAAACAGTCTTGGGGTAAGCACTCACAACCATTGCTCCAACAAACATTCCAATGATAGCAGTAACTAGTGGGTTAAATAATTTTTTCATGGTATTTAAGCAGTTAAAGTTTTATAATTGATTTTACGATTTGAAGCTACCATTTTATCATTAGTATCACAATAGGCACATTTACTCAAACCGCTCAAAACCAATCCATTAAGTCTTTTTCATTAAAAATACCGTATTTATACCCTACAAAATCGGGTAAAATACGGTATGCTACTTAGTGTTTTTACGCCTTTAAGATATCTGAAAACTGATAGTTAAAAGCTACTTATTTCCATCATTATAAACCATTCCACAAAATCTTATGTTAATTTTGAAGTAAGTATTGAAAACCACCTCAATTCTTTAAAAATATTAAATGAGAAAAGAAGAAAAAAGCGGCCAAATATTTGACATTCAAGTCCTTAAAAGAATATATAGTTTCCTTTCCCCTTATCGATTACGATTCTGGTCTTTGGTACTTATCATCATGGTTGCTGCTTGTGTTGTACCACTCAACCCTTTATTAATTCGCCATACCATTGATAATTATATCGTAGCGGGCAATTACCCTATGCTTACCAACATGCTTTTGTTGATGGTAGGTGTGTTGCTGTTACAGGGCTTTCTTCAATTTGTTAGTGCTTATATGGCTGGTTGGTTAGGACAAACCGTCATTCGTGATATCCGTGTTGAATTATATGAGAAAATACTATCCCTTCGACTAAAGTTTTTTGATGATACTCCTATCGGGCGCCTTGTTACCCGTACTGTATCGGATATTGAAACACTTAATGATGTATTTTCAGAAGGGTTAGCAGCTATTGCTGGGGATATTTTACAATTGATATTAATTACAGGCGTGATGTTTTGGACAGATTGGCGACTAACCTTAATCTGTCTGTGTACAGTGCCATTTATGGTTGTTTCAACCTACCTGTTTAAGGAATATATCAAGAAAAGTTTTAATGAAGTACGTTTGGCAGTTGCCAACTTAAATTCATTTGTCCATGAACACATCACAGGGATGAACATTGTACAAATTTTCAATTCAGAGAAAATAGAATACAATAAATTCCATGCTATCAACGAAGTACACCGTGATGCCCATATCCGTTCTATTTGGGCATATTCAGTCTACTTCCCTGTAGCAGATGTGATTTTAGCAGCAGGAACAGGTTTAATTGTATGGTTTGGTTCAAAACAAATCCTTACACACGACATGACTTTGGGTACGCTTACGGCCTTTATCATGTTTATGAACTTGTTCTTCCGCCCTATTCGGTTCTTGGCCGACCGTTTCAATACGCTTCAAATGGGTATTGTTTCTACTGAAAGGATTATCAAACTATTAGAATCTGATGAATACGTAGTGAATAACGGTACTTACAAAGCTGATCAGTTAAAAGGCAATGTTCGTTTTGAAAATGTTTGGTTTGCGTATAATGACGAAGAATATGTATTAAAAGATATTTCATTTGAAGTAAAACAAGGCGAAACCATTGCATTAGTCGGAGCAACTGGTGCGGGTAAATCATCAACCATTAATTTATTGAGTCGCTTTTATGAAATCAATAAAGGTAAAATATGGGTGGATGATATCGACTTACAAAATTATGAATTGAATAGTTTGAGAAGTAAGATTGGGGTAGTGTTACAAGACGTATTTTTATTTTCAGATACCATCGAAAACAATATTACGCTTGGAGACAAAAGTATTACCCGAGAAAAAATCATTGAAGCGGCCAAACTAGTAGGTGCTCATGAGTTTATTGACCGATTACCTGATGGTTACGACTATAATGTAATGGAAAGAGGGGCTACCCTTTCAGTTGGACAAAGACAATTAATTTCGTTCGTAAGGGCTTTAGTACACGACCCTAAAATAATTGTTTTAGATGAAGCTACTTCTTCAGTCGATACTGAAACCGAAGAGATGATTCAGAATGCCATTGCTAAATTGATGAAAGGCAGAACGGCCATTGTGATTGCTCACAGACTTTCAACGATTCAGAATGCCCATAAAATATTAGTTTTAGATAAGGGTGAAATAAAAGAAGAAGGCACTCATGAAGCTCTTTTAGAAAAAGATGGCTGGTATGCAAGCTTACATAAAATGCAGTTTATTACAGAAAACGCCTGAGAATAAAAGTTAAAGATAGACTTACCAAAGATAAGCTCGTTATATCATCGTATAACGAGCTTATTCTTTTTTAGCGTATTTACACACTCATATATTAAATAGGATTTAGAGGATACAGTAAATTTTAGTCTTCTACAGGCTGGTTATAACTAATGTATAAATTACGTTTGGCTTGTAAAATATGGCGGTGATTATGGGCAATTAAAAATTGGAATACATCTCCTAATCTCAATCGTATAAATTTTGCAATTGAAATTGGTATACGGATAGCATTCATATCTACTTCAATACTTTGTTTTAATAAGCTCAAAAGTTCCTCTTGTTGTGCAATAAACTCGGCTACTACGGCATAGGCATCTAAGTCAGTTGATGGGCTATGGCTTTTGGTAGCTTTCATCTTCATCATCTTTTCTTTTGGCTCCATCAATTGTGTAAAGTATGCCCCCAACATAGAACTCTTGAAGACTAAATTTGGATGATTAGATTGTTGGGTACTCAACTCTTTTTTAATAGCGGGTAAATAATAGTGTCCATAACTATTCAAGTGTTCAAGGCATTGAGCAATACTCCAGCCCCCATTACTCGCAGGGTGGAGTAAAACACTCTCATGAAGGTTTTGAAAAAGTTCAATGCTTTCTTTTAAATGAAGCTCTATCCTATTTTCTAATTGTTCTATCAGTTGCTTGTTAGTTATGCCTTTCATATCGTTGATCTTTTAGGAGGTTAAAATCATATTGCAAATTTGAGTTATCTAACAATAATAAATGTTGGTAAATACCAATATTTTATAAATTGAGTTTTATTTAAATTACACCACTAACTTTGTTGATTATGAGGCATTTTCATCAAGATAATATTAAAATGCACATTGTATTAACATCATTTATCACCCTCTGATTCATCCAAAAGTGGAGTCTTTAAGGATTGTAGCTAAGAAAATTTGCAAAGAAGCATAGAAATGCCCTATTTTGAATTATTAAACCATGATTTACCAAATGATAACAATATCCTTCCTCAAGAACAAAACTGCCGCTAACAGTAAATTTATCCTATTAATAGCTGTTTGTCTATGCTTTACGGCTTGTAAGAGCAATAAAGTTGTTAGCGCTACCACTACTCAGGCACCCGTAGTGAAGAAAGATAAAATTGTAGAACTGACGATTAAATCACTTGAAGCGATTGATTTGGAAGAAGACCTAAGCTTTGCTGATGAGGTTTCTTTAACTTATGCCCTTACGTTGGTAGATGAAAACAAGAAAATCTTAAAAGTTATCAATAATTCTTGGGGCGTTGAAAGCCTAAAGAAAGGTCAAGTTGTAAAGGCTGATAAATTTAAAACGATAGAATTAATAGTTCCAGAAAATGGCAAATTGTTATCTTCTGTTATCTTGATGGAGATTGACGATTATGAAAAAGCAATGGCAACCATCAATAAAATCAATAATTTTGGAGGATTAGCAAAAATACCAGCTACTATCATCAACATTGCTGAATATGAAACCCCACTTGCCGTCGTCTTCGCTAGCTTACAAGCCGCAGGCTTAGGATTGAAGGTTGCAGAGCGTTTTGACCAAGACGATTTATTAGGACAAAGTACCTTTGAATTAAAACTAGATTCTCTTTCTACTACCCAAAATACCTATCCCGTCAACTTAGTCTTTGAAGGAGAACATTTCAAGAACACTTTTCGGTATAAACTCACTTATGAGTTAAAAATACGCTGATTTAATACACCCATTTACCATAAGCACCTAAAAAACAGCATTTTATAAAATTATGTATATTTTTTAATAAAATAGACATAATACTTTGCTGGGTTTTTATTTATATTTTTGTCATTCTCTTACAATAAACATAAGCATTTAATAGTTACATAAGGTACCATGTACTTATACGTTTTGTGTGTTGAAGCGAATAAAATCTAGGGGTATCAAAGGTTTGGAAGTAATTGCTTCAAACAATTAAGATTGAAAATAATGAATAAATCACTAACCAGAATATACAGGCTAATTGCATTAATATTGATAACGGTTACCACTGCCGAAGCTCAAAATGAAAATTATGCCCTTAAAATCGGGAATAGAACTATCAATTCAAAAGAATTCTCCCAAACTTACCAAAAGCTTACTCAAAGCGATAGTGTCCGAAAAGATAATCAGAAAGAGTTTATTAATAATTACATTAATTATAAGCTAATCGTATACGCTGCCGAGCGTATGGGGAAAGATACTACGCGTGCATTTCGTGAAGAAATAGAGACCTACCGCAAAGAATTGGCTAGCCCGTATTTAGTAGATAAATTGATTTTAGAAAAGCTTATCCAAGAATCGTATGAAAGAATGCGTGAGGAAATAAGGGTAGCTCAGATTTTTATTCCCTTGGCCAAAAACGCTAGTCCTGCCGATACAATGGCTGCCTACAATGAATTGAAAAGTTTAAGAGCTAGGATAACCAAAGGAGAGTCGTTCGACCAATTAGCAAAAACTTATTCAAAAGATACTTACTCTGTAGCCAAAGGCGGAGATTTAGGCTTCCTCTCTGTATTAGAAAATAATTATACGTTTGAAACCGCCGCTTATAATACTCCTAAAGGCGAAATGTCTAATCCTTTTAGAACCAACAAAGGATTTCATTTGATAAAGGTATTAGATAGACACTCGTTTAGAGGAAAAGTAAAACTAGCCCACATTCTTGTAAGTCTTTCGCCCTCTGCTTCATCAGAAGAAGCAACAAAGGCTAAGAAAAAAATAGATGAGGCCTACGAATACCTAAAAAGAAATGAACCTTTTGAAGGCGTGTGTAGAGTTTTCTCTGAAGATACTCGTACCAAAGATAATGGTGGGGTAATGAACAGATTTTGGGATGCAGGTACACTGATTGACCAAAAAATTGTTGAAACAGTTTTTGCCTTAAAGGAAAAAAACGATTATACACAACCCATTCAAACTTCCTTAGGTTGGCATATTTTCAGGTTAGTTGAAAAGAAAAGTTTGCCAAAATATGATGAGATGGCTCCTTTCATTCGTCAGAAAATAACAGCTGATGCTTCACGTAATATCATTATCAAGAATAATTTAGTAAAGCGTTTGCAAAAAGATAATAACTTTCAAGAGATATTATCGGTAAAGCAAGAAGCCATCGAAAACTTCTATAAAGATAGAATCGGCACGGAAGACTATCTGGCTAAAGCACTCTTCACTATCAATCAGACAAGTTCATCGGTAAAAGATTTTTATAGTTTTGTGACGAAACATCAACGCCAATTAGCCAAACTAAAAGCCCTTGATGAAAAAACACCACAAGATTGGTACGACCTTTTTGTGGAGAATCAAAATCTTAGATACGAAGAATCAAATCTTGAGATAAAATTCCCAGAGTTCCGTGCTGATATTCAGGATTACAGAGAAGGTATCCTGCAAAAACAGATGCTGAATGATAACGTCTATGAAAAATCATTGGATTCATTGGCACTAGTAAAATTCTACAATCAGCACATCGACCAATATCAATACACACACCGAGTGTTAGCCAAAGTAATCACTAGCGACCGTAAAGAGACTTTAGAACAAGCAAAAACGTTGTTGGCGAAAGCTCCTTATCCGATGAATCGCAGATTCCCTGATATTTATTTTGAAAAAGATAAGTCTGTGCTTTCTAGCGATGCTCAGAAGATGCTTTATGATTTAAATATTATTCTATTAAAAAATAGAGATTATATAGTGGAAGTAACAGGTAATTCTGACCCCGAAGAAGCTGAAAATATTTCGGCAGAAAGAGCAAAAAAATCTGTAAACTATTTAATAAACAGTGGCATTACTCCGATGAGAATCATCGAAAAAGATGATGGAAAGTATAAGCCTATCTCGAAAACTGATAGAAGCAAAAACAGCAGAGTAGGTATTAGATTTTTATCAGACTCGATGGAAGACGTTGTTAAGCGTTTCAATGCTTTGAAACCAAATAGTCTTACTGCCGAAGAAGGATTTTTCAAGAAAGATGAAAACGAATATTTAAAAGATGTTGAATGGACGGTGGGTGAAAAAAATCTAAACCTAAAAGGCAGATTCGTTTCAATCAATATTTTGAAAGTAGAAGAACCTAGAACAAAAACTTTTAAAGAAGCTCGTGGTCAGATAACCAGAGATTACCAAAAACAGTTATTAGAAAACTGGATAAATCAACTAAAATCAAAGTATCCAGTAACTGTTAATGAAAATGAAATACAGAAAGTAGTAAACTAACACAGAAAGTCAAAAGATGAAGTAAACGTATTTCTCTTTTGACTTTTTTTCATATTAATCTCCCCATTTATCATTTTGGTAAATTCTTAACACTTTTTAACGGTACTGGCATATCAAATTAGAGATTAAAAAACGTTATCTTTGTCAATCTACGTACATTTTAAAAAACCATAAAACCCTGTACGTTTCATATTAATTCATTTTTTAGATGAAATTTTCGAAATTATTTATTTTCCTTTTCGCAATCTGTCTATTTTTTAGTCAATCATTACAGGCACAAACGCCAGTAGTAATTGATAAAATTATTGCTAAAGTAGACAACCATTATATTTTAAAATCAGAGTTAGAGTCACAAGTACAACAATACAAACAAAGTGGACAAGCTGGTGCTCCTTCTAGTTGTCAGATTTTTGAAAGCTTGGTAGTTGGTAAAATGATGTTGGCAAAGTCTGAAATTGACTCTATTACTGTCGATGATAAAAGAGTAGAAACTGAACTTTCTTCCAGAATGGAACAAATGGAACAACAGTTTGGCTCTCAGAAAAATATTGTTGAAGCTTATGGGAAAAGCATCTCTTCTTTAAAAGACGAACTTCGTTCGGCGATAAAAGAGCAATTGACAACTCGTAAAATGCAAGAAAAAATTACGAGTGATGTTAAGATTACTCCTAAAGAAGTAAGACGCTTTTTTGAGAGTATTCCTAAAGATTCTATTCCATATATGCCTTCAGAAGTAGAGATTGGTCATATCGTTAGGCTAGCCAAAACTACGAAGGCACAGAAGGACGAATTATACAAAAGACTAAACGACTACAAGAGACGAGTAGAAAATGGCGAGTCGTTTGAAGAATTAGCTAAATTATATTCGGAAGATTTAGGTTCAGGTAAAAGAGGCGGAGATTTAGGTTTTGCAAAACGTGGACAAATGGTTGCACCTTTTGAAGCGGCTGCTTTGAAGTTAAAACCTAATGAGTTATCTGGCGTAGTGGAATCTGAATTTGGTTATCACTTAATTAAAATGTTGGAAGTTCGTGGACAAGAATATCATGCCCTACACATTTTATTAAGACCAGACTATCAGAGATTGGATGTACAAGAACCTACACGTTTCTTAGATAGTATCCGAGTATTGATTCAAAGAGATAGTATCAAATTTGAACGTGCTGCCAAAGATTTCTCTGAGGATAAAGCTACACAAGATGCAGGAGGAATGATTACCGACCCACAGACACGCTCTATCAAAATGGCTTTAGATGGCACCATGGAATCAGGTTTATATTTTACTATTGATTCAATGACGGTAGGAACAATTACTGCCCCAATGCCATATAGAACAGAAGATGGACGTTCGGCGATGAGAATATTATATTACAAGGCTAAACATCCTCCTCACTATGCAAACTTAGAAGACGATTTCCAACGAATGTCTACTTATGCCTTAAATAGGAAACGAAATACAGCCATTGAAAAATGGTTTGCCACTGCCAAAAACGATGTATTTATCTATATCGTTGATGAATACAAGGAATGTAATGTCATGAAAACGAATGATCAGTGATTTTAAGATTCATTATTCTTTGGTAAAAATCTTGTTTTAATTTAAATTGTGTCAGGTTAAATTACAATTAGCCTGACATTTTTAATTTTAAGTACATCGCTCATAAATAGTAAGAAATATTTTGTGTTATAAAGCACAAAATCGACAAACACAATAGAAAATATGGTTCAATTCAAATCAGATGTTGAAGCAGTAGATGCTTTAAAAGAATCCTATCAAAAACTTACTTCAGAAATCGGAAAAGTTGTAATTGGTCAAGATGAAACTGTTAAAATGCTTCTTACAGCTATTTTTTGTCAGGGACATTGCTTATTGGTAGGTGTGCCGGGTTTGGCTAAAACATTGCTTATTCAAACCATTGCGGGTGCTTTAGATTTAGATTTTAATAGAATACAATTTACTCCTGATTTAATGCCTTCTGATATTGTTGGTTCTGAAACATTAGATAATGAGAGAAATTTTAGATTCGTAAAAGGGCCAATATTCGCAAATATCGTATTAGCGGATGAAGTAAACAGAACTCCTCCTAAAACTCAATCAGCGCTCTTAGAAGCCATGCAGGAGTACGCTGTGACAGTTGCAGGGAAGAAATATCCTTTAGAGAAGCCTTTCTTTGTATTAGCCACACAAAACCCAATTGAACAAGAAGGTACTTATCCATTACCAGAAGCTCAATTAGACCGCTTTATGTTTATGGTAACGCTTGATTATCCATCATATGAAGCAGAATTGGATATTGTTAAAAATACTACTTCAGATAAGAAGTATAACGTCACTCAGCAAGTTTCAGGGCAAGAGATTTTAGCTTATCAGCAATTAGTTAGACGTGTTCCTATTGCCGATAATGTAGTTGAGTATGCCGTTAAACTAGTGCATAAAACTAGGCCTAATACAACCATGGCAGATGCTATCGCTAATAAGTATTTAGAATGGGGAGCAGGACCGAGAGCCTCGCAAAACTTGATTTTAGCAGCCAAATGTAATGCCCTATTAAATGGTAATTATTCTCCAGATATTGAAGATGTAAAAGCCGTAGCGATGGCTGTGCTTCGCCATAGAATAGTGAGGAATTTCAAAGCGGAAGCAGAAGGCGTAACAGTTGAAAATATCATCAGTAAGCTCTTATAATACCATAAAATATAGACCATAAAAAAGCCTCAGGATTTTAAAATCTTGAGGCTTTTTTTATAAAGAAATAATACTTTGATTATTTTTTAGGAGCTGTTGCTGCTGGAGTAGCTGGCGCTGGCGTAAGTGGTTTTGGCGTAACACCCATTCTTTTTAACACTAAGTCAGAGATGTTTGCATCATCTGGAGCATGTAAAACGATTGGAGTAGTTCCTTGACCTGCATCATAGTTGAATACAAAAGCAAAACCATTTTCTTTTGCTACACCATGCATGTTATCTTCAATTTTCTTTAACAAAGGTTGTAACAATTGTGCTTGTTTCTTTTGTAAAGAAGTAGAAGAGTTTTGACGGAATTCTTCAATGCTAGACTGCATTCCTTGTAATTCTTTCTCTCTATCAGCTTTAATTACATCTGCCATAGTAGCAGCATTTTTCTCATAATCAGCCAATTTAGTTTGGAAATCCTTCACTTTTTGCTGATACATATTGTCATATTGCGTTTTAGTAGTAGTCAATTCTGTTTCTACTTGTTTTGCTTCTGGCATTTGAGCTAAAATGTAATCTAGGCTAATATATCCGATTTTTTGTTGTGCATTTACATTAGCTGTAGCTAAAGCAAGAATTGCAAATAAAGCAATTAAAAATTTGTTTTTCATTGTTCTGTGATTCTGATTTGGTTATTACTCTTTTTTGAAGTTGCTAGTTACTCCTTTTCTAGTTGATTTACTTTTTGTTGTATTGTCACTTTCTTTGTTCTCTTCTCCTTGTTGCTTGGCCTCTTGTTCTTGTTTCTCTTTCAGTTGCTCTGTCGAAATACCCAACTCTTCCATCACATAATCTGTATAATCATGAATGGGATTGGTGTACAACATCGCTAATCCATCTGACGATTTATCAAACAAAAAATCAAGCTTTTTTAATCGAGCTACCTTTTCTACCGCTTTAGCTACTTCATCTAAAACTGGCTTCATGATATCTTGCTTCTTTTTGATGAGCTCTCCATCAAAGCCAAAGATTCTATTTTGTAATTCTTTAGCTTCTTTCTCTTTATCAGCAATTACTTTTAACCGCTGCACTTTCATTTCCTCCGTTAACAATACTTCTTCAGCTCTGTAGGCTTTCTCTAACTTAGCTAATTCATCATTTTTTGTTGATACTTCCTTAATCCACTTAGTCGTTAGTTTTTCTATTTCAGCCTGAGCACTTTGGTACTCTGGTAATTTAGAAGTAACATATTCGGTATCAATATAGCCAAACTTTTGTGCTTCAATTGTTGAACACAAACATAAGAATGGCAAAATTAGTAAAAATATCCGCTTTTTCATGGCTAAGGTGGCTAATTTAGTGAATGTATTTGATTAACGCCTTGAATACTATCTTATTGCTATTCTATATTGTTTAACAAAACATTAACAATGCTTAGCACTAGCCAATTTATCAATCGGCTAGTGCTAAGCTTAATATTTATTATTAACGAATTTGCTGACCTATTGAGAAAGTAAATGCCTGCTGACCAAAGCTATTGCTTGAAGTTTGTCCTGGCACTTTATCAAAAGCAAAACCATAGTCAATACCAATCATCCCGAATGCAGGCATGAAGATTCTAGCACCAAATCCAGCCGACTTATACAATTTAAATGGATTGTATTCTGAATAGTTAGCAAAGTTGTTTCCACCTTCAGCAAAACCTAATAAGAAGATTGTTGCTGATGGGTTCAATGAAACTGGATAACGAACCTCCATTACAAATTTGTTATAAGCAACCCCACCACTCGGCAAGCTACCTTGCGACCCAAATACTCTATCCTTATATCCACGCAAAGCAATGATATCACGGCTAATAACATTATAACCCGTTTGCATACCAGATCCTCCAAGGTCAAATCGTTCAAAACGAGTAATGTCTTTACTAGAATTATACGACCCTAAGAAACCCATGTGTGTACGCATGTGGAAGACCAGCTTGCTAGTAATTGGCGTAAACCATGAGGCATCAAACATCCATTTATGATATTCAATTAAGTTTTTATTATCGCCACCAAACAAAGAGTATGGAGGTGTTAATGAAGCTGTTAATGAGAAACTAGACCCTGAACGTGGGAAAGTAGGGTTATCAATACTATTTCTAGAGAAGTTAGTAACAAATGAAACTGCTACTGAATTTCCTTCTGGATAGCCATAATAAGGTAAGTTCTTCACATCAATCAGTTGAAGCGATAATGAATTACTCAATGAGAAATAATCATCAGGAACTTTTAAACGCTTTCCTAAACTGAATGCTAAGGTTGTACTATTAAAGTGTGCATCATTCTGAGCCGCAGTAGCACTATCAGAAGTTGATGTATTTAATCCTGTACCGTAGCCATAACCATAGCCACTTCCATAACCATATAAACTACTTCCATAACCCGAACCATAGCCACTCAACTGATTATACTGCTGAATTTTATATGGATATGAAATACTTCTACTCAATGAGATTGAGAATGAATTTGGTTTCTTCCCTCCTAGCCAAGGCTCAGTAAATGATAAGGAATAGTTTTGGAAAGATGTACCATTCGCTTGAAAACGAACAGAAAGTTTTTGTCCGTCACCTGAAGGCAATGGTTTCCAAGCACTTAGGTTCCCAATATTTCTAGCAGAGAAGTTATTGAAGGTTACCCCTAAAGTACCCACAAAACCAATATAACCACCCCAACCACCAGAAAGCTCTATCTGGTCAGAAGGTTTTTCTTCTACATTGTATTCTATATCAACCGTTCCGTCAGCTTTTGGAATTGGGTTCGGGGTGATTTTTTCAGGGTTAAAATAACCAATCGTTGATAATTCACGAACGGTACGAATGATGGCAGATTTACTAAATTTTTGTCCTGGTAAGGTTCTAATCTCACGCATTACCACGTGGTCAGAAGTTTTAGTATTACCATTTACAATAACTTTATTGATGGTTGCTTGCTTACCCTCAGTAATTCTAAAAGTCATGTCCATCGAATCTCCAGCAACTGCAGTTTCAACAGGTTCACATTGATAGAATAAATAACCATTATCCATATAGGCTGAACTTACGTCTTCGCCAGGTTTTCCATTCAAACGTTTTTCTAAATCTTCTACGTTATAAACATCTCCTTTTTTAACGCCTAACAATTCTGTTAAAATTGAATCTGGATAAATGTAGTTTCCTTCCCAATAGATGTTTCTATAATGATACTGCTTACCTTCATCTAATTTAAGGATAATTTTAACCGTTTTCTCTGAGTCTTTGAATACTGAGTCAGAGATAAGTTGAGCATCTCTGTACCCTTTTTTGTTATAGAACTCAATCAGCTTTATCTTATCCTCTTCAAACTTTTTAGGGACATATTTTGAAGAAGTAAATATTTTATAGAACGCCTTTTGCTTAGTACCTTTCAATTTACGACGCAGAATACTTTCTTTTATTTCAGTTCTACCAACAAATTCGATTTTTGAAATTTTAACTTTATCGCCTTTTTTGATAGCCACTTTCATCGTAGCATTATTACCACGAAGAGAATCTGTTCTTTCAGCAATTTTGATACTTACGTTCAAATAGCCTTTATCTTGATAAAATTTCTTAATTGCTAACTCTACGTTTTTCTTAACCGTTTCAGTAACGATTTTACCTTTGTAGGTTTTAATTTTATCACTTAGTGTTTCTTGTTCTCCTTTTTTAATTCCTGTGTATTCTAGTTTATACAACCTAGGTCTTTCTTTGATAACAATATTCAACCAAATTTTATCACCTTCAATTTTAGTAGCTTCTACTTGTACTTCTTCTAAAATCCCCTGACTCATTAATTTCTTAATGGCAGAAGTAGCGGCATCACCCGGAACCCTAATTTTATCTCCTACTCTAAGTCCCGAAAGCGAAATCATTGAGTTGCCATCATAGAATTTAGAGCCAGTCGTGGTAATTTCAGCAATTTCATATTCTCTTGGTTCTGCATAATTCAATTCAACCGCTTTTTCAGCAATTGGCGAACGTGCTCCCATTGCACCACGCAATTGTGCTTGTGAAAGGAAAGAAATTAATAAGCATGAAAGCAGTAAAGTATATTTTTTCATTGTGCGAATAGTTCTCAATTCTGATGAGAAAGAATACATTTGTATTTTAAGCATTAATTGGGTTTTTAATTTGCTCTGAAGTTTTGCCAAATCTCCGTTCACGTTCTTGATAATTAAGGATTGCCTCAAAAAGGTGTTCGCGTCTGAAATCAGGCCAGAACAATTCTTCAAAAATATACAATTCAGAATAAGCTAATTGCCACAGCATAAAATTACTAATGCGATGGTCGCCTCCTGTACGAATCATTAAATCAGGATTGGGTATTCCTTTCGTATCCAAAGATTGTTCAAAAAGCTGTTCGTTAATATCATCAATGGCTATTTCTCCATTTTTCACCTGCTGTGCTATTTTTTTTGCAGTGGTGATAATATCCCATTTACCGCTATAGCTCAAGGCTAAAATAACTACTACGCCTGTATTATCTTTTGTTTCTTCAATAGCACTTCTAAGTACTCTCTGCGAACTTTCAGGCAATGTATCAATAGCACCTATGGTATCTAATCGTACATTGTTTTTTTTCATGTCTTCCAGTTCGTCTTTTAGCGCACTAATCAAAAGCATCATCAAAGCATCTACTTCTGCTTTCGGACGGTTCCAGTTTTCAGTTGAAAAAGCATAAAGTGTTAAATATTTGACACCTATTTCAGCACAACCCTCAATGGCTTCTTTCACTGCTTTTAAAGCATTTCTATGTCCGAAAATTCTATCAACGAAGCCTTGCTGTTTTGCCCATCGTCCGTTTCCGTCCATGATAACGGCAATATGTTTTGGTAGATTGTTAGGGTCTAATTGTTCTTTCACCGATTTAACACTTTTTAACACATAAAACTTATAATAGTAGGCCTTCAAACACGCAAGAAGCAAGTTCTGAGCCTTTAATTCCTAGAGTGCTTAGTTCTTCTTGTAGCTTTTAAAACTTTGTTTGTAAGTCAAAAAATGGACTAGGAGTACTTTTTGGGAATAATATGACAAATTTAACGAATTCCCTATCCTATTCAAAATCAAGAAAGGCTTATTGCGAGTAAGAATGGATTTAAAACTGCATAAAAAACAATTGAACATAAAACAATAGCAGGTTTTTAGGCCTATTATTCCTTTATGTTCAATCAATAAACCTTGAAATTTTTTCTTATTTAGGACAATACACTTTGATAAATTTGTAGGTTAAAGACAGAGAGGTATAGTAATACATATCTGCACGACTATAATCGTTTTGTTGATTTTTCGGGAGTGCAGGGTTATCACCCCCCAAATTATCTAAATAATCGGTAAATGTTTTTCTAGTACCAAATTCTACGTTAATATCCCACGGCCCTGTCACATTGTATTTAATACCTATCCCAAAAGGAATTACTACTTGAAGTGTTTTATAATCACTCGTTTTTTCATCTCTTGGAGAGAAACTCATGAGTCCTACCCCCCCGAACACATAAGGAGTCCAGTCTTTGTGATAACGGTTGTATTTGTAGTCAAAAAAGTTGTATTCCGTTACTACATTCAATTCACTGATGGAGGTCTTGAAAGTCTTCCCTCTCAGTTGATTGAATGAATCATCTACTTTGCTATCATCTCCATAAATTGAGCCCAACACCAAATTGCTTCTGAATGATACTATTTTATTGGGGTTGTATCTAAACAGAAGATTACCCCCCAAACGAGCAAAAGCTGGGGAAAAGTTAGGAGATATATCTCCTTTATAGTTCATTGCTCCTAAACCTCCTCCTATTTCAATTTTTTGTGCAAAAGTATTCAAGCTTGTTAGGCAAAATACCAAAAGGAAAAACTTTTTAGATAATGTCATAATTAATAAAAAAAGTCAGGTGAAATATACACCTGACTGTTCATGAATGTTATTCCAGATTGATTAACGGACAACTGGGCATTTAATTTTATTTGGAATATGATAAATCAATTTTACCGTAGTTAATAAATAAGAATCATTATACTTCGGGTTTCCTCGCAAGTCTGTTTTGTCTGAAAAACCAGGAATCGACGTCAAAGTAAAAGGGTCGTATGGTGATGCTGGGTCATAAAAACCTTTTGCTGTTAAATAGTTAATAACGCCCTGAGTACGGTCTTTTCCAGTACGAGCTGCAATTTTTTCTAACGATCTATTACCCATTGATGCTGCTATAGGACTTTGAGCTTGTAAATCGGCAGAGTTAGCAAAATTGCCACTAACATCATCCAAATAATCGCTTAATGTATAACGGTAGCTGAGTTCGATACCTAAATCCCAATTGCGATTTAGTCTATATTTAACCCCAACACCTACAGGGAAGGAAACACTAATTAACGAATAAGGAGCATTAGGATAGCCCGGTAAACCTTGTCCTTCGGTATGAAGTGGTTGCAAACGCACCCAATCATTGCCATATAAAGAAGCTTGAGGTTTAGCCACTGGGTCATGAGCAAAAACGCCTACTCCTCCAAAAATATAAGGAATAATGCTTGCTCTGCGTAAATAACTACGACTAGTACGTACAAAATCGTATTGGCCAGTAATAGAAAGTTCTTTAATGTCATTTCTAAAATGTAGATTTCTAATAAAGTTAGCTTCATAGCCTTTTACGCCTTCAAGATAATTATCGTCTCCAGAGATTCTTGCATAAGTAAGTCCAAAACGTAAGCCAAATGTTGGTGAAAGTTGACGTGTAAAATTGAAATTGACATTCCAACGCATTCCATTTATGGTAGATGGCAAAAATCTGTTGTATGGAGAAATATCGCCATAATAACTAGATGTACCTATTCCTAAGCTGACATTAGAGTTGGGCTCAAATAATCTGTTTTTACGTGGCTTATCTTTGCCTCCGAAAAGATTTGAAAACCTAAATTGTGCCTTTAAATCTTGTGTATTCAATGCACAAATTATCAATATCAGAAGTATTGAAGAATATTTTTTCATATTTGTCTGGTAATGGATGGAGTCAATGTGGTTAATTTATCTTTTTAGTAAAATATCTCTCAAAGCTGTGTTTACACTTTTTCTTAACGTAAAATAGGTGCGTTTGTTATGATTTACCCTTAAATTTTGCTACGAAAATAATATATTATCATGGAAACAAACAGTATAATTTAACTTTTGAGCAAAGTATTAATTTCTAGCATCAAAACCCCAATTAAGTTTACTCCTAAGGGTATTCAAAAAATTACTATCACTCAATTTAATGATATTTGCTTTAAAAGCCTCTCTTTTCATCCTAATTTTCACATTACTGTCTATTACTTTAGAGCGTGCATCTAAAGAAATCAAACAGCTATTGCTGCGGCTCTCTACTTCAAAATCCAAGATTACATCTGTAGAAACGACTAAAGGACGTACATTCAAATTATGAGGACTCATTGGCGAAATCACAAAAATATCAGAACTTGGCATGACCAACGGCCCCCCTACACTAAGGTTGTAGCCCGTTGACCCTGTAGCAGTAGCAATGATTAAACCATCAGCCCAGTAAGTATTTAAAAACTCTCCATTTAAATATGCCTTCAACATAATCATGGAAGAAGTATCGGTTTTCATGATACCCAATTCATTCAGTCCAAAATTGATGCCATTAAAAATATCAATGGGTTCATTATTAAGGCGTGTTTCAACGCTTACTAACGTGCGAGGGTCTAAGGTATAATGGCTAGCAAAGATTTCATTCAAGCTTTCGGTAATTTTATCAGGAGAAACCGTTGCCAAAAAACCCAATCTCCCTGTATTAATTCCAAGAATTGGTGTTTCTCTTTTGCTAACATGTGTCACAGCATCTAGTAATGTGCCATCTCCACCCAAACTTAAAACCAAATTGGCATCAAAGAGGTCGTCTTGAGAAGTATAAAATTGGGTCGCATGGTGGTTTACTCCTATCTCAGCTAAAAACTGTTGATAGACATCAGAGATTTGAATTTCAACTCCTTTTTGAGCCAGAAAATCAAACATTTGTTGCACAAAAGGTTTGATTTCATCCTTAAAGTTTCGCCCATGAATGGCTATTTTCATCTTGTATTGTCTGTGTGGGTTGAAAGCTTTATTAAACAATTTGATAAAAACTGCTTATTTATCTATCTAAAAAACAAAAGAAGAAAGAAGATGGGGAATTGCCAAACTTTTAGGTTTGAATATTAGTATTTGTTTGTGATTTTCACGTAGAAAAACGTTTAAGTGCTATTTTTTCTTACTTCTAAAAAATACTAAGGTATGTTTTTACAAAAAAAGCTCTTGAGGTTTTCTCAAGAGCTTTTTTTATATATCTAAATATTTCATCAGCATATTGTATCGCTCTTTATCTGGCGAAGTAATCTCTTCAAAATTATAAGCTCCGACGATATCGTACTCAAAACGTTCGAGGGTGGCTATTACTCTTGAAATATCTTGCTGATTTAATTTTAACGTTAAAATATCTTTTGAATCTTCTAGTCCACCACCACTTGTGTAATATGAACTAATTATTTTTACATTGTTAGATTCAATCAATCTACTAATTTCAGAAAGCGAATAGCTTCTATTTTCAACAGCTATTTCTAACACTGCCCCAATTTCCTGCGAACCTAAGCTTTTTGAAAACTGAGTAAGTAATTCTTGTACACTGATTGTTCCTGCAAAATTTTGTTCTTCATCCAATACTACAATCGCTTGTAAATTGTATTGCTGAACAATTTTTAGAATTTCAAAAGTATGTTGGTGAACATTTACAAATACTTCTTCAAATTCTGGTTGTAGGGCCAAAAGAGGTAAGTCTTCATCGGCATCTATCAGAACATCTTGGCTAATTAAACCTTGGTATTCTTGTTCATGAATCAATGGCAATTGTCCTATTCTATATTCTTCCATCCAGTTTAACGCATCTCCTACTGTATCTGAAGATTTTAGTACTGGCAACATTGGATTAATAAAATTGTTTGCGAGCATATTGTGTTGATGAAATTTAATATAATTAAGCTAATATAGTTAATTATTGATAAATTCCAAATTTTAAGTTGATTATACCAACTCAACTACACGAATAGGAGTCTTTTCGAGCCATCCATCCAAAATTTCATTAAATCTTTCTGGACACTCCATCATAGGTGCATGACTACACTTATCTATAAAATGTAACTCAGAATTTTCAATTAAACGATTGAATTCATGACCTACTTGTGGCGGCGTTATGGTGTCGTTCAATCCCCAAACCAATAGTGTTGGTACTTTAATTTTAACAACATCTTTGGCCATATTGTTCCGCTGTGCCGACTTTGCAATAGAGATAATTCTAATTACTTTAGATGCACTGTTTGTTATTTCAAACACTTCGTCAATCAGCTCTTTTGTGGCTGTTTCTGGACGATAAAAAGTATATTCTACCCTTTCTTTAATGTATTGATAGTTTCCACGTTTTGGGTACGACCCGCCCATGCCGTCTTCAAAAAGCCCCGAGCTACCAGTAAGTACTAATCTTTTTACTTTTGAAGGGTTTCTTAGGGTATATATCAAAGAAACGTGCCCGCCCAAAGAATTGCCCAGAAGTGTTAATTCATCAAAACCTTTCCAATTCACAAACCCTTCAATGAATTCTGTCAATCCTTCACATCCAGCTTTGGTTATGGGCATTTCATAAATTGGCATCATTGGAATAATAACGCGGTATTTATTTTTGAAGCCTTCAATTACTCCTTCCCAGTTGCTTAACGCACCGAAAAGCCCATGAAGTAAAAAAAGAATCTCTCCTTCTCCTTCGTCGATGTACTTGTAGCCATTTCCTTCGTGAATTTGATAGTTCATATCAGTATAATTTTAAAAATTGATGATGATTTTAACTTTTACAGTCTAATCAAAAAAATAGTTGCTTGTGGGTACTCCAACTTTTCAACCAATCTAAATAAAATACAATTTTCCTTAAAAATTTAATACTTCTTTTAAATAGGTTATCGGTTTAATTCAATTTTACATAGATTTTAAATGTGATGCAAAATAATAAAAAATCTCTGAAAAGTATATTAATTATATGTTATTAGTTTAAACAAATTAGATTAAGATAAATTCATTTTTATGTAAAAAATTATTCAAATACCTGATTTACAACAATTTATACCAAAACACTTAAAATATAATTATTTCAATTGTTTAGATGAATGTAAATTTAATAATTCATCTTTTCTCATATTTCCAGAAAAACTACCCATTTTACAATATTAGAATAATTATATTTTCCTTCATTTTGTCATAATGATTTTGAGCAATTTTCATGAAAGTCAAAACTCTTTGACTTTAAGTTTGTTAAATCTATTATTAAGACAAATCTAACAAAAGCTCTCAAAATCTATAATACAACTAGACTAAAAGCTACATATAATTAAGAAACTATTTTAAAAAAATTAAAATCAATATAACAATGGTTATCATTATCGGAGGTGGCATTGCTGGCTTAACATGTGCCAGATATTTACAAAACAGAGGGATAGAATCATTAATTTTAGAAGCAAGCGAAGCAGTTGGGGGGCGTGTAAGAACTGATAAGCAAGATGGCTTTTTATTGGACAGAGGCTTTCAAATTCTACTCACGGCGTATCCTGAAGCATTAAAGCTGCTCAATTATGAAAACTTAAATTTAAAAACATTTAAATCTGGTGCTTTGATTAGAGATAACGAGCAAAATAAATTCATATCAATGCTAAACCCATTGAAAGATCCTTCAGCGCTGTTCTCTACTTTGTTTTCGAGCATTGGTACTTTAGCCGATAAACTCAGAATTTTGAGATTAATTATGGACATACAAAACATCCAAGATGATGTTTTTGAAAATAAATACCAATCGACATTGAAATTTCTTCAAAACTATAATGTGTCAGAGAAAATGATACTACAGTTTTTCAAACCATTTTTTGGTGGAGTATTTCTGGAAGATGATTTAACAACTTCTGCTAATTTCTTTAAGTTTATTTTTGATAAATTCAATCAAGGCGAAGCTGCTATTCCTGCAAATGGCATGCACGAAATACCCTTACAAATAGCCAGTACATTACCCGCACATTCAATTCGCTTAAATACCAAAGTAGTAAAAATAGAAGGTAATAATGTGTACTTGGCGAATGGAGAAAAGCTTTATGGCGAAAAAATTGTGCTGGCTACTGATGGGTTTGCTGCTGAACAACTTTTAGGAAAAAAGCAAGAAATTAAATTCAATAAAACAACTTGTACCTATTTTGCAGCAGAGCAATCTCCTCTCACTGAAAAACTACTCGTACTAAATCCTGATAGAAATGCTAAAGTTCATAATTTGTGTGTCCCAAGCGATATAGCTCCTAATTATGCACCACTTGGCAAATCGCTTATTTCGGTTTCAACACAAGGACTAGATACACAAGACCAGCAAGCTCTAACAACTAGCATTCAACAAGAATTAGTTACATGGTTTGGGAAAGAGGCAATCAATTGGAAACATATCAAAACATATCATATTCCCCAAGCTTTAGCTACTTTCAATGAAGACAATTCAAAGGGATACCCATTACAACTAAGCGATGTGCTATATCGATGTGGTGACTATACGGCATATCCATCTTTAAATGCTGCGATGATGACAGGTAGAAAAGTTGCTGAGAATATTTAACATAGTATTACTTCTCTGAAAAGACATGATAAACACTTTTCAGAGAAGTCTGTTTATTATAATAAAGCCTTTGCCAGTGTCAATCCTGATAAAAAAGCCCCTTCTACATTTCCTATACCAAAACCATCACCAGCCAGAAAAATCTGTTTACCTTCAAGCTGATAAAATGAAGCTGAATATCTACTTGACGCCAAGCTATACCGCCAACGATGTACCTGAAAAGTTTCGATTGATGATTGGGGGATAAATACTTGGACAGATTCAAGCATTTTCTTCCCAATTTGATTCAAATCACCTTCTAAATTTTGTTTACTGAATTCATGGGAAGCATGAAGAGTAACAGTAGGCTTATGAGAAATACCTTTTTGAAAATTATCGGCTATCCAAGCTATAGGATGATTATCCATCATAATACCTCCGCTTTCAAAGGAAGTTGCCTTATTTAAAAGTGCTATTACAGCAATACAAGGTTGGTACTTGATAGCATTCAAAACGGTATCGTCAATAGAAGAAATCAACATTGATGATTGTTCCAACAATTCTCGTATCTGTGGAATGGGTTGAGTAAGAATTAATTTATCAAAACTATATTCATTTCCCCTCTCCGTGATAAGTTTGTTTTGTAAAAGCTCTACCACTTTTTCATTGGTAATAACATTAATATTGTCAGCAATTGCCTTCGGAATCATTTTCATTCCCTCAGTTCCGAAATACCGAATATTTGAACGCTGAGCCAATTGCCATGTTGACACAATTTTTCTTTCTTGCAATTCATCAATAAACACCTGGAAATCATTTGATTGAACTGAAAAATATTGTGCTCCATGGTCAGCGACACCCTCTCCTATTCTACGGGTAGCCATTCTTCCGCCTATACCTCTTCCTTTATCTAAAACAGTTACTTCGTGATATTTTGCTAAAATTCTAGCAGCCGATAGTCCGGCTATCCCTGCACCAACAATAAGTATTTTCAAGATTTTATGATTGTTTCTTTTAATCAACTCCATGAAGGATTTAATGTTTCAAAAAGACAAATAAATTTACAAATAAAGGCACTAGTCAATTTAAAAAGCATTAAAAAAGGCAAATTAGACAAGAAAGGTTTATTATTTTTATCAAAATAATTAAAAAAAATGACTAAAATCTCCCATTTTAAAGAATTATTCCATTTTTTTGGAAATAAACTTTTGTATTTTTGCCTTATCATTTTAAAAACCCTACCAATGAGCAAAAAAGTTGTATTAATATTATCGTGTATTACGCTACTGTTTAGTTGTAAAAAAGATGATGGAAGCTGGAAAAAAGCAGCTGACAACCCTGAGTTTCTAAGAAAAACGCAATTGCAAGTTACTGAATCAATTATCCATGATATTTTCCCACCTCCTGTTTCAAGCCGTATTTACAGTTATGCCTCTTTAGCAGCTTATGAGGCACTTGTTCCTGCTAACAAAGGGCTAAAATCAATGGTTGGGCAATTCAATGGTTTTGAGAAAGTGTATAAGCCAGAACCTAACAAAGAGTATTGTTATGCTTTGGCTGCCACTAGGGCTTTTTTAACGATTGGTAAAAACCTAACTTTTGCACAGGATGTGTATGTAGATTTTGAGAAAAAACTTTGGGCAGATTATAAAGCCACTGGTATTCCTGAAGAAGTATTTGAAAACTCTATTGCTTTTGGCGATTCCGTAGCGGCTTCTATCATGAATTATTCAAAGAAGGATAATTATAAACAAACGCGTGGTTTCCGTTTTACAGTTACCAACAAGCCAGGTACTTGGGTGCCTACTCCTCCTGCTTATTTGGATGCTGTGGAGCCTCATTGGACAAAGATTCGCTCATTTACGATGGATTCTTCTGCACAATTTCGCCCAGTCCCTCCCTCAAAATTTGACTTAACAAAAGGAAGTGAATATTATCAGGAAGTAATGGATTGCTATAATACTGTGAAAAATTTAACTGACGAACAAAGAGCCATTTGTAATTTCTGGGATTGCAATCCTTTTAAAATGAATATTACAGGGCATGCTATGTTTGCTACTAAAAAGGTATCTCCGGGTGGTCACTGGATGGGAATTGTATCGCAGGTGAGTCGCAATCAAAATGCAGATATTTATACCACAGCACGTGCATATCTCTTGACATCAGTGGCTGTTTTTGATGGATTTATTTCTTGCTGGACAGAGAAATATCGTACAGTACGCATTCGCCCAGAAACGATTATTAATGCTGCTATCGATAAAGATTGGCAACCCGTTTTACAGACACCACCCTTCCCTGAATATACTTCTGGGCACTCTGTAATATCTGGTGCGGCATCTGTTGCTTTATCTTCTGTATTAGGTAATAACGTTGCTTTTGCCGATTCAACTGAAATTCCTTATGGCTTACCTGTACGGAAATTTACGTCTTTTACACAAGCTGCTGACGAGGCATCAATTAGCCGATTGTATGGTGGTATTCACTTTAGACCAGCATTAAATAACGGTTTAGTACAAGGGAGAGCCATTGGAAATTGGATTGTAGGAAAATTAAAAACGAATTAGTCACTCTTTTCTTTACTGTAGTGCATTCATGAAAAAATAAAGCAAAAAGCCAGACTAACTAATCAGTTTGGCTTTTTTGTGTAATTTCACTTTATGAAAATCCCACAATCATTAATTAGTTCATTACAAAACATTAAAGGGTTCAATGAAAATGCATTTGTTGATACGCATGAAAATGAGGCGTCGCCTATTGCAGTTCGCATTAATCCTTTTAAGAAAACCGATACGTTTAATCATGCTGAGTCTGTCATTTGGTCGGAATATGGCAAATATTTGCCTGATAACTATCTTGCCACTTTTGACCCACTTTTTCATGCGGGTGCTTACTGTTTCCAAGAAGCAAGTTCAATGTATTTAGCCCAAATCTTGAAAAGTAGCGTTGATTTATCACAAGATTTGAAAGTCCTTGATTTATGTGCTAGTACGGGTGCGAACAGTACTTTGTTGGCTAGTTTACTAACGCCCGATTCGTTGTTAGTAAGCAATGATGTGCTAAAAGTACGTGCCAATGTATTGGCTGAAAATCTAACAAAATGGGGGACAATGAATACTATTGTTACGAATAATGACCCTAGAGATTTTACAAGACTTTCTGGTTTTTTTGACGTACTATTAATTGATGCTCCTTGTTCTGGCTCTGGTTTGTTTAGAAAAGACCCTAACACTATCAGAGAATGGTCTGTTGGCAATGTAGCACAGCATGCATTAAGACAAAAAAGCATTATTACCGACGCTTGGAGTAGTCTGAAACAAGGGGGAGTGATGATATATTCCACTAGTTCATATTCAAAAGCTGAAAACGAAGACATTGTTGATTGGATAGAAAAGCAATTTGGAGCACAACATTTAGTGGCAAGCAATAAGGACAAACTAGGCAATGAAGTAATTTCCGAAGGTTCGTATCGGTTTTATCCCGACCAAGTAAAGGGCGAAGGCTTTTTTATTACGGCTTTTCAAAAAAGAAATTCGGAGAAAGAAGTATTTATTCGTTCGGGAAAACCAATAAAAAATAATAATCGTAGAACTGAACGAGAAATTTTCAGAAATTGGGTAAAAAATATTGATGACCATACATGGTTTGGGAAAAATGACGACTTTTTTTTAATTAATCCATTGCATGAACACATCGTACAATTAATTCAGCTTAATTTTAACCTCAGAAAGGTAGGAGTTAGCATGGGTAAACTTTCAAGTAAAGATTTAATTCCTGAGCATGAATTAGCAATGAGCTTATTTTTATCAGAAAAAATAAACAAGGTAGAACTTTCACAACAAGAAGCTATCAAGTATTTAAAAAGAGAGGAATTTGCATTAGAGCAAGCTGTAAAAGGCTGGTCATTGATGACTTTTCAAGGCTTTGGACTGGGTTGGGCCAAAATTTTACCCAACAGAATCAACAATTACTACCCAAAAGAGCAAAGAATTTTAGGCAAAGAATAGTAATGAGGCTAAAAAAGCACAAGGATTAATTGAAAAGATTATTATTGAGCATTGTTTGTAAGTATTTTACTTATTTTTGTACCAAATTCATTATTAAGTATAAACCAAGTAGTTAAAAGTAAAACTAAGAAAGAGAATTTGATATTTTCTTTTAATGATTGAATCTTTAATTCATTATTTTTAGTAATAAATTTAAACCGGCAATAATTTACTGTCTGTCAGCAGGTAAAAAACCTGATTGTTAAATGTCTATCTCAAATGTAACAGTAAACTGTAATGAAACGTACATTTTAGTGAGCTGTCAAAAGAACGCATGATTAACGAAGAAGCAAAAGAAATTAAAGAAGAAATCGAAGCACAAGCTATCGAAGTAACAGAATCCGCAACAGACCCAAAAGCGGAAGACGTCTCTATTATTGAGGTTGCAGAAACCTCTGAACCAATTGAAACAATCTCTGAAGTGCTACCTGAGCCTATTCTTGTATCAACGATACTTGAAACTAGTGAAGAACCAGAAACAATTGAAAACCAATTGATTGATTATTCTAATTTTCAAAAATCAGACTTTGTAAATACTTTAGAAAAAGTACTTGCTGATGTAAAAGAAAATCCGTCTATTGGCATTTTTAGGAAATCTGAAGATACTTTGAAAGAGATTCGTCCATTGTTTGAACAAATAAAAAGTGCTGAAAAAAACGAAGCATTAGCAAAGTTCAAAGAAAGTAATGATGGTTCTGAAGATGGTTTCGAATTTAAGCCTGATACTTTAAGTGAACAATTCGATAAGCTTTTCAAAGCCATCAAAGAGGAACGTTCTAAGTATTTTGCCAACATTGAGAAGGAAAAAGACAAAAATTTCAGTCAGAAAACAGTATTAATTAATAGACTTAGAACGCTTGTTGAAGGGGAAGACAGCAACGATCCTGCACATATCAAGTCTGGTTTTAATGAATTCAAGAAAATTCAGGAAGAATGGAAAAGTGCTGGAAATGTAAACTCACCACATAATAATACGCTTTGGCAGACATTCCATGCACTAGTTGATAGATTTTATAGCAATCGCAGTATATATTTTGAATTATTAGAATTAGACCGTAAGCGTAATTTACAGCACAAAATAGAATTGTGTAGTAAGATTGAGAAAATTGCGGAAACGTCTAAAACTGAAAATGTTACAGGCAAAATGTTAGATGAAGCCGTAGCAACGTTTGAAGAATACAAGCACATAGGGCCTGCTCCGAAAGAAGAAAACGAACTTATCTGGCAAAGAGTAAAAGATGCTTTAGATATTATTTATGGCAAACGCCGTGAACAATTGGAAACATCAAAAGCAGAAGCAGAACAAGTATTTGGTTTGAAATCATCTATTGCAGAACTGATTCAACCATTTGCAAGCTTCAATTCAGCCTCTATTACAGAATGGAACGACCGCACAAAGGCACTTTTAGCTTTACAAGACCAATGGAATAATATCAAAGGTTTTATGCCTAAAGAAAAAGGCAAAGAATTAAGTGATAAATTTTGGTCAGATATTAAAACGTTCTTCCGTAACAAAACAGAATTTTTCCGTTTGTTAGAAATCAAAAGAGAAGAAAATTTAAAAGCTAAGAATGCTATTATTGAAGAAGTAGAAGCATTGTTGGCTAATGAAGATGAATCTCAAGAAGCTGCTAACACAGTTATTCGTTTGCAAAAAGAATTCCGTGAGATTGGTCATGTTCCTGAAAAAGACAAAGACATTATCTATACAAAATTCAAAACAGTTTGTGATGCCTTCTTTAATGCTAAAAGAGCGAAAAACCAAAGCATAGAAAAAGAGTTTGAAGCAAATTTGGTAAAGAAAACAGCACTTTGTGAACAAATAGAGAAAGAAGCCGTAGAAGGAGCTGATACAGCTAGATTAGCTGAATTCAAATCACAATGGGCATCAATTGGGTTTGTTCCTAAAAAGGAGATGCAAAATATCGGAAAACGTTATATCAATGCCATCAACAAGTATGTAAGTGCAATGGCAAAACTTTCTGGTAGAGAACGTGAGCAACTAAGTTTACAGAATGAAGTTGAAATGGTAAAATCTCATGGAGAATCGCCAAAAGATTTAATTCGTAAAGAAAACGATATCCGTCGTAAAATGCAGACGATAGAAAATGATATAGCTGTTTACAGAAATAACTTAGAGTTTTTTGCAAAATCTAAAAATGCAGACAAGCTTCGCCAAGATGTTGAAGCAAAAATTCAAAAAGCTTCAAAAGAATTATCAGATTTGAAACATCAAATTAAGATAATCAGAGAAGCAGAAAAGTAAAAATCACTAAAACAGGGCTAATTTCAACGTTAGCCCTGTTTTTTTTGAAAAAAATTTTCAAGCTTAATCTTTTGACATTCAGAAACTTGCAAAAAAGTTTAACAAAATGTTAAAAATTTATTCTTAAAACGTTTGGAGAGTATTACAAAACCTACTAATTTTGCATCACGATAAACGAAGAACATCTCGCTAATCGTTGAGAAAAGCCTTCTTAGCTCAGCTGGTAGAGCAACTGACTTGTAATCAGTAGGTCATTGGTTCGATCCCGATAGAAGGCTCAAAAATTACAAAAACCCTTCATGCATGGCGTATGAAGGGTTTTTTGTTTGAAAAATACTGTCCGTTTGAAATTGCTCTCAAAGTCCCTATCTTATTGGTTAGAATAAACAATTACGATTAGTTTTATTCATTCACTTCCCTTTATACCATTAAATATTATATTTCCCTTCGATAGTATATAAAAGCAATAAGTAAGTTGAATTACTTTCTAGTGTTTTAATTAAATTTGATAAAACAATAAAGCTATGCAAACATACTCTGTTGAAATATTGAATCCCAAGGCATATAAATTATTGAAAAATTTAGCCGATTTAAAATTAATTTCTTTTAAAGAAGAAAAACCTTCTAAAAAGGAATTAACTGATTTTCAAAAAAAATTACTAGAAGGTCCTACATGGACAGAAGAAGAATATCAGACATATTTAAAAAATCGTGACGAAATTAATAAGATTGGAGAAAAATGATTTTAATTGATACATCTATTTTAATTGAATATTTTAGAAAACAGCATAAAAATAAAACACTGCTATTTAAGCTTTTTTCTGAAAATGAAAGTTTAGCGATATCAGTAATAACTAAGTATGAGCTATTGATTGGTAGTAATCAACAACAAGATTTATTTTGGGAGTTTTTATTACAGCAATTAACCGTTATATCATTGGATGAAGCAATTATTGATGAAACAATCTCTATTAAAAAAGAATTAAAAGTCAAAAATAATGAAATCGGTCTAGCCAATATGATAATAGCCGCTAAAGCTCGCTTTAATGATTTTGAATTAGCTACCTTAAATATTAATCATTTCAATAAAGTAAATCGTTTAAGAATTGTCAGGATATAAATATTTAATTATCCTTCTTCTCCTCCAAATCTTCCCTCCTTTTTTTCGATATGTTTTAAAATGGTGTATTTTTGTTCTGCAAACTCAATGCTGATGAAATATAATCCTCAATTTTATTTATTTCTTTTCTTACTTTCATGCTTTACACTGTCGGGATGCATTTGGGCAAGGCGATGTCCTGAAAAGACTTGTCGCGTAGCTACTGAACATAAACACGAAGGGGGAACTTTTCGTCCCCGTGCAGCATTCTCTTGGACAACGACCAAAAAACATTGGCCGTGGAATCCTGTTAAAGGAAGCAAGAAGTTCAATGGTAAAAAAGATAAGAAATCTGGCAAGACTAAATTTAAATATACCCTTCCTGGGGAAAGAGTCAATTTCGACAAAAAGAATTAGTCTTAGCTATTCAACATACAACATATGAATCTAATTAAAGTATCTGCCGGAGTGGTTAATCAAACGCCTTTGGCATGGGAAAGTAATAAAAACAATATCATTGCTTGTATCGAAGAGGCAAAAAAACAAGAAATTAGTCTTTTGTGTTTACCTGAGCTTTGTATTACGGGCTATGGTTGCGAAGATATGTTTTTTGCACAAAGCACTTGTGATACTGCTTTAGAGATATTAGAAGACATCGTTTTGCATACTTCTAGTATAGCCGTATGTGTAGGGTTGCCTATTCGTATTAATAATCACATTTATAATGCAGCTTGTTTAATCGTCAATAAGCAAATCAGAGGTTTCGCTTGCAAAAAGACGCTTGCCAATAATGGTATTCATTATGAAACCCGTTGGTTTCAGCATTGGCCAGCTGGTGAAAAAACAGAATTAAGAATTGGAGAGTTTACTTATCCTGTAGGCGATTTATTGTTTGAAGTAGGTGGTGTAAAAATCGGCTTTGAAATTTGTGAAGATGCTTGGATTGCCAATCGCCCGGGAAGAGAACATTATTTAAAGGGCTGTGATATCATTCTCAATCCCACAGCTTCACACTTTGCTTTCTTTAAGACCCAAACCCGCGAACGCCTCGTTCAAGATGGCTCTCGTGCTTTTGGTGTTGCTTATATTTATGCCAATTTATTAGGTAATGAGTCTGGTAGAGCCATTTTCGATGGCGATGCCATGATTGCCCAAGCTGGTGAAATGTTGGTATCTGGTACAAGGTTTTCGTACAAAGATTATTATTTAACCACAGCAGTAATCGATTTAGATAAAATTCGATTAGAACAAAGCCAAAATTTATTCCACTTCAAGGCTTCAAATGCTATTCAAGTGCTTTTTGATTATCCAGACATCCCTCCTTTCAAAAACCATTATGCAATGGAACACTGGGAAGCCAATGGTTTTCAAAAAGAGGAAGAATTTGCAAGAGCTATCGCTTTGGCATTGTTCGATTACCTCCGCAAATCTCGTTCAAATGGCTGGGTAATTTCGCTTTCTGGTGGTGCAGACTCCTCTGCCATCACGGCTCTTTGTTATTTAGCCATTGAGTTATCCGTACAGGAATTAGGCTTGGAGGGTTTTAAACAAAAATTAGGATATATTAAAGCTATTCAATCGTGTAGTTCTGTCGCTGAATTATCGGCTGCTCTGATTACTAACGTATATCAAGGCACACAGAATAGTTCTTCAGATACGCGCCATTCGGCTACTTCTTTAGCACAAGATTTGAATACTACTTTTTATGATATTGATATTAATGGTTTGGTAGAAACCTATAAAGGATTAATTCAAGGGGCTATCGGAAGAGATTTGTCTTGGCAAACGGATGATATTGCCCTCCAAAATATACAAGCGAGGGTGCGTAGCCCAAGTGCTTGGTTATTAGCAAATATCAATAATGCGTTGTTGTTATCAACCTCTAATCGCTCAGAAGCATCTGTTGGCTATGCCACTATGGATGGCGATACTTCTGGGTCAATATCGCCCATTGCAGGTATCGATAAGCATTGGTTGCGTCACTGGCTACGTTGGTTAGAAAACACAGGTTTGGGCGGAACACTCAACATTAAGGGCTTGAATGCAATGAATAATTTGCAGCCAACTGCTGAATTACGTCCGCTTGAAGCCAAGCAAATAGATGAGGAAGATTTGATGCCTTACGATTTATTAAATGCTATTGAAACTTCTGCTATTCGTGATAAGAAATCTCCGACAGATTGCTTTAAAATCATGGAAGTAGAGTTTGAGGGTATTTACACACGTGAGCAATTAATGACGTCTATCGAGAGGTTCTTTAAACTTTTTGCTAGAAATCAATGGAAACGCGAGCGTTATGCACCAAGTTTTCATGTGGACGACCGCAACCTAGACCCTAGAAGCTGGTTAAGATTTCCGATTTTATCAGGAGGTTTTGAAAGAGAAATTGCTGAAATGCTAGAATATGCTAATAATGCTGGAAAAGGAAAAAGACGAGGAAAAATTGGTTTCTAATAATTTCTCAGACTAAACCCAGAGCAACTAGCTAGCTATCCAATAACAATATTCAACATGTCACAACAAATAAATACTTTAATCTTTGATTTAGGCGGTGTATTAATCGACTGGAATCCGCTTTATGTTTTTAACGACGTAATTCCAGACGAAGAAAGAAGAAATTACTTCTTTGAACACGTTTGCCCATATCATTGGAATGAGCAACAAGATGCTGGAACTCCCATTGCACAAGCTACAGCTGAAAGAATTGCTCTTTTCCCTGAATGGGAACATGAAATTTCGGCTTATTATGGCCAATGGGTAAAAATGTTGGGCGACCCTTTTCATGGTACTGTTGAAATTCTAAGGAAAGCGATTGATTCACCTAATTATCGAGTTTACGCACTTACCAACTGGTCGGCAGAGACTTTACCGATTGCTAGGTCGCTTGAACGTTTTGAGTTTTTGAATTGGTTTGAAGGTATTCTAGTTTCTGGAGAAGAATTTATGCTGAAACCACATCCTGAAATTTATGAAACCATCCTGACTAGGTATAACATTGATAGAACCAAAGCTGTTTTTATTGATGATAACATCAAAAATATTGTTGGTTCAAAAGCTGTCGGTTTAGAGGCTATCCATTTTCAGTCTCCCGAAACTTTAGCAGAAGAATTTATTAAATTAGGCATTAACTTATAAGACATTTTAAATCAATATACAATACATCTTCGCGATAAACCACGTCGTGTTTAATTATTAAAATATGCTACTAGCCATAGACATTGGTAATACCGACATAGTTTTCGGAATTCACAATCAACACGCATGGATTCATCAATTTAGGATTCCTTCGGATTCGTCTCGTCGTTCTTCTGATTTTGAAGCAAAGCTTCGCTTGTTTTTCTTAGAAAATGGTTTAAAAATAAGTGAAATCAATCGCTCGATTATTAGTTGTGTAGTACCTGATTTAAAAAGTACGCTAAAAGAAATGGTACAAGAAATGATAGGTATCGACCCTATTATTATTGGCCCAGAAATGTATGACCAATTGAAGATGGAGATTTTGAGTCCTTATGAAATTGGTACAGACTTAGTTTGTAATGCTACTTATGCTTACTATACTTATAAAAAAGCCTGTCTGATTGTAGATTTCGGCACTGCCCTTACTTTCACAGTAGTGTCTGGTGAAGGTAAAATATTGGGGGTTTCCATTGCTCCTGGGTTAAAAACAGCGGTAAAATCTTTATTCTCTAATACAGCTCAGTTACCCGAAGTACCCTTAGTCATGCCAGAATCTGCCATTGGTAAAAATACCGTTCATGCCATTCAAGCGGGTATCCTGTGGGGATATGTAGGGATGGTTCGTGAGATGATTAGGCAAATTAAAAAAGAAGTTGGTCAAGATTGTTTGGTTTTAGCCACTGGAGGGCTTTCGTCCATTCTAACACCACTACGTGACGAATTTGATGAGGTAGATAAATTACTTACGTTGAATGGACTAAAAATCATTTCTGAAATTGTAAAATAGCTTAAAATTTATTTTCCAAATAGGCGACTTGGTTCAACACTAAGTCGCCTATTTTTTATTTATGAAAATCTTTTTTTATTTTTTTCAAATTTACCTGCAACCTTTTTCTTTTACCCTGCATCTTAGCTACAAATTACTCCTTTTATCGTTCCCTTTTTTTTAGTTATGATATTGTTTCAACCATTTATCCTTTAGGGAAGCCGATTAAGTAGTTTGCATAACAAGGTAGTAGGTATAAAATTAATTTTGTTTCAATAATCATCCAAGATAATTTCAGTTTAAGCAAAAGTTTAGCCGATAAATCTAAAAACCTAAAATTCATTCATCATGAAAACAATTTTTTACTCATTCCTTATCTTATTTAGTTTATCTACTATTAAGGTACAAGCTCAGGGGAAAATCTCTGGACAAATTACTGACGATAAAAGTAAAATTGTAGAATTTGCTACTATTACATTGTTGAACGCCAAAGACTCATCTCTAGTAAAAGGGGCATTGGGCGATGTAAACGGCACTTTTGAGTTCGAGAAAGTAAATTATGGTACCTATATCATTAATATCTCGCAATTGGGCTATAAAAAATACTATACGCCAAAATTCATTCTTTCGGCTGAGACTTCTAATATCAAATTATCAAAAATAGTATTATCAGAAGATTCTAAGCAACTAGGTGAAGTACAGGTAACGGCTAAAAAACCTTTTATAGAGCAACAAATAGACAAAACAGTCGTAAATGTTGAAAATTCAATTGTATCGGCTGGCAATACTGCTATTGAAGTTTTAGAGAAATCGCCAGGTGTTACGGTGGATAAAGACGGAAACATTTCGTTGAAAGGAAAGCAAAATGTGATGGTAATGTTAGATGGCAAGCCAACGTATATGTCTGCTAGTGACCTAGCTAATATGCTTCGTAACATGCAAGCAACTCAGTTAGATAAGATTGAAATCATGACTAACCCTCCTGCTAAATATGATGCCGCAGGTAATGCAGGGGTAATTAATATCCGCTTGAAAAAGAATCAGAATACAGGTTTGAATGGTTCGGCAAATATTGGTTTAGGATATGGGCCTTATAAATCTTTACCAAAAGAAAGTGCTGGGCTAAACTTAAACTATAGAAGTGGGAAAGTGAATGTGTTTGGAAACTTCTCTGCTAATGATAGAAAAAGCTTCCAATATCAAACAATCAACCGTAAGTTTTTTGAAAATGGAAAAGTGATTTCTGGTTTCGACCAAGTGGGCGATAATGATAGAAGAAACAATTCTTTCTCTTACAAAATGGGTGCTGACTATTTCCTTGACAAAAAGAACACCATCGGATTTTTGTTCAATGGAATGAATGGAACTTGGAAAGAAGACTTGAATAACGAGACTTTAATCAAGAATGCAACAGCACAGTTAGATACTACATCAAGAACATTAGGAGCAATCAACAACAATTGGGGTAATTACTCAACCAATATTAACTTCAAACACGTGATTGATTCTACTGGCAGAGAAATAACTGCTGACTTAGATTATGCACGATATGATGCCAACAATTCTATGAAGTATCGTACTTCAAAATATGATACTCAGAATATTTTGCGCCAAACTAGAAATGAAGATGGTTTGACTGATTCTAAGATTAATATTTATTCTGCTAAAGTAGATTTAACGTATCCTATCAACAAAACATCAAAGTTTGAAACAGGATTAAAATCAAGCTATGTTCATTCTGGAAATGATATGAGTTTTGTATTCCTAGTGGGCGATTTAAATACGCCTGTACTAGACCCAACGCGTACTCGTGATTTTGTTTACAAAGAAAACATCAATGCTGGATATATCAATTACTCAAAAGAGTTCAAAAAGGTAAGTATGCAACTAGGTTTGAGAGTTGAGAATACAAACGGACAAGGTACTTTATTAGGGAAAGAATTATTAAACAGACATTATACCAACTTTTTCCCAAGTGTATTTTTCCGTCAGAAATTAGCAAAAGATCATCAATTAGGTTACTCGTTCAGTCGTAGAATAGACCGCCCTAGCTACGAAGACTTAAACCCATTCTTATTCTTTCTTGATCCGTATACTTTCCAGAGAGGTAATGAATTATTACAACCACAGTACACTAATGCCTTTGAAGTATCGCATACTTATAAAGATGCCATTACGACAACTTTAAATTTCAGTAGAACCAATGGAGTAATGACTGAAATTTTGGAACAAAACAATGCCTTGAAAACAACTAACGTAACTAAAATCAATATTGGTTATGTAGAAAACATGGGTATTTCGTTCTCAGTGCCAGTACCAATTACAAAATGGTGGTTTAGTAATACTTACTTGAATTTGTACAACAATCATTACGTAGGTGATATTCCTAAAACGACTATTAACTCAGATGGTACGTCATCGACTATCCTTCAGCCTTTGGATGCTCGTGCTACTACTTATCAAGCTAATATGACACATCAATTTACTTTACCTAAAAAATATACTTTAGAATTGAGTGGTTGGTATATGTCTCCATTTGTTGAAGGACAATTAGCTGGTCGTCCAATGGGAGCTATGTCATTCGGTATTCAGAAAAAATTCATGAATGACAAAGCTACATTGAAATTGAATGTTAACGATGTGTTCTGGTCAAATCAATTCAGAGGGTCATTCATCTTTAACGACATTGATGTACAAGTAACAAATAAATGGGAAAGCAGAGTAATTCGTTTGAATTTCTCTTACCGTTTCGGAAATAGTAAAGTCGCTGCTGCTCGTCAACGTAGAACTGGATTAGAAGATGAAAAGGGACGTGTAAAAAACAGTGGTAACTAAAATGATTTTTCATTACAGTGAAAAATAACTCGAAATCTATTGACTATTGAAAATTAAGAAAGGATGCCGTAACTGGCATCCTTTCTTTGTAATGTATAAATTGCTACTTTGTGGCAACGTAAATGTTAGATGGCGTTAAGAAATCGAAAAAACGCTCTAACCAGCCTTTGTCTGCATCATTACTTTTATTTTCTGACGCTTTCAAATTTGTCTTGGGGCTATTTGATTCTTCCAGAATCATCTCGGCCAATAAGGGATAATATTTCATAAATTTGTGTTGTTTAATGAAACGCGATTAATGATTATTGATACTCTAAACTGAGACTCACTTAAAAAGTGATAATCGTTAAATTCGCGTTAATTACTTGACTGACACAAAGTTACGAATAATAGCTTTAACAATTGCAAAAAATATAATTATTCCAATATATATTCTTTAAATACTTCAATTATATTTAATTATTCCTAGAAATCAACCATTTTTGACACCTATTATAGCTAACATTCTTCCTGTTTTCCCTTTTTCTTTTCTATGTGAAAAATAGTTTTCATTGTCTAATACAGTAGAGAATTTTGATATTTCAATATGGTTAGTCGGCACACCTAATGCTAGTAATTGTGCCTGATTGGCTTTCTTTAAATCAACAAAATACTTTGCCTTTTCTGCATCAAATCTTTTGAATTGACTATCAAAATTTTGGGCAACCTCCTCGCCTACTTCAAAAGAACATTCATCAATACAAGTGCCTACATAGGCGAAACAATCTTTCGGATTGGTGCCAAATGCTGTGGTCATTTGTGTAATTGTTTTACCAACAATTCCTAAAACCGTTCCTCGCCAACCTGCATGAATGGCTGCTACTGCTTTTTGTGTAGCATCATAAATTAAAATAGGCGTACAATCGGCTATAGTAACCGCTATATATACATCGGCTTGATTGGTAATCAGGGCATCAAAACCATCATAAGAACCTGCCTTAGTTACTGTTAATACTTTATCTTCATGAATTTGATAAGAAAAAGCTACCTTTTCAGCAGAAAAACCCAAAGCTTCATAGAATTTATCCCTATTTTTATGCACATTTTCGAGCGAATCGCCAGAATATAACCCTAAGTTTAAGGAATTGTAAGGAGCCTCGCTAAAACCATTTTTACGAGTACTTTCAGCCGCTACCAGTGCTGTAAATTGTTCAAATATCTGAGGTCGGGTAAACATTTTTATGTTTTTTTGGATTTGGAGACTAGAGGACTTTAGGACTGAAAGATTTTAGGAACTTTAGACTAGAGTTCATACCCTAAAATCCTTCATCTTAAAGTTCTAAAGTCTAATATTCCTATAATCCTACAATCAAAAATGAAACTAATTTATATACTATTCTTTTTGCTATTAATAAGCTGTCAAGAGAAAAAAGCTTCCCAGCCTACTGGCATAGCACTTTCTTTTGATGACCGATTTATTAAAGAATGGTATCAATTAAGACCACTTTTCAAAAAATACAACGCAAAAGTAACATTTTACGTGACACAACCCGATAGTCTTTCTAAAGAAGAAATCATCATGCTACGTCAATTACAAGCCGAAGGGCATGAAATTGGTTGTCATGGCGCCATGCACGTAGGCTCGATAAGGTATGTTTGGGAACATTCTATGGATGAATACATGGAAAAAGAAGTCTTTCAAGCGCTTAGGACGATGAAGCGACAAGGATTTAATCCCACAACTTTTGCTCATCCAGGAGGCTCTCAAATTTGGTATATTGATAAAGAGCTATTAAAGCACTTTAAACTTTTGAGAGACGTAGCGATAAAAGAAAGAAAAATATTAGGATTTACTTACCGTCGTGAAGTTGAAAACATGGATGAAATATATCATCAACACAACGATAGCCCAAAGGTAAATGCCTTGTTGATTGATGTGGGTAATAATACGACGATAGAAGATATAAAAAAAGGATTAGCAAGAGCTCAGCAGGAAAACAGTGTAATGATGCTTTTTGGGCATCGCCCTTTGCGTATAATCACTCATAAACCAGAAGAATATGGTTTTGATATACATTTTTTAGAGCAAATCTTAGCAGAAAGTGCTAAATTGAAACTTCAATATTTTACAATGAACGAACTTCATTCAGGTTTATGAATTAACACTCATATGCTACATTAACACAAAAATTTTCAATGAAAAAACAAACTACCTTCATCACTACTATTCTTTTATCATTATCATTATCCACTTTTGCACAAGATAATGATTCAACTGTCATCCGTAAATTCTTTGATGAATCTCTTGCTCGTGGCAAATCTTACGAATGGCTTCGTGATTTAACCGCTAATGTTGGTCCGCGACTAAGTGGGTCTGAAGGGGCTAAAAAAGCCGTGCAATGGGGAAAAGCATTATTAGAAACAGGTGGTTACGACCGTGTTTTCTTGCAAGATGTAATGGTGCCACACTGGGTACGTGGGGCAAAAGAAGAAGGTTATATTTTAAATGGTAAACAAAAAATATCAGTACCATTAGTAGCCTTAGGGGGGTCAATCGCTACGCCTAAAAAAGGAATCACGGCTGAGGTAATTGAAGTAAAGAACTTTCAGGAGCTAAGAGCATTAGGAAAAGAAAAATGCGAAGGCAAAATAGTTTTCTTTAATCGCCCAATGGATCCTACCAAAATCAATACTTTTGAGGCGTATGGACAAGCAGGCGACCAACGTCGTAGTGGTGCTAACGAAGCTTCAAAAGTGGGTGCTATTGGCGTAATTATTCGTTCGTTGAGTAGTACTGAAAACGATTATCCACATACAGGTTCAATGACGTATGGAACGGGTGTTCCGTTGATTCCAGCGGCAGCTTTAAGTACAAAAGCCGCTACTTTATTGAGTAATACCTTAAAGGAGAACCCTGCGACAAAATTTTACTTCAAACAATCTTGTGAAACTCTTCCAGATGCGCCTTCTCATAATGTGGTTGCAGAAATTAAAGGTAGCGAACATCCAGAAGAAATTATTGTAGTAGGCGGACACTTAGATTCTTGGGATTTAGCTCAGGGTGCTCATGACGATGGTACAGGTATTGTGCAATCAATTGAAGTAGCTCGTTTGTTTAAAACCTTAAACATTAAGCCAAAACATACTATCCGAATAGTATTATTTATGAATGAGGAAAACGGAACACGTGGAGGAATTAAATATGCAGAGTTGGCTAAACAAAATAATGAAAAACACATTTTTGCTTTAGAGTCAGACAACGGAGGTTTTACACCTCGTGGTTTTGGGGTTCAAGGTGCTTCTGCGGAATTATTAACTAAAATCCAGTCGTACCGTACTTTGTTAGCACCTTATGGCTTACATGAAATTGAGCGTGGTGGCGGCGGTGTTGATATTGGTCCATTAGCTCCACAAGGAACGGTATTAGTAGGCTTTAAACCAGACGCTCAACGTTATTTTGAATATCACCATGCTTCAAATGATACTTTTGAAACCGTTAACCAACGTGAATTAGAACTAGGTGCTGCTTCGATGGCGAGTTTAATATATTTATTGGATAAATTATAGGTAGTTTTTTAGCTTTGAGTGATGAGCTTTGAGCTTTTTTTGTATTGAAGGTTTCAGAGCTTAATGATTATCCACCTCTTTAAAAGATGTAATTATTGATCAAAGCAATTGAAATTTCAAGCCTTATCACTATCGAGGGACTTAAGCCCCTCGATAGTGATAAAATATTGACTATCAAATATTTAACAAATTTAAAATTTAAAGTCACATAAAAAAATGCCTCAATCTTCGGATTGAGGCATTTTTTATTTATGTGAAGCAAGCGTTAAGTAATGATGTAACAGTACATTATTGAAATAACTAATTTACTGATAATGAAAACATTACTCACTAAATCACTCAATTACATTAATTAATCCAGCTAAATTTATATTCTAATTCAGGCACTTTGATACGGTCGGTTAAACGTGTCAGACGTTCTGGTAAACGCATCAAATAGTCTTGTGCTTTCGCAGCAGTACCATTTAAGCCAGTCATTGTTGATACATTCCAATCGTTCAATAAAATCTCTGTAATTTCGATATAATCTTTTCCTGTATAAACGCCTAAACGCTGAGCAGCATCAGAAAAGTGACCATATACGCCACTTTTTTCACCATTCATTTCACGTAAAAAATGAGCAGGCATTACAATTTTTTGTTTCATCATATCCGCAAAAGCAATCATCATCTCAGATGGATCAATTTCAAAAATACTACTGATAAAACTCTTGTAAGCTTTATGGTGACGCATCTCGTCGGCAGCAATCATTGCACACATTTTTGACAATGAATTATTACCATGCTTTTTAGCTAAAGAGGCCGTACGACGGTGCGAAATATTAGTTGCTAACTCTTGGAAAGAAGTATAAACAAACGTCTTGTATGGGTCGTCATCTGTTTTAATATCAAAGCCATCAGCAATTAAATGCTGCGTTGAGATTTCAACCGCTTTCATATTTACACGTCCAGAAAGGTATACATATTTGTTCAGTAAATCTCCATGACGGTTCTCTTCTGCTGTCCAAGCACGTGTCCATCTTGCCCAACCTTGAGGTTCATGAACCATATCGACACCTTGTACTACCATAATTGATGATTCGTAAGTAGGCAAAGCTTCTTCAGTAATCATATCTCCAATCAACACTGCCCAATAATCATAAGGTAGTTCACGTGCAGCCTGCTGAATTTCTTTTACTTCATCAAAAAAAGTTTCTTTGCTAGCATCTGGTAAAAAATCAGAAGGTTGCCAGTTGGTATCTATAGGAATGAGGTACTTGTTCACAATGTCGTCCATATTAACGGCAAGGTGATTCATTACTTCAATTCTTTCATTTCGCTTTTCCATTTAATTGTTGTGGTTTGTGGACTAAGAGTATCGGTCAAAAGTTTTTTATCATCACAAAAATAGTTCCATTTTCGCTATAGAATTTTACAAAGATACTGAATAATATATAAATGCTAGAATGATAATTATCATTATTACCCTATATAATTTGGTATTATTCAGATTAATCTATAAATCTTTTAGTAATTGGATGATAACTGTCTACTCTTCTATCCCGTAAATAAGGCCAAGTTGAGCGATAATATTCCGTTTTAGCTAAATCTATTTCTTGAACATGCACTTCTTCTTGCTCGTGTGAACCTAAGTAAAGTAACGTTCCGAAAGGGTTCGCTACAAAACTTCCTCCCCAAAATTGTTGGTCAGCCTCACGTCCTACTCTATTAACAGACACCACATGAACACCATTTGCTACAGCATGAGAACGCTGTATAGTTTGCCAAGCATTATATTGCTCACGATTGGTATTAGCATCCGTTTCATTTGTATCCCACCCAATAGCTGTTGGATAAAACAATACTTCCGCCCCCATTAAAGCCGTGATTCTTGAAGCTTCAGGATACCACTGATCCCAACAAATTAATACACCAATTTTTGCAAATTTTGTTTGAAAAACTTTATATCCCGAATCTTCCGAAGAAGCATCTCCAGGGGTAAAATAAAATTTCTCGTAATATCCCGGGTCATCGGGAATATGCATTTTTCTATATTTTCCTAAGTAAGCTCCATCAGCATCTAATACCGCTGTTGTATTATGGTATAAACCCGCCGCCCGTTTCTCAAACAATGAAGCTATAATTCCTACGCCTAATTCTTTAGCAACTTCCGACAATGTTTCTGTAGATGGCCCCGGAATTGGTTCTGCCAAATTAAAATTAGCATGGTCTTCCACATCACAGAAATACAATGAGGTAAATAATTCTTGCAAACAAACAATATTAGCACCTTTTTGGGCTGCTTCACGAATGCCTTTAATTGCTTTTTGCATATTTTCCTGTACATTTTCAGTACAAGACATTTGGACAAGTCCTATGTTTACTTTTTTTGTCATTGATACTTACTTAAGTAATTGAGTGATTTAATGAATGGGTGATTTAGTGATTACACTTTCATTATCATTGAATTACTCTTTTTAATTATATCGTTTAATTTTGCTCTATTATTTCTTATCAAAACTAGAAGTTAATTTTTGCCATTCAAAACTACTCAAATTCCAATTCATTCATACATTTAAAATGTCCCAATGGACATTGCTCATAACCAATTTTTGAACAGGGTCTACACGCTAAATCTTTCACTTCAAGTGCTACAAAATTAGTTTGATACGGATACATTCCAAACTCAGGCACTGTATTTCCCCAAATTGAAACAACTTTTTTCTTTAATGCTGCCGCTACGTGCATCATTCCTGTATCATGTGTATAAACAATGCTTGCTCCTTTAATCAACGAAGCAGATTGGTTTAAAGTACATTTACCACAGGTATTTAAAATTTGTTTATTTGCTTTATTTTCAAAGGCAAAAACCAACTTTTCCGCTTGCTCAGTATCCTCTTTTCCCCCAATCAACACAAGTGGTAAATCTATCTTTTCACACAATTCTATCATCTTAGGCAATGGCAACTTTTTGGTTTCATGTTGCCCGCCAATAGCATATACAGCATAAGAATCTCTAAAGCTTGCAGGGAGCCATTCAACTGGCAATTCGTCTTTTGCTGGAATAAAATAGTCTAATCCAGCATTATCATTCTTAATCCCTAAAGTTTCAACCGTTTTTAGATTTCTATCAACTATGTGGACATTTGGCATCACATTTTTCTTAAACTTTACCAAAAGCCATTTTTGAAAATTTAGTTTATCATAACTGAATGATTTTACACCAAGTCTAAATTTGATAACCCTTGTTCTTAAATTATTATGCAAATCTATCACATAATCATAGCGTTCTTCTTTGAGTTGTTTTATCAAATCATTAAGGCTATTATCCAACAAGTAATACTTATCTATGTAGATATTGGTTTCAACTAAAGTTTTGTAAGATTTCTTCGTAACAAAATGCACTTCTGCATCAGGATATTGTTTTTTCAAACAGCGAACAACTGGAGTAGTTAAAATAATATCACCAATAGAAGAAAAACGAAGAATTAGGAATTTGGTCATGCAAATTGGGTGATTTTCAAGGAAGAATGTTCTGCAATTAAGTCAAAATCTGAATCTTGATGACAAATCTCAACCTTAAAATGAATAGCATAAGCAGCAATTAGGCAATCATTGGCTTTACGGATTGTTACTCCTTTTTGTCTTAAAGAGCGATAAAGGTTTGCGGATTCAATCGCTATATCAATGGGATTCAACACCAAACATCTAAAACTTAACAGAGAAGCTTTTAATCTTTCAAATTCTTGTTGGCTTTTTGTACCTTGCAGAATCTCTTGTAAAATTGTTGGCGTTATCCATAAAGGGTGATTATCAGCAATATATTCTCTTAGCAATAATGCTTGTGACGTTTTTTTGTGTTGTATTAATTGAATCCAAACCGAAGTATCAAAAATGATAGCGTGTTTCATTGACTTCTCCATTGTTCTAAATCGCCTTCCCAATCAATTCCTTTATCAATTAATGTCAATAAATCAACACGTTTCAAATACATTAAGTACTCTTTCAAAGCAATATTGACAATTTCTTTTTTAGAAGAAGCTGGTTTAAGTTGGCTAATCTCACGTAAGATTTCGTCATTTATTTCAATATTCGTTCTCATGATTTTCGGCTTTTAATATACAAAATTAACGATTTTTTAAGGTAAAGTCTTTAAAACATCTATTTCAATCAAAAAAATTGGGATGTTAGTTTTCCTAACACCCCAATTTATTATTTAAATCCTCCTGAATAAACCTCTTTGACAAAAATTCTATTAGCAAAACCTGAATTAATTTCAATCTTTTCGATTTGCTCTTGGTAAAAAGTTTCTCCGTAATAATCTTCAATCTGATATAAAATACGATGTGGTATAGCTCCACTATTAAGACTGATTAATTCTCGATAATCCTGAAAAATCTTTCGTTCAAATGATAGCTTTTTGCCATCTTCAAATGCTGTCTTCTCAGAAGAAATCACCCTAAATGTCTCTTTGTCAATATACAAATGATATTCTGTTTTAGGAACAGAACGATTTTTTGAATTAAGTGTTTTCTCCGTATAAGTTAAATGATAACACAACCTTTCATCTATTGTTACATCATCTGATAGCTCATAATTCTCCCATAAGTCCAAACGAAATGAAGTAAGTAAATAGAGTGGGTCAAGATTAAGGAAAGTCTCCCAATAATCATCAGTATCTATTTTTTTCCATTTTTCACCTCTTATTCGATCATCATGCTGCCATCCTTCAGCTTGATTTACTACCTTATAAAACAAATCTGGGTTTTTCTTTTTTAGGAGATAATTGGTAAAAGCACTCTCCCATTTTTCTTCATAAAAAGGCACATTACTATCTTCAAAAGATAATTTTGAAAGGGTATGTACTTTTTCAATTCCTTTTATAATTTGTCCTCCGCCAAAGCCTAGTATTACTTTTTCTAAAATTTTAGCATTATTTTGGCTAGCCAGCGAATCAAGGACATTATTGCGTTTAGCTTTTGTCTTTTCTAAATATGCTGATCGATTATTTTTCTCTTGTTCCCAATCGGCAATATCTCTTTCTATTTTTTCAAAAAAGGCAAGTCTGGTTTCTTCTTTTTCATTAATCTCATCCTGCTGAATCTCAAAGCCTAGCTTTTTTAATTCACTAAAACGAGGTGTATGGGTACGTTTCTTTTTATCAACAAAAAAGCTATTATTGGTTCTCACAACTAGCTCGCGTCCCCATACTTTTCGCATATCATTTTTAATTAACAAGTCTGCGTAAAACAAGGCTTTTTCACGATTTTCAAGTAAGAAATACAACTGACTCAAATTGTTAGTGATGATAAATCTTATTTTAGTATTTTCATCTGATTGCGGATATTTTACCAGAAGGCTTTCTAAATAGGCTAAATGAGGTAGCATTGCTTGTTCATCAATGCCCGATGCTAAGGTAACTTTTTTTAATTGTGCCGTTATTTCCTTTTCAAATTCAAGCATTTGCTTGTACTCTGGATGTTCTACAGAAGTCAAAAACACAAAAGTCTCTTTACTTACTTGGGGATAATAGCCTAGTTTTTCATTCAGTTTTACTTGAATCTTTTCCAAAGCAATATGTATTGCCTTTTCTATTTCATCCCCATATTCATTGTTTACTTCAATTTTATTTAAGCCTTTTTTTAAATCCTCTAATGTTGCAAAAGGATCTGATGTAACTATTTCATTCGTATTGAATTCTTCTTTATAAATAGTTTGCGATTGACACTTCACTTCTACTTTAACAATCACCTTAAAGCTTGAGTAAGGAACATAAGAAAACTTTAGTGTTTTTTTATTGAATATAGTATCAATTCTGCTTTTTTGATATTCAGGGACAGGAATCGTCACAAAAATTTTAAGTTGTCCATTGTCTGCTTCCTTGATATAACCTTTTATATTGAAAAATTCTTTCTTCAGATTTGTCTCTGAAACAGGTAAACGATTCCCTAATTGATAAAAAGTAGATTGCGTAAGAAAATTATCTAAACAACTATATTCTGAAGGAACAATGCTTGGAATAATAAAGTTTTTTTTAGTAAACTTCACCTTTTCTTGTGAGAATCCGCTAATAAAACTAAAAAAAAGGATGATAAAGGGTATAGTTCTTTTCATATGGCAAAAAAAGAGTCCATCAAACTTATTTTGATGGACTCTCTTGTTTATTGGTTTATTTTTTAGCATCAAAAATCTGTACCGTATTATTCAAAATATAGAATACATTTTGAGTAGCAGGGTCAATTTCATAAACTGGTCTATCGTTTTTGAAAATCAATTTATCTACTTCTACTCCGTCAGTCTTTCTTACTTTTACTAATACTTTCTCACCAGTTTCTTCTTTCGCATAAATATACGAGAAGTCTCTGTTTTGTTTCATCGCTTTAAAACGAGATCCATATCTTGATGCCAATTGATTTAAAGCACCTGCACCCATTGCTGATGCATCCGCCATTGCCATTTTACCCTTATCGGCTTCTCTAACAACTCCAAGGTCTCTCAAAACGCCATTTTCATCGCGCTGATACATTCTAATTTCCCCTCCTTCTAACACATTTTTAGCAGAGTTAACTCCAAGTGCGAAGCTACCTACCATTGAAGCTCCTTTAATCAACTGTCTGTTGCCTTCACCCGGTTGTTTGTACACTTTATGATATTTCACTTTACCATCTAGTCCTACACCCATTACCTCTACTGGGCCTGACAAAACAACACCCCAAGGGAACAATTCTATACTATTTAGCTCTTTTTCATTTTTGATGTTAACTTCTGCAAAAGGTTCTGGTTTGTCAGCTATTGATGGGTCAAACTTATACAGCTTTTCGTCATTATAAACGATATAGGCGTTGGCAGCTTCATCATAATATGGTAAAACAGGTCTTTTTTCATTGAATTTGATGTTTCTTTTCCATAGTTTACGTCCACTTTTGTAATCCACCATGTTACCATAAGTACCCGTCAAATACATTACTTTATCACCAACTTTACCTAAGTAATAAATAGGATCTTCTTTTTCATCAGCAATTTCAATAAAGCTCTTCCAAAGTTTTTCTCCTTCTTTATTTATCAACATCATTTCGTTTTCAGCTACATAAAGGAAGTCTTTATCAATAGGAATAACACGCTTTAAACCATCACCACGAGCATCTTTTTTCCAGATTTTTTCACCCGTCTTCAAGTCAAAAAAGTTAAAACCACTATTATGAGCAATTAATAATTTTGTGCCCCAGTCTTCTAAATATACTATTCTCTTTGTCTTGATTGATTCCTCCCAAATACTCTTTCCAGTTTCAGTATTCAAAACATTCAAATATTCTTTAGAAGACAGCAAACCTTTGCTGTTTACTACCACGATATTTTTATCGTTTTGAGTAGGGAAAAATCTGGTATATTCTTCTTGCCCAGTCCAGTTTAATTTACCTGTTGTTTTATTAAAAGAATACAACTTACCATAAAGTAGATAATAGATGGTTTCGCCATTTATTCTAGCAATATTGGTATTCACAGATTCTTTTAAAGAAATACTAAAAATAAACTTTTCTTTACTTACCGCTGAATTCCATTTCAATGTTCCTGTTTTCATATCCAATAAGGCAATTGACACAGTATTGCTGTTTTTTAATGTCAATAAATATTCGTCAGATTCAGGAATAAAATCAGATTGAAATACAGTGAAAGGCTCTTTAGAAGAATTGTAAACAATCTTACCAGTTTCAGTATTGACAACCACGTATTTAGAATTAATAAAAGCCTCTACATAAGGGCTATTAGCAACACTAGTAAGTTCTTTTTTTTCTTTAAAAAATTTACCGAATTCAGGGTCGTCCAAAATATCTTTTACAGAAGTTGCCCCAAAATCATCTTTGGTTAAAGTCCATACGATTTTTTTACTTTCTGCATCAATTCCTTTTAAAGTAGAACCTTCTTTAATGACGATAATACCAGTAATTTCATTTTGTACTAAATCTTGAATGTTACCTTCTGTTTGAAGAATGTGGTCGAATGAACGTTGGGCAAATGTGCCAAAAGAGCATAGCACAAGTAGGAAAGCAGATAAAAACTGTTTCATTTGTAGTAGTTGTTTAAAATATTAAGGAAAATTTATGGGGATACGGTAGTATTTTCCACAATTCTCTTCTAATGGTTTTTAAACAATAGATGATATTAAAGTGTAGATACTACTTAGAAACAAATATAAATAAAAACCTAAAAAAATCTAAATGTAAATCAATATTTAACTTTGAAATTATTATTCTAAACTTCGTAACAGACAATTCAAGGCAAATTTGATAACTTTGTTAATATTTTTACAAAAAACAAGTAAAATGCTAATTACAGTTGACGAGCAATCGTTAATTGATCATTAAAATCATGGCTGAACAAAAACAACAAGATACTGCTTCCTCGCTAAAAGAAATCATTTCGCATGCCAAAGAATATGGCTTTGTATTTCCTTCTTCTGAAATTTATGATGGGCTACAAGCCGTTTATGATTATGGTCAAAACGGTGTAGAGTTGAAAAACAATCTTAAAACTTTGTGGTGGAAAGCCATGACGATGCTCAACGATAATGTTGTTGGGATTGACGCAGCCATTTTTATGCACCCGCTTACATGGAAGGCTTCAGGACACGTTGATTCTTTCAACGACCCAATGATTGATAACAAAGATTCTAAAAAACGTTATCGTGCTGACCAATTATTAGAAGCCAAAGCTGAACTTTATGAAGCTGAAGGAAGTCCTGAAAAAGGAAAAGCATTATTACAGGAAATGGCACGTTTGTTAGATGCTGGTGAATTGGATGGCGTTCGTCAATTAATTATTGATGAAAACATTAAATGTCCAATATCTGGTACAAGCAACTGGACAGAAGTACGCCAATTCAATTTGATGTTTTCTACCCAAGTAGGTGCAGTTTCAGAAGATGCTTCATTGATTTATCTTCGTCCAGAAACAGCACAAGGAATTTTTGTAAACTTCTTGAATGTTCAGAAATCTGGGCGTATGAAAATTCCGTTTGGAATTGCCCAAATCGGAAAAGCTTTCCGTAATGAAATCGTTGCGCGTAACTTCATTTTCCGTATGCGTGAATTTGAACAAATGGAGATGCAGTTTTTCTGTCGCCCTGGTACAGAAATGCAATGGTATAATTCATGGAAAGAAACTCGTTTGAAATTCCACCAAGCAATTGGTCTTCCTGCTGAAAAATTAAAATTCCACGACCACGAAAAGCTGGCTCACTATGCCAATGCTGCCGTGGATATTGAATACCAATTCCCATTCGGATTTAAAGAAATGGAAGGGATACACTCAAGAACTGCTTTTGATTTGACCGCTCACCAAACGCTTTCAAAGAAAAAACAACAGTATTTTGATGCCGACCTTGACGAAAATGGTAAACCTTATGGAAACTATATTCCTTACGTAGTAGAAACATCTGTAGGTGCCGACCGTCTGTTCTTGGCTGTACTTTGTAATGCATATACTGAAGAAACCGTGGGTGAAGGCGAAGCTGAAAAACAACGTACTTATCTAAAATTCCATCCATCGGTTGCTCCTATCAAAGCAGCAGTTTTACCTTTGGTGAAAAAAGATGGCTTGGCTGAAAAAGCACAAGAAATTTTCCATTCATTAAAACGTTCGTTTAATACCACTTATGATGATGGTGGTGCTATCGGGAAACGTTATACTCGTCAGGATTTAATTGGTACTCCTTATTGTATCGCCGTAGATTATCAAACAATGGAAGACGAAACCGTAACAATTCGTCACCGTGATTCAATGGAACAAGAAAGAGTAAAAATTGCTGACTTACGAGACAAAATTGGCTATGCTATCAGCATGGAAAGAGTATTTGAGCAATTATAATAATTACTTAATAATCATTCTTTTGAAAGGCTTTTGAGAAATCAGAAGCCTTTTTTATTTGGGTATTCTACAATAAAAAATATGTCTATACGTTATATAGGTACATTTTCTATGAAGAAACTGATTTTAAACTCTTCTTACTTCAACTCCAGAATACATCTCTTGTGTTTCTCTTTTAGCACAAAACATTCTACTTTACAGTAAGTAATAATTGGCAAGAAGTATTTTTTTCGTTGTTTTCTTCGTATTTTTCATAAGCATTATTTGCTCATTAAACCCCTTTACATTATGATCCAACCAATTCTACAAAACACTTCGCAACAAAAAAACGTAGTACTTCAATATGGTAAAGATGCCTTGCTTGTAATAGTTGGTGTACTATCAGCTAGTTTCGGGCTTAAAGGATTTTTACTCCCAAACGACTTCTTAGACGGAGGCGTTACGGGTATATCCCTGTTAATCAACATTTTAACAGACATCAATTTGCCTTTATTAATTATCATAGTCAACCTGCCTTTTATATGGTTGGCCTATACGCAAGTATCTAAAATTTTTGCTTTTAAAACTTTATTAGCCATTGGTGTACTAGCACTGAGTTTGACTTTCATTACATTTCCGATTGTCACTACAGACAAGCTTTTGATTGCGGTCTTCGGTGGTTTCTTTTTGGGTGCAGGCATTGGACTATGTATTCGTGGTGGTTGTGTATTAGATGGTACAGAGGTATTAGCCTTGTTTATTAGCCGTAAAACAGTATTGAGTGTGGGTGACGTTATTATAGTTATCAACGTGATTATTTTCTCTGCAGCAGCTATTTTAATTAGTGTAGAAACTGCCATGTATGCTATGCTTACTTATTTAGGTGCTTCTAAAACCATCGATTTCTTAATTCATGGTCTTGAAGAATTTACAGGCGTAACCATCATCACAGAACATAGCGAAGCTGTCAGAAAAGTAATTATCGAAAAATTAGGACGTGGTGTTACCATTTTTAATGGTAAAAGAGGGTTTGGAAAGCGAGGGCAATTAAATGAAGATTTAGAGATAATTTATACGGTAGTTACTCGATTAGAAATTCAAAAATTAACCGATGAAGTTGCCAATATTGATAAATCGGCTTTTATCATCCAGCAAAGTATCAATGACGTAAAAGGTGGAATGATTAAAAAATTGCCTTTGCATTAAAATAATTTGAAAATTTGAGGATTTGAAGATTTGAAAATACATTAATCAATAATATCAAGTGAATTAAAAATAACTTGAAAATGTATTACTCAATAACATCAACTGAATTAAAAAGGGTTTAATCTGTACTAGATTAAATCCTTTTTGATATTTTCATAAATAAAGAACTCCCAAAGAACCCTTTATAAAATAGTTTTTCTTCAAATTTCACTAACTCATAACAGCAATTATTCACGAAATCGGAAGGGACTTCTACATCAGAAACTACATTATCTGTTTTTATTAATCCTAATTTTATACCCAATCGTTGGCTTAATCTGATTGCGAGTACTAAAGGTGACAGAAGCCATGTCCAATAAGAAAAGTAATCAATCTTTAGTAAATGTCGAGGTACTAATACTTCAAAATCGTTAATAATAAATCTATGCTTTCCTCCTACTGCAATATCATGTGTACCCCAAAAAACATCAAAAGCATTATTATTTGAAATAAATATTCCGTCTGTATTTAATAAAGAATAAATCGTTTCAAAAGTCTTATTGATTAAGTCTCTCTCAAGGCAATAAAACACATCATTACAAACGATTACGTCAAATTTATTAAATACAGCAAGCTCACTTAAATTTTCTATATTCAGTCGCTGCACATTTAGTTTTCTTTCTTTACAAAAGAAAATGGCAGCTTCTGAATAGTCTATCCCTTGAATATTTTGGTAACCTTTTTTTATTAAAAAACTCATTAATCCCCCCGTGCCACAACCAATATCCAAAATACTGATATTGTCATTGTCAGGATATTTTTTGACTATTTCAGCTAATACTTTTTCATGTAAGATTCTATACCACCAAAGTTTCTCTTCGGCATCATACATCATTTTGTATTCTTCAACACTACTATTTAGCATGGTTTAGTACTTTATATTTTACTGAATATTGTGGATAATTGTTTTGTGTTAAGAACATTCTACCCATGTATTCTCCAATAATGCCCAATGACATTAATTGTACTCCTCCAAAAAACATGAAAACTGTAATAGAATATTCAGACAATATGCCCCATATATCTAATCCAAAAAGTAATAGCGAAACCACAATAAGGAAAAAGCCTGAGAGTAAAATAAACCTAGCAGGTAGGATTGAATAGCCAAAAATGATTGTCAGGAAAAGTACTGATAGTTTACTAAAGGTATAATTAGAATGCCCTTCTTCTCTTTCTGAATGTTCCACATGCACACTGCCTACTTGGGAAACTACACTAAAAATAATGCCATCGATGTAAGGAAATGGGCCTTTATACTGACAAATTTCATCTACAATATCTTTCTTGATTAATTTAAAACTTGAAAGATAGAGCCCTTTGGGTTTATTTAATAGATGGGTTGCTAATTGATTAACCAACCAACTTCCAAAGTTCCTGAAAATACTATGTTTTTTGTCTGAATAGTAAGTATAAATTACTTCTAACCCTGTTTTTTGTGCTTCTTCGAGTAGCTTAATAATTTCGGAGGGTGGATTTTGGAAATCATCATCAATCATCACAGCATATTCGCCTCTAACATGGTTTAAACCACACATTACAGCATTGAATTCTCCAAAGTTTTTTCTGAGTGAAACAAACGTAATATTGCTGTATTTTTTGGATAATTCTAAGCACACTTGCTCTGAGTTGTCGGGGCTACCGTCGTTGACTAACACAATTTCAAAGTCGTATTGATTTAATTCTTCATGAAGTTTTTCAATCAATTTACCAATGGTCTTTGCACCTTTGTAAACTGGAATGACAACCGATAATAACATAAAAAATGGGATTAGAAAATATTTATAGTTTCAATGATATATGTGATTTCGTTTTCAGTCAGTGAGGGATTTAGAGGAATACTCACCACCTCTTTATGTATTTTTTCTGTGATTGGCAATGATACTCGATTCCATTCGGTAAAAGCGTTTTGCTGATGCGGAGGGATAGGATAATGAATATCAGTACCTATTCCTTTAGATAACATATATTTTACAAAATCGTCTCTTTGGGTTGTCCGTATGACAAACAAATGCCATACATCATCCTCAAGCGTATCATTAGGGGGCAATATTATTTTGTCATTCTTGATATTATTGAGGTATAAAGAAGCTATTTTTCGTCTGTAATGATTATCATCTTCCAATTTCCGTAGTTTCAAGCTTAATATTGCTGCCTGAATCTCATCTAGTCTGCTATTTATTCCTTGATAATCAAATACGTATTTTTTGCTAGAGCCATAATTTCTTAAAGCCATAATTTTTTCAGCCAACGCTTCATCGTTGGTTGTAATAGCGCCAGCATCACCCAGTGCTCCTAAGTTTTTAGAAGGATAAAAACTAAATCCAGCACCATCTGATAAATTTCCTGCTAGTTTTCCATTGTATTTAGCCCCATGAGCCTGTGCGGCATCTTCAAATACATATAGATGATGCTTTTTTGCTATCAGATTAATCGTCTGCATATCACAGCATTTTCCGTAAAGATGCGTAACCAGTATAGCACTTGTTTTGGATGTTATTTTTTGCTCAATGTTAGCTGGGTCAATTAAATAAGTTTCCAAAGAAGGTTCTACTAAAACGGGAACATAGCCAGCATGTTTAATAGCTAGAATAGTAGCAATATAAGTATTAGAGGCAACTAAAATTTCTGCTTCCAGAGGAAAGGCACAAGCTTTAAGGATGATTGTTAAAGCATCCAAGCCATTTGCAACGCCCAAACAATATTTTACGTTACAAAACTGAGCAAAGGCTTCTTCAAAAGCCCTTCCCTTCTCTCCTAGTATATACCATCCCTTCTCTAAAACTTCATCAAAAACTTCTTTGATTTCCAGCTCAAAAGGCTTGTTTATAGCCTTTAAATTAAGAAAAGGTATTTGCATTTTCTTTTTGTTGTATCATTTCATAAGGTTCGTCGATATAATCACTAGCATCATATAGCTCGTTGGCTAAAACTAATAGAATACATGACTCAGAGAAAGAATCCATAATGTGCCAATCCTCAGGTTCAAGGATGATGCACTGATTAGGGGAACTTAAAAAATATTCTTTTTCGCTCTTCCCATCATTAATATAAATTCTACAAGTACCTGTCAAACAGGTAATTGCCTGCCAAGTTTTTTTATGGCGATGCCCCCCCCTCACCTTGCCTTCTCCACAGTGAATATAAAAAACCCTTTTTATACTGCCAGGAAGATGCTTTTCAAAAACGGTTAGAGAGCCTGATTCAGAATCAAAACATTGTAATTCAAGAAATTTACTCATTGAAATTTTGTTTTCCACCAAAAGTCATCGGAAATTATGTAGAATAAAATCCGATTGCATTGATGATTTAATTAATAATTTTCTGAATTGGATAAATGTGATGTGATAATTGTTTTTAGTTTATTTTAAACTAAAAACGGTTTTCATGGTTGGTATAAAACTTATTTTTTTATACCTAAAAGCAGTTACTTCAAAGATAAACCTCAAAACTTAATTTTCCAAAATCAGGCTATCAATTAAATAACGAAATCGATACCAAAATTTATATTTCAGAGGGCATTATATTATCTCTTTAAAAGAGGGTAAACAAAAAAATAGTTGATTTATTTAGTTTAGTGCCTTGTTACGTTACTTTCTACCAAACATAAGAAAGCAGTAATCCAATGAAAAGGACTACTGCTTAATAAAAATATAATATATAGATTTAGAGATTTTTTTTTACTTGGTATATTTCCCCACAATTTTTCTGATAGAGGAGGATTTAATCATACTCATTTTTCTTCTGGAAATAGGCGCATACAAATTGTTGTCCATGATGATGGTATTATCTTTACTAATATATTTCACAACATATTTAGGATTAATGATGTATGACTTGTGTACTCTTAGAAATCCCTGAGCATTCAATTCATCTTCAAAGGCATTAATACACTTTGCAAACAAGGAATTTGTTCCATCTTTCAAGTGTATTAGGGTATAATTCCCGCTGGCTTCCAACATAATTATCCTATCTATTCCAATGAATATCTTTCTTTTTAAATCAACGGTTAGTTGTATTTTTGGGCGAGGTATTAAAAGTGACATACGCTATCTATAGTTGGTGGTTAGAAAAACTATTCAAGTTCCTGTCAGTTTAGTCGTAGAAAGGCGTTATGATGGTAACAAAATCTTTTATTTTTTTTATTTATGAATACCGTTTTGTTTCAACCTTCGTTTAAAATGAATTAATAAAAGATTAATACTAATTTTGTAGGCTTGTATAAAACATCAATACATTTCAGTCTGTCTTAACAAAAACAGTGAGAAGAAAATTTTCTAAAAATTAAATGAAAAATAAAAGCATTCAATTTATAATCATTTTTATAGCAGTAATTGGCGTTAATCTATTGGCAAGCCATTTCTTTTTTCGGTTAGATTTAACCCAAGAAAAACGATATACGATTGCTGATGCTACCAAGAATTTATTGCAAAACCTTGATGATGAAGTATATATAAAAGTATATTTAACAGGAAAAGGTATTCCTGCTGGTTTTAAGCGCTTAGAAAATGCTGTTAAAGAGACGTTGGATGAATTTAGGATTTATGGTGGTTCAAACGTGAAATACACCTTTGTTGATTTGAATGCTGAATATAGAGACGAGAAAACAAGAAATGAGAGAATAGCGGCTATTGCTAAAAAGGGAATTACGCCTACTAATGTTTATAATAATGAAGATGGAAAAAAAACGCAAAGTTTGATTCTACCCGGTGCAATTATCACTTATAAAGGCAAGGAAATTGCTACTTTATTATTAAAAGGGAATAAATTATCCTCTCCACAAGAAATTTTGAATCAGTCTTACGAAGGTGTTGAGTATCAGTTAGCTTCTGCCATCAAAAGAGTAACAGCTACTCAAAAAAAGAAAATTGGCTTTTTTATTAATTATACATCGCTTCCTGCGGTCAATCAGCTAGACTTAATTGGTGCTTTAAAGCCCAACTATGAATTATATCCTGTTGATTTAAGAAATTCCCCTACGTTGGATGGCTTAGATGCTATTTTTGTGTTAAAGCCCGACCAGCTTTTCAACGATGATGATAAATACAAAATTGACCAATTTATTATAAACGGAGGCAAGGCGATTTTCTTTGTTGATGCAGTAAAGGTGGATTCTGTAGCTCGAGAAGGGAATATGGCTCAAATTCAAAATGTTGGACTAGAAGATTTATTGTTTAAATATGGTGTCCGTTTAAATCCTAATTTAATTAAGGATGCCCAAATGAGTGCGGCTATTCCTTTGGATATTGGAAATTTTGGCGACCGTTCTAATATTCAGCTTGTTCAGTGGCAATATTATCCTTTAATCAACACTTTTGGGAAGTCGCCAATTGTTAGAAATCTGGATGCTATTTATACTAAATACGTAGGTTCATTAGATACCGTTCGTGCCGATGGCATTACTAAAGTACCATTGTTGATGACATCTCAATATACGCAGTTATTGCACGCTCCAGCGATTATGAGCTATAATTTCGCTAGTAAAGATTTGAATGCTAATCAATACAAAGGGGGTGTTCAAACTGTGGGTATATTGCTTGAAGGTAAATTCGAGTCTTTATTCAAAAATAGAATTTTGCCTAGCGACCCTCGTTTTGCTACTTTTAAAGCAGAAGGGAAGGATTCTAAAATCATCGTTTGTTCAGATGGAGACATTCCTGTGAATGATTTTGATCAAAAACACAATGCTCCCCTACCCCTTGGTTTTGATAAATACTCTGGCAATACATTTGCCAACAAAGATTTTGTATTAAATGCTATTGATTATTTATTGGATGATAATGGCGTAATAGTAGCCCGAAACAAAGAAATCAAGCTAAGACCTTTAGACAAAGCGGCCTTGCAAGATGAAAGAACTTATTGGCAATCAATCAATTTAATTGTTCCCGTAATCATTTTAGTGGTTCTTGGGCTTGCCAGAAACTTTTGGAGACAAAGAAAATATACACGATAATATATTTTTAACTGCAAAAAAAACCTTTCTTCTTAGCGAATTTTGGTGAAAAATAATTAAAAGTCGGGGCTTATTCGTAGTTTTGTAGTAATTTTTAAAAATAAAGTACTCAATATCAAAACCCGATGCGTTTTGATAATGTAATAGTCATTCTCAACTAAAAATATTCCTCAAGATAATGAAATTCGTCGTATCCTCATCAGTTTTATTGAAACAACTATCGACAGTTAATGGCGTTATTGCTAATAATCCGATTGTACCTATTTTGGAAAACTTCTTATTCCAAATTGATCAAACTCAACTGACAGTGACTGCTTCTGATTTACAGACGGTAATGATTACGACGCTAGCAATTGAATCTTCAGACAACGGAGCAATCGCTATTCCTGCTCGTTTATTGTTGGATACTCTCAGAGGGTTACCAGATCAGCCAATTACGTTTAAAGTTGATAAAGACACTTTTGGTACTGAAATCATCACCGAAAATGGTCGTTATAAGCTATCAGGCGAGAATCCAATCGATTTCCCTAAAGTGCCACAAGTGACAAAGAGTTTGTCAGTACAAATATCTGCTGAAGTACTAAGTGCAGCCATTTCAAATACTATTTTTGCTGTTTCAAATGATGACTTACGTCCAGCAATGACAGGCGTTTATGTACAACTGTCACCTGAATATACCAATTTTGTAGCAACAGACGGTCACCGTTTGATTCGCTATAAAAGAAGCGATGTAAAGTCTGAGTATGATTCTACGATGATTATTCCTCGTAAAGCATTGAATCTATTGAAATCATCATTGCCTTCTGACGATACTACCGTTACTTCAGATTTTAGTACATCTAATGCTTTCTTCAGCTTCAATAATGTGAGAATGATTTGTCGTTTAATCGACGAGCGTTTCCCTGATTATGAAAATGCTATTCCTAAAAACAATCCAAATGTTTTGACAATCAACCGTTCAGAGTTTTTAGGTTCTTTGAAACGTATTTCTATCTATTCAAACAAAACAACTCATCAAATTCGTTTAAAACTATCAAACAACGATTTAGTGATTTCGGCTGAGGATTTGGATTATTCTAACGAAGCTAATGAAAGATTAATGTGTGATTATGAAGGCGATGAAATGGAAATTGGCTTTAATGCTAAATTCATGATTGAAATGTTGGGCAACCTTACTTCAAACATGATTTCGCTAGAAATGTCTCAGCCAAACCGTGCTGGTTTGATTATTCCTGCTGACAAAAAAGCTGACGAAGATATTTTAATGTTAGTAATGCCAGTTATGCTTAATACTTATGCATAATTAAAAATATAATCGAAAAAAGGCGTGAGAGTTTTATTCTTACGCCTTTTTAGTTTTAAAATGTTAATGATTGTTAATGACAAACTTTGTTATTCAATTAACAGTTAAAGAATTATTCATCGGCTAAACTATTATAACCAATTTAAACGTTTTGTATCAAACTTAATCAATCTTAATAAAATGTTAAAAACTAGAATTTTATCTGCTTTATTAATCCTTTTTGCCATCGGTGTAAATGCTAAACCAACTCTTTCAAAAGACCCAGTTGCTGCTACAGGCATTCAATTTTTCAAAGGTACTTTTAAACAAGCTTTAGCAAAGGCCAAAAAAGAAAACAAAATGATTATGATGGATTGCTACACTACTTGGTGTGGACCATGCAAAATCTTGAAAAATCAAGTATTTACTGATAAAGCTTTGGGAGATTACATGAACCAAAAATATATTTGTGTAGCCATGGATTATGAGAATGGTGAAGGCCCAGCAGTTGCTCAAAAATATCCAGTAGATGCATACCCATCAATTTATTTTATTGATAGCAACGGTAAGCCTAAAACGATTATGGTAGGTGTTCCTAACCCTATTCCGAATGCTGCCAATGTAATTTTAGCACAAGCGAAAAAATTTGTAAAGTAATATTTTTGAGAAAATAAAAAAGCCGTGATTTTGTATCAAACAAAGTCACGGCTTTTTTATTAGTAACTGAAGTGCTTATAAAATCTATTGCGCTATTTTGATGAATCGGTGGATAGCATAAAATTTATTTAACAACTTCCTGTTTTGTCCTCATTTTAATGTTCAGTACTTCCACCAATAATGAGAACGCAATAGCAAAGTATAAATATCCTTTTGGTACCTCACCTACTTCTGAACCAAATAAAGAAACGTTAGCATCATGAGCAGATTGAGCGATTAGCATAAAGCCAATCATAATCAAAAATGCCATACCCAGCATTTGAATAGAAGGGTGACGGTTTACAAAATCACCAACTGGCCCAGAAAAGCCCATCATAATAGCAATAGACAGTACTACTGAAATAATCATAATTGGTAAATTATGAGTTAAACCAATCGCCGTAAGAATCGAGTCTATCGAGAATACAATGTTAATCAATGCGATTTGAAGCACTACAGCCGTCAATTTATCCGCTGCCGAACCTTTAGGTACTTTTACATCATGTTCCTCTCCTACCTCAAGTTTCTCATGAATCTCTGAAGTAGCTTTAAATAGTAAAAATAATCCTCCGACAAATAAGATTAAGCTCTGTCCAGAAATCCCAGCATTAAACCAACCTAAATTAATGAAAGTAAAAGGTTCTTGTAATGAAATAATGAATGAAATACCAAACAATAAGGTAATTCTAAAAAGCATTGCTAACAATAAACCTATATTTCTAGCTTTTGCTTGGTCTTTCTTCGCTAATTTATTGGCTGCAATTGAAATAAAAATGATGTTATCTATTCCAAGAACGATTTCTAAAAAAGTAAGTGTAAGTAAGCTTATAATACCCCCTGCTGTAAATAATTCTGACATTTTAGTTTTGGTTTAAATATTTTGATTACACAAATTTATTCAGTTTAGCCAATAAACAAAACCTCAATTGTTATGAAAGGTTAAAAATCACTACAGTTTATCCCAAAATTGGCATGAACGTTTTGATGAGTTCTTCTTTTTTAAAGCCTCATCTAGCCTTACTTTACAAAGGTCGCTTGCTGATTATAAAAGAATAAAAAAATATGCAAATTTTCTTATAATTTAACTTATTGATAATAAAACACTTATCATTTTTTACAAAAAAGTATTGATTTTTTTCTTCGTTGAGATTTGCACAGTAAGGAAATAAAGCGTAATTTTGCACCACCTTAAAAGAAAGGGATTTGGTTTCATAGCTCAGCTGGTTCAGAGCACCTGCCTTACAAGCAGGGGGTCCTAGGTTCGAATCCTAGTGGGACCACCAAATTACAACAACAATCTCGGTTTCATAGCTCAGCTGGTTCAGAGCACCTGCCTTACAAGCAGGGGGTCCTAGGTTCGAATCCTAGTGGGACCACCATCAAACAAGACAAGCCTTAACATTTTGAAATGTTAAGGCTTTTTTATTGGCTTCATATTGATATCAAACAAAAAGGGTTAAAAAGATAAATCTTCTTAACCCTTTTTGTTTGATAAAGCTCAAAGCTAATTACTCAAAGCTGACAGCTATTTACGCATCATATTTGCCATGTTAGGCATTTTCATTTTGCCATCTTGCACATTGTTCATCATTCTCATCATTTTGCGCATTCCGTCAAACTGTTTGATTAAATTATTAATCTCAGTGACAGACGTTCCTGAACCAGTTGCAATACGCTTCTTACGAGACATATCTAAAATTTCAGGCTTCTGGCGTTCCTTCGGCGTCATTGACTGAATAATAGCTTCGATAGATTTAAACGCATCGTCTGGAATATCTACGTCTTTCACAGCTTGCGACATTCCTGGAACCATACCCATCAAGTCTTTGAGGTTACCCATTTTCTTGATTTGTTGTAACTGCGAATAGAAATCTTCAAAACTAAATTGGTTCTGACGGATTTTCTTGTTGATACGTTCTGATTCTTCTTCATCAAAAGCATTTTGTGCTCTTTCCACCAAAGAAAGTACGTCACCCATACCCAAGATACGGCTCGCCATACGATCAGGATAGAATTGATCAAGGGCATCCATTTTCTCGCCTGTAGAAATAAACTTGATTGGTTTATCTACAATATGACGAATAGAAAGCGCCGCTCCACCACGGGCATCACCATCTAATTTAGTCAATACAACACCATCAAAATTCAGGCGTTCGTTGAATGTTTTAGCAGTATTTACAGCATCTTGCCCCGTCATCGAATCCACTACAAAAAGGATTTCTGAAGGTTTGATAGCATCTTTAACTGCTGCAATTTCATTCATCATTGCCTCATCTACCGCCAAACGACCAGCAGTATCGACAATGATTACTCTTTTACCCATTTTTCGTCCATAAGAAATGGCATTTTGGGCAATCTCAACAGCGTTTTTATTCTCAGGTTCAGCATATACATCTACGCCTACTTGTTCCCCTAATACTTTCAATTGGTCGATAGCCGCAGGACGATAAATATCACAAGCAACTAACAACACATTTCTACCACTCTTTTTAAGGTATTGTGCTAATTTACCTGAGAAAGTAGTCTTTCCAGAACCTTGTAAACCTGCAATTAAAATAACGGCTGGGTCTGGTTTTAAATTAATAGCCTGTACCGACGAACCCATCAATTTAACGAGCTCTTCATGCACAATTTTTACCAACATTTGTCCAGGATCAACAGCAATAAGGATTTTTTGTCCCATTGCTTCTTCCTTGATACGGTCAGTGATTTCTTTAGCTACTTTATAGTTAACGTCGGCATCCATCAAAGCCTTGCGGATTTCCTTGACAGTACTTGCTACATTGACATCCGTGATACGTCCCTTACCTTTCAGGGTACGCATTGCGGTGGTTATTTTACTGCTTAAATTCTCAAACATTTTTATCTATTGCTTCTAATTTTTCTTGTATGATTTTGCTCAAAATTAATTTTTACAAAGTTTAGTCATTATTGACACTCCTAAATTTTTTTCAGAACGATTTGTATTTTTCATCATCAAAACTAATCCAACATCTAAAGATGTTTTTATCTCAGATTTATTTTTGTGACAAGTCATTTCTCTACAATTTTGAGTTACAATACAAAGGTACAAAATTCTTAATAAAACAGTAGAGAATGATTTATGTATGTTGTATGTGAATCAAGGCTTTCAAAAATCAAATCTAAATAGTTTTAAAATAATTTCATCTACGCAAATACCTTGCGTATTAGCTATTCAACTTTGTATCGTTAAAAAACTTGTCATTGCTTCAAGTAGATTCTCATTAAGGGTTTCTAATTTATGATAAATCAAGTATTGACATTATCAATTCAATAAAATTGTTTATTTTACTCAGCCAAGTATTAGACCCATTAAAACAACTATTTTTTTCTGAAAAGTAATAAATAGTTTATCGCAAATGAACATACTATTTAAAACTATAGTAGGTAGCCAATCCTATGGCACCAATACAGTAAATTCAGATATTGATTATAAAGGCGTATATGCCCAATCGACCAAAGAACTGATTGGGTTTAACTATCTTGAACAAATTGATGTAAATAAAGATGAATGTTATTATGAAGTGAGGCGATATTTACAATTACTTCAATCTGCCAACCCAACAATGTTGGAGTTGTTGTTTATGCCCAAAGATTGTATCATTGAAAAACATCCTGCTTTCGATTTAATCATTCGTGAAAGAGATAAATTCCTGACAAAAAAATGTTTACATTCTTTTGGAGGCTATGCTATTGCACAAATAAAAAAAGCTAGAGGCTTACAAAAAAAGATGAATTGGGAACATGATAAAGTAAAGAGAAAGTCTCCTTACGATTTTTGTTATGTGTATGAAAACGGTAAAACTATTTCATTATTAACGTACTTAGGTATTAATCAACTTATTGAAAACCAGTGTGGATTAGTTGCTTTAAACCATTTTAAAGATTGTTTTTCTTTGTATTATGATGCTCAGAATACTTTAGGATATCATGGCATTGTAACTGAAAAAGGAAATGCATTAAAATTATCTTCTATTCCACAAGGAGAACAACCAGTGACTATTTTATATTATAATCAGGAAGGATATTCAGCTCATTGCCGAGAATACAACCAGTATAATGAATGGCTGACCAATAGAAATACCCAAAGATATGTTGATATAAACAATCATGGGCAACAAATAGATGGTAAAAACCTCTTGCATTGCCGAAGATTATTAGATATTGCCCGTGAAATTGCGACAGAAGGAACAATTAATGTTCGACGGCCAAATGCTAAAGAACTGTTAAAAATAAGGCATGGAGAAATTAATTTGGATGCTTTTATAGAAAATACAGAGTATGACATTCAACAGTTATACCAACTTTATGATATATCTACGTTACCAGATGATGTAGAAATGCCTTTTGTCAATTCGCTATTACTAGCAGTAAGAGAGGCAGTAAATTTATAGTGATTTTATGAAGAAAATATTAATATTAAGAGGCTTACCCGCGAGTGGAAAATCCACTTTCGCACGAAAGTTAATTAAAGACAATAAGGGTACATGGAAAAGACTTAACAAAGATGAGTTAAGAGACATGTTAGATAATTCGGTGTATTCACTAGATAATGAAAAATTTGTGGATACTGTTCGCAATGTGATGCTTATTGAAGCATTGAAAGAAGGCAAAAATGTGGTACTAGACGATACAAATCTTTCTGAAAAATCCATAGAAACGATTCGTGAAATTGCACAAAAATATGTAAAAGAGACTGGCAAAAAAGTAACGATAGAGTTTAAAGAATTTGATACGTCTTTAGAGGAATGTATTATTAGAGATGAAAGAAGAGAGAAAAAGGTAGGTCGCGAAGTGATTATGAAGTTTTATCATCAATATATGTTGAAACAAACTGATACAACTACCGACACCATAAAACCATCAAAATCAAGTGCTAGAGAACGTGGGCCATTTTATGAAGTACAAGACGAGACATTACCACACGCTATCATTTGTGACTTAGATGGTACTTTAGCCATTATTCATGATAGAAGTCCTTATGATTCAAAAAGCTGTGAAACAGATTTATTGAATGAACCTATTGCATCAATATTAAAAACCTATTACCAAAAAGGGTCAAAAATCATCTTGATATCGGGCAGAGAAGATAATGCAAAAAGTCAAACGATTAATTGGTTACATTATAATCGGATTCAATATGATGCCCTTTACATGAGAAAAACAGGTGATAGTCGTAAAGATGCGGAAATTAAGAAAGAGTTTTATGAGCAGTATATCAAAAATGTTTTTTTCGTAGAATTCGTTTTAGACGACCGTAATCAAATCGTTGACTTATGGAGAAACGAACTAGGCTTGGCTTGTTTACAAGTAAACTATGGAAACTTTTAATCGTTTAAAAACAAAAAACGCCACAAGGATTTAGATTCTCGTGGCGTTTTAAGAGGACAATATGATAATTATTTTCTAATCACCGCTCCGATTTCTTTTTCAAAAGCTGTCATTAGTTTTTCCATGGTTTTGTCAATTACTTTATCTGTCAATGTCTGTTCGTAATCTTGAAGGATAAAGCTTACTGAGTATGACTTTTTATCTGCTCCTAAATTCTCGCCTTGATATACATCAAATACGTTAATCTGACGCAACAAGTTTTTCTCGTAATTACGTGCCAACTTTTGAATTTGGTCAAAAGTAACTGTTTTGTCAATCACTAATGAAAGGTCACGACGTACTTCTGGGAATTTAGGTAATTCTACAAAAGCAGCTTTGTCGTTATATTGCTTGAATAAATAATCCCAGTCAAAATCAGCAAAGAAAACGTGTTGCTTTACTTCTGCCTTTCTGGCTACGCTTGGTTTTACTAATCCAACTTTCACTACTTCTTTTTTATTTAATACATAGCTTAGTCCATATTCAAAAGTAGCAGTGCCTTCTAATGGTTTTGTGTCTAAATTTTTGAAACCTAAACTACCCAACACTTTATTCACAGCACTTGCCAAAGTATGAAATGCTACTTTTTGCGATTTCAATTGCCATGTTTCATTTTCAGTATTTCCTGTTACGTACAATGCTAAATGGCGTTTTTCAACGTATTTGTCATTGATTTTGTGATAGGTTTTACCAAAATCAAACACTTTTAAATCTTTCTGACGGCGATTGATATTATGCGCTAATACTTCTAGTCCAGAAAATACCATCGTCTGACGCATCACGCCTAAATCTTCTGATAATTTATTCAAGATTTCAACATCATCATTTGGCAAATCAGCCTTAACCAATGCTGAATAAGCAGGTTTTGTTAAAGAGTTTGTAATGATTTCGTTGAAACCATTTGCGGCTAAAACCTGAGAGATTTTTAACTGCAATTGTTCTCTATCTTTCTGAGGGAAGCCAGATAAAAATTCAGTACCTAAATTTTCTGACAACTCTACATTTTCAAAACCATAGATTCTTAGCACCTCCTCGATAATATCAGCTTCACGCGTAACATCTACACGATAAGGTGGCACAATGGCTGTAAAACCATTTTCATCTTCTCCTTGAATCTGAATATCTAACGATTCAAGAATAGATTTTACCAAGCTTGTATCCAATGTTTTACCAATCAAACGGTTTACGTTTTTGTATAACACTGGAATCGTAAAATCTGCAATTGGATTTGGATAAAAATCACTTACTTCCGAAGCAACTACACCGCCAGCCAATTCTTGAATCAACAAAGCAGCGTATTTTAATGCATATAATTTAGCATTTGGGTCTGTACCACGTTCAAAACGGAACGAAGCATCTGTTTTCAAAGCATGACGCTGTGCAGTTTTTCTCACAGAAGCTGGGTTGAAATAGGCTACTTCTAAATATACACGAGTAGTTTCAGGCTTAATACCAGACTTTGTTCCACCAAAAACACCTGCGATACCCATTGGTTCTTCACCATTACAAACCATCAAATCGGTTTCGCCTAAAGTACGTTCTACTTCATCAAGCGTGGTAAATTTAGTACCTGCTGGAAGTGTTTTTACAATTACTTGCTGACCAGCAATAGCATTCCAATCATAAGCATGCATTGGTTGCCCCAAGCCATGACAGATGTAATTGGTAATATCTACAATATTATTAATTGAACGCAAGCCTATTGTTTCTAATGATTTACGCAACCATTCTGGTGACTCCTGCACTTTTACGCCATCAATCGTAACACCACAAAAACGTGGACAAGCCTCAGGGTCTTCTACGATTAATTCTATCGGGAAATTAGTATTATCTACTTTAAAAGCTTCTATGGAAGGCAAAGTAATAGCACGACCCGTTTTAGCTTTAATATCACGTGCTACTCCCCAGTGCGACGCAGCGTCTGCACGGTTGGGCGTTAGTCCAATTTCGATTAATAAATCTGCTTCTAAATTAAAGTATTGAGTAGCAGGCGTACCGTTTGGTAAATCAGTATCTAATATTAAAATACCATCATGCGAAGTACCAATTCCTAGTTCATCTTCTGCACAAATCATCCCTTCTGAAAGATGCCCGTAGGTTTTTTTACTAGTGATTTTAAAAATCTCTACTCCTTTGGCATGGTCATAAAGTGTAGTACCAACTGTTGCTACAATTACTTTTTGTCCAGCATCTACATTAGCCGCCCCACAAACAATTTGCGAAGGTGTTTCAGCACCAATATCAACAGTGGTTAAACTTAGTTGCTTTTCTTTCACCATAAATCGTTCGCAAGTAAGTACTTTACCTACTACAAAACCTTCTAAACCGCCCAAAATTGCTTCGTGACGCTCGATGGATTCTACTTCTAAGCCCGTTCCAGTTAAGAGACTATCTAATTCTTGAGCCGACTCTGTTATTTCTACAAATTGTTTAAGCCAATTAAGGGAGATTTTCATTCTAAATGCAATGTAAGATTTCGTGATTGAGAATTGTTTTCTTTTAAAAATTTCTCGGAAATGCAAAGTTAAACAAAAAATAGAAGACATAAATAAACCCCACAAGATTGCTTGCATCTTGTGGGGTAAAGATTTTTATTATGAAGACCTGCAAACACGTATGATTTTACTTTTTAGGTAAATCATAAACTGTTAGTTTTAGGCGGTCTTTTGTTATTTTAGTATTCAATAGCTCTACTTCAGCACTGACTCTGGCTGATTGCGGAGTAGATTGTAACACACCTGTTCTGTAATATTCTAAAGCAGATTTCAAGCACGCTTCATCTGCATCACCTAAGTCTTTGGTAAAATCATCTGTTTGAACTTTATCTACCGCAAAACCTTCGTAAAAATCACCCGTACCTGCTGAATTAACATTTCTGAAAGCGACAGGAAAAGCATAATAGTCCATCGTAGGAATAGCATAATAGCCTACTGGTTTGCCATGAGTAGCATTTCCTATCAATTTAACAGTCATGACTGGTTTTAAAGCATTTATTAATTCTTCACTTGCCGACGCCGTTCCTTTATTCACAATGATTACTATTCTACTTAATTTCAAGCCGTTAGTCGCATTAGTAAAATAATCAGTGCTGTTGTATTGTGTATAATTGCTATTATGTTCCGTTTTGGCAAATACCTTCCCAATTGCAGAGGCTGGAGCAATTAAATTTCCTAAATAATTAGACACTAACCCATAGCCTCCTCCATTGTATCTCAAATCTAAAATTAATTCTGTTACATTTTTTGACTTGAAATCAGCAAATGTTTGGTCTAATACATTAAGCGTAGATTGCGCCGTTTTACCATTGATTGCATCTCCTAAAAATGAATCAAAATTAAAATAACCTACATTTACACCATTTACAGAAAACACTTTCGGGTTTATTACGTAGTCTGATTTATAAGCCGCTGCAGTAAGCGTTAGTGTTTGTTGTGTACCATCTGGTTTAAGGAAAACTGTCGTTTGAGTACTTTTGGCAAGCTCTGTATTTAATTGATTAATATTAGCACTAATGGCATCAATTCCATTAATTTTTAATACCTGCCACCCACGTTTTATACCCAATAATCCCCCTGGAGACTGTGAATAGACTAATTTAACTCTTAAGTCTGTAGCACTCACAAAGGCATACTGTATGCCAGCATCAGTACTATTACCACTTACGTAATTATCCCATACAGATTTTTCAATGGCAAAGCTCCATCTATCTTGATATTTACCATTTACAAAAGGACTATATGTTCTTATTTTTCTCATTACCGAATCAGCGGTTGGATAGCTCGTCGGGTTAAATATAGCTGAACCGGGTAAATTCGTATTCCAGAGGTACAATTCCTGTGAAATAGCATAAACGCTATCCCTCACATCTTTTGTAGCATTACTAATGACATTGTCCTCTGTTTTCTTGCAGGAAGAGAACCAAGCAATCGTAAAAAGCAATCCAACAATTGCTATGTTTTTAGTTTTGTGAAGCATATAAAATAAAGTTTGATTTGGCAGAACATACAACGAATTCAATCTTAGATTATTGAGTAATAGCTTAAGATTGAATTCGTTATTTTTTCCACTTATATTCTAAGTAAAAATTTAAAGCTTCAACACTACCTGTGTTCTATCGGCTTTGCTTACTTTCTTGTAGAATTCAACAAATTCAGCGTAACTCTCAGCAGGAAACTTTCCGTGATTTCTAACAAACCTTCTAATATATAATAAGCTTCCATCTTTCATTTGAAATTCTGATTGGTAAGAACCAAATTTATTCACAAACTTTACCCCTTCTGGCTTAAACTCTAGGGCTACATTTTTAGGTAATTGATATAATACTGAATCTGTTTCAGTATAGGCCGTTTTTAGTACTATTTCTGTTTGACGTGGCTTATCTAGAGCGGGTGGAATAATATGAGTAATCGACATCAAGTTTGGTGTTAAAAACAACCTTGTTCCACTTTTAGAAGCACATTTTCTAACATTCAAATTTAGCTTTACTGTTGCCACAGGTATCATGCTTTTTTTATCTTGTATAGAAAAATCATTCAATTCAAAACTTGGTATGCTAATACTTTTATAAAGCTGTTTTTGTTGTTCATCCCGACTGGATAGATTTTTAATCTCCACATAATCATCCGATAACAGCCCTGTATATTCTGAAATTGCCTCGGCAGTAGCATTGCCATCTTCAGCTAAAGTTACCTTTATATTTCTATTTTGCTGGTTATCTTTTGCTTTATAAACAGGGGTGTGAACTAACTTTCCTCCTTCTGGTGTTGCCAACAAAGCGTATCTATCACTGGTAAAATCAGACAAATAGCCAAAGGCATTATCCTGTGAAGTACATTCCAACCATATAGTATCCGTTTTCATAGGTACACAAACAATTACATGATTGAATTGCTGAGAAGGAAAGTCTGTCTGAATATCTCTTTCATTACTACCTCCTCTAATAGAAGCATAAAATGATTCTATTCCTACATTTTTCAATAATGCCTTTGTATAGTTGGAGAGTGCCTTACAATCGCCATAGCCTTTCTCAGCTACATAGCTAGCTTCAAATGGTTGCCACCCTCCAATACCCAATTGGATAGAAATATATCGCGTTTTAGACTGTAAATATTCATATATTTTCTTAACCTTTAGCTTTGGGTCTGTAATATTGGCTACCAATTGTTTTACTTCCTGTTGAATATTTTCAGGTAAAATATCTCTTCCTTCGCACAAAGTGTTATCAAACAAACCGATGTCTTTCCAAGTTTTCAAACTTCCCTTAAAGCCCTCCACCTCAAATTCATTCGGAGCAGTTAATACTCCTTTTCCATAGCGTGTCCATTTAGGGGAATATGTTTCATTTTCATAAACTTTCATCCCCTTTACTTGCCAATTATAAGTAGTACCTTCTGGCTTGTTTTCCACAGTAGGTTCAGCCATCCCATTAATGCTTTTATAACGCAATGGCATACCTGTTGGCATTTGTATTTTCAATGAAGATTGTTCAACTGTCACATTTTCCTCATCTTCTTGCGGGAACCACATTGGATAAAATAGCAAATTTTTGTTAAGTGTCTCAGTAATAAACTCTACTGTAAAAGGGTAAAGAGCATATCGAAATTCAGCGTGTTTATAACGATTATCGCCAAAAAGTGTTCCGTTACCGTTCGCACTTCCGTCTTGAATATCATCTTTCTTGAGTTTCTTTACTTTCTCTCCATTACTATCATACAATACCCCTTCAAAATTGTTTACTTTTTGAAGTTTATTATAAAATAAATTCATAGAGGCATACTGCAATCCTTGTTCATCAAGGATTGTAATAATTGTATGCTGTTTTTCTATGGCTTCACCTAAGTTTTTTACGATAAAAACTGTTTCACTATTTCTGATAACAGCATGAGCCTTTTCCTTTAATTCAGCAGGAATACTGGCCACCGTCCAAGTATTCTGAGCAAAAGAATTACTCAGCGTAGCAATGAATAGTAGCGAACTTATTATGAATGATTTCATCATTTTATTGAGCTTTCTTTAAAACAATTTGTTCGGCGTGTTTTGCAATAATTTGGTCGAAGAACCTCTTCAACAATTCATATTCTTCAGCATAATACATAGTCTTCTTTAATTGTATTTTACTAGAAATAGAAATCCTGTCGTCGGCTTTGCCCACTAAAAACGTAAATCTCCCTGAGTCTTCTGGTAAATTCACTTTCATACTTTTAGGTACTTCTTCAACGACATATCCTTTCGGGATTTGATAGGTAGCAATAAAATTATCTTCAATCAAGGCAGCAAAATCCACTGGATATTTCCGCTCAAGCGTAGTAAAAGGGTTTTTATCTTCTCCTTGTCCAATCATTGGACTAATGTAAATTCTTTCTCCAGCTACCCCTACACCTTCAGTAATATTAAGGTCTAATTTTATTTGTAGGGGTCTGGTAATATCTTTTTCATCTTCAATATCAACAGTCTTTATCTCCCAAGCTGAATGTTTTTTCTTTAGATTTTCTATGTACTTTGCTTTAGTATCTTTTACAACACTTACCCTTTCATCATGTGCTAAATATCCCATGTGGTTTATGCTTAACTGTCCCTGTAATTGTCCCTCAGGGGTAATCTCCAAATTGGCTATCACAGTTTTGGCTAGTTTATCATTACTTTCCAACTTCACCCAGTCACCCGAATCACCATGAATTAAACGCCCTTGTCCATTCAAACAACGTATTGGCAAAATACCCAAAGACATCATTGGCTCAGTAGCATCTATTAGTAGCCATTTTCCTTGATAAGCAATCGCAGCAATCACATAATTAAATTTTCGTTCTAGTACATAATGGTCCAACACTCTCCCATTAGTTCTAGTACTCATCACAACAGGGTCAGCTTCTATGTCTAATTCTCTCAATAAAACAATCAGCATCAAATTTATATCAGCAACATTACCTGTTTTCGTTTCAAAGGCTTTTTTCAAGTTACTGGTAGCCAAAAAACTTTCGTTTTGGTTCCATGTCATATTTTTTGAAACATAGTCATATGCTGCTTGTATTTTTGATAGGCTATCCTTAGCCGTCAACTTTATAGTAGCTGCAACATCCTTCAAAAAGCCTCCTTTATTTAATAATCTGCCGAAGCGTTCATATTCATTTAAAGTTTTAGAAAAGTCATTCCATGTTGATGAAAAATTCTTGTGAATTCCACCTCTTGGCGTATATGCCGAAATCTCAAACTCTACTTGTGTTCGGTAGTCATCAATGGTTGTGATATAAGGTTCTTCTCTTAATGCTGGCACATCTTTTTGAACAAATCTGTAATATGTGGCGTTGATTGTTCCTACGCCAGCACCAAGATTTATTGATTCTTGCGTATTGCTTGCAACAAGGAAGGGCTGATATCCTTGCGTTATTACTTGAAATTGATAAAATTCAGGCACCTTTACTTGGTATTCACTCCAAACTGTAGGAATACTTCTTTGAAATTCCCAAGGACGAACTTCGGTGTCAAAATCAGATTCAATGATATAAGAAAACTCTATAATAGACCCTTCTTTTACATTCGGTAATGTAATCTTTTTAATACTATAATATTCATTTTTCTTTTCTAGAAAGATAGATTCTTTCTCTAGCTTTGTCACTTCAATTTTACCATTGACAAGATTATAGGTAGCTCCTTTAATATTAGTGGCGTACTCTTTAGCACTACTATTTTTAGCACTACTTAGTCCGAATGAATGGGTAGCCCAATCATAGCCTGATTTCTTGAGGATTTTAATTCTTCTATGTCTTGTAAAAATTACTTTCAAATTTTCCCCTTGAAAGGTATAATCATGGGTTCCGAAATCACAAAGGACTACGGCTTCAGCAGCAGTATCTTTATCATAGCTTTTACTTTGTAAATCTGCAATCTCCACTTTACCAAATTTGATGGGACTGTTTTGGGCAGCAGTAGAAAAGCCCACTAGAAGCAATAGAAGACAGAGTAGCCTTCCTTTAAAATTTAAGTTGTGGTTATTCATTTGTATGTATGTTTGTAGTAATTTAATAAAAAGGGTAAATAGTGTATTTATTCTCTCTATTCGCTTTCACCTTGTTACAAATATTCTAGAATATTGCTTTAATTTGACGCGTGATAGTAGTATCTATTATTTTATCATCTTCGGCTAGTAGAAGGGCTTTACTTAAAATGATAGATAATACGGCATCGCCTTCAAAAGGTAAAAAAACAGTTTCAGAGCCAATGTTTTTAGCACTTCTATCAGGTACTATACACAGATATTGGTCGTTAGGCTCCATCAAAATATTACCTGACCCAATATGAATCTTATAAATCCTAAATTCCCCTTTTACGATTACAAATTTATCTTTAACCTCTGCTACCTTGGCTATTTTTAACCGCGGAATAAGCCGTAGAAGGATTTCTTTGCGCGTCTTTGCCAGTTCCCCCAATTCTCCAAAAGAGTATGATTCCCAATAATTTCTAAATTGTTGAAGCCCTCCATTATCCCTCCACTCAGGGTCATTTCCCACACTAGCAACCCCAACAAACAAATCTACATCTCTCATAATCTCAGAGAAAACTATTGGAGGTACATCTATCAAGTTGATGGTAATATCATTATTATTGATAAACCTTACTTGGTCGGTTGAAATATAATGCCAAATCCCTGTATCATTCCAAGCATCATTAGCATTTACTTCACTTACCCAAAACTCTGCTCTAAGGTTATATTTCGGCAAATTAATTCTTGCTATTTCACTCTCATATCCTTTGTCGTATGCTCCTAAAAGGCTATATTTCCAGCCTCTTAATTTTGCAAGGGTATTAAATTGATGCTGCTTTAAAATATGAGCAGCCATACGATTAGAATAATTAAGTGTACTGATTTCAGCATCTGTTAACAAATAAACCTCTCTATAAACTTGCTTGATTGGTTGCTTTATTTGGTAATTTGCAAATACGTTTCGCCATGCCGTTACTTCAGCAATAGGCTTATCAACTGGATGCCAAAGTTTCACAAGAGTTTTGCTATCTATGTTTTCAATCAGTTTTTCATCGACAGAAACCCATTGACCATTCAACTTAAATGCACTGATTGTGATATTGTCATTAATAAATTCCCAAACCAATAAATCTGATAAATAACTCATCAATCCATGTTCTGCATAATATTGATTAAAATCATCCCAAGTCCAAATTCGGTCTTGAATCAGCATTCTATCTAATCTATCACGTTGGGCAGATAGCATCTTTTGAATCTGGACATTAACATCTTTGAATTCCTTTAGCTCATCAGCAAAAGTTTTCTTAACAACTGATGGTTCTGTTTTGAGTGATGAGCCTTCCTGCTTCGTCCATTTTATTTCTGTTTTTCCTACCGCACAGATTGTAAGAGTAGCGGTATAATCACCAAAATTTTCTGTTAATGTGCCTTTTTCTAAACCAAAATTAGATACCGACATATCTTCAATTTCTTCTGGGCTAACCCCAATTTTTTCTGAGGCTTCTATAATATATTTTTGAAGGAGTTCCTGAGAACTGGCTTGTTTGATGCGAAGTTTTAGGCGAGAAAGCTGAGAAACACCTCTCATACCAGATTGAGCCAGTACATAAATACAGGCATTACCAACACCTGCTGCTGCGGGGCCTTTACCTGGAATTTTTGTATGACATTTTTGAGCAACCTCTGAAAGTAACAAAACTATATTGGCGTCATTTTCTTCGAAAGTCAATAAAGACCAAACGCAGCCTTTTATTATACTACTATTTATTTCTTCCAGAAACGTTGCATTTACCCACGTATGTTCTCTGCCACCATAATGTGATGTATGTTCTTCAATTGTTGGCTTCAATTTTTTTACTAATATTAACCAATCTCTTATTATAGCTAGATACCGTTGTTTATCAATTGCTGAACAAATATTTGCTACCTCCTTTAAAAATTTATTGGTTGGTTTGCCTGAAGTTGCCGTTTTAAATAATGCAAGTAACTGATATAAAACAGTTTGCTCGGTAGCATCTGTACTTGCTATAAATCTGTTAATCTCTTGTCCAACCTCATCTTTACTGTCGGCAAAAACTGGGTTTATATTGTTTTCGTTGCTTGGTACCAGAAACTCATAAATTGCTAAAGCTTTTCTTTTATTATATCGGTTTGATTTTAATACATCATAAATCTTAGTTAGTTTTTGCTTAACTTCATCAGAGAATGGGGTTTCTTTGTTAGAAAAATGTAATTGTTTAATAAACATCTCTAGAGGAAAAGACCCCTGCTTTTTAGATTTAAGGTAGATATCAACAGCATCAATTATTTGTTTTTCATTTAATAACAAATTGGTTCTCAATATTATATTTAATAATGTTGACTTGATAGAATTTTCCCGTCTCTCGTTAAGGTTTAAATTCCAATTATCCCCTGAATTAGCTATTTCATCTAAAAGTAAAATCATTAGATTACTCTTAAATACTGTATCTTTTTCTTGGATTAACCCATAAGCTGTTAACCCCGAGAGCTTTGGATTGATATCACTCCACCCTTCTTTTATGGCCTCGTCTATCAGTTGATTCAGCAATGATGTTATTTCTACACTATGATATTTTGAACTATTTGTTCCAAAAATCATATCTTTAATTTTATTGAACATATAAGTAGTATTATGATAATATTTGAAAATTACCCTTTATCAGCCTCCAATCAAAGGAGTCAATTTCACAAAGCTTATCATCATAGAACTACTCAGTAATATTTGTTCGTCTAATGCTTCAGCCTGACGATTATCTATTAACACAAAATATCCATTTTTTTGAAATGCATCCAAAGCAATATATAACTGCTTTTCAGGATCAATTTTTCTTCTTTCTTTAGACTTGTACCCATTTAATACATTTCCAGTTTCAGAAGGTTGGACCAACCCTTGGAAGTAACCTGAAAGGCGATTGTTATAATTGGCTACTTCTTGATATACTCGCATTTGAATTAGGTCTTTAACCGTAATTATTTCTTGGTCAAATTCAAGTATAATTTGATTGGTAATTTTCCCAATCGCAGTTTCATCATTGATTGTTAGTGCTATCATAGAAGTTATCGTTAAATACTTTTCTTATTTGTCTTTCTGCTTCAAAATAATCTTTTCTGCATGCTTAAAAACAATTCTATTGTAAAACTCTCTTAACGCTCCATATTCTTCACTAGAATATATGGGCTTTTTCAAGACTATTTTACTATCTATTTTAAAGCCCCCTTCCAATACAGTCAATCTAAAGTCAAAGCGTCCTCCATTATCAGGCAAAGCGATACTCTCTGATTTAGGTAATTCTTCTACTGTATAATCTGCTGGAAGTTTATAAAGTGCACTAAAAATTTCTTCTTGAGGTATTCCAAATTCCACTGGATAACTTCTATTAGGCGTTTTAAATGGATTGGTATCTTCGCCCATTCCAAGCATGGGTGACAGGTAGATGCGGTCGCCAGCTATCGAATAGGCTTCATTCACGGTAGCTGTTAGTTTTAACAGAGGCATCGTTTCAGCTGAGTCAACACCAGTTATCGCTATTTTACTAAAATCATAATTAGGTTTATTCTTTTTATAGTCAACTAAATAAGCATCTTTTCCTTTTGCAAGCACCGCCGATTTGAAATAGATAGCTTCATGCCCTAAGTATGATATATCAACATTCCCTTTGAGTTGCTGGTCAGGCAGAATATCCATTTCCATTAAAACTACCTTTCTACTTGTTTGTGGTACAGGCATAGGTATCCAACGACTATTTTTCCGAACAATCAACCTCCCTTTATCATTCAAACAACGTAAGGGTAATTGTCCAACTTTGGTAAGTTTACTAGTAGCATCCAATAACAAATCTTTCCCGTTTAGTACCACATGAGCAATAGTAAAATCAAACCTATCTAATAATACTAAATCTGTAGGAAAGCCATTTTCACGTGTACTTAAAATAACAGGATTAGCCTCAAAACCGCACTCTCTGAGCAATCTTACCAACATCAAATTAATCTCGGCCGAGTTACCTATTTTTTTCTCTGCTACTTTATTGAGGTTAGTACCTGACGTGAACACTCTATTATCACCATCCCATTGCATCGAATTTTGGATATACTGATAAGCGGCTGTCAATAACGACAATGAATCCTTGGTTTGGCTTTTTAAGGTTTCAGCTATCTTTTGGGCTTCATCATATTTCTTGATTTGCTTTCCGAAATAGTCACTCGTTAAAAGTGTTTCATTAAGGGCCTCCCAAGTCTGAGAGTAATCTATTTTTCCCTGATTAGGGAAAAAAGTAGAGGCTAATTCAAATTCTAGTTTAGACCGATAATTTTCAATGGTCGTTATAAAAGGTTCAGGTTTGAGGGCTGGCGCATCTGCCAAAGCAAACCTGTATGAAAGATAAGGGTCACGAATATTACTACGTATAAAATTGCGGGAATCTTGTTTTGTTTCCTTTACTTTTAGGGGGATAAAGCTTAGCAATGTTATTTTGAAATCAAAATAAGCAGGAATCTCAGCCCTTATTTCACTCCAGATAGTAGGGATGTTTGTCTGAAAATTCCACGGACGAAGGTTATACCACATGCCAGATTCTAATTCATAACTGAATTCTAGCACAGAGCCTTCGCGAACTTGTGGGAACGTAAATTTTTTATAGTACGTATTACTACTTCCTTTCTCTTCAAAAAAATCCTCCTCAGACATTGTATAGCTCACTAGTGAGCCATTTTCAAGGTTCCAAGTAATAGCTTTTAGGTCAGTTACCGATTCTGATTTGTTTCCATCAGAAGATATATAAAAAGGGATTTTTTGGCTTGCAAAACCAAAGCCAGCCTTTTTTAAGATTTTAATTCGGATATGTCTTTTGTAATGTACTTTGGGCAAATCATTCCCAAAATAATAGGAATATTCGCCATAGTCACATAATACAACGGCTTCAGCGGACGTGTCTTTTTCGTAAGTCTTCATCTGAAGATCTTTCAAATCGATACTCCCAAAGGTGATTGGGGTAGCTGGCGTTTGGGCATTAATACAAAAACTTAGTAGAACACAAGCGATAAACAGGATACACTTGTGAGGTGTAAAAATAGGTGACATGTAAGAGTTAAATTTGTTCGTGGCTTAATAAACTATAGCATAGTTACTCATAATATTAAAACTCTCAAAAAATATTATGAAACTTTTTTTTAATTAAAATACCAACAATTTTATCACTTGAACAAAAGCAATTAAAAAAAAAGTCCAACCCATAATCTTATCAAACATATTCTGCGATAAATATTGAAAAATCGCTCCCTTCTTTTTGATGGCAATCAAAGCACATAAATAATTTAGTATAAAAGCACCAGTACTTGCACCTAACACAAAAGCAATTTTATCCAATAAAAATTCAACTTTTAAGTATTCGTAGTTTTGATAATTGATTAAGATAACTAACCAGAAAGCCATTATCGGAGGATTAAGAAATGACAATAAAAATCCTTTAATAAAATCGCCCCAATAAGAAGTTACTTCAATATCTACATTTATTTCTTCAGACTTAGAAAGCTCTTCCTGCATTTGTTTTGGTTTTAAATACTTCCACCCTATCAATAGTAAAACAGGCAATATAGCCCATTGCATAATTTCAAAAACCTGCGGGTATTTATCAAATACTTTTAAGCCCTCTACGGCTAAATAGCCATAAATTATTTCAGGAAGCACACCTCCGACAGTCATCCATAGACCTGCTATTAGGCTTTTTCTGAGGGTAGCTTGAATCACCGACATATTCAATGGACCAGGGTGAAAAGAACCTAAAAAACTAATGATAGTAGTGACGGAGAAAATAATAAGTGCTTTCATAAGACAGTAATACGTTTAGATTATTTAAATTGTTATTAAACAAAACTACTATATTTCTTTACTTCGGGTTTGTCGGCTGTATTACCAAAACATTATTTCCCGTAAATTGCATATAATATCGGCAACACCGAGCTTAATATTAGCATCCATTTTATTCCTGTTTGAATAACAAGAAGGCATCAATCAAGCAAATGCAATCCTCAGAAAATAATCAAACATCATCCTATACAGAAGAAATCACCCTTTTTGCCGATGTAATTGTTCCCGTAGCAGTACCTAATACTTTTACATATCGTGTACCACGTGAATATGCTGCCAGTATCACTACTGGTCTTAGAGTAATTGTGCAATTTGGCAAAACCAAAGTAGTAACTGCTGTTATTGCTCGCATTCATAATAAACCTCCAGAAAAATATCATGCCAAGTATATTTTAGAAGTATTAGACGACGCACCTTTGGTAAATACTAAGCAAATAGAACTATTTTATTGGGTAGCCGACTATTATATGTGTACTGTAGGAGAAGTGATGAACATCGCTTTGCCCTCGGGTTTAAAGATTTCTAGCTTATCGAAAGTGCAGTTTAATCCTGAATTTGACAAGCCTGAATTATTGACTGAACGTGAAGGAGAAATCATTGAAGAACTCAAAAAACATCAATCCTTAAATTATGATGAATTAGCCCGTTTTGCTGAAGTCAAAAATGTTTATCATATCATCAAGTCATTAATTCAGAAAAAAGCAATTATTGTTTTTGAAGAAGTACGTGAAAAATATTCCCCTAAAATTCTAAAAAAAATCAGGCTCAATGCATTTTATGAAGATACTAACTATCTAACAGCACTCATTGGTGAATTAGAAAAAACACCCAAGCAGTTGGATGTCATTCTGAATTATTTAAAATATGTCCCCGTATTACGCACCCCATCATTAAATAAAAAAGGATTAGAAAAAAGTGCCTTGACTAAAGCCAAAGTGTCGGAAAGTTCATTGAATACCCTCTTGAAAAATGGCATCCTTGAGCAATTTGAAGTAATTGTTAGTCGCTTCGAGGAAGACCTTGATTTTGTAGAAGCCCCTACTCCTATTTTGTCTTCAGCACAAGAAAGTGCCTTTACAGAAATCATGCAGAGTTTTCAAGAAAAAGACACTACCCTTTTGCATGGTATCACGGGTAGTGGCAAGACGGAAGTTTATATCAAACTCATAGAACAGGTATTAGAAAGTGGTTCGCAGGTATTGTATTTATTACCAGAAATTGCTTTGACTACCCAAATTGTGGTGCGACTTAGAAAAGTATTTGGGGATAAAATGGGCATTTATCATTCTCGTTTTTCTGATAATGAACGTGTTGAGGTTTGGAAAGGTGTAGTATCTGGCAAGTTTCAATTTATCGTGGGTGTACGTTCTGCCGTATTTCTGCCTTTTGATAATTTAGGACTTATCATTGTAGATGAAGAACACGAGACTTCTTATAAACAATTTGACCCTGCTCCTCGCTATCATGCCAGAGATGTGGCTGTAGTAATAGCTCACCGACAAAAAGCTAAAGTGCTGTTGGGTTCTGCTACGCCCTCTATCGAAAGTTTTTATAATGCTAAAATAGCGCGTTATGGTTTTGTAGAAATGAAAGAGCGTTTTGGTAATACTCAGTTGCCCGATATTGAACTGATTGACATCAAAACTGCCCGTAAACAGAAGCTGACGAAAGGCGATTTTTCTAACATGATGTTGGATACGATGGGGCTAAATTTTGAAAAGAAACAACAAACCATTTTATTTCAGAATCGTCGTGGATATTCGCCTTATATTCAATGCGAAGATTGTGATACAATTGTGGCTTGTCCTAATTGTGATGTTAGCCTAACCTATCATTACAGTAATCAAGAATTACGTTGCCATTATTGCGGACATCACGAACCAATGTCGAAGACTTGTCAGGCTTGTGGTTCTGCTAAATTGAAAACCAGAGGTTATGGGACTGAAAAGCTAGAGGAGGAATTACAATTATTTTTTCCAACTGCCAATATTGCCCGCATGGATTTGGATACTACCCGTACAAAAACGGCATTCCAGACACTCATTAATGAGGTAGAAAGTGGAGAAGTAGATATATTAGTAGGTACACAAATGGTATCTAAAGGTCTTGACTTTGAAAAGGTTAGTCTTGTCTGTGTTTTTGATGCCGACCGAATGATTCATTTCCCAGACTTTCGTTCCTCTGAAAGAGCCTTCCAAATGTTAACACAAGTAGCAGGACGAGCAGGACGAAGAGGAACGCAAGGAAAAGTATTGATTCAGACAAATAATCCAACACAAAAGATACTCAAGCAAATCATCGAAAATGATTATGAAGGCTTATATCAAGATGAAATCAAAGAGCGGGAAGATTTTCAATATCCTCCCTTTACTCGCATCATCAAGATTACCTTAAAACATATCGACCAGCCCAATGCTGAAAAAGCGGCTAAGGCATTAGCATTACAACTAACCGAAAAGCTAGGAAAACAAAGAGTTTTAGGTCCAGAAAAGCCATTAGTTGAAAGAGTACGCAATCAGTATTTATTTGAGATTTTGATAAAATTAGAAAAGGCCATCAACCTAAAAGGAGCCAAAACATTTATTGCAGAGCAAGTACAAAATATAGAATTGTCTAAGGATTTTAAGGGCGTGGGGATTGTGGTGGATGTGGATTGTGGGTAATTTGAGCAGATTTACTTTTTCACCTTTGAAAAAGCAATTAGTTCTAAGTAGAATAATATATAGTCTATTAAATTTAAAAAAAGACTAATAAATAAAATTATAAATCTTGTAAGATGGCTAAAATTGAAATTATTAAAAACCTTGCATTATTAGAGGAATTTGATACATCAAATAAATTAATTAGAATAGGGCTTGGGGAATTACAGAATATTAAATCAGGTGAACGTTTTTATTTTTTAACTTTTCAATTATTATCACAAGGTTTTGAAAGGTTTATGAAAGCATATATATGCTTAGGGTATTTTAAGAAAAACGGAATTCTACCAGATTATAAATACTTAAAAAATCTTGGTCATGACTTAGAGTTATTATTACAAGAAATATTAGATAATTTTTTTTCAGAGTTCCGAACAGTTCAATATCAAGTAGATAGAGACTTTCTAACTAATGATAAAGATTTAAAAGAATTATTCTTTTTACTTTCAGAGTTTGGTAAAATTTCAAGATATTATAATTTCGACATCATTACTAACAATAATAAAAAGGGTGTCGATATAATGGAAAGATGGAAATCTTATGAATATGAAATAATGATAAGAAAAAATATTTCTTTTGAAAAAATTCTTTCTAGTGATTTTAGTCATGAGGTAACACAAGAAATTACAAGTCATATAATCATAGTTTTTGAGAAGTTTCTTGCCAGCTTAGCAAGGCAATTTATATTTAATAATATGGGCGATATTGCAAAACGATTAGTATTAAACTCTTTTTTTGATTATGGACTATTATATGAAAAAAATATTGGTAAAACTGATTATAGAAAAGCGACAACGAAGTATAAAGAAACACCTTTAAAGGTTCATAAACGAACATTATTAGATAAATTAAATAGACGATTTAATTCTGAATATAAATCAAAAAGAATACTCAAATCAGAATATTTAGAAGAATGGCCATTTTATTGTGATGAAGTAATTATTGAGTGTCGTTATAAACATTGGTGCATAATTACAATTGAAGGTAAGGACTACTCTTTAAATGGCTCTGCCAAAGGTAGATATAAATTAGAAAACCCTCATGATGCAGGTATGGCTATTTTAGGTAAAACTATTAGTGATTTCACAAAAATGGCACTTAATTTATAGTTTATATAATTACTTTTGCCAAGGTTCGTACCTCCACGAACTTCTTCTTTTCCATAACCTATGAAATACTTACCGCTATTATTGATATTCCTTTCTATCCAAGCAAATGCTCAAACATTACCATCTTGGTTTAAAAAAGCTTTTATTGAAAAGGGTTTGGATAAAAAATATATGATAAATAAAAGGCTAAAACCTACATTTCTAGAAGCAGATTTTAATGCTGATAAAGAACAAGATATAGCTGTTTTTGTCACGGATAAACTCAATAAAAAGAATGGTATTTTAGTAATTCATGGTAAGACCAACGAGTATTATGTATTTGGGTCAGGTAAAAAACTTGACGATTCAGACAATTTTAATTGGGTTGACAAATGGTCGGTTTATAAACAGAAAACTGCACAGGAAACACAATTTGACCAAGAAAGCGGTGATATAATTGGAGGTAAAGAAATCAAATTGTCACATCACGCAATATTAATCGAAGCTTATGAAGATGGTGGATTTATAGCAGGAGGTATTATTTATTGGAATGGCAAAAAATACATTTGGATTCATCAAGGAGAATAATGTTTAGGAAAGGTCCCCACTAGTTCAAGTGTTAAACAAAGCGTCACTTGGACTAGTGGGAAAAAACTAATTAGTTAAAATTAATGATGCCTAAGTTAATGTTTGTAAGCATGTTATATAAAAAATCAAATAATTCCCTTTAATATTGTCATTGTATAAGAATAATGCGGTCGGGACTGCTCAAATTAAGCATTTGGCTTCTAAGAAACTTGACAGTAGATGAACAGAGCATATCTCTAAAATCCTACACTACGATTATTTACCCTTTGACATCAATATTAAACAAATACTTTAAACAATGAAGACTGTTAAAAAATTCACAACATTTGATGACATGAAGACTATTGAAAAGAAGGTTGTACGATATGATTCAAGTCTAAAAAACCATACTAACTTTGAAAAAGTCATTATGGACATTAGGTCAATAAAAGTTGACAAAAGTAAGCCTATTCATTCTAAACAATAGTTCATGGAAGATAATCTAAAAAATAGCTTATTGACCATTTGCGGATTGTTTGAAAAACACAATGTGCAATATATGATTATTGGAGGAACGGCTGTAGCATTAAATGGCTATTATAGACATTCTATGAACATTTCGGGGGAACTAACACAGAAACCAGATATTGATATATGGTATAATCCGACCTATGAAAACTACTTCAATATTTTGAAAGTAATAGAAGAATTGGGACAAGACATCACTGAATTCAAAAATGAGAAAAGCCCAAATCCTCGCAAGTCTTTTTTCAGATTTGACTTTGACAATTTTACCCTTGACGTTTTACCAGAAATAAAAGCTATTATCAAATTCATTGACGCAAATAAAAGAAAAGAGACAGTTGAACTACTGGAAACTAAAATTCATTTTATGCACTATTGGGATTTAATTGAAGATAAGGAAGCAACGGCAAGAAAGAAAGATTTGGAGGATATTGAACAATTAAAAAAAATTTGGGGTAAGGAATAGTTCCCACTAGTTCAAGTGTTAAGCAAAGCGTCACTTGGACTAGTGGGTGCTTGTAAATTTTCAAAGGATTTCCTACAGAAATAAAAAATCCCTGAACCATTAGAAGCGAACCAAAAGATTCCTTTTTTATCTTCTAAAACAGAAGAGATATTTATTTTTTTGCTACAATCTTAATATAGAATTCAATGGAATCCGACATAGTTTGGTTAGCTAAATTATCATAAAACTTTGCTGATTTATATCGGACATCCCATAGGGTTCGATCAATGACCAGCTTGCCATTCGCTCTGACAATTCCGTCCTTAACTTCCATTTTGGCTGGGAAAGTAACTGGGTGTGTGATACCTTTAATCGTTAGATTCCCTGTTATGTTTTTATTCTCCCCATTTATTAATGCAACCTTGGTAATTACGATTGTAGCAAATGGGAATTTTTTAACCTCAAAAAAATCAGGATCTTTTAAGTGATTAACAAGGTTATTATCACTCCGATGGTTTTTATCTTCAATTGTATTCATGTCGATTTCAACTGTACCACCCACAAGTTGACCGTTTTCAATCATCAATTCTCCTTTTGATATATATACGTACCCTGTTTGAGTGTTTAAACCATTTAGATTAGAACCTTTCCATGTTACAACACTTTCTTTCGTATCTATCATGATGTATTTATCATTCCCAACATGTAAGGATACAGAGCTTGCCGATGCATTTTCGTTTTCCTCTTTTACAGTTCCACGGCAACCGAAGACCAAAGGAGCAATCATCAAAATTAAGTAAGTGATTGATATCTTGTTGTTCATACTATAGTAATTATATTGATTAATAATAATTGACAAATGATTTTAAAATCAGCAATACAAATTATTGCTGATCCTCTTTCCTTCTAAAGTCCGTGATGGTCTTGCCGTCATAACGATACACTCCGTTCATAGAGCCAAACCATATACTGCCATCGTTAGCTTCCAAAATCCCACAAAGCATTTTATTTAACGACATTATCTCGGTTACAGCGGGGTTTTTATTGTACAAGGACTTTTGATCATAACGGGAAAGTGTCCAGTCACCAACCCCATTAGGATTGACTGGACCAGTAGTCCAGATGTTTCCTTTTTTATCTTCGATGATGGCAGAAGCACTCCTTTTCGTTACCTTAGTAAACCTATTGCCGTCATACCGCCAAAGACCATTAGAAATCACCAACGTATCGCCTTTTTTATCTTCGATTATCGACGCACCGAACCAAATATTACCTTTTCTATCTTCTATTATCGACCAAACATTGTAAAATGCCTTACCGTCTTTATTTCTGAAAACAGTAAATGTTTTTCCATCATAAAAACAAGCATCGCCACTTGTGCCAAACCATAATTTCCCGGTTCTGTCTTCAAGGATAGTATGAATGCCATTATTAGAAAGTCCGTCTTTCGTTGTAAAATTTTGAAATGATTTCCCATCATAACGGCTTGCTCCACCTCCAGTACCGAACCAAATATTACCGGCTCTATCTTCATAAATAGACAAGACCCCATTATTGACAAGTCCCTCCCTAGTTGTAAAATGTTGAAAGGATTCCCGCTTGGGATTGTAATGATAAACACCTGAATCAGAAGTAGCGACCCAAAGGTTTCCGTGTCGATCTTCCAGAACATTCCAGTATCTGCGCGAACCTATTTTACTTGCGAGATTAGTGAATGTTTTTCCATCGTATCGAAAAACACCAGCAAATGATGCAGCAATCAGAATAGTGCCATTTCGGCCTTGTTTTACATTACGAACCATTCTGTTAGGCCCGTAGGTAGTGACTGTGTCTTTGATGTCGTAATTGATATTATCTTTATGTGGTTCATTTTGCTTTTGTCCACAAGAGGCGTAAAAAACAGAGATTAACATCAAAGCGTATATGTGTATGTATTTCATAATTTATTTGTTTTAATATTGGTGACAGCGGCACGGTTCTAATAGCAGTCAATGCGGCTCCCTTATTTCATTTTTCAGTAAACACTAAGACGTTTTTTCTATTTTCATATCCCATCAAAATTGGTTCAGCGAATCTACTTGGATATTTTTCGGATTGAGAGATTTGGATTGTAAATAAAAATGTAAACTTTGTAAATAAAAAAATGACACTATGCTTGATAGCCGAAATCTCCTGTCTGGGAAAGGCAAGTACCTCTTTGGATTGATACTGCTTTTGTTTACTTCTGCAATCTGCGTAGCTTTCAGTATGACTGATAGTGACGACTTTGCTATCGAAAGAAGGGAAATTTTGCTCCGCAGAATCGGACATGAACTACTTTTACAATCAGGCGACAGTACGTCAAGGGTGCTTCCGATAAAAAAAAATGCAGAATATGAATATCAAATCAGCTTTGAAAATGATCTAACTTTCCAAACGGACTCCTTGGTAAATACTACCCAGCGTTTGTTGGCCAAAGACCCGCTCGCAGATGATTATGTTGTCAAAGTTCTGAACAGTAGCAACTCCAGTGTAGCCTATGGATATGCTATATCCAAAAATAAAAAAGATGACATTGTAGCTTGTAGAGGAAGAAAGCAACCCAGAGCAAGTTACATGATCAACATTAAATTTAAATCGTCGAGCATAAATACAGCTAAGAATGAATTTCTGCTAGGCGGTTTGCCCTTTTTAGTACTTGTTGGTTTTATTTTTTTGAAATCTGCTAAGCCTCAGAAAACATTACCTGACGGTCAGAATACAGACTTGTTAACTTTAGGTTCGGTGCTGTTCGATGCTAAGAATCGCAAGCTTATGATAAATGGAAAGACAATAGACCTGACCGCAACAGAAACCCGTGTATTGCTCATTTTTGCATTGTCTCCCAACGAGACTATAGAGAGAAGCCGACTGCAAAAAGAGATATGGGAAGATGAAGGTGTTATTGTGGGGCGTAGTCTGGATATGTTCATATCAAAACTTAGAAAAAAATTGGAATTTGATCCAGAGGTTAAAATTCTTAATATCCGTGGCAAAGGATATAAGCTTACCATCAGCTCTTAGGATGTGTTGGGAAAATTTTAGACTTACTAGCTATTAATGAAAGTGATTTAGGAGTAGGAATAGTAGACTTAGTCGCAGAATTGCTATTAATTCAAAGTGACGAAGACAAAGACTTTTTCGTTCTGGAAACATTTATATCAATAAAAGTAATTTAGGAATACCTTTTGCGTGGTCTTTAACAGACAGACCACGGAAAAGGATGACTTTATTATTCACAAAAAGACCAACTATTTAATGTTTTTCTTATTAAGAAAATAATAATAACCACGTATAGACACTACTCCAACAAAAAAAAGAATAACATATACCCAACTCAATTGATTTAGGATTGTATCGGCTTTAGAATTATTAAAATACAGTCCCAAAGAAATTCTTAAAAATACACAAATAGCAAACCCCCAAAGTAAATACTTCATATAGACCTTCATAATAATTATATAGTTTAAGTATTTTTAATACTGAGTGAATATTTCTCTCATCCGTGTTCTGTGTGCTACAGCCTATAGAAGAGAAGTAGCCAAAAGTACGAATTGGTTTATTTATATTTATTCTTTACTTTTAAGAAAAACCGTAAATGTGTATATATTTACAAGTTAACTATTATTGTATTAAGACCAAATCATAAAAATAAAAACACTGATATAATAAAAAATGATGGACAAAGTATTTACTATCAAAGGCCACAAAATTTCTGCTTTGATAATTGACGAAAATTCTCTGAAATTTTCAAGTCAAAATCACGACACCTACTCTACATTTCAAGAAGCTTGGAATAAAGCACTTTCTTTTGCAACAAAAGTTGAAATCAAATATGATGCTATAAAATCAATTAAAAAAGAAGAGAATGAAGATGATATCTTGATAAAGTATAAGACTTTAGGTGGAATTCCTATAGATTGTGAATTCAGCTTTATAAACAAAGAAGATTACGATGTTTTCTTTAGCTATTTTATAAAAAACCAATATTATCAGAAAACAAATGAAGCTTTAACGCCTTTTCGTGCTATCAGGAATTATTTAATAGGACTTGTAGCAACAATAGCTTATACAATTTTTTCATATTATGAAGCAATCGCAATAGAAAATGGAACAATAGAAGAAGCTAACTCTAATAAGGCAAAAGTTTTTAACTATGTTGTTGGGCTTCTTGGCGACAAGGGAGTAATCGCTGTTGGATTGAGTATGGCTATATTTTTTATTTACAAGATTTGGACACGATACAAAAACCCACCCAATCAAATCTGTCTTGTTCCACCAAATATATAAATAGCCCACGGAGAAAGAAAACAATAAAACATCTTTCTTAAAACATAATGCAAACCACAGAAACAACCTATTTATTTAGACCTGTCAATCAAGCTGAATTAGATAAAATCGCTAGTTCCGACTGGACAAAGTTTCCCCCTAGACTACCCGAGCAACCCATTTTTTACCCTGTAATGAATGAAGAATACGCTATTCAGATTGCAAGAGAATGGAATGTACCTGCTTATTGTGTTGGTTACGTGACAAAATTTGCTGTAAATACCAATTATCTTAAAAAGTTTAAAGTAGAAAATGTGGGTGCTGAAATCCACAATGAACTTTGGGTAGATGCTGATGAGCTAGAAGAGTTTAACAACAACATCGTTGGAAAAATTGAAGTGACAAAGGAGTTTAGATGAAAATTAGAGTATCAAAAGAGAAATATAGAACGACAAAAATTTATAAATTCTTTTACTGTACTAGGTCTTTGTTCGAACTAGAACGACAAATATCCTTGCAGTGTCCGACTTCAAGTATATAATACATTAATGACTTAAGCTTGAATCGTGACTTTTTGTAATTTCAGTTTGTAACTAAAATTCTATCTAAGTATAAGTGATGCTTCACTTAACACTTGAATTAATGATGCTATCAATATATTTTAATGAAGAATAAAATATTAATAGCTAATTTATTTCTATTATTTACTTTTAAGTAAATAAACGTGAGTGCGTGTATATTTATGAGTTTTGTACCATTTAAAAGACAGAATCACAAATGATATTTGAATTTATTTCTGACAAAAATTTCAAAGAACTTCTTGAGCGTGATTTTCAAGAATTAGAGACCTGTTTAAGTGTAAAAGCGACTAAATCAGTTCTTGTTCTTTCAGGTAGCATTATTGAAGCTTTATTAATTGAATATTTTCTTCAATTTTTACCAACAGCATACACAAGAGAAAAAATATTTAAACTTACTTTCCAAGAATTACTTGATTTGTCAGAAAAGGAAATATTATTAACTCCAAGAGAAAAAAATCTGGCTTGGGTAATTAAAGATTATAGAAATCTAATCCATCCAGGAAAAGAGATTAGAAAAGACGAGAAATTTGATTTTGAAAGTGCTCAAATTTCATTTTCATTAGTCAAAATAATAGTAAATGCAATCCGAAATAAATATAGTTCTTCATATGGCTATACTGCAAAAGAAGTCATAGACAAACTTAAAAATGACTGGAGCTTTAGGACAGTATATGGAAAAGTCATTTTAAAACTTAATAATACTGAGAGGATTAACCTTTTCCATAAATTGATTGAAAATGAATTTTACGAAAAAAAATATTGGGATTGTTTTTTGTTAGAAGATATAATTCCTCAACGAACATCGAATACAAATTTAGAATACACGAAACCATTCCTTCTCGAATTAAAGCCGTTGGTTTCAATTGACTTAATAAAAGAAAATCTGAAACAATTACTTAAAGAAGTTGAAACTGGCGATAGTGTGAAAGCATTTTCTTTATACAACCTATTTCACGAAGAATTAAACTTTTTGACTAAAGATGAAATAGAATCTATTGTTATATATATATTTTCAATGTTTAATGACGTATTAGAAAAATGCTCTGATTTAGTTGAAGAGAAAACATACTCAACTATTGGAAAATATATTGAGACTGAGAAGACTCAACTAGCGTTGAAAAACTTCGCTGTATTTTGTATGGTTCATTTTGACAACAAAGACGGCTTTTCAAAAGAAATGGACTTGTTTGAGCAAGTTTTCAATAGTCTTAATCAAACAGACAAGGAGTTTTTGCAAAAGGAGATGACAGCCTTTTTGTCTCCATTTGACAAACTTCCTCCAAATATGGTTAGTGGCTTTTTGCAACCAGCAATACAACGAAAAATAATATCTGTCAGCAAATAAAAATGCAGTTTCCGAATGTAAAGATGTAATCCTAATCCAACTTAATACTTGAATTAGGATGCTATTAGTACCCATATTCCGCCAAAACCCTTAAACGACTTCGTAACTATCAAAATTTATACATTCAATACAGCCTCTTTGTAGTATTTCCCTTTATATTCCAAGGGAGACATACCCGTAATTTTCCTAAAGACTTCTCGAAATGCTTTTACATCTGAATAACCCACTTCATACATTACTTCATTAATTGTTTTTCGGTTGGTTTCAAATGATTTTTTTGCAGTTTCAATTTTCACCCTTTGTGCATATTCAATAGGGGTGTTACCTGTTGCTTTAATAAACCTTCGGTCAAAATTTCTTCTACTAACATTATACTTGGTAGATAAATCTTCAATAGTAATTTTTTCAGTGATATTCTTTTCAATGTATTCCTGTGCTTGAAGAACCACCTCGTCATCATGTTTTTTTTGCCCTGTGAAAATGGCAAATTCAGACTGCGTATTTCTGTCCATTTCTATCTGAAACACTTTTGAACAATAAATAGCCGTTTGCCTGTCATAATATTTTTCAATCAGGTATAGCATTAAATTAAGAAATGAATACGCTCCGCCATTGGTATAAATGCCGTTTTCATCGGTAATTAATTTATCAATTTGCAAATTAACTTTTGGAAACATCATTCTAAAGTTTTCAGTAACAGACCAATGGGTAGAACAACTTCTCCCATTAAGCATTCCTGATGCTGCAAGTATAAATGCTCCAGTACAAATAGTGGCGATTTCCGCTCCGTTTTTATATTGTTTTTCCAGCCACGCTATCAACAACTCGTTGTCTTTCAACGCAAGTGTATAATTATGATTTAAGGAAGGGATAACGATAAGGTTTGTTTTTTCAATAGCCGAAATATTCAGATGTGGTTTTACCGTAAATAATCCCCCATTGAAATCTACTTTTTCAGCAATTCCAGCTAGTTGAATGATAAACAATTCTTTCTTGAAGTTTTCTTTCCAATAATTATTTGCCTTATTAAATATTTCATACGCTCCTGAAATACTACTAAGGTTATTTTCGCCATTAGGAACGATAATAGTGAGATGTTTCATTGCTTTTTTGAGTAAAAGTAATCATTTTAATTGTCCAAATCAACCCATCATAAAGTCTATTTAACACCTCTTTAAAATAAATATTAGACAATATATTTGTAGTATAATACTAAAGAAAGAAACATGCAAGCATCTAATTTTACAACAATTATCTTAGTTGATAATACTGCGGAAGAAGTTTACAAAGCCATTAATAATGTTCGTGGCTGGTGGAGTGAAGAGATTGAAGGTACTACAGACAAACTTTACAGCGAATGGAACTATCATTACCAAGATGTACATCGTTGCAAGATGCTAACGATAGAATTAATTCCCAACCAAAAAGTAATTTGGCAGGTACTAGACAACTATTTTAGTTTCACCCAAAACAAAGACGAATGGAAAGGCAATACAATGGTTTTTGAAATAACCGAAAAAGATGGCAAAACACAACTACAATTTACTCAAGTAGGCTTAGTACCCGATTATGAGTGTTATGATATTTGTGAAAATGCTTGGAACACTTATATCCAAAAAAGTTTGTATAGTCTTATTACAACAGGTACTGGACAACCCAACAGTCAAGAAAATCCACAAACTGAAGACGAAAAGAAAATGGCGACTTCAAACTATACCACTACCTTTTTTGTAAATCAAACTCCAGAGGAAGTATTTAGTGCCATTAATAATGTTCGTGGCTGGTGGCAAGGAGAAATTGAAGGCAACACCAATCAACTGGATGATGAGTTTGATTATCGAATAACGGAACATCATTTTTCAAAACAGAAAATAGTGGAATTTATTCCCAACAAAAAAATTGTTTGGCTAGTAACCGATAGTAAATTGAATTCTTTTACCGACAAATCAGAATGGACAGGCACAAAAATAATTATTGAGATTAATGAAATAAACAACAAAACACAAGTACGTTTTACACACGTTGGTTTAGTGCCAACAATAGCGTGTTATGATGCTTGTTCAGGGGCTTGGGAACAGCTAGTTCAAGCAAGTTTATACAGTTTGATAACTACAGGAAAAGGAACGAAGGTTTTTGGATAATAAAGGCTATCGTGTTTAGAAAAGTACTTTTCGTTATACAAAAATACACTTTTGCTTAAATCACAAAATACGCTGAACCTTTTTCTGAAGATTTTATGATAAATTACCGAGTTGAAAACGTGGAAGCACTTGTTGAAGGATTGAAAAAAGAAGTATTATTCATTGTTGATAAAATTGAATTATGGGAATCTATAGACTAAAAGTAAAACTGAAAAATAACAACTTAAATAACGATTAAATAGGAGCATTACTCACCGACATTGGTTGGTAATATGCAGACTTTTACAGAAATTCGTATATAGCGAACTTTTTTATGACATGAAATATTTCTCACTATTATTATTCATATTACTTTCTTCTTTAAAGACAAATGCTCAGGTATTCCCATCTTGGTTTAAAAAAGCATTTGTTGAAAAGGGATTAGACAAAACGTATGTAATAAATCAAACTCTAAAACCTACATTTCTACAAGCAGATTTTAATGCGGATAAAACACAGGATATTGCTGTTTTTGTGACTAAAAAACTCAGTAAGAAGAAAGGAGTTTTATTGATTCATGGTAAAACCAATGAGTATTATGTATTTGGGGCAGGTAAAAAATTGGGAGATTCAGATAATTTCAACTGGATTGACAAATGGTCTGTTTATAAAGAGAAAACGGCAAAAGAAACACAATTTGATAAAGAGAGTGGTGATATAATTGGTGGTAAAGAAATCAAATTATCACATTCAGCGATACTAATCGAAGCTTACGAAGATGGTGGATTTTTAGCAGGAGGTATCATTTATTGGAATGACAAAAAATATATTTGGATTCATCAAGGGGAGTAATGCTTGAGAAAGGTTCTACTGAGATTCAAACCCTGATTGAGCTTTTTTATGTAAATGCCAAGCAGGATTTTCTTCGGTATTACCAAATTCGTTAGAAAATGATTCTAAAGGTTTTTCTGTTAATTTTTCTTTTTTTAGTGTCAGTTTCCCAATCAAATCCATCAATTGCGAAATTGTATTTCTCTGCAATGTTGAAGCTCCTTCAATTAATTTTTGTTTGGCAAAAGCTAATTCCATTTCAATCCATTCCAACTCTAGCTTTCCATCTTTTTCATCAAAAGAATAATTAATTTCTAATTCAAAAAAAGTAGGCGTATGTATTATTTTAATTTTATCTGAAACTTTTGTTATCGCTCCTATATCATATTTCAATTGCTGTATAAAATAATATCAATTTTGATTACCTTAAATTTAGCATTATATAGATATGATAAAGTGTTGAGGTTAGTAAAACAGAAATAATATTTCATAGATGAATACATACTTTTGAGATGAAATCTAGATAAATTCCCTTATTTTTATAAGAATCAAATTTCATCAAAATCCCTCATCATGAACAAACTATACATTGCCTTTATTGCTTTACTTTTTTCTATTCATTCCCTTTTTGCACAGGATATTCCTAAAATTTTAGCGTTAAAAGATAGAGCCGTTTTGCAAGACCAATTGTTGGAAGAACGTTTTAAAACCTTGTTGCCTTCATTAATGCGAAAACAAGGTATTGATATGTGGTTAATCATTGCTCGTGAATATAATGAAGACCCTATTATTAAAACGATGTTGCCATCTACTTGGCTGAATGCTCGCCGAAGAACGATTTTGTTAATTTACGATAAAGGTGAAAAAGAAGGCTTGGAATGTTTGGCCGTTGCTCGCTATAATGTAGGGACAATTTTTAAATCTGCTTGGAAACCCGATGAAGAACCTAATCAATGGAAACGTCTTTCTGCGTTGATTGAGGAACGAAACCCTAAGAAAATTGCGATTGATGTTTCAGAACAATACGCACATTCTGATGGTTTATCACACTCTGAACATGAGGGTTTGGTACAAAGTCTATCCAAAAAAAGTCAAGACAAATTGGTCTCTAGTGAAAAACTCGCTGTTGGTTGGCTAGAAAGCAGAACGCCTCGTGAGATAGCACTTTATGAAACCCTTGACCGTATTACACATCAAATTATAGCAGAGGCATTCTCTGAGAAAGTAATTATTCCGGGGGTAACTACTACTGAAGATGTAGTTTGGTATCTCCGTGAAAGAGTAGCCGAATTAAAACTAGATACTTGGTTTCATCCAACGGTGGATGTTCAGCGACCCGACCCAGACAAAACTAATTGGCCTTACGACCGTCGCCCAGCGGAGGATGTAATACTGCCAGGAGATTTATTACATTGTGATTTTGGCATTACTTATCTTCGGTTGAATACTGATGTTCAAGAATTAGCTTATGTATTACGTCCTGAAGAGGTAGAACTTCCTGAATATTTAAGAAAGGCTTTGGTAGCTGGAAATCATTTACAGGATATTATGACGGGCTTCTTTAAAGTGGGCATGACAGGCAATCAAATTTTAGCATTATCCCTCCGCAAAGCAGAACAAGATGGTCTGGTGGCTCAAATATATTCTCACCCAGTAGGCTATCACGGTCATGCAGCAGGAACAACTATTGGTATGTGGGATATGCAAGGGGGCGTTCCGGGGAATGGTGAATATCCTTTGAATGAAAACACTGCTTATGCCATAGAGCTAAACGCTAAAGTAAAAATTCCAGAATGGGGAAATAAAGAAGTGAGAGTAATGCTAGAGGAACAAGGGATTTTTATCAATGGAAAAGTACATTATAACGACGGGCGACAAAAACAAATTCTGACAATTCCTCGAAGAGATAAAATTCAACATTTAGGACAGTGAATTATTGAGTGATTGAGTGAGTTGCGAATTAGTGATTGTTTTCAATTGTTAGTTAGCGAGTTGTGAGTTAGTGATTATTTCCAATTGTTAGTTAGCGAGTTGTGAGTGAGTGATTGCTTTAAAATAAATATTTTAGCTTTCACAAAAAGCTGACGTCCGACATCTGAATACCGAAAGCAAAAAGCCTACAGCATATAGCATAAAAACCAAAACTGTCTGATTACCGACATCTACCATTTCCACAATATGCGTAAGTTTGTGATATGAATAAAATACAATTACCCCTTTGGCTCATTAAACTTACGAATTTTGAATATTGGACATGGTGGATGTTTTATATTCCACTACTCCCTTATTGGCTTTACCAAGCTACTCGTACTCGCTCGCTTACTTTTTTTACCAATGCCGACCCTTGTATTGACTATGGGGGTTTCTTTGGTGAAAGCAAAATTGAGATTCTTAACCAAATTCCTGCAGAATTTCTGCCTACTTATTTTTTTGTATCAAAAGGAACTTCATTAACCAGCATCCAACAACAATTGATAGCAAATAAGCTTGAGTTTCCCATCATTTGCAAGCCAAACGTAGGAGAAAGAGGGTCGCAGGTAGAAAAAATAGCTGATGTTACATCACTTGAAAAATACCTGCAATCTGTTCAAGAAGATTTCATTATTCAAGAATTTATCACTTTTGATATTGAATTAGGAGTCCTCTATTATCGTTATCCCAACCAACCTAAAGGTCAAGTAAGCTCTATTACCCGAAAAGAATTTCTTTCAGTAACAGGAGATGGTAAATCAAGCATTGAAAAATTGATGCAAGCAAATACACGTGCCAGATTTCAATTAGAAAATATGCGTATACGTTTGGGCGAAAAAATAAAAGAGGTAATCCCAGCAGGACAAAAACGTTTACTAGAGCCAATTGGCAACCATTGTAGAGGTACAAAGTTTTTAGATAACAACTTCTTGATTAATGAAAAAATTAACCAAGTTTTTGATAAAATTGCCTTACCCATTGATGGCTTTCATTACGGTCGTTTTGATATGAAAGTAAAATCTATCGAAGACTTATACGAAGGTAAAAACATCAAGATTATGGAGTTAAATGGTGTCAGCTCAGAACCTGGACATATCTATGACCCCATTAATACAGTTTGGAATGCCTACCGTGATTTAGCCAAACACTGGAAAATTATCGCAGATATTTCTATTCAACAGCAAGCTAATGGAATTATGCCTGTTCCAACTAAAATTATTTGGCAAGTAGCTCGCAAGCATTTTGGATGAATAGGTATTTATATTATATCACTTTTAATAAAATTTAAAACCTCAATCCCCACCTCCTCCGCAACCACTACAGCCAGAAGCTGCGCATCCAGAACAACCACTACTACAACCACTATCGCTACTATGCCCATGATGGCTATCAAAACTAGATGAAGTAGAACAACCACTTCCAATATCATTATCTTTTTGTGGAGGTTCCTTTTTATCCCAATTTTTATTAGTTATAGCTTTTATAACAACGTCAAGTAAGCCTATAATAATTACAATGCCTGTAATTATTAGCATAAAAATACTACCTGATGCTTGAACAAATAAACCTAAAATACAAAATGTAATGACTAATACTGTTATTCGAATGATGGGAAGTTTAGGTTTCTCTATAATCCAAAACTTTTTCAGGTTAACTCTTTGGAAATCGACATCTGAAAATCGGGTATGATTATCCTGCCAAATATCTTCTGGTGGTATTGCCCCAAATGTTTCAAAATACAATTGATGTGAATGCGTATAAAAATCATTGAATTTCAAAGCTTCTTTCTCACCTCCTTTTGTAGGATTATGATGAATTTCCTTCTCTAGGGTATTTCTACAAAAATCAACCCAATAAGATTTAGTGAATGTAAGATGCAAATGCCAGACTTGGTCAACAGAATCTGAAGGTGTTATCCCTGTATCAGCAATACAACACAGAAATATAAACTTTTTATACTCTTCAATCACACGAAGAGTATAAGCTTTTGTCCATCCATTTTCACGAGCAACACGATCAGAGAACTTAAATACAACGGAGTTATCATCGAGTGAGAAATTTCTGATTTTTTGCCATAATTCAGCTTGTTGTGTCGTCATTTTGTAGAAGATTTATTTCTGTTTAATTAACATAGGTAATTGTTCTAGTGACTATTTGATATTTTTTCTATTATATGATAACGGTGTTATTAAGTCGTCATAAATTTAAATAATTAAGTCTATTAAACTAATAGCATTAAAGAATTTTATACTAAATTTCATGTTTTCGTTTTCTTCTTTCACCGCCCTATTCTCAATATTCTTTCTACTCCAATTAAACAGATATTTTGTTTTACCTTTGTGGTATGGAAACCAATCAGACAACACAACAAATTCTTCAAAACTTGGGGATTGAAGCTTTGAATCCGATGCAAGAAGCGGCTCAAAAAGCTATCCTTGAAGACAATAATGTACTTTTAATATCACCTACAGGTTCTGGAAAAACCATTGGTTTTTTAATGCCTATTTTGCAATTATTAAAGCCTGATGTTCCTTCTGTACAGTGTTTAATTCTTACTCCATCACGTGAATTAGCTTTACAAATCGAACAGGTTTGGAAGAAAATGTCAACGGGCTATAAAGTAAATGTTTGCTATGGCGGACATGATGTTGGTACTGAAATTAAAAATTTAAGTAATCCGCCAGCAGTATTAATTGGTACTCCTGGACGAATTGCCGACCATATAACACGTAGGTCTTTTAACCTAGACGGTATCAAAACGTTAGTATTAGATGAATTTGATAAATCGCTAGACCTTGGCTTTCATGAGCAAATGTCTTTTATCATTGGTGGTTTACGAAAACTCAATAAAAGAGTATTAGTATCGGCTACCAAAGGCATCAAAATTCCAGAATTTACAGGCGTTTCTTCTCCTACTTTATTGAATTTTATTCCAGAGGATAAAGTAGCCGAGGGCTTAGTAATGAAAGTGGTTATTTCAGAACAAAAAGATAAAATTGATGCATTGTTCAATCTGCTTTGTTCAATTAATTCTGAATCTGCCTTGATTTTTTTAAATCATAGAGATGCCGCTGAACGTACTTGTGAGCTACTTCAAGATATGGGTATTTATGCTATTTTTTATCATGGTGGAATGGACCAAGACGACCGTGAGCGTGCTTTGATTCAATTTAGAAATGGTAGTGTTCGTTATTTAGTTACGACCGACTTAGCGGCTAGAGGCTTGGATATTCCTGAGATGAAACACGTAATTCATTATCATCTGCCCTTACAGGCTCATGAGTTTATTCATAGAAACGGAAGAACGGCACGTATGAATGCGGAAGGTACGGCCTATTTAATTTTCTCTCGTAATGAACATCGTCCGAGCTATGTAGATGATTCTTTAGAGGAATTAGAAGTGCCAGAAAATAACCCTCTACCCCAAGCTCCTGAGTTTCTGACAATTTATATTAGTGGAGGCAAGAAGAACAAACTCAACAAGGTTGACATCGTTGGTTTCTTCTCTCAAAAAGGCAAATTAGAAAAAGGTGATTTAGGGCTCATCGAAGTAAAAGACTTCACCTCTTTTGCTGCCGTGAAAAAAGATAAGGTAAAAGAATTATTACAAACCGTTCGTGATGAAAAAATGAAAGGTAAGAAGTATAAGATTGAAGTGGCTAGATGATATTGATGGATTTATAGACTGGAGGACTTTAAGAAAAATATTTCCTATCTCTGTTAATCTTTACAATCAAATATTTTGAAATTATTTACTTGTACTTTTAGTCTTCAAGTCCCAAAGTCTTTTAGTCATTTTTCAAAAACTATTCAACATTGAACAATCCTAAAGTTTTTTTAATAACCCCTCCTTTTACGCAACTGAATACGCCGTATCCAGCTACTGCGTATATAAAAGGGTTTTTGAATACTAGACATATTATTTCTAATCAAGCTGATTTAGGAATTGAAGTAATATTAAGCCTTTTTTCAAAAGAAGGGTTATTGAATCTGTTTGCCCAAATTGAAAGTCAAACACTACCATTATCAGACAATGCTCAACGTATTATAGCCCTTAAAGATCACTATATCCATACTATTGATGCAGTAATCCTTTTTTTACAAGGGAAAAATCCTACCTTATCACATTTAATTTGTCAAGAAGATTTTTTGCCCGAAGCCAGTCGCTTTGCTCAATTAGAAGAACTAGATTGGGCTTTTGGAACAATGGGAACGCAAGATAAAGCAAAGCATTTTGCTACACTTTACCTTGAAGATATTTCTGATATTATTGTTGAATGCGTGGATGCACATTTTGGATTTAGTCGCTATGCTGAACGTTTAGGTCGCTCGGCCAACAGTTTTGATGAACTGTATGAAGCATTATCGCAAGAGTACACCTATATAGATGAATTACTCATCAAGATTTTAGCGACTAGAATGGTCGATTTTAATCCTAATTTGGTAGCGATTACAGTACCTTTTCCGGGTAATTTATACAGTGCTTTTCGTTGTGGGCAATGGATTAAAAAACATTTTCCCTTAGTAAAAATTGCCATGGGCGGAGGTTTCCCGAATACAGAATTACGTTCGCTTTCTGATAAAAGGGTATTCGAGTTTTTTGATTTTATTACCTTAGACGACGGTGAAGCCCCTTTGGATAATTTAATAGAACACTTAGAAGGCAAGCGAAAACAAGAAGATTTAAAAAGGACTTTTACTTTAGTAGATGGTGAAGTAAAATATATTAATAATAGCCATACACATGATTACAAACAGTCGGCTGTGGGTACGCCAGACTATGCTGATTTACCTTTAGATAAATACATTTCAGTCATAGAAATAGTAAATCCTATGCACCGAATGTGGAGTGATGGCAGATGGAATAAACTAACAATGGCACATGGCTGCTATTGGGGTAAATGTACTTTCTGCGATATTTCGCTAGATTATATCAAGCTTTACGAACCAATCTCTGCCAAAATACTCTGTGATAGAATGGAGGAAATGATGGCTCAGACAGGACAAAATGGTTTTCACTTTGTCGATGAAGCAGCCCCTCCTGCCCTGATGCGTTCTTTGGCTTTAGAGATTATCAGGCGAAAACTAACCGTTACTTGGTGGACAAATATACGTTTTGAAAAAAGCTTTACAGCCGATTTATGTCTATTGTTAAAAGCATCTGGTTGTATAGCCGTTTCAGGTGGTTTAGAAGTAGCCTCTGATAGATTACTAGCATTGATTCAAAAAGGTGTGACAGTAGCCCAAGTTGCCAGAGTAACTCGTAATTTTACCGAAGCAGGCATTATGGTGCATTCATATTTGATGTACGGATTCCCTACTCAGACGGCACAAGAAACCATTGACTCACTAGAAATGGTACGTCAGATGTTTGAATTGGGCATTTTACAATCTGGCTTTTGGCATCAATTTGCGATGACGGCTCATAGCCCTGTCGGAATGTATCCAGAACAATTCAAGGTTCAGAAAGAGAGTGCTAAAATTGGTAGTTTTGCCAATAACGATATTTTTCATATTGACCCTACTGGCACAGACCACAGCCTATTTAGCGACGGATTGAAAAAATCTCTGTTCAATTTTATGCATGGTATTGGTTTTGACTTAAACCTTAGTCAGTGGTTTGATTTTAAAATACCTAAAACCAAAATACCCAAAAATTATATTGAGCATGCCGTCAATCAAGAGGAGGAGGTTTCTTTAAAACCTAGTAGTAAAATTGTTTGGTTAGGCACAAAACCAACGATTAAGTATATTACTAAAAATCAAAAAGGTAGGCTCTTGAATCTAGCTAGTCTGTCTTTTCATGATAAAAAGGAAAGCTTTAATATTGCTGTCGAACAAAAGCAAGGGGAATGGCTAGTTGAAATATTACAATTGATTTCTGTTTCTAATCCAAAAGTTTATACGTTTCAAGAAGTAAAAACACATTACGAAGCGTATGGGCTAGAAGATTTTGAATTATTTTGGTTCAATAAGCCTGTCAATAATCTCCAGAATTTTGGATTATTAACTTTATAATCGTTTTATTAAAACGCCGATAATTTTCAAAACATTGAAGATTTTTAATTTCTTAATAAACTCCAATATTTACATTTCGTTGGCGGCAGTAGCACTAACGGTAGAAACTCAATTGCAATTGGGGATGGCTCCCCAGTGGCACCCTTATTTGTTCATTATCTTTTTTGCTACCTTATTTGATTACAATTTACACCGCCTTGTTACTTTACTGACCAATAAAGAGGCTTTAAATGATGATAAACATAAATGGCTGAAAGAATACTTAAACCTCTTTTATGCCTTAGTAGTTTTTTCGGTAATAGGATTCTTAATTGCCGTATTACTTGCTAAAAAAGAGGTTTTAATCACCTTAGCTCCTTTTGCTTTAATTACTTTTTTTTATTCATTACCGATATTCAAAAATCAAAAATACCTTTTCCGATTAAGGGAAATACCCTTCCTAAAAATATTTCTTATATCAATAGTCTGGTCAGCAACTACTATATTATTACCCATCATTCAATCAGGAAGACATTTTGATTCACAGCACGTTAGCATTATGCTCATCGAGCGGTTTTTGTTTGTTTTTGCCATCACTATTCCCTTTGACATTAGAGATATCCATGCCGATATTCAGTCGGGATTAACTACTATTCCGAATTTTATCGGCAGCAAAAAATCATTAGTAATAGCCAATTTCTTAATGATTTCTTTCCTGTTGATTAGTTGTTTTCATTACTCAAATGCACCTTTTCAGTTTATCCTTCCTGCCTTTATCATTTCTGGAATCAGCACTATCTTTTTTTTTAACATTAAATCTATCCAAAATCTTACTTTTTATCATTATGGTATTTTAGATGGAACTATGCTTTTGCAAGGTATTTTAGTTTGGCTCGCACATACAATACTTGTTTAAAACACAAAGGCTAGATTCAATCATCTGAATCTAGCCTTTTGTGAAAATATTATTTTATGATTAGTCTACTGTACGAATCAAATCTTTTTTAACAGCGGTTTTGGTTTTGCTGATGGTATATGGGATACATCTAGCAACACCGCAGTCACAAGTTACTTTTTGGATGGTTACAGTATGGTCTGAAAAACAATCATTAGCATTAAATACTCGCACGGTATATTGCTGAACAACCGTTGTTGGATTTGGCACATCAGACCTTAACACTCCGTCAGTTGGTATAGCCGTCGAAGTAGCATATAGTTTTCCTCCTGTATAAGTTGCACCTGCACTAATATCATATCTCAAATTTGTACTAAATCCTGTAAGCTTTATCGTTCCATCATTTTTTACAAGGTCTTGGTCACAAGTTGAATTGGTAGACGTGGCAGTAATACCCAGTGCCCTATCAAAAACAACTAAATTAATCATCGTAGTATTAGAGCATAGTCCATTGCTTACTTCTACACTATAAATTCCACCTTGGCTAACTTGAACATTATTAAGCTGTGGACTTTGAATAGAAGAAGTAAAACCATTAGGACCCGTCCAAACATACGTAGAAGTAGCTGGCGTAACCGAAAGAATAACATTTGTACCTGCACAAACTGGTGAAGTCGAAGTTGATATCACAGGGTCAGGAATTGGACTAAATGTAGCGACAACTGGTGTTCTGCTCCCTGCTGGCGATTCACAACCACTCACTAAATCTTTACAAGCAACAAAATATGTTTTTGATGCAGTGACTGGTACAGTGAACGGACTACCTCCTCCTAAGATAACTACTGAACTTTGTGAATCATACCAAATAGGGGTATAACTAGGTGCACAAGTAGCTTTTAAATCAAGGCTTCCAGCACCACATATTAATCCTCCTGCCACCGTCGCTGGTAATGGAGCTGCTGGAGTGCTACTCACAGAAATTGTCAATTGTGTTCTATTAGCCGTTGCCACTCCACAATGATTATCATTTGCTTTACAACCCACAAAGAATGAAATGGTTGAGGTAGCATTAAAAATAAAAGTATTCCCCGTACCCAACACAGTTGTTGAAGTTGCCGAATTATACCATTGTGGGATTAAACCAACTGGACAAGTAGCATTCAAGGTGCCAATACCAGGATTACAAAGAACCGACCCGCTTGACGTTGTCACCTTCGAACTAAAATCTAATGTTTTAAATGTCACATCGTTGTAACAAGCATCGCTACCCGACCAAATACGAACAGTATATTTAGTTCCCGGCTTTAAACCAGTAAATGTAAATGATGTTTGTCCAACACTTAACGTTTGGTTAGCCCCTGCGCCAAAAATTGGTGTTGTACCAAAAGTTTCGCCTTCTTTAATACTAGCTTCAATAACCTTTGATGCATTATAAACAAGGTTAGAAATAGTAGCAGTACCGTTGTTGTTAGGCACAAACCCTGTACAAGTTCCAAGCGTAAAGCTAATATCACTTGCAAGGACAGTGGGTGCATCACAACCAGCACATTTTAAGTTACCACATACGAAGGCAATAGATTTACCTTGTTCCCCAGGTTGATAAGCAATCTCAGTCGTAAATGTGTTAGTCGTAACATTAAATTTTGATACACAGTCACCATAAAATGTAGTAATATATAAATTACCATCAGGTCCAAAAGCTAAATCGTATGCCTCTACATCTCCTACTGTTCCAGTGATAGAAGGAGTTATAAAATCGAATGAAGCAATCAAAGCCCCAGTTGTTCCATTATAATGGAATAGTTTGTCTGGACCAGTAGTTCCTGAGGCAACTGCCCAAAGAGTACCATCCGCACCAAAATTTAAACCACGATAGTTATATCCACTTGGAGCAGTAGTAAACAATGACGAAGGCCCTGCATAGCTTGAATCTACAGATTCAATTGTACTTAAACCACCTCCTGAAAAATAGTTTGTAGCTACAAATACTCTCCCGTTTGCAGGATTAACAGCTACACCCCACAATCCCACATCTTTATTTGTTAAACGGTTAGTACTATAAATACCTACTACTGTGTTTGTAGTTGTACTAACCTTTGATACGCCTTGATAGCTAGTTACATACAAATATTTTCTATCTGTAGACAATACCACATCTAGTAAATCTTGTCCTGGCACTGGTATAGGTGCCAAGTAAGCTCCTTTGGCTAAATCATACACTAAAATTTCTGATCTAAAACAGCAGGTAGCGATATAGGCTACGTTTTTAGTCGGGTCTACTACGATACCTTCTCCACCTCCGCTAATTGAACAACCTACTGGCCCTGCACCAGTTCCACCAAAAGGGTATATCTCTGAACGACTACCCTGCGTAGCATTTGGCAATTCACTAACAATCATGTAGTATTTATCACATCCGAGAGGTGCATTCTGAGCTTTTAAATAAAAAGAAGAGAGCATCGAACACAACAATATTACCAATGAAGTGATGTTGTTTGGAAAACGAGAGGATTGTATTCTCTCATAAGAAAGTAAAGGTTTTATCACAATATTACGATGAATGTTTTGTTGGAAAAATACGCCTACCTTGGTTATCGGTAAGAAAAGGTCGAATAAAGTCTGATTGACTTTACTTAGCCATAATTTAAAATTGTTCATCATTTTATATTTGTATTTTTTCAAGTAATATATTTATCAAATTAGATTAAGCTTATTTTTGAACTTTATTCCAAGGTAATGAATTGATATTCTTTCCTACCTTTTTACCTTCTGCTAAACCGACTTCATTATCTTGTCGGGTATGAATTCCTCCATATAAACGCGACATAGCAGATTCTTCGGCAGCAGCCCAAAACGATTTAAAACTTCTTGCTTTATAGTCTGTATTCCTCTCTGCATCTCTAGGTCTTCCTACGTGCGAATCATCAACGAAACTAAAATTTGGTCCATATAAATCTGTCAAAATAGTGGCCGTTGATGCACTTTGAACAGCATGCCCAGAATAATAAGCTGGGAAAGGGGGTTCAGGCCAATATAAATCCCAAAGGGTATCAATGTTGAAATAAATAAAAGAATATGGCCGTTGAGCATTATAAATGTATTTTGTTTTCCAACAATTAATAAATGAATCAGCCACACCCATTCCAACCCTAGCATACGTTTCAGCCGCTTTAAATAAATCTGGTTTTGCCCCTTGTACAGCAAAATTAGCAATGTTATATGAATGTCCGGGTGGCGAAAATGTTTCCGAAGGGTCGTCTCCCCACCAGTTGGCTATTTCTTTTTCCTCCTGCGTCAATGTCTTACGTTTCATATAAACCTCATACATATAAGCATAGTATTTTGAATCAGGCCTATAGTCGTAACCAATCATTGTTGGAATTGGCAATACGCCATTTAATGGTGCAAAGGTTCTGTTTTTGCCCCAATATGGATGTAAAGGAAGAGGAATCTTTGATTGCCCTTTAACGGGCGCTTTCCATAAGCCTTTACCTACTGGCACTTTATAAGATGTATCAAAATTCCTTTTATATCCTTCATGACCTCCGTCTGATTTCGACCATTCGAAAATTGCCTGAGCCACAGATAAACCAAAAGCTTTTGAACGTTCAGCTACTTTTTCATCAGTTGTTTTAAGCTCATTGTTATAAATAGCAGTCTCTAAAGAATCTATTGCATTAATGTTTTTCTTAGCAGATTGTTGATATAATTGTTTCAAAAGAAAGGCTTGCCCTGCATTTAGTGATAATACCCAATTGTAAGTCTGCCCAATTGTAGGTTTAGGTAAGTTATTTAATCCTTGTAATTTTCCTGCTAATGAATTTTTCCCAACTGCCCCTGCCACTACACATTCATACATGGTTAAACCTAAATACCCCAAAGAACGTGAGCCATAAGTAGGCGAACCTCCGGGTGTATTTTTCATCGTTGTCAAAGCCATTTTTCCCCATAGAAGAGCTACTTCAGAAGAGACAACTTTTTTTACAGGCTCACTTGTTTGCACTTTATTTTTTGTTGCTTGACCTTGAACACTCGAATAGGACAAACAAAGAATCGACACAAATATAAAAGCTTTTATTAGTCTCTTGTCATAGAATATTTCTTGCTTAATAGGCAAGCACAATGAATTAGTATTAACGTATATATGCTTATTAATTAGGTAAAAAATCATATTTTAAATTATCAACAGAAGAATTTCCAACAAAACAGCATTAGCTAACTGCTAATACAAACTCATTTAAATCATCAAAAGTTATTAAAGTAACGTAGAATTTATTTATCAATTGATAAAAAGCAACTAAAACCATGCCAAATTATTGGCAAATTCGCAATAAAACCTATTCAATTCTTCATTTTAGTGTTTTATTATTAAAATGTCCTAAGTATTTATTGAATTATCTATTCAATTTGAGAATTCTAAGACCCACTGATAAAAAAAAGTCCCTTTACTTATTCAGTAAAGGGACTTGCAATATTAATATAATGGATTTTGAATCAGATTGCTATTTTTATTCAGCTCTTCTAACTTTATAGGTAAAAAGTAAGCCCTATCTTTCCAGTTTCTATCTTGTATATCTATCACTTTATAGTTAGGAGTACTTGATGTTGTTTTATCTGGATTTAATGGATACCTAATCTCTATCCCTTTGGCATTATCAAAAGTAGTAGGCGCTATCATCCATCGGCGAACATCAAAGAAACGATGATCTTCAAAAGCCAATTCTACCCTTCTTTCATTTCTATAACGCTCTGACAACGCTTGCCCGCTTTCAGTTATATCTGGCATTCCTGCTCTTCTACGAATCATATTCAAGTATTGGCGAGCTTCGGCATCTTGCCCTAAACCGATACAAGCTTCTACATAATTCAAAATCACTTCGGTATATCTAATATATCTCCAAGGAAAATCTTGTTTTACGTATTGTGCATCAATCGTCTGATCAATAAACTTTCGAAGATAATATCCAGAATAAGTACCATTCCAGTCTTCAATAGGGCCTTTCCGCGTATCTAGGCCAGCCACAACATCCACAGCATTAGACGACGCGTTCCATTTTTCCCAAAAACCCACCTGTATTACTCCTTTAGGGTCTGATGCTGTTACATCTGAGGGACGTTTACGCCACTGAACGCCTTCATAAAGGATAGTAGCATAAAAACGTGGATCACGATTTTTGTATGGATTTTTAGCCTGTGTTGTATTTAACCAACTAAACTTAGAGCCGTCTTTCATTTCGTAGGCATCTACCAGTTGCTGTAATGGCGTATTGCTTCCCCAACCATGATAACCATTAGGATTATTAAACAAACCGGGGTTATACCCATCCCAACTATCTTCTGTTTTAGGCAAAAAGAATCTTACGAAAATATCTTCTACGTTTTCTTTCATCAAAAACATTTCTCCATAGTTTTTTGCAGTGGAGTCACCTGCTGCGGGACTGCCTTTGTAAATACTATACGCACCTAAATCGATTACAGCTTTCGCTGCGTTCTTAGCAGCTAACCATCTTGCATTGCGGTCACCACCAACATAACCAATCAATTCTGGATGTGTATAACTTCCTGCCCAAGTAGGTGCTTTATTGTACAAATCACTTGCTGCATGCAATAATACTCTGGCTTTTAGTGCCAAAGCAGCCCCTTTGGTAGCCCTGCCTTTATCGGCTCCAGTGTTTGCCAATAATAAGTTTTGTGCTGCTTTATCGCAATCGTCAACAATAAATTTGATACAATTTTCATAGGTATCTCTAGGGGGAGTAAAATCATCAGACAATTTGTAAGCTTTCGTAATAATAGGCACACCACCATAAACTGATACAAGGTTATGATATAAATAGGCTCTTAGGAAATATACTTCTCCTATCAATCTTTTCTTTGTATCAGCGTTATCAAAGGGTGTACTTTCTATTTTTTCAAGAAAAAGATTGCAGGCACGTATATACTTGTATACGTTTGCCCAAATCATCCCTTTGTAGCGATTGCCCGACCAAAAATCCCAAACCGAATAGTCACTGGCTGTGACTAAACATTTAGTAACGTTGCTACTTCCAAAATCAGCATTATACATCGACTCATCGCTCAATGATGCCATCATCATATTACTGAAACCATGTGGAATACCTAAATAAATATTATTGACGAAAGTAGTTACCAAGGCTTGGTCTTTCCAAACGGCATCTTCTGAAAACTGATCTAAAGGCTGGAGGTCAAGGTCAGTTTTACACGAAATAGTGTTAAGAAGCACTAAGGCAGTTGTAAGTAAAATATATATTGTTTTTTTCATCTGATTAAATGTTTATGTAATTCCTGCAATGAGTGTTGATTAATCAGCACTCACCAAGAATTATTTGATCTTCAAGAATCAAAATTTAGAATGTAAACGAAAGCCCTGTATTAAGCACTTTTTGAAGTGGATAACCTTGTCCGCTTCCGCTTCCCATTTCTGGGTCAAAGTCTTTATAGTCTGGACTAAACGTCCATAGGTTAAGACCGCTCACATAAATTCTCGCTCCTTCTAAACCTAGTTTTTGACTTAGTTTTTTTGGAAGAGAATATCCAAATTGAATGTTTTTTAAACGGATATAATCAGTGTTTTTCAAGAAATAGGTATTTCTATTACTTACCCAATATTCATTACTACGGTTGAAAGTTCTTGGGCCACTAGCATTTGGATTCTCGGGCGTCCAACGTTCGTTATAAAAACTTTTCAAGAAATTACCAATTTCACCCGACTCAGTAGAGATATAATTCACTGCCCCAAAAGCTCCTTGAAACAAAATGCTCAGGTCAAATTGCTTATAGCGAAGATTAGCCGTAAAGCCCGTTGTAAAGCGTGGAATATTACTTTTAGTATTTCTTATACGGTCGTTTCCATCAATTTTACCATCTTTGTTCACATCCTCAAAAATCACATCACCCGGTCTGGCATTATCCCAATGTGGGTAAGCATCCACCGATGCCTGATCTTTAAAAATACCAATAGCATTATAATACAAATCTGCCGTAGGATTTTTGGGGTCAGTAGGAATAGGATATCCTGTAGTTTTTTGATAGTCTGGCGCACCGGGTGCTTCATCCCAGAATACAATTTTATTTTTTGAATACCCTCCGTTAAAACCAAGCTGATAACTGAAATCTCTTGATTTGTTATGATAATTAATATCAAACTCAAAACCTGTATTCGCTACCTTACCAATATTTTCGCTTGGCAATGTTAGTCCCGTTGATGTTGGTACTGAGGCATTTCTTGGCCACAAAATTTGCGAACGAGTATTGTAGAAGTAATCAGCAGAAAATGATAGTTTATCTTTTAACAATTGCATATCAAACCCAACATTGGCCTGATTGGCTACCTCCCATGTTACGTTTAAGTTAGGAATACGTGTTTCATAAAGGGTTTTGTTTTCTTGGTCTATGCCCAAAATAAGTGGCTGAGGAACTCCTCCGCTATTGGCAAAGAAACCATAAGAAGAGAGATATTGCCATTCTGCGATACGGTCGTTACCAGTTTGTCCCCACGATGCCCTCAACTTCATGTTATCAATAAATGACACCTTATCTTTCCAAAATTCTTCTTCTGATAATCTCCATCCTAAAGAAACACCAGGGAAGAAACCATATCGTTTGTCGGCAGGGAAAATGTATGAGCCATCATAACGCCATACAAATTCGGCTAAATATTTTTCTTTATAGTTGTAGTTTACACGACCAAAAAAGTTTCTACGTGCATTCTGTGAAGCTGACCCATTATTATCTTTCTGTAAATCTCCTCCTGCAAAAAGTTGGTCAATTGCCGTCGAAACAAAGTATCTACGATAGGCAGAAAATTTGTCCATTTGTCCAGAACGCGTCTCAGTACCAACCATAAACTTCATATAATGATGACTTCCAATCTGTCTTTCATAGTTCAAAATTGAGTTCATCAAAATACTATGATTATCCTCCATTTGTTCTGTTAAACGAGCATCATCAAAGCCTTTTTTACCTTTTACTAACACAGGTTTACCACTAGCATCAACCGTCTGACCATCCCAAGAATACAAATACCAAGGAGTTTCAAATCTCTTATCAAAACGTAGGCCTTTGTCTATACTGGCAGTAGTCAAGAAAGATAAACCTTTCACCCAAGGAATCTGAATATTCAGTTTCATATTACTATTTAAGTAATACCACTTATCTCTATCATATCCTGTAGCATCAGTACTTACTACTGCTGGATTATCACCATATTCAATATCTGGGCCAGGGGTTCCATCTGGCCAATAAGCAGGCAAATTAGGTTTGCCACGCATCACCATTCTAAAAATACTTCCAGCATTACGTGTAGGATAATTTCTATCTTCCATTCTTCCAGAAACATCAAACCCAAAACTTATATTTTTACTAATTTTGGCATCTATATTACTCCTAAAATCATATTGATTGTATTTTGTACCACTGTTTTTATAGTAACCGTCTTGGCTTTTAGCACCGAACGATACAAAGTATTTAAAGTTATCACTCCCACCAGCAATACCAATGTTAGCATAGTTTTGTGAAGAAGATGGTTTTAATACAGCCCCAAACCAATCAGTATTAGGATAACGCCAAGGGTCAGAACCATCTCTAAATTTTTGCACTTCTTGTGCCGTGAATCTACCTGTTCTATTTGCATAAGCATCAATTTCATTGAGCATAGTAGCATACTCTGCTGCATTTGCCATCGCTGGCAAGCGGGTAGGCTGTCCAAAACCTTGATTAAGGTTAAAAGTAATCGTTGGCTTACCACTTGCTCCCCTTTTGGTAGTTACTAAAATAACGCCATTGGCAGCCTGAGCACCATAAATTGCAGCAGAGGCATCTTTTAAGATGGTTATACTTTCTATCGTACTTGGGTCTAATCTTTCAAGCGAACGACCAGGGACACCATCTACTACCACCAACGGACTGCTATCTCCTAGTGTGTTTACGCCCCTGATACGTAATGTTGCACCATCGTATCCTGGTTCACCACTAGATGTTACAGCCACTAAGCCAGGTAAACGTCCTACTAAACTATTACTGACATTCATAGAGGGAGATTGTACTACCTCTGAACCTTTTACAGATACTACAGAGCCAGTTACGGTTACTTTTTTCTCAGTACCATACCCCACTACTACTACTTCATCAAGCGACTGTGCATCAGTTGATAACGTAATGTTTAGGACTGATTTACCTCCTACGACAACTTCTCTCTTTTGAAAACCAATTGAGCTGAAAATCAAGACGGCGTTATTATCAGGTACAGATATTTTGTATTGCCCTTTAGCATCGGTGATGGCTCCTCGCTGGGTACCTTTAATTAGGATGTTAACACCCGGCAATACCTGCCCCGTTTCGTCAGTAACGGTTCCTGTTATAGTTTGCTCTAAAATCTCAATACTCAATATATCATCACTTTCTTGGAGCGTATTGGTTGTAGAGGAGCTCCCAGTAGAACGATTGATGATAACCATTTTACCAGAAATCTCATAAGTTAGATGAAGAGGTTTAAACAGATTATCAAAAATTTTTGATAATTGAGCATTTTGAAAATCAACACTAATTTTTCTGTTTGATTGGATAAGCTTTGAGCTAAAAACAAACTTTACATCTGTTTGTTTTTCAATTTGGGTTAGTACACTTCTCATGCCTAACTCCTGAGCTTGCAATGTTACTCGTTGACTTAGAACATTTTGGGCATTAGTATTACTCGCAAAAGTGGAGCTCATAAGCCCGATTGCAAGAAAAACTTGAGTGAGTGTAATTTTCATAGCCGTAAGTAGTAACTTATGGATTTGTAATGTTTTTTTCATACATTTGGAGATGTTTTGTTTAGGTTGAATTTGAGCAAAACAATTCCCGCACTTTACCTAGTAAAGTGTTCATTGGCTGTAACCAAAAAGGGAATTTCAAGGTCGGTAATGCGGGAACATTACCGACTTTTTTTGTGGAGTCGGTTTTTAGTGTTTCATCTAGTTAAATAGTCTTGGTTTAATTAAAATTCAATATTTAGTTTAAGGTTTACTTTATTTGCAGCCTTTGCTATAAATTACAATCTGACCATCCAGAATTTCGTAACGAGCCTCTACGCCTTTACAGATAATATCTAGTTTGTCGAATAGTTGTAAGTCGGTTAACGAAGCTGTCAATGGGCAATTGGATAATAGTTCTTCATCAAAAACGATATCAATACTATAAGCTTTTTCTAGGGTTTGTAATACTTCGCTTACAGGCGTATCTTCAAATTCAAATTGTGGTTTTGTATTCTTTTTGATGGTAATTTTAGGTAGTTCAACCAACAATTTATCCATTCTTACTTCTTCGCGAGCATAAACAATCTTTTGATTAGGGGTCAACACTACGCCTTTCAATTCTCTACTTGTAGCTTTTTCTTCAACCCTCGTATCTGATTGGGCAAAGACTGATACTTTTCCTGTTTTTACTTCTACGGTCACTTCCTTTTCTTTGTCATAAGCACGAACAGTAAAACTTGTACCCAACACTTTGGTAATTAAACCATTCGCATACACTAAAAATGGTTTCTTTGGATTCTTAGTTACTTCAAAAAAAGCCTCTCCCGAAAGGTATATTTCACGATTGTTACCCTCAAATTGCTTTAAATAACTAATCTTACTACCTTTCTTCAGTAAGACTAAACTTCCATCTACTAGCTGAATTGGCAAAGGGCTTTCATGGTCGTTCTTTACTTCTATTAGTTTCTCAGGATTAGCAGCAACGTATTTTTCATAAATTCCCTTTGGCTCGTTTATCTGATTCAATAATTGATGATAAGTAATGCCTAAGCCAATGATTATGGCTATTAAAGCAGCTACTTTAAGCCATTGATTTTTGCTCGTGGTGAACCATCTTATTTTTTTAGTCGTATTATTCTCTTGCTCATCAATTTTTGAAACAGTATTTTTTACTAATTCTTCTACCTCTGTTTTTTCTAATGATAGGTCTTTAATAACCAATGCTTTTACAATTGACTTTGCTTTTTCTACTTGAGACTTTTTTTCTGGATTTGCCTCTAACCATTTTTCCCAAAAGGCATTCACTTCTCTGTTTGGACTTAATACCCAATTTCGGAAATTAACATCCCACACAAAGTCTTCTGTATTGAAGTCACGATAATTTTTCATATAGCTTAATAATACCTTTCTATATAGCGTTAGACATCAATGGTACACAGATACCATAAATTATTAAAAAAAATATAAAAAAAGTTAAATTAATTATTTTGAGGCCTTTATTAGCGCAATAAAAGCGGTAAAAACAACGCAATAAACTCGGTAGTCCAATATTTTTTGAGTTGTTTAATAGCCATCTGAAGAAGATTTGAGGCTGTCTGAGGGGCAATATCCATAATTTGAGCGATTTGGTCACGCTCTAATTCTTGGAAAAATTTAAGATAAATAACTTCTTTTTGTCTTTTTGGCAAAGTTTCAATTACTTGTTTAATGCGTTGGGCTAGCACCAAACTTGTTTCATCCTGAATAAATTTTTCTTCAATAGAAAATTCAATATCAAAAATATCATTTGCTTCAGTATAAGGGTCAGAAAAACGAAGTTGGAGAGATGCTCTATGAATTCTTCTTCTTAACGAAGCCATCAAATAAGGTTTTACAACAATTTCATTTGATAGGTGCTCACGACGCTCCCATAGTTGCAAAAATAAATCTTGAATACAATCTTTAATAAACTCCTTGTCCTTAGAAAATTTTGAGCCATAATGAAATAATGATGAAAAATTAGCTTTCATCAATTCCTCGAATGCTGACTTGTCTCCTTCAAGAAATCTAAGCCATACGAATTGGTCAATATAATTTTCAGGATTTAGATTAGAGAGTTTCATAGTAATTTGGACATAAGCAATTATGTTAACTGTAAACCAGCAATGATAACTGTGGAAATTTACAAATAAATATTGAAATACTTAAATTTATGTTAATAAAATCTTAATCTGTCATGATACCAATACCATACATAAAAATGTCATGATAGTTTCATTCAGCAAAATTTTGATTGACTAAAACCATAGCGATATACGCTAAGTAAAATCTGTTATTATTATAAAGAGATTTTAAGCATTTCAATACTCAACTATTTATATTATAATAAATTATTGGAAAAGTTCTGGTTAAAAAAATGGTTAATGGAAATAAAAAAGCCAAAAACCACAGTAAACTGTAATGGTTCTTGGCTTTTCGTGAAACAACAATTACGCAATATTATTTCACTGATAATATTTTAAACTCTGTCCTCCTATTTTCCTGATATTGTTCTTCCGTACAAGGCACTCCGTCGATGCATTCATTAATGGGTTGGTTTTCCCCGTACCCTTTAGCCACAAGGCGATTAGGGTCTATGCCACTTTCAACCAAAAAATCGACAACAGCTTTGGCTCTTTTCTGTGATAACTCCAAATTATAGGCCGCACTCGCCCTTGAATCCGTGTGTGAACGAATCTCAACTTTCATAGTAGGATATTTCTGGAGAATTGGCAAAAGCGTATTCTCTAATTCTCTGGCAGCATCAGCACGGATAAAATACTTATCAAGGTTATAATAAATATTATTTAGTTTGATAATATCTCCTTTGCCATACATTTCTTGTATATGTTGGCGATTATCTATGTTCTTAATTACTTCGCTATTGGTAGCATAATTATCTTTTTCAACCGTTAACTTATTTTCTGTTTCGGGCTTAACTTCAAATTCATACTCTCCATCTTCACCCGTAATGACGGTTTGCTTAGTCTTGTCTTGTTGGTTTTCTAAGGTTACTTGTACACCTGCAATTGGCTTCTGATTTACTTCCGACTTCACAATACCTTTTAATACCGAAGTATTAGATTTTTCAAGATAAATAGCCAAGGTAGTGTTCTGAGCAGTATTACTTCTGGTAGAGAACGTAATTGAATTCATCTGGTAGCCTTCTTTAATCGCCTTGAACTCATACTCAGATAGCGATTGTAAGCAAATTGACATAGCCCCTTCTGCATTAGTCACCTTCAATTCTTGATTTTCTCCATTAATTACACTTCTAATATCAACCTCCTCTAAAGGAGCCTTCGTCAAAGCATCATACACCATAATATTTAATGGATGGCACTCTCTTCTAAAACTATAAATATTGTCATCATGAATGCCCTTTTTACGGTTTGATGAAAAGTACCCCGAATTTCTAGCACCATCAGTAATCAAGCCGAAATCATCTTTTTCAGAGTTTAAAGGAGCACCTACATTCACTACCGTTCCAACGAATGCACCATCTTTTCTTTCAGCATAAAAAATATCTAATCCGCCGAGTCCTTCATGTCCATCCGAGGCAAAATATAGGTTATCGTTCTCATCGATAAAGGGGAACATTTCATTTCCTTCTGTATTAATTTCCCGTCCTGCATTTACTGGCGTTCCCCATCTTCCATTGCTATAGTCAACTACATAAATATCAGTTCCGCCAAAACCACCGGGCTTATCGGAAACAAAATACAGTTTGGTATTATCTACATTCAATGCAGGATGCCCACAGGAATACTCATTGCTATTAAAGGGCAACTCTTTTACATCGCTCCAATTTGTTTTGTTTAAATTGGCAATATATAATTTTAGTCCATTCGTACCACTTTTTGATTGCCTCGCCTTACCATTGTTATAGTTATTTCTTGTAAAAATAACCCGTTTCCAATCTTTAAAAAAACTCACTGGCCCTTCATGGTATTTTGTATTGAGCACTCTGCTAAAATCTTCAATTTTGCTTAATGGTAGGTCTTGTGCAACTGCTTCATTATTACTGGTGCTTGACGACATTCCCCCTAACGATGTAGCACCCTGTAAGCCCAATTTGGGCGATAACAAAGCTGTATCGGTAGCAATGTATAAATTTAGAAAAGGCGTTTGGTTCCATCCAAAAACACGTTTTATTACCCCAGATTCGTCACGAGCCGAGCAAAAAACTAAACCACCTTTGTAATACATCGGACTAAAGTCTGCTTGGCGAGAATTAATATTGAGGTATTCTATTTTATAGGAAGATGAATCTCGGTAAAACTGACTCATATCCATGTATGAAATCGTAAAACGCTTTCCTCTTAAATCAGCTTTTTGTTTTTCGCCATACAATGAATAATATTTCTGCGATTCACGATATTTTTGATTGGATGCTAAGGCCTGTGCATAATACAGATAAATCTCACTTTCAACATCAGGATAATCTTTAATGATATTGAAATATACTCTTTCTGCATTTTTAGTATCTTGTATTTTCCGATAAGAAAAACCAAGTTTTCTTAATGCTTCTAAGGTGCTTTGAATGTCTTGTCTTTCACGTAAAAAATCTTCATACAAACGAATAGCTTCAAGGTAACTTAGCTTTTCAAATTGATAATTAGCAGCCTTTAGTTTGGTTTGAGCATAGACATCCCCAAATGTGCCAAGCAAAAACACACATAAAACTAGACCTATTTTATAGATTTGGGTTATCATTATAGTAATGGTATACTACCTATAAATGTGTTGAATGATAATTGTTTAACAGTATTATTTATCTAAAATAACAAACAATATCTCAAAACTAGCACAAGATATTTAGGTTTTAAGATTAAAACCAATAAAAAAGGTTTGGAAATTCATCCAAACCTTTACTTTCACTAGGTAAATAATATTTTGAAGCTTAGATTTTAACGGCTTGTCTAGCAATTAATTTCCATTCTTTTTTAGTTTTTTGGAAAACAAGCAAAATGCCTAATTTCACCGTTGCTGGTACATTACGATTATTCGTTTCAGCGTATAACTTATGGCGAACAATGGCAGTATTGCCAAAAATTTTGATTGTTTGTTCTGTCAAATCCATTGTTTTGAAATCAGAATCGCCATTCATTAAAGTCTCTATTAAATGAGCTTTCCCTTCTAAACTTCCGCCCGAATGTCCGTAACTCAAATCATCATCCAATATTTTTTCTAGTGTTGCTTTGTCTGCATCCACTACAGCTTTTCTAAATGTCTCGACGGCAGCAGCTACTTTTGCTTCATCATCTGTTTGTGCTTGGCTCATGGTTATCGTTCCTAATAAGATGGTACCTAATATTAATAGCGTTTTCATTATGTTAAAATTTATTGTGCGGATGCACATTATTTATTTTTTACTCTGTGTTTTAGTATTGCCTTTTTGCAACAACCAAACTGATAAGTTTTTAGCCGCTTTGAAATTTTCAAATTCCATTGGCAAACGTTTTCCGTTTAAGTATTCATTGTAAATCCAAGGGTCACCAATGGCAAATACTGTTCCTTTGCCTACTTTGGCTACTGCCATGATAACGTCGTCGCCTTCACTAATACTTGCTTTTGCTGGTGATTTTACCGATAAAACAGATAATTCTTTTACGAATACTTTACTAACATCTTTAAAAATAGGGTGATTAGCAGGTATTGTTACACGTCCTTGTTCATACACATTATTTTTCACCATATTGATGCTTTTGTTAGTAAACTGAATACCGAACTTAGCGGCCAATTTATTGAAATGTGGTAATTCCACATTAGCAGAATCATTAGCCATCAATACTAAAGTTCCCCCAGCTTTTACCCAGTTTTCAATCGCTGTAATATCCTGTGCTTCTACAAAATTAGGGTTTGGTGTTTCCTTTTTAGTATCAGGGTCAACAATGATATAAACATCTAAATCTTTTAAATTTTCGGCTCTTGGTGCAGTCGAAACTGTACATAATTCAGCACCATAATTTTCGAAAATACTTCCCCACAATGTAAAGCCAGAATCTTTACCATCATACCATGTATAATGATATGGCTCAGTAATGCCTTCACGCGTAGTACGCATTTCGTGGTTAAAATAATTGTCTAATCCTACTTTTTTGCCTGCACCTACCCCTAAATCTTCAGCAATTTCCATTTCAACGCTTGCCATGATAAATGGAGCCATGCCTTTTAAGTCATCACGACGGATAGGTTCTTTAAGGTAATATTCATAGCTACCGTCACGGTATGGATTTCCGCCTAAGCCACTTACCAATACTACTTTTTCAAGGTGATTGATGCCATTGCTTTCTGTAGAAATAAAGTTTCTTAAAATCCCGTCATATCCTTTTTTAGCATTTTGATAATAAGCCTTATCGATGTATCCCATTCTAGCACCTTTTGCCAATCCATAAACCATCATTGAAGAACCTGATGCTTCAAGATAATTGCCTTTACCATTGATTTTATCCACAACTTGATACCAACAACCTTCTTTCGGGTCTTGATATTTCACGATAGCAGCCGCTAGTCTTTGATAAATTGCGATTAGTTCTTTGCGTTTTGGATGGTCTTTTGGGAAAGTATCCAACACATCTGCTAAAGCCATGATGTACCAACCGATTGAACGTCCCCAGAAGTTTGGAGAAACACCAGTAGTTTTATCTGCCCATTTTTGCTCGCGACTTTCGTCATAACCGTGGTATAATAAGCCTGTTTTAGGGTCACGTGCATTTTTTTCCATCCAAATAAATTGGTTGGCGATGTCATCAAAATTCTGTGGCTGATTAAAAGCTTTGCTATATTCTGCATAGAAAGGCTCTACCATATACAAACCATCTAACCACATTTGGTTTGGATAAATTTGCTTGTGCCAAAAACCTCCTTCTTTAGTACGTGGTTGTTCAGAAAGTTGTTTTCTAAGCAAATCGGCAGCCAATTTAAACTTTTCTTTACCCGACTCACGGTAAAGCATTACTAAAGAACGACCACCTGTAATATTATCAGAATTGAAATTATCGTATCGGTACGTCTTGATTTCTCCTTTATCGTTTACATAAGAATCCATGTTGTTCAAGATAAAACGATAATATTTAGCGTCACCAGTACGATACCATACTCTTTCAATGGCTTTCAAAAGAATAGCTTGTTCATAGTCCCAACGAGCACGCTTTCCTTCTTCTTTGTAGGTAATAGAGTCTTTGTGAACGTCTAGCATAATATCTGCCATTCTCGTAGACCATTTCGTTTGTGCAAACGAAGTATTCATCGAAAAGAAAAGGCAAATTCCAGCAAGAATTATACTACACTTGCTAACAATAGGAATGGTAAAAAAAAGTTTTCTTTGCATTTTTTGTTAAATAATTATTTGTTTTGAGCTGTAAGCAATGAGTTGTGAGTGATAAATTGTGAGTTGTGAGTTGTCCTTTATCCTTGCCTAAAATAGGTTGCACTTCAACGGTAACAATTGATTAGGAAAGTCAAACATTAATATTCAATACTTTAATTGATACAACAACATCGTTTATTTTATATTAAGTAATGAACCTAAACGACATCCGTGTAGAATAATTTAGTGATAATCAAACAATTAATCGCTAAATCACTCATTCACTAAATCACTCAATTCCCCTATTACTTAAATCTCTACTTGAGCATTGCGTGGAGCAAAAAGATGCATAATTCCCCAAGCTAAAATATACGCACTTCCACATAATAAAAAGATGATATTATACCCTGCATTGATATCACCAGAGGCTTTGTAAGTATCCAGTAACGAACCTACTACAAAAGGGAAAATCATTCCTCCTACTGAGCCAGCCATTCCACCAATACCAATGACAGAACTAATTGCTTTTTTAGGAAACATATCTGATGCTACTGTATAAATGTTAGCACTCCAAGCTTGGTGAGCCGCCGCCGCAATACTGATTAACGCTACAGCTTCCCAGATGTTAGTGGCATAACGGGCAGCCATAATTGGTACTACACAAATAGCAAAAATAAACATGGATACTTTTCTGGCTTTGGGAATTTCCCAACCTTTTTTGATAAAGTATCCTGATAAATATCCTCCACCAATACTTCCGATGGTAGTAGCTGTATAAACCAAAATCAAAGGCAAGCTTGGTTTTTTCAAATCTAAATTAAACCTCGTTGAAAAATATGACGGCAACCAAAATAGGAAAAACCACCAAATAGGGTCTGTCAACATTTTTCCAAAAACAAAAGCATAGGTTTGTCTAATGCCAAAAAGCTTTATCCAAGTAACAGGCTTTTCATTAGCATTTACGGGTTCAACATCACTATGAATATAGTCATATTCAGCTTTCTCTAATTTTTTATGTCTCGATGGAATCTCATAATAAATTATCCAGAAAACTAGCCAAATAAAGCCTATTCCACCTGTAATGATAAAAGCCATTTCCCAACCATAAGAACCCAAAATCCAAGGTACCATAATAGGTGCTACTACTGCACCAATGTTAGCTCCTGAGTTAAAGATACCTGTTGCCAAAGCTCTTTCTTTTTTGGGAAACCATTCAGCCGTTGCTTTAATGGCTGCTGGAAAGTTGCCCGCCTCCCCTAAACCAAGCGCCGCTCTAGCTAAGCCAAACCCGAAAGTACTTTTTGCAAATGCATGAGCAATGGCAGCAAGACTCCACATAATCACAGAAATTGTATAGCCCAGTTTTGTACCTATCTTATCAATAATACCACCAAAAGCCATTAAACTCAGTGCATAAGCGGCCTGAAAGGCTATTACTATTCTACTATAATCTGTTTCTGTCCAACTAAATTGTTTTTCTAAAGTTGGTTTCAAAAGACCTATCACTTGTCGGTCTAAATAGTTGATGGTTGTAGCAAAAAAAAGTAGCGCAACTATTTGCCAACGGTACTTACCAATCGTCTTGTTCATTTTTTTGGGATTATACTATAAAATTTAAGCAATTAATATCTTCATCTCTATCTAAAAAATGAACATTAATCATACTTCACTAAAAGGGAAAAACACTTATTTTTTACTTGATTTATAAAAAATGATTCCAGATTAATGAGTAATTATACAGTATTTAAGCCTTATTCTTTTAATAGAAATTATTGAAAAATATTTTCCCCCAAAAAAGCGTTTTAGTAAACTAGTATAACTAGATTATTTCAAGAAATGGTATTTTGTTCTATTGTCTGTTCTGAACAAAGGTTTAGATAAACATATCTCTTAAAGTAGAAGGATACAAACATTTTATTGAATATTTTTCGTAAATCTTTTCGGGAACGTTGCCATTCATACAAAATTTAAATTTCTATATTTGTAGGATAACCTATTTAGCTAAAAATTGTAATTTCAACACAGCAAAAACGGCACGAGAAAAGGAATCAAAAATTTGTACAATTCAAAGAAATAACATTTTGGAACATATTACCATTAAAGATATTGCTAAAGCCTTGAACCTCTCGACTTCAACCGTTTCGAGAGCGTTGAGAGGGAGTCATGAAATTAATCCAGAAACCAAACGCTTGGTGATGGAATATGCTGAAAAGTTCAATTATCAGCCCAATCCAATTGCCTTAAGTTTAAAAGAAAACAAGAGCAGATCTATTGGTGTAATAGTCCCTGAAATTGATAATCCTTTCTTTTCACAGGCCATTAATGGTATTGAAGATATCGCTTATAACAAAGGTTATCAGGTAGTTATCTTTCAAAGTCATGAGTCATACGAAAGAGAAGTAATTAATACACAGCATATTACATCAAGACGGGTAGATGGTTTATTGATTTCATTGTCGGGACAAACGACTAACGTAGATCATTTGAAACGCTTGCATGACAAAGGTTTACCCATCGTTTTATTCGACCGTATTTCGGATGAAATAGATACACATAAAGTGATTTCAGATAATTTTGAAGGCTCGTTTACAGGCACCGAACATTTAATCAAGATAGGAAGGAAAAGGATTGCCCATATTGCGGCTTCGCCACATTTGTCAATTTCCAAAGAAAGAGTAAAAGGCTATTTGGCAGCCTTAGCAAAATATAATATTCCTGTTGACGAATCTTTGCTAAAGTACTGTAATTATGGCTTGCAGGATATTGAGTTTGTGATAGACCAACTTTTCACAAATGGCAACCCTCCTGATGCCATCTTTACGGCTAGTGATAGGTTAGCATTAGGTTGTTTAAGTACCCTACAAAAAAGAGGAATTAAGATTCCCGAGGAGGTAGCTTTGATAGGTTTTACTAATTTAAAAGTGGCTTCTCTCCTAGCGCCATCACTAAGCACCATTGTACAACCAGCTTTAGAGATGGGTAAACGTTCGGCTGAATTATTATTTGAGCTAATAGAAAATACATCTAAACTACCCAAAAAGTATCAAACGTTTAAATTATATACAGAATTGATTATCAGGAAATCTTCTGATAACAGGATTCTGATTGATTTATAGGTAGTAATTAGTAAATAGTGATTGGTGAATGGTCTGCCGTTGCGGTAGTATTTCAATTTACTACCTATCAGTTATTTACTTCAAATGAAAACATGGCTTAAATTGTACTGATTACTTAAGAATCTTTTAACAAGTTATGTTTAATTTATTTAGTCCTTTCAATCGTAAATTGAACCAATCCAGCCAATGATTTTCTATAGATAGAATCAGGGAAGGTAGAAAGAATATTCTGTGCCTCTTCAACGATGTTTTTCATCACTTTTGTGGCATATTCTAAGCCTCCAGATTGTTTTACGAATGATATGACCTCTGCTACCTTTTTAGGGTTATCAGACTCGTTCTTGATGATATTAATGATATTACGCTTGGTGCTCCAATTCGCTTTGTTCAAGGCATAAATCAAGGGCAATGTCATTTTCTTTTCTTTGATGTCAATCCCTAAAGGTTTACCGATTTCAGCATCACCATAATCAAACAAATCATCTTTAATTTGGAAGGCAATACCTACCTTCTCTCCAAAAGAATGTGCTTTGGCAACAGTTGCTTCATCTGCCCCTACTGAACTAGCACCAGCGGCACAACAAGCAGCAATAAGGGTTGCCGTTTTTTGTCGGATGATTTCAAAGTAAACGTCTTCAGTAATATCCAGTCGGCGAGCTTTTTCAATCTGCAATAATTCTCCTTCCGTAATTTCTTGGAAAGCCGTAGAAATGATTTTCAGGTTTTCAAAATCGTTATGTTGAACCGACAATAAAAGTCCTCTGGTTAATAAATAATCGCCTACCAAAACGGCAATTTTATTTTTCCAAAGTGCATTTACCGAGAAGAATCCACGGCGGTAATTAGAATCATCCACCACATCATCATGAACCAACGATGCCGTATGCAATAATTCGATTAAAGCAGCACCACGATAGGTTTTTTCAGTGATTTCTCCACAAATTCCAGCTGATAAAAACACAAACATCGGGCGTAATTGCTTGCCTTTGCGTTGTACGATATAATTCATAATCGTATCCAACAGCATAACCTTCGTTTTCATAAACTCCTTAAATTTTCCTTCGAAAGCATTCATTTCAGTAAGGATAGGAGCCTGTATTTCTTTGATAGATAAATTCATGATATTTTTAAATGGCTTGCAAATTACGCTTTTCTCTAAAAAAATGTATATTGCCTTAATTAATAACCTAAATTTATTTTTTTAGTTCGTTATTCAATGAATCGTTTGTTTTGCTAAATTGTTCATTCATAAGTGCATACCAAACCTTGACTGGAGTATTAAAAATCAATATTTAATTATGAGTAAAATTTTAGTTTTGGCGGGTGGGTCGGTAAAAGGTGCATATCAAGCAGGTGTTGTTAAAGCAATTTTTGAAACAGGGTTTTCCCCAGATGCCATTTATGGTGTTTCTGCAGGCAGTATGAATGCGTCTTATCTGATTAACAGTTTTGGCAGACAAAGTATTGAAAATGATGGCTATATTAACTTAAGTCAGTCATCAAAGGATTTATGCGATTTTTGGATAGACAACATTTATGCCCCCGAGTGTTTGTCACTCAGAAGAGGTACTTATGAGTTAGGGTTAAGTGCTATTCGTAGGAATTTTGAAGGTTTATTGGATACAACACCTTTAAGAGAAATTTTGAATAATAACATTTCTATGCGAAACCTTAATGCTAGTCCTGTACAGCTAAAAGTTGGTGCTGTGGACATTATTAATGGCAATATGGTTTACGCCAATTCCTCTTATGATCATTTTCTAGATTATATCATGGCATCCTCTGCTATTCCTATTTTGATGCCCGTAGTCAATATTGGCGGGCAAAATAATATGGCTTTTCTGGATGGAGGTATGCGTGATGTAGCACCTGTTAAAAAGGCTATTCAAGATGGCGGTACTGAAATTATTTGCGTAGCCTGTCATACGCGTAATATTGACGGAGGATATTTCCCTTATGGCAATCTTTTAGCTTTGGTTGACAGAGTAATGGATATTGCTGTAAATGAATGTTTGAATGCCGACTTAGACTGGGCAGAGTTTAGAAATGAATGCTTACCAGCCGACGGCTCACCAAGTCAATTTGGTATTTTGGCAGGGCAATCCAGAATAAAATTAAAAATCATTCGCCCTCAACATCATTTGAACATTGATATTCAAGCCTTTAATAGTGATGATATTAAAAGGATGATTTTATTAGGTTATGAACAGGGAATGGAGGAAATGAGGGGGTATAAGTTGTAGTTTTTAGTGATGAGTTAGTGAATTGTGAGTGATGAATTATCTAAAAGCTCATGCATGTTCAAAGCTTGACATGGTATTTCACTAAATAAATGAAGTAGTCATATTATATGAAATGCTTTGTAAGAATTTCAAACATTTATTTTTTAGAAAAAAACGCAAATATTGTATATATAATTACCTACAAGCACATAGAAACACTCCACAATGACAGAGAAAATAAACTTAAAAGGCGGTGTATTAATTATTGGTTCTTTATTGTGGCAAGATCATTTAAAGAACGAAAAGGAGGACAACTTAAGAAAATTATGGCGGGAAAAGCATTTATCGCTTGACAATAAAATAATGGTTAAGGTTCCAATTCGCTATGGCAGACTTTCTAATTCGGATATTTATACAATGACTTTTTCTAATTCTTGTAGGACTACTAAACAAGGAACAGGTTTTTTTGTACCATTTAAACAGACACTTTTGACAACATTTACAGACTTAATGAGTGAAGTAAAAGAAACTTCAATTGCTGAGGGAATGAACGGAAAACTTTTATCAAAAGAAAAAGGAACAGAAAAGATTTGGTGTTGTATGGGCTTATTAACAAACCCCCAAACAGTTAGTAAAGAGACTAAAAAATCATTAATAACTCAATGGAGTGAGAAAATTTCTGAACAAGGCACATTAGATATTTCCCAGTTTAAAATTGGACGAGAAAAGCCGTGTATTGACAAAAAAGGGAATTTGAGTTTAAACTGGCTTTCACCTGTTGACAAAAAGGACACTGAAAAATTAAACAGCTACGATCTTATAATTGCAACAGCTACAAAACCGACAAAATATCCAAGTATTGAAGAACTTTCTGAAAAAGTAAAAGCAGATACGACACGATATTATTTTATACAGAATTATAAATTTGGCATCACAACATTTCAAGACATTAAAGTATTAAACAAAGTGTAATGATAAATGCCTCCAGATAACATTGGGTTTTATGCAAGCTAAGCAAACGGAATAACAATGAGCATTTGTAATGTTATTCAGCTTTTGTACGAGCTGGACGAATATCTTTGTTTTAACTTTATACTTTCACTCAGCAGTGATTAGTTATTGTAGGCAGACACCATTCTATTTCCCAACTTATACATAGCCTTACTAGCTTATACTATGTTACTGTGACACACAATCCATAAATAATGAAGCTACCTAAAAGATCTAAACAACATATTTCGGAAACTGCATCTTTTAAATTATTTCAATCTAAAATACCCGACTCTTGGATTATAAGAGAAGTTACCGAAAGAGATTATGGAATTGACTGTTACCTTGAACTTGTAAATGATGATGATGAATTAACAGGTGAGCTTGTTCTTATTCAACTAAAATCAAGACAAACTATACTGTGGACTCGAGAGAATACATACACTTTGATAGGAATTGATATAGCTACATCAAACTATTGGTACAAGTTTGCGGTTCCAGTTTTTATATTTCTTGCAGACATAGAAAAACAAGAAATTTTTATGCTATCTGTTGACTATTGGATTAAAAGAAATTTTTCTGAATTTATTAAGCAATCTACTTTCAACTATACGTTTAACCGGAGCTCACTTTTTGAAGGTAAAGATGGAATATTTTTTTTCAAATTTTACTTCTATTATGAACATTATAGACAACAATTTGAAAATGAATTATTGTTTTTTTTAACTAGTCTTCAACATTTCCAAGACTTTCAAATTGAACACCATAACAGAGACTATCATTTAGGCATTGAAGGTACTGATTTAATCTACTTTGAAGCTATGCATCGTAACTATAAATTTTTATGCATTTACTTTAACTTAGACAATCCAATACCGCCAATGAGAGAGTTAAAGAAAAAAAGCAGAGAAAAATTCGGCGACGCTCTACACTACGAACTCTATGAACATGACTTAACAGAATGGGTTGGAGAATTTCAAAAACTTACATTAAAAATCATTAAAGGATTAAAAGAATTTTTAGATGGAGAAATGTCATATTGGTTGACAATAAACCCTAGCATCTATAATTATATAATTAACATTAGAGAAGATGGACAGCTCCCAAGCTGGTAGAAAAAGCAAGCAACATTGATTTTGCAGATTTCGTCATTGTTGGTGTTTGTTCACCAACAATACTTGCGTCAGCAACGCACCGATTAGTAAAACACCCATAATCATAAAAAAGAGTTTTGAATACTGAATTTTAAACTCTTCATACTAAATGGCAAACTATATATATGAAAAACATTTAGATAATCCGACAAACAAACAATCGAAAAATCATCGTGCTCACGCCTAATACTGAGCGAACCCATATCATATCACACATTTAATCTCTAAAATACAGTTTCATGAAAAGTAAAATGATTACCTTTTTCCTTTTAATTAGTGTAGTAGCTTATGGGCAGGTAGATAGCACCGATTTAATTGTTCAGAAAATAATGAACGAGCAAAAAATTGTTGGACTTTCCCTTGCAGTGATTAAAAATGGGCAACCACAAGTGAATAAGGGATATGGTTTAGCAAACGTAGAACACAATGCACCTGTAACAGCTGAAACTGTTATTCGGCTCGGCTCTGTCAGCAAACAATTTTTTACCACAGCCATTCTGAAATTACAGGAGGAAGGAAAACTAAGCATTGAAGATGATGTTCACAAATTTTTTCCTGATGCTCCTGAAACATGGAGGCCGATACGTTTGAGACACTTGATGTCGCATACTTCTGGACTAAAAAGAGAAGGCCCTGCTTATAATAATTCAATTATTCAACCCGATCTTGTGATTATCAAATCAGCTTACTCCTTGCCACTTGATTTCAAGACTGGTGAAAAATACCAATATTGTAATCTTGGATATTATATGTTGGCAGAAATCATCAAACAAGTAAGTGGTATGCCTTGGCAGGATTATATACAAGAAAAACTCTTTATTCCTGCCGGTATGAAAAACAGTGGCATGACCGATTTTTATCCTATTATTCCTCATCGTGCTAATGGGTATATGCATAAAAATGGAGTGTTGGTAAATGCTGATGCAATGTATGCAGTACGACCAAGCGGTGGTTTTCTTTCCACTAGCTCTGATATGATTTTATGGGAGAAGGTGTTGAGAGAGAAAAGTAGTATCTTGAAAAAAGAGAACTGGGAACGGTTATGGCAACCTGTTATAAAAACAATAGACGATCCGAAATCAAAAGCCTATTATGGCTTTGGGTGGACAATTGATGAATATAACGGACACAAGGTAATTGAGCATGGTGGTGCTAATGTTGGTTTTCGTTCGCATTATGCCCGTTTTGTAAATGACAATTTGACAATCATTATTATGACGAATACAGACGAAGCTAATCCAAAAGCTATTGTCAGAGCTTTATCAGACTATTATTTTAGAAGCCCAAAACCTTAAATAGGTAACACAGAAAGAGTCCATGCCCGAATGCAAGTTGAAAGAACTTTGTAAAAAATAACAATATGTAATTATGGTAGTACTTGAACGATATATTTCTCCATACGACGGAAAAAGTATTGTGCTTGGTGTTTACAGCACAATTGAAATTGCAAATAATGCAAAACAATTATATATAGCAAAATGCAAAAATATAGATAAATGGTCAGAACAATCGTACAGAACAGTAAATCTTGATGTAGATGTAAGTATTGAAGATATTTCTGATATTTTGGTTTTTCACGAGGGGCTATCAAATGGAATAATATATTTGATTAATTCAGTAGACGAAGGATTTGGACAAATTGGTAGTAGAATCATCAAAGCTTTTTTTACCGAATCAGAAGCTAAAGAGTATGTTATCGAAATGGAAAAACAAGAAAAAGAATATGAGCCTAGTTGGTACGAAATTGAAATTAAGACACTTGATAGTTTTGACTTCGAGGATTAAGCTCAAAATAGTATATGAAAAAAGACAGCATCACCCCTCACTGGTCTAAGTGTTTTTCATTTAGACCTACAAATAAATGCAGTCTCTAACTGCTACCATACCATAGGGTTATTGTAGAAATAATCTTATGAAACACTCATAAACAAAGAGTTTTGAATACTGAAATTTTATCATTCAGCATTCAAAACTCTTCACTCACAACTCAAAACTACACTGACATGATATCTCTTTCTTTATCAGCAAATACAGCATCTACTTTAACAATATAGCTATCTGTGATTTTCTGAATACGTTCTTCGCCAGCTTTTACAGCATCTTCTGAAACGCCTTCATTTTTCAATTTCTTAATAGAGCTGTTCGCATCTTGACGAACGTTTCTCACATTAATTTTAGCTGTTTCTATTTCAGCTTTTACTCTTTTTACTAATTCACGACGACGCTCTTCGGTAAGTGGTGGAATATTTAAACGAATAATTTCACCATCGTTCATCGGTGCTAAACCAATATTTGAATTACGAATTGCTTTTTCGCATTCAGCAATCATTTTCTTTTCAAAAGGTTTTACAACGATTGTACGAGCATCGGGTGTATTGATAGATGCCGCACCTGTTAGGGGCGTCATCATGCCATAATAATCTACTTGAATACCATCTAACATTGAAGGGCTTGCCTTACCAGCACGAATTTTTGAAAGCTCAATCGCTAAGTGCTTTAAAGCTCCGTCCATCGTTTCTTTCGCTGCATCAATGTAAAATTCTATTTCTTCCATTGCTTAATATATGATTTCGGATTTTATATGCTGATTACAAGGCTTCGATGTTGCTTTAAATTCATCATCGGTCAACCCATATCATTAACTAATTAAAGTTCCTACTTCTTCTCCTTTTGCTAAATCTGCTAAATTGTTGTTTTTGTTCATATCAAATACAATGATAGGAACTTTATTTTCTTGGCATAAAGTAAATGCCGTAGTATCCATGATTTTTAAACCTTTGCTGATAGCTTCTGTAAACGAAAGATGTGTATAACGCGTAGCAGTAGGGTCTTTTTCAGGATCGGCAGTATAAACGCCATCAACTCTGGTACCTTTTAATACTACATCCGCTTCAATCTCAATTGCACGTAATGCCGCTGTTGAATCTGTCGTAAAATATGGGTTTCCTGTTCCCGCTCCGAAAATTACGATACGACCTTTTTCTAAATGTCGCATTGCTCTACGACGAATAAATGGTTCGCAAACAGCATCCATTTTGATGGCAGTCTGTAAACGAGTAAACATTCCGTGTTTTTCTAAAGAAGCTTGAATCGCCATTCCGTTGATAACGGTAGCGAGCATCCCCATATAATCTCCCTGAACACGGTCAATACCAGCTTTAGCAGCAGCTGCACCACGGAAGATATTTCCTCCGCCAATAACAATGGCAATTTCAACACCTAATTCTTTTACTTTCTTAATTTCAAGAGCGTATTGCTCTAAAATTGATGGGTCTATTACTTCACCATCTGAACTGAGGGCTTCGCCCGATAGCTTGAGAAGAATTCGTTTATACTTCGGTTTGTCCATGATTTAAGGTTTTTTCGGAGGCAAAGATATACTTTTTTTTTATTTGGCGTGGAAAATTGTCGGTTTCACAATCGAGACTTATTCAAATTCAATTAAAACTTGATTTTTTTCCACATTTTGTTTATTACTCACTTTAATGTTCTTAATGATACCCTCGCCCGTAGCTTTTAGCACATTTTCCATTTTCATTGCCTCTAAAATCAGCAAAGAATCGCCTTTCTTAATGCTATCGCCTATTTGCACTAATAGCGATACGATTAGTCCCGGCATGGGGGCTTTTAAATCGTTTACTTTAGTAGAAGCTGTTTCAGACATGCCCAATTGTTCTAATAAAATATCGAAGCGGTCTTTTACATTGACCACATATTGACGATTATTCATTTTAATCAAGAACGATTTTGCTTGATAATCGGCCTCTAATACCTCAGCATTATACGAACGATTGTTGTACAGGATATGAAAATGATTATTCCTGATTTCAACAATATCCCAATCTAGTGGTTGTTCATCAATGGTTGTACCTGTCTTGTCTGATACAATGTTAAATGTTTGCTGATTTACGGTGGCTTTCAACATGGATGTTTAATTAGATTTGTTCACCAAATATACACCAATAAGGATGATACTCATGCCTAAATAATGCTGAAATATTATAGCTTCTCCATCAAGTACGCCCCATAGGATAGCAACTATTGGAATCAGGTAAGTAACAGAGCTTGCTAGTACAGCACTCGTCATTTGAATTAAACGGTTGAAGAGCACCATTGCAATAGCAGAACCTAAAACGCCTAATAACATAGCAAATATTAACGCTTGCAATGCATTAGGTTGTTGTAGCCTTGATACAAAGTCGGTCGAAAACAATACTCCTGCTGCTACTGGGCCGATAGTCATAAAAATACTTGAGGTGATTAAGAAAGAATCTATGCCCAACCCCGTCAGGTATTTTTTAGTGATGTTCAGGTTGATACCGTACAATAGAGTAGCCGCAATAACAAAAAAAGCATAGCCATTCACATGAAAACCAGTAGCACCAGCTAATATTAGCAATAAAGCCCCAACAAAACCAAGCACAATGCCGATACCTTGACGCTGAGTGATTTTATTACTAAAAAAAAGTGCTCCCACAATCAGCGTAAACAAAGGGGTAGTAGAGTTTAACGCTCCTGAAACACCGCTATCTAATTTTGACCCTGCAAACGAGAACAAATAAGCAGGAAGAAGATTGCCTAATAAACCTGCCAATAGAAAATAGACGGCTTTATTAAGAGGAATCTTTTTGATATTGATGATAAAGAAAGGGAGAAAGAAACAAAAGGCTGAAAAAATACGAATTGAACCCACCTGTGCAGGGTCAAAGACGGTCAAGCTTTTTTTAACGAGGATAAACGAACTTCCCCAGATGCCAGCTAAAAGAGCCAATAGGCCCCACACAAGTAAAGGGTTTTGAAGTTTTGTAGGTACTGTTGTTGAAGTAGTAAGGGTTGTTTTCATAAAAGATTTTAGTCGAAAATTAGGGAAGTTTATTGGGCATTGATTGAATTATTAAAAAAATAGCGAAGCAAATCTTTTCATTTACTTCGCTATTTTTTTAGGTTTTAAGTAGTCGCTGTGTCAATTAAAGCATTTACAGTAATACCTTAAAATCGTATCGGCTGATTACTCACAACTCTTACTTAACAAGGAGTTCTTCCTCACTATAAAATATGGCTACTTCATTCAGAATACTTAGAATCTCTTCATAATTCATAGAAGTAACTAATCTCATCCTAAAGTCTTTGAAGTGCGACAAGCCTTTGAAGTAATTGGCATAATGTCTTCTCATTTCTACAATACCTGTATGTTCTCCTTTCCAGCGAATACTGAAATCAAGGTGTTGTTTACAAACATTAATCCTATCATTCACCGTTGGCGGAGCCAAATGCTCCCCTGTTTTGAAAAAATGTTTGATTTCATTGAATATCCATGGATAACCAATGGAAGCCCTGCCAATCATGATTCCGTCTACGCCATAGCGATTTCTATATTCTAATGCTTTTTCAGGTGAATCAATGTCTCCATTTCCAAAAATAGGAATCCTAATTCTTGGATTTTCTCTTACCTTCGCAATCAAACGCCAGTCTGCCTCTCCTTTATACATTTGCACCCTTGTTCTTCCATGAATAGTTAGGGCTTCAATGCCAATGTCTTGTAAACGTTCGGCAACGTCTTCAATGTTTCTGGTGGAATCATCCCATCCCAAACGGGTTTTTACAGTAACGGGCAAATGTGTTGACTCTACTACGGCTTTGGTCATCAATACCATTTTAGGAATATCTTGCAACAATGCCGCACCTGCCCCACGACAAGCTACTTGTTTAACAGGGCAACCATAATTGATATCTATCAAATCGGGACCAGCCTTGGTAGCTATTTCCCCGCAGTTCCGCATAGTTTCTATGTCGGAACCAAAAAGCTGAATCCCTATTGGGCGTTCGTATTCAAAAATATCTAATTTCTGAATGGATTTGGCTGCATCACGGATGAGGCCTTCAGAAGAAATAAATTCAGTGTACATCAAATCAGCACCATTGGCTTTACACACTGCACGAAACGGAGGATCGGAAACGTCTTCCATCGGAGCAAGCAATAAAGGAAACTCGCCTAATTCTATGTTTTTAATCTTAACCATTGTTCTTTTTCAATTATTCTTGAATGTTTTTTCACATCCTATTCGTGAATATTAATTCAAACTGTGTTTTACTCTGTTTGCTATAATTGTTCACTGCCAATTTTTACGTAAATTTACAACCATTATGACAGAATTCGATACTTTTAATCCACAAACTGACCGTCCGTTTATTGCCAAGCTAATGATTTTAATTGGATTGACATTAATTCTGATGTTTGTAGGTTCAACCATAGGGCTTTTTGCCTTTTCATTAGTCACTGGTGCTCCATTTGAAAAAGCAATCTCTTTTCAACAACATCTCAAAGACTATCCCAATACTTACTTAGGTATCATGCTACTTCAGGTGTTTTCTACGCCTCTACCATTTATTGGCGCATCGTTGATGTATTGGTACGTTTTTGAAAAACAAAGCATTCAATCTTTAAGTTTCCAACCTACTATTTTAAATGTATTGCTCATTACGATGGTATTAGTCATAGGCTTTATGCCTTTTGATGCCTTGATTATAGAGCTTAACCAAAAACTACAATTGCCTGCTTCATTAAAGGGATTAGAGGAGTGGATGGAAAATGCTGAAAAATCAACAGGAGAATTGACCAAATTCCTTACAACCTTTAAAAACCCTGCACAATTTGTTTTAGCTATATTAGTAGTAGCAGTATTTGCAGGCATAAGCGAAGAGCTATTATTTAGAGGAGTATTGCAAAACTTAGCCTTAAAAGCCTTTAAAAACCATCATGCAGCCATTTGGTTTGCTGCTTTTTGGTTTAGTTTTATTCATTTCCAATTCTATGGCTTTATTCCTAGGATGTTATTAGGTGCTATGTTTGGATATTTGTATTATTGGACCCAAAATCTATGGCTTTCTATGTTTGCCCATTTTGTGAACAATGGCTTTACTTTATTGATGGCATATTTGTATCAGATGAAAGTAACAAACACGGATATTGAACAAACCAAAACAGTACCCGTAGCAATGGCGTTGATTTCAGGTTTATTTACCATCATTTTACTTCGTTGGTTCTGGCTTAATAGCATTTATAGAGACAATGAATGATTACTTTTGATTTTTTGAACTGATAACAATGCTATTTATGACAGATTGGAAGAAAATTTACGAGTCTACAAATCCATTTAGAGCAGAGCTTGCCAAAGTTTATTTGGAAGACGAACATCAAATAAATACTGTGGTTATCAGTAAAAGAGATAGTTCATACCATTTTGGGCGTTGTGAAGTATATGTTCATTTGAAGGATGCCGTTTTGGCGAAATTCTTATTGGAAAATGAGGGTGGTTTTGAAGAAAGTAAAGAAATTGCATAAACTATTAATAAAAAATAATCAATATGAATGAAAAACTACAAGGAATGTCAAATCTAAAACAAAGGGTAATTGCAGCCGTTGTGGCTGTTCCTTTTTTGATATTTTGCATTGTTTTTAGCGATTGGACTTTCTTTGGGCTTTTTGCTATTATTGCTATTTTAGCACAGCTTGAATTTTATAAATTATTAGGACTCGATGGCGACGAGCCACTCACCTACTATGGCACCTTTTGTGGTTTCATTTTGGTATCAGTTACCTTTTTAATTGAAAAAGGGATTATTCCTGAAGCTAATTATTATATCCTTTCGCCTTTGATGGCGTTGATATTTTTTATCAAACTTTATAAGGCACAAGACGAAAAACCATTTAAAAATATCGCTTATACTTTTCTCGGTGTTATTTATGTTGCCTTGCCTTTTGCACTGATTATCATTTTAGCATTTTTAAATAGTACAAATTTTAGTTGGCAACGTCCTTTAGGTTGCTTATTTTTGCTATGGGCAAGCGACACTGGCGCTTATTTTGCTGGAACAAAATTTGGGAAAACGAAGTTATTTGAAAGAGTATCACCCAAAAAATCATGGGAAGGAAGCGTAGGAGGATTTTTAGCTTCAATGTTGGTTTCTTTTATTCTTTCAAAATACTTTACAGACCTTTTGCCTTGGCAGTGGTTTGGTTGTGGTGCGATTATTGTAGTAGCAGGTACTTATGGAGATTTAGTAGAATCATTATTCAAAAGAAGTATTAAGATAAAAGATTCAGCTTCGACCATTCCAGGGCATGGCGGTTTCTTGGATAGATTCGATGGTTTATTGCTTTCTATTCCGTTTATTATTACTTTTTTAAAGCTATTTAACTAAACTTAGTCTGAATTCTACTAAACTTATCAAACGTTAAAAACTGTTAAAGCCACACAAGATTTTCATTTGAAAGCGTTATATTGAGTAAGTTTACATAAAAATTCATCATCTGAAAGTGAAACGATGTTACTAAGATTTAAATACATATTAATTGTTACTTTACTTATTTGTCTATCTCAATACACAAGCTTTGGACAAGGACAGGATAAATCCGTGATTTTCTCTGGTAGAGTTGTGGCTGACCGTAGTTCTGATTTTTTGCCTAATGCTTATGTTTTCAATCCGCAATCTGGGAGAGGGACTTTGACAGACGATTTTGGTAATTTTTCATTGTATGTATATCCTGGCGATAGTGTGGTATTTACTTATGTAGGTTATAAAAAGAAGTATTATATCATTCCTAGAACCAACGAACAAACTCAGGTAGCTACGATTTTTATGACTGAAGAGTCGAGAATGTTGGCGGAAGTAAAAATTTACCCATACAGGACTGAGGATGAATTTAAGAAGGCTTTTCTAGACATGAAGTTAGATAATGAAGCAGGAAGAAGAGCATTAGCCAAAAACCTTGAACAATCTAAATTGAATGTACTAGCCCTCAGGGCAGGCTTGAGTGGAGCTGGAAATTTCAAAAATTTCTCAGACCAAATGACCTTTGCTGCTGCTAATAGAAGTTTTGTGCAAAGCCCCTTGATGGCATTTACCAATCCTTTTGCGTGGGCAAACTTTATCAAGTCTATCAAAAATGGAGATTTAAAAAAGACTGAGTATAAAAAAGCATATGAAGATGCTCCTTCTGAGGGGATTTCTAGACAGAAATTCTTGAAAGAACAAAAAACTGGAAATTAAATTTAATGTTATTTTGCTTAGTTACATTTCCAGTAATTTTTACAGCATTTATCAATTATAGAAACTTCCAGAAAAACGGTTTACAGAACTGTTTTCTGGAAGTTTTTTTCTTTATAAAGTAGTGATTATGATTAGCAAATAGTGATTGGAGAACGACCCGCCGTCGCAGTAGCATTACAAACTACTAGTTATCAGTTGTTTACTATAAACAAAACCTTGTTTAAATTGTATTAATTACTTTACTTACAACCGAATTAACCACATTGAAAATTGGAGTTTATTACAGAATCATATCGCATTAGAATTACCGAAGTAGATGCTCATAGCAATCTTACAATCCCTGCATTAAATGGCCTTTTTCAAGAAATGGCTTGGCGACATTCAGTAGATGCCAACGTATCAGCCCCCGAACTAACAGCCCAACATAATATTACTTGGGTATTATCTCGCTTAAAAATCTGGATTGAAAAATTGCCCTCTTATGACGAAACGGTTACTGTAAAAACGTATGTACAAGAAATTGATAAATACTTTTATTACCGTGATTTCAAAGTATATGATGCCAACGGCATAGAGATTATTCGTGCCAATGCACTATTTGGCTTGATTGACATTGCACGTCGCAGAATTACATCTGTACCCGATTGGATGCGTGCCATTACGCCTACTTGTGGCAGCGAAAAACCAGTACAGAAGGTCTCGGGAAAAATTGTGCCTTTAACTTGTATTGAAACCCAAAGGTCATTTGATATTCGCTGGCATGATATTGATTCAAACCAACATGCGAATAACAATCGCTATGTGGAATGGCTGATGGAAAGCGTACCTACCAATGTATTAAACGATGGTGTGCTGAAGACATTTGAGATTATCTTTAAAAATGAAAGTCTTTTTGGTGATAAAATCATTACTCAAAGTCAGCGAGGAACAGAAGGTTTTATACACAAAATGGTTAACCAAAATGGATTAGAATTGGTAACAGGAGCAACTGTTTGGGAGGTATAAAATAAATGATATACCTCTTATAAGGCTTTTAAAATCTTATTCGCTCGATTTTTAAAGGCGGGTGATTGATAAGGTAATTGTTCTTCAATGAGAAACTTTAATTCACTTTTTAGTTCGGGATACAGTTTACTTAAATTGAATAGAATAGTCATAGAGAATACCCTGATAGCAATGGCTTCGTCATGATTACTTAGGTATTTGAAACAAGTATCAACCGCTAATCCATGTAGTTCTTCTGGGATAGCTATGTCTTGCAAAACCCTAACAGTATTGCGTTTGATGGCATCGTGTAAATTGTCTTGCTGTAGATTCAATAGCATTTTTTCGATATAAGGCGTAAGCAGAAAAGGCCAGCGATGAATGCAATCCGACATGATATTGGCAGCATGTTGATTCTTTCTGCTATCTCCTTCAAAAAAAACTACCATCAACTCATCAAACCTTTCAGGCTTTCCATCAATCCAGTCTATAATTTTCGTAAATATTTCTCTTGAAAAGCGTTCAGGGATAGCCTCTTTGATATTCATGGTTTACAAAAACTTAATTTCAATTCTTCTGTTTAGCTTTCTATTATCAGCAGAAGTATTGGGTAAAAGTGGTTTATTTTTTCCATACCCCTCCGCTTTAATCATGGTAGAGTTAATGCCCTTTAGAATAAGATAAGTTCTTACAGCATTAGCTCTTTTCTGAGAAAGCACCAAGTTTTCAGCATCCTTCCCAACATCATCCGTATGTCCAGAAACCTCTATGGGCAATTCTTTATTTTCATTCAGCAAAATAATCAGTTTATCCAATTCTATCATCGACTCTGGGTGTAATTCCCATTTGCCCGTATCAAAAAAGATATTATTTAGGATTTCTTTTGCATTCTTCTGAATAGGCTCAAGCGAGATATTTAGCACCTTATCCGTACCGATTTGTTGGGATAAATCTACATTAATACTTTTAAAGAAATAGCCTTTTTTATTGACGAAAATAGCATATTCTGTTCCTGCAGTAAGTACAAAAGTATATTTACCTGTTTTGTTGTCCGACGTAAACAAGCCCATCTTTTGCTTATCTTTTAACGATACCAATTCAATATCTGCGGCTAAGGTTTGTTGAGTTTTGGCATCTGTAACAATTCCTTTCAAGAAAAAAGTGGGTTTAAATCTAGTCTGCAAGCTTTCGGGCAAAATGATTTCTACAATTTTTGCCCTACGGTATTTATTATCTTGATTTTGCTCTAAAGAATAATAGGCTTTTTTACTATCCGATGTAATAAATAAAGCTACTTGGTCTTCATGGGTATTTAAGGGAAATCCTAGGTTCTCTGGTGTACTCCACTTTCCTTCCTGATTTTCAGAGAAAAATAAATCCAATCCTCCCAAACCGACATGACCTTCTGAGGAGAAAAACAACGTTTTGCCGTTGGCATGGATAAATGGAGAAAGGTCGTCCTCAATGGTATTGATGGTATTGCCAAGATTTACAGCTTTTGCCCAGTTATTAGTGGAGTCTAATTGACTAACCCAAATATCACGCTTGCCAATACTTCCCTTTCTATCAGATACAAAATAAAGCATGCGTCCATCAGCCGATAAAGATGGTTGAGATTCCCATTCACCAGAATTGATATTAGTGCCTAAGTTTTGAGGAGATGACCAATCATCCCCTTGCTTATAAGAAATAAACAAATCGCAACTTCCGTAGCCTTTTCTTCCTCCGCAAGAGGTAAAGACTAATATTCTGCCATCAGCCGAAATAGAGGCCGTACCCTCGTTTTGAAGCGTATTTATTTTATCCGAAATGGATGTAGGAACAGACCATGTGCTGTCTTTGAAAACTGATTGGTACAGGTTTTCATCTTTTTCTTCTTGACCAGTAAAAATAAGTGTTTCACGATCGGCAGAGAGTACTGGAAAATATTGGGATTCAAAACGATTGACTGTTTTGGGGAGTTCTATCGGAGAGATTTTCAAAGGGTTTTCAATCGCTTTGATTGAAAACTTACAACTTTCAAGTCGTGCTAAATAGCGTTTTTTATTCGAAAGAGAAACAGCAGGAAGTCCTTTTTCAAGATAAACCAAGGCTTTCTGATATTCGCCCTTTTTTAAATACAGCAACCCTACTTGTTGCGAAGCAATTTCACTAACACTGGTTTTCTCTTGGGCATTGATGGCTTTTTCGTAATGTAAAATAGCATTACCAAACTGCCTGTTTTGTTCATACAGCTTGCCTAAATGGAAGTAGGGTTCTGCAAATAAATTATCTTTTTCAATGGCTTCTTCAAATTCGTTGAAAGCCGTTTCGATATCCCTATTTTGTAATGCATTTAAGCCTTTTTGATAGGCATCAACTGCTTTTTTATTAGTCGAAGAAAGTGTATTCTGACCTTTAGACTGGAAAATACAAGTAATCAAGATAACGAATAACAATATACTTCTCATGTATGGCAAGTTTAATAGCGCAAAAGAATTTGTTGTACAATTTAGTAAGAAACTAGTCAATTGTTATGCGCTATTAACCAAGTATCCACTAAGGAATATCCATAAATTTATGTACTTGTAACGAAATTCTCCACTTCGGATTGTTCTTGATGTATTCAATAATCTGTGGAAGCATCTGTTCCATTCTACTCCATTCTGGTTGAAGATAAAGCATACAATCAGGAGAAACCAAAGCAGCAAAGCTCTCAGCCCATTCAAAGTCTGATTGATTGAAAATAATCACTTTCAATTCGTGTGCTTTCGGATAAATATCAGGATTAGGAGCTTTGAATTTTTTAGGTGAAAAACAAATCCAATCCCAAGCACCCGTTACTTGTTGGCAAACACCTGATGTTTCTATATTGGTTTCAAATCCTGCTTGATGCAACGCTTCTGTCAACTCATCTAAATTGTGCATCAAAGGTTCTCCGCCAGTAATGACAGCCAAACGACCAGCATGAGCGGAGGCTTCTTCAACAATTTGATTGATAGTAAGTTTTGGATGAGCATTTATATCCCAAGATTCTTTCACATCGCACCAATGACAACCTACGTCACATCCGCCCAGACGGATAAAATAGGCTGCCCTCCCTTGGTGAAAACCTTCGCCTTGAAGCGTATAAAAGGCCTCCATTGTGGGAAGTGATTGATTTGATGAAAGAATTTCTATATCGTTTTGTTGTACTGTCATGAGTGTAATGTCAAAATATAATTACAAAATTAACATTTTTCTGGCAGTAAATTGTATTGGGAGTTTGAAAGGTGTAAAAGGGGTGAGTTTGAAGATGCTCGGGATTGATTATAGATTTCTTTATAACTCAACTCATGGCATGACTTTGAGTCATGCCATGAGTTACATATAGACTGTGTTTATTTCTTTGTAGTATTTTTAAGATATTCTTTAAATTGCTATTTTTCACAAAGTTCCTTCAATTTGTCGAGTGCTTTGGGATAACTCTCGTTCATATAATCTACAAAATCTTCTGCTGTATCTAAGTCAACAGTAACGATTGTAGTACCATTGTTTTCTTCGAAGGTATAGTTTTCAAATCCGTTTGCCCATTTTTCTACTTCTGGTCCTTCTGTAATTTCCTTGTCAGCCTTTAAAAGACCATAATGTTGAATTGAAACAAATTGGTTGGGAATATTTTCAGCTATCTTGGAAACCATCCCTCCCTTTTCTCCATTCTCATCTACTCCAATAAATAGCATTTTATTTCCCTTATTCCAACTTCCTTCATAGGTAGATGTCGGGTTAAACAAAGAAGTCCATTGCTCATAAGTTGTTTTACTGCTAATGCCAAGCATAAAATCATATATCTTAGTCACAGGAGCATTAATGCTTACTTTGAATTGTAACTTTTCCATAAGAGTAAATATTGGTTTAAATTAATCTTTCGAGTTGTTATTTTCCGATACTTAGCAGTCGTTTAACATAGTGTATAACTAATCGTAGACTCTCCTACGATTCAAATTAAAAGGGTACCTTGCTGTTCAACATATTTAGACCTGGAACAATAAATAATGTGCAGTCTCCGACTGGATTCGCGGTGTTAGATTCATCCTAAAGGGCAATTGAACGAGAGATAAAAATCCTATTTACCAACTTTTCTACCTGTCTTTCTGAACTAGTAGAAAAGCAGTAATTCGTAATATTTCATTCAGTTAAAAACTGAATTTACTTTAGTACAAGTGAGGCTACACTTTTGACAATATAATCTTAGCAAATCGTGGTATTTTGCTTTTATTTAATTATTATTTGGGTTATATGGCCCACCTGTTTCTCCCCAGCCCCATTTAGGCATTGGTTCGCTTTTATCTAATGGATTATTGGTCAATTGAGAATTGATGACTGCGAGTCTTGTTCCCCATTCAATGTAACCCACGAAAGCAGAGCGAAATTCAGGGTCACTTTTTAGTCCAACTTCATCAGCAGTTTGCAACAGAAGTTGAACCCAACGTTGGCGTTTATTTTCTGTAAGCATTTTGCCTATATGTTTTCCAATCATTTCAGCATGGCTTCCACCGTCCTCAGTTGTCTATAATTTGTCTCCTCCAAAAACTTCTGCAACAAAATGAGAAACGTGCTTGACATGTTCTGATGACATATTTTTAAAAACTTCACTGAGTAAGTCGTCCTTTAAAACTTTATCATAAAATTTCGTAAACAAGGTCTCAAAGGTTTCCATATCACCCGCCCATTCATATAAGGTTGGTATTTTCTCCATTTCATATAAATTTTTAGATTGGTATTTTACAATGACTGATAAAGTTTTACATCTTAGCAAATGTAGCGTTTTTCACTACAAATGTTGATACAGAGTAGTACAACAGCAGAGTTTTATTCCTCCTTCCATTCTTGTGCAATCCTTTTATAAGACATTCGCTTTTTTCTTCGGTTAAATCTGTCCTTCATAATTTGGGTCAAAATCTATCATCCATTCAATTCCGTATTTGTCTCTAAACATACCAAAATATGAACCCCAAGGACTGTCGGCAATAGGCATTTCAATTTGTCCACCTACTGAAAGTCCGTTAAATAATTTGTCGGCTTCTTCTTTGCTTTCTGCACTGATTGAAATTTTACTTCTGTGTTCATTTTCGTTTGTTCGTCCCATAATTTCGGGGACATCATTAGCCATTAGAACGTTTTTACCAATCGGCAAAGCAATGTGCATTATTTTGTTTGCTTCATTTTCTGGGACTGCAAATTCAGGACTAGCAAGGTCTTTGAAACGCACAATCTTTGCGAATTCTCCGCCAAATATTGATTTGTAAAAATTAAAAGCTTCTTCGGCATTTCCGTTAAAGTTAATGTGGGGATTGATGAGTGCCATAGTTTTTATGTTTAAATTCTTTATATACAAACCTACCCTTTAACACTCAATAAACAAGGTCTAAAAGCGACAAAAAAGAGGTTCTTTGTGCCAATATCTATCACTAGTATTAGGTTCTACAACTAGTCGTAGGTGTTGTTGGTGAACAAACAAAAATAACGGCGGAAAAGCGTCCTTCTAATCTCGTAAAATAAACCTTAATGCATCAAAGTACGCAACTATTGGTTCTGTCATATGGGTTTCTTCGGGGTAGTTTTTATACATATATTCTAGTCCTTTCGGTTTTCTATTTGCAATCAAACTATCAAATTTTAATAAATCGGTATGAAAGAAAGTTCCTTCGTTTCCGTCACTGTAAAAGAAACGTTTTTTGAGAGATGACAATTTTGCCAATTTAGCTTCTGTAAGTTTTAGCATATAATTGTTGTCCCACCAAAACGAGGGACTTACGGCTATATACGCATTAAACATATCAGGATGTGTGAGCATACAATTTATCGTTGCAATACCACCGAAAGAATGCCCCGCCAATATTTTATAGGATGTCGTTTTGTAATTTATTTCAATGTAAGGCATTAACTCTGTTTCTATGAATTGAAGAAATTGCTCATTACCGCCACTTGGTTTTAGGGTAGCGTCTTCCTTTCCATCGTAAGTCTTTGTACTATGGGAAGGGGTAAGGTCTTTTTTCCTGTCAATATTAATAATACCTACCACTATTATTTGAGGAAATATTTCATAGTGGCTTAGGTAATCAATATAGGAGGAAAGTATATGAAAATGGTTTTCTCCATCCAATAAATATAACACAGGCAAAGCCTTCTTAGGCTTTGTTGAATCTTGTTCTGGAACATGAATATAGAATTGCCTGTCTTGATTTAATACTTTGGAGTGTAGTGTATATACTTCATTTGAAATGTGATTAAACAGTTTAACACTTTGCGCTTTTGATTGCAATGAGAAAAGCAATAAAAATAATATCCCGCATTTGATAGCATTAGCATTGATTGACATAGCGTATTTATTTAAAATTAATTTACAATATTTACGGTTGACACTCCTTAGTTTTTCAATATTTTGTCCGAATTGCCTACAAATAGCAGGTATTGCCGACGGTGTGGAATTAGAATTCCGTCAAGCCCCACTATTGTCAATACCAATTTTGGCGGTTGTTGTTTCTGTTTCAATAGAGTTATTTTGCTTTTTTGATAGCAAATTAAGGTACCAATAGGTAACTACTGGAACAGCAAAAAGTTGGAAAATAAAGACAACTGCAGATAAAATTTCACCCAATTTCTGTCCTCCACTAATAACTAAAAGCTGTTTTCCTAAAGGTCCATTCGAAAAGATAATTGTACTTGCAAAGTTCCATCCGAAATGAAGTCCAATTGGCAAATACAGAGATTTTGTCCTTGCAAACGCCATTGCGAACATAGCCCCCCAAATTCCTGTCATTATGAAAATAATAGTCATTTGTAAAGGATTTCCCAATGCTCCAGACGTAAACCAATGATAAATACCAAAGCATATTGCAGAAGTTATGCAAGCAGTCCTGACACCAAATTTTTTAATAAGTATATAAAGCAAAGCACCTCTGAAAATTAATTCCTCATATAGCACCGAATTTAGTGTCCACCATGAACTGGCTAATAATTTTTGCCTTGTAAATTCATTATTAAGTGTCCACTTGTTAGCTATAAAAAAAACGAAGGATAAATAATAAAGTGTACCACAAACAGCGGCTATTAAAATACCAAAGAAAAGATTAAAAAGTGTGCTTTGTGTTGGAACAATTCCCAAAACCAACAAACTCTTTTTGAAAAATATCCATAACAATAGCCAAGAAATTATAAGTTCAACTATTAGTCCAAGCATGGGTTTGTTTATTTTTCAATGTTTAGTCAGTCAAAATATAATGGCTGCTAGCTCGTAAATATAAGCATATTTGCGAGTTTTTTTAAAAATAAGTGATTGATACAAATAAATCAATAAATACTTTTACAAATCTACAAACACTTAACTTTCAATCAATTACACTAATTATTTTTAATAATTGTGGCTTATAACAATACTAAAATCATATTCTAACCCATGAATACTTGCATTTTGTTTTATGTCATTTGCATTTAATAGAATGTAAATCCTATCTTTTTTAGCTCAGTGAGTCTTCCGACAATATTAGGAAAGTTTCAAATCATCATTCAAGACGTTCTAAATCATGTTTTAAGGCGTTTTAGTGTTTTTGATGGGCAAACTTTGACTCATCAATTCAACGAGGCGAAAACCTCATAAACACTCCCTAAAATGAAAATGCTAATCAAAACACTTTTTTTCATTTGTTCGCTTTTAATCACTTTCATCGGACAAGCCCAAACGGAACCTTCTCGTGTAAGCTTTACTATCAAAAACCCTTCTCTTAAAAATAGACTGGTTGGCTTTAGTAGTTACAACACACAATTACAAAAAATTACTGGAGGCTATGGTTATAGCTTAAATGCACTGGCTTCGCACGCTGTCAATTTGCCTTCGCCAGTGTATGTTTATCAAGAAAAAAATGGTATGAAAGAATTATTCTGTGTAGTAACTCAGAAAGATGACGGAAAAGTCTTTTTCATCAATCAAAACTATGAAATTACTCGTGAACAGTATTTAGACTTTGCTCGGGCAGAAATGGTTCAGAAGAATCATGAAAAAGAGAAAGACGAAAATTCAATAGAAAGTATAGCCAAGAAAATGGGTATTAAATTGGTGGGTGTCAAGATAAAAGGTGCATCATGGTTTCCTTTGATGGCTCATATACGTTATGAATTACCTTGGGGAAACGATAAGCAAATAGGCTTTTCAACCTCATTAAGTAAAGCAAAAGGAAGATATGTATTTCTTCCAGTGGGTACAAAAATATATCAGTGCAGTGATAAGTATTGGGACAGAAACGTAAAATTCACAGAGAAACTTCTACTAACTATTGAAGGAAGCAAAGACGATTATACCGTTTCATTACAATAAAAATTCGTGGATTTACTCAAGCTATTTTGTAAAGAAGCCCTTATAAACTCATTGTTATATTTCAATAATTAATTTTAAAAAAATCATAATCATGAAAACATTATTCTCAAAAATCATCAATCCCGTTTATACATCTGCTTGGTACACTGACTTGTTATTGGCTTTACCACGCATTGTTGGCTGTTACTTTTTAGCCTTAAATTTTGGTGGAAGTAAGTTCCCTTGTCCTGATTGGTTTATTCAAGATGTTGCTAAATTTGGTTTTCCATTCCCTACATTTTTTGCATGGGCAGCAGTACTCGCTGAAACATTTGGGGGTGCTTTGTTAGTTATTGGTTTATTTACCCGCGTAGCAGGCTTTATGGTAATGTGTACGATGTTAGTAGCAATTTTCTTTCAAAAATGGGGAGGTGAAGTATGGGAAATGTTACCTGCAATGGGTTTTCTCTGGATTTCTTTATACGCTATCGTCATGGGTTCTGGATATTTTGGACTTGACCACCTCATTGCTAAAAAGTGGCTCAGATAAAACATTTTACGCTTAATTTGATTTCATTGTTTAGACTGCCCAATAATACCTTTATTTTTAAAACATTCCCCCAGATGCAAATCTACTGGTCAAATTATTCTGTTCCGCTTTGGTTTGGCTTTATCCAAGCATGGATTTATGCTTTTCTTTTTTGGAAAAGAGCTTATCAAAACAACCGTCTTTCCGACTACCTATTTGGTTTGGTATTGATAGGAATGGCTTTTAATATCTGGGAGTATATGCTGGGTTTTTCGGGCATTGAAATCCTATGGCAAGAACTAAATTTTCTTCCAAGAACATTTGGTCTTGCTTTTCCTCCACTTTGTTACTTTTATTTTAAAAGCCAAATAGACAAGGATTTCCGTTTTACTTTAAAGGATGTTTATCATTTCTTACCCTTCTTGATAGATACCTTATATCGTATCGTGATTTTTTCAATGGGGAAAGATTTTGTTCAGTATTTTGAGAAAAATTATCACAGTGCTTGGGGAATCGGTCATCTTGAACTACTGATAAGCATTATGCTGACTGCTTATTATGTTTATCGAGCATTCAAGCTTTACAATCAATATAGACTATGGACAAAAACCCAGTTTTCAGATATAGAGGCTGTTAGTTTTAAATGGTTCCGTAACCTATTGATTGTACTACTCTTAGATTGGGTAGTATCATTGATTAAATTGGTTGTGATTAGTAATTTCAAATTAGATTTCCAGCAGGACTGGTGGGATAATTTAATAGGTGTGATATTGATATATTACATTTCAATTACGGGTTATGCCCAAGCTCAACCAACCAAAGATTTAGTCTTCAAAGAAGCAGAGAACACAATATTGGAAAATCCACAAAAAGAGAAATTTGATGAAGGAGAGTTAAACCAATGGAAAACAAAAATATTAACATTAATGCATGATGATCAACTGTATTTACAGCCTGAACTCACGCTTTCTGATATTGCTATTCGACTTAAAACTAATATCTCTGTGCTTTCGGGTGTAGTGAATAATGCCTTTGGAAAGAATTTCAATGATTTTGTGAATGAATACAGAGTAAAAGAGTTTCAAAAAAGAGTCCTCTTGCCTGAAAATAAAAATATTACTCTTTTGGGTATAGCCTTTGACTGTGGTTTTAATTCAAAAGCCACTTTCAACCGTTCCTTTAAGAAATTTACAGGAAAATCACCGAAAGAATTTTTGACTTAATGCAAAACTGGTCTTAGGAAATCCTAAGACCAGTTTGATAGATATGTTTCATTGGTCGCAAGCATCACATCGCCTAAACATTATAAATTGTTTTTGTCCAAAGAAATCTCCTTTTTCAGTCCAAGTCTTTGCATAATTTGAAATAATATCAAGCCCTTCTTGCCAAGGTTCATTATTAAAAAGACACTCCCCAATTATCCTTCCATCTCCTCTTTTAGAAATATAAACTTTTAGCCAATTCAGTTTTTGAGTTGTCAATTTATACTTTACTTTCTCTTTTAATAATTCAAATATAGCTTCGTTTTCAGGAATTAATTCCCATTGCCCTTGTAAACTAAGATTGCCTAGCTTTGGATGCCAAAGTATCTCTTTATTGTCAATTACTGTCGAAAAGTCTAATGCTGGATTATGACTGTCAGTAAAGCTGTCTATGATAGGTTCAAAAGTTGTAGTTAAATAGTTGTCTAAGACAGAGTCTATTTTATCTTGAATTGTCGAACCAATGCCTACTATATTTTCTTCAATTCCATTTGGAAAATATTTAGAATGAAGTGTCAATACCGTTAGCTGAATTATACTTGGATGATTATCGGGATTATCATTAATTGCTGTCGCAATTTCCAACGCTGAATTTATAATCAGCGCCATATATTGTGGATGATTTTCCACTTGATAGCCAGAAGTGATAAGTCTATTCTTTAAAATGTCAAGCAAAAGGAGGTTATCGTCTATTAATTGATTATTTTGAGGTACTTCCTTTTTATTTGCAAAATGAGTTTGATATAACTCAATAGCTCTACTTGCAATAAGTGAGGTTTGTCTATCGTCAAGCCCTTTTTCTTTCAGAAATTTTTCAACGTCTTTTACTGTACTTACATGGTCGCATAACACATTTAGAGATAATAGAATTAATTCATCAACTTCTTCTTTTGTAAATTTTCTTTGATTGTCTTCTTTCTTTTTTAAGAAATCGAATAGTCCCATTTTTATTTGCTTTTTTTATATTAACACCAGCTCGCAACTATACGAAGGTTTTGTAGTACTTTTTGTATTATTCCCAAACCAGTCTCAGGAATCATAAGACCTAAAACAATGAAGAGCGTCACGTTCGAAAGGGCTTATTAAATATATTAAAATGTATCGGAACAAAATGAATCTTTATCTATGATACATTTGCGAGCGTGATGCTCTTTAACATTTTGAGGCGTAGGAAATAAGCTAGGACTAGTTTAAGCCTCAAATTTTTCCTTCTAAAGATAGCCCTAAATAGAGATAACCCATTAAAAAAAGTATATTCATTAGAAATAGAAATAAAATATTTTTTAATCCATAACTCGTAGCAAGATTAAATTTATTTATTATTTTTAGTATTACCATATAAGTAATAAATACAAAAGAAATAATAGGTATAAAAAAAATGAATATGCCTAATATACCAATAACAATCTCGTATTGTTCAGGTATTTTTATTGCCAATGTAAAATATATTGACATTATAACTATACTAATAATACTAGTATAACTCCCCCACTTTATTAGCTGGAATATTGTTGTATTTATTTTGTTGTCCATCTTTGAATTAGTTTAATTACTCATGCTATTCGATTCGAACATAAGGTCAAATCGAATGAATGATAAAACGTTCTCTGAACGTTCAAGCAATTTATCTTCTTAGATTAAAGTGCTATTTTATCAAAGCTACTACTGAATTTATTTTGGGTACAAATAACGCTACACTTAACAACTGCACCAGTATAGGTGTTTACCAACTCACAATTCATCCACATTCCTTTTTGTTGTCTTAAAAATAGTTTGTAATTTAAACAAAATTCAAGCCTTCTTTGAACAAAATATTCAAATAGTAAAAGTATGCTTACGGTACATCCACAATATATTAAAGATGCCAATGGTAAAAAATCATTGGTTGTACTTCCTGCCAAAGAGTTTGATGCTATTATGGAAGAATTGGAAGAGTTAGAAGACATTAAGCTTTATGATGAAGCCAAAAAAGAAGATACTGGCGAACGTATTTTATTTTCTGATTACTTAAAAAACAGAAAAGCAAAAAATGCCTAACTACACGGTTGTATTATCTAAAAAAGCTAAAAAACAATTAGATAAACTTTCTGATGACATTGTCGAACCTATCATTAATGCTATCGCTGGATTGGAAGAAAACCCACGTCCTACTGGGTATAAAAAATTAAAAGGTAGAGATGGTTACAGAATTAGAACGGGCAACTATCGCATCATCTATGATATCTTTGATACTGAACTTATTGTGGATATCATCACGCTCGGACATAGAAAAGACATTTATGAGTAAAAACAGCACCCTACTGTTCCACGTCTTTAGACTTGGAACGATAAATGTACTACCAACTTTATAAAACATAAAGCATGATAATCTTTTTTAAACGCCTTTTTCAGAAAAAAGCCCCCATTATTCTTCAACAAAGAGAAACTATTCCAAATTTAACCCCTGATTCAATTGCATATATTGAATCAAGTTTAAAAATCACCCTACCTTCGTATTATAAAGATTTTCATCTCTCTGAACTTGAATTGATTGCAAAATTAAGAGAACTACAAGAAGATGATATGATTTATCTTTCAACAAACCCTGAATGGCTAATTCATCACAATCAATATTTATTCAATAGAGCAAAAACTGAGCAATATTTATCTAATATGTTTTGCATAGGAACTGACGGCTGTGGAAATGATAGTTTTATAAATCTTGATGAAAATGATACTAATATTTATTTTTTAGATCATGAAAAAACAACACCTCAATTAGAAATAGATGATAGGATATCTGATTCATCAAAAGATGTATCTAATTTGACAAAATTCGTAATTGAATGCATAGGTGAAATTGAATATTTCATTAAAGAGAATAGTGATGAAGAATAAGACATGATTATAAAAATTAACAAATAAATCTTTACCTACAACACAAACACCATCTATTTACTATTATTAATAAAAAACGCCTGATAAGAATATCCTACCAAGCGTTTTACTAATCCTCAGCTTTCTCTCTACCATCAGCCATTCTTACAATTTTAGGAGAAAATCTGGCTAGTACATGTACTAATTCTTCCTGCGACGCCATTACTTTATTGATGTCTTTATAAGCTTGGGGAGCTTCGTCTAAATCTGCCCCAATTAGTTGAACACCCGCTTTATCAAGGGCATCTCTTAAATCGCTTTTGGTAATCATTCCTAATGCTTTGGTACGCGACATCCTTCGTCCTGCACCGTGTGCAGCCGAATTAATGCCTTCATCAATGCCTTTCCCACGAATGACAAATCCTGGCTGTGTCATCGAAGCAGGAATAATTCCTAAGTCGTTAGCTCCTGCTGGTGTTGCTCCTTTTCTATGAACCATCACCTCTGTTCCATCTGACAATTGTTCTTTCCAAGCAAAATTATGGTGGTTTTCAATGCGTTTTAAAGGGTTTTGGTTCATGGCTCTGGCAATTTTATTATGAATTTCATGATGATTCGCCGAGGCGTAATCTCCCGCTAAATTCATTGCTAACCAATATTCCTGTCCTTCGTCGGTATTCATATCCAACCAAGCCAAATGCTTGGCTTCTTTAGGTAACCGAGTTTTATTCATGGCAATTTTTGAATAATGATTCGCAATATTCCCTCCTAAACCACGTGAACCAGAATGTGAAAGTAAGGTCAAGTATGAACCTTTAGGCAGATTCATTAAATCGTCTTCTGCCAAAATCTCTAAAACGCCCCATTCAACAAAATGATTTCCTGTTCCCGAAGTGCCCAATTGTCTATATGCTTTATCCTTTAAATCACGGGTGATTTTGAGTGCTCCCCATTCCGAGCGGTCGAATAATGAATCATCGAATTTCTTTCCTGATTCTGCGCCCATGCCAAAGAAAGTGTTTTCAGTTAATACTTTTTTCAACAATTTATCTTCTTTTTGAATCATATTGGCTGGCAAATCAAAAATACTCATACACATTCTACAGGCAATATCAACGCCGACTGCATAAGGAATAATAGTGTTGGCAGTTGTCGCCAATACACCACCAATAGGCAAACCATACCCTTGATGGGCATCAGGCATTAAAGCTCCTGCTACTGAAATGGGTAATTTCATGGCAGTTTGCATTTGGTCTAATGCACCTTGCTCAATTTGAGCAGCACCATAAATTTTATATGCTAAAGCTTCTTCCCTTAAATCTACGTCTACATCTGCTTGGCGACCTATTTTAGCCAATTCAAATTTAGGTTTAGCATTCTCTGCTTCGATTAATGACTTACCATATTCACTCAATATAATTTCCTGACCTATTTCCTTTAGGTGTTTGGTATAAAGTGCTAGATTAGTCAATTTATTTTTAGAAAACGAAAACTTTTTAGGTGATTCTATCATTTGCGCAAACATCAATAGCACTTGTGCTTTGGGATAGACTCCATTATTTATTAAGCCCCCAGCAACTCTTGAAAACTTGGCTAAAGCTTCTTCTGATTGTACGCCCAAGGCTTGCAAATCTTCTTGGACGATTGTTTCTTCTAGTAAAATGTTCATTGGTTTTATTTAATTTTTTCAAAATTGTTTTTCATAGTTTAAATAGAGGAGATTCATAAAGAATAGGTGTAGATGTATTTTATAAGGCAAAAAACAAAAAGAGATTTATTTGCTCTACCAACTGAGCTACAACTCGATTAGAGAAGGTGAGGCTCGAACTCACGACCCAATAGTTAAGACGAAGTATCTCTTTTTTACGGCACTCATTTCTTTGAGGTAACAGGCATCAAATGTTGTATTAAGCTGGGACTCGAACCCAAAGCATAGAGCTTTTACCACGAAGTAACATTTGATTAACGACACTCATTTTACAAGAGCAAAAAGTACACTGAGGGGGGGCATTGCATTGCTGGAGTCGAACCAAGATGACCTCATTGAATCTTATTCAATCTCGTCATTCCTCCCCTAATCTTGCTACGAAGTAACTCAGCATCTACGGCATCCTGTAAATATCTTAAAGCGCTATTTTCTCTATCATAGATAAAGCTGATTCCCCAGATTCAAGAGCAAATAATACATCAAAAATTTTATCTGACCATCCTGCAATTAAAAATACATCATCTCTTTGCACATTGATGGGTGCTTGACCATACCCAGCCAAATCAAATAAATATAATTTAGCATTTGGAGCTATCTTTTTGTAAAGTCTCCAACAGTTTGACATAGAATTCTCGCCCTTTGTATCCCATAATTGCATATCAGTAAACATCATTACTTTATCTGCAATGTACTTGCGGTTAATCAAATCTTGTATGACCAAATAGCCATTTGTTGAATAGCCCACTTCTCCTTCTCGTCGGTAAAAAGCATCAACATTTGCCAAAATTCCTTGGGTTGGTAATTGTATTACTTTCCAAGTATCGCCAAATATACCTGTTACCATGTTTTTGCATTTTGATTGCAAAATCATCCCTAAGAGTAAACCTATATCATACAATAAAACCTTACTTTTAGAAGAAATACTTTTCTGCATAGAACCTGAAACATCGCAAGCAATGACCACTTTTACATGATTATCAAATCCTTTCAAACTAGCTACACTGTATTTTATAGCTTGTTCTAAAGCATTCAGTATTAATGGAACATTGCCATGATTAACTTTAGATAATTCTCTATACGCTGCTAAAAACCTAAATGGCAATTGTTTTGAATTAGCTACCGCTCGGCTATCTGATAAATAAGTACATACTTTTTGTAAGTATATTTCTTCTACATCAGCTTCAAGTATGTTTCTTAGATTACGCATCAAAGCCATATAGCCTACTTTCTGAGAATCAATTAGTTCTTGCCATTTATGTTTAAAGGCGAGTTTTCTTTCATCCTTATTGTTAAAAGACTTCTGTCCTAAAGCTGAAAGTTCTGTTTCCCATGTATACGGAATAGCTAAAGTATTCTGAGCGATTTTATTAAATATTACTTGTTGAGCTTCGTCTTTTGGCTTAGGGTGTACTAAAAATAAAGCATCTCTCAACTTAATCCCATTAGCATTATTATATTTTGCAAATTGATATTCGTCGAAATTATTAAATGCATTTGCTAAACCTTTCTGAATTTGCTTTGATAATCTATTGAGTTGTTTTGTACCTGTACGAACATTGCTTTTTTGATAATACGCTAATACTTCTAATATTTCGTCTGGTCTGACAACGATATGTTCGATGGTTTTTCTAACTAAACTATTCCCTTGATTAACTTTTGCCAATTCAACAGAGAGCAAGACAGGCACTGTTCGCAAATACATTTGCTGACGTACATACACTGCAAGCTTTGCCACAAACTCGGGACTTACTTTAGTCATTAATTCCTGAATTCTTTTTTGTCTGCTATCCTCATCTTCATAAGTAGTAGCTTCTATCATACTTGTCACTGAGGCGGAATATAATTCCATTTCAGGACTTACTTTATAAGCTGGTGCTCCTTCATAGTTTTTAGAGAGCGTAACAGCATCTTTAAACCAGTTAAATTTCATCATTATAGGCTGTTTTCATTGTTGACACTACAAAGTTGCAAAGCCACAACGCAGTCTTTTTGCGTAGTAAAATTTATTTTCTATTTTTAGCAAAATATTTTATCATTGCCTAAAATAAGTTGCCTTCAAACAGTGACAACTCCTCACTCACAATTCAAAACTCAGTTAATATGCCTACTAATAGAAATGCCTTAATCCGTTATAAAACCATTGATACTTGTTTGCAGAATCGTCAACGAAAATGGACTCTCGAAGACTTAATTGAAAGTGTATCCGAAGCCCTTTATGAATATGAGGGAATCGACAAAGGAATTAGCCGCAGAAGTATTCAGGCTGATATTCAAATGATGAGGAGCGAAAAATTGGGCTATGAAGCACCGATTATCGTGATTGATAAAAAGTATTATACTTATGAAGACCCTAATTTTAGTATTACCAAAACACCTCTGACAAGTGCGGATATATCAAGGATGAATGAAGCCCTTGATATGCTAAAACAATTTAAAGGGTTTTCTCATTTCGATCAACTAAGTGAAGTGGTCAATAAGCTTGAAGAACATATTTATAGTAATAAAGAAAAAAGAGCGTCGGTAATTGACTTTGAGAAGAATGAGAATTTGCGTGGGCTGGGTTACTTAGATACCATTTATCAAGCTATTCTTCAGAAAAAAGCAGTATATATCAATTACAAATCATTCAAAGCGAGAGATGCTAACCAATTTCATTTTCATGTATGGTGGTTGAAGGAATATAAAAATAGATGGTTTGCAGTAGGTGTTAAACATGATAAAGACATTATTACCAATTTGGCCCTTGATAGAATCTTAGATTTACAAGTTGATACAGCGTTTCCTTATATCGAAAACCTAAGGTATAGCCCAGAATTGTATTATTATCATGTGATTGGTGCAACAGTTAGCCATAATATTAGAAACAGTCGAGTACGTATTCAGGTATCAAATCTTCATGCTCCTTATGTAGAAACTAAACCGCTTCATCATTCACAGCAGGTGATAGAAAGAAACCATAAAGGAATCATTATTCAAATAAAAGTTCAGCTTAATTTTGAACTTGAAAGAGAAATATTAGGCTTTGGGGATGGAATGGAAGTATTGGAGCCTAAATTATTAAGAGAAAAGATACAAAAGCGATTAACAATCGCTAGTAATCAATATTAGTATTAATTACTGATGGCATGACTTGGAGTCATGCCATCAGTAGTATTTGCAAAAATTACTTGCCTTGTGCTTCCACAACAGCAATAGCTACCATGTTGACAATCTCTCTCACAGATGATCCTAATTGAAGTACGTGAACAGGTTTTCTTAATCCCAATAATATTGGCCCAATATATTCTATATCACTAGTTTCTTTCAATAAGTTATAAGCAATGTTAGCAGCTGAAAGGTTAGGGAAGATTAAAGTATTGGCTCCTTCATCTGCTAATTTAGAGAAAGGATAATTTTCCTTAATCAATTCATTATCAAAAGCCAAGTGCGCTTGCATCTCTCCTTCTACAATCATCTCTGGATGCTTCTTTTGTAAAATAGCGGTTGCTTCACGCATTTTTACAGCATCATCACCATTGGCAGTTCCAAAGTTTGAATAAGTCAATAAAGCGATTCTTGGTTTTAAGTTAAAACGCTCTACTGCCTTGGCTGTTAGTTCCGTGATTTCTACGATATCTTCTACTGTTGGGTTGAAGTTTACTGTCGTATCCGAGAAAAATACTGGCCCTTTTTTAGTAAGGAGTATGTACATACCTGCTACTTTCTTCACGCCATCTTCACGACCAATAATTTGTAAAGCAGGACGAATAGCATCTGGATAGTTACGCGTAAGACCCGAAATCACACAGTCGGCATCACCAGTTTCTACCATCATCGAGGCAAAGTAACTGCGTACTTGCATCTGCTTGTGGGCTTCGTATTGGTTATAGCCTTTGCGTTTTCTTTTATTAAAGAAAATATCGCCATATTCTTTCAATCGTTCAATCGTTTCTGGGGCACGTGTATCGATGATTTGTACTTCGCTTAAATCTAGGTTATTCTCTTGAATAATTCTTCTGATTTTAGTCTTATCACCCAACAATATCGGTACGCAAATACCTTCGTCTTTCGATTGTTGTACAGATTTCAATACCTTCAAGTTTTCAGCATCAGCAAATACTACGCGCTTAGGCGAGCGTTTTGCTTTGTTGAAAATGTATTTCATCAATTGGTTATCTAAGCCCAAACGCTTACTCAATTCTAATTCATAAGCATCCCAGTCAAGAATCGGCTTTTGTGCTAATCCCGCTTCCATCGCCGCTCTGGCTACTGCTGGCGCTACCGTAGTAATCAGTCGTGGGTCAACAGGTTTAGGAATGATATAATTTCTACCAAAAGATAAATTCTTTTCGTTGTAAGCTAAGTTTACAATATCAGGCACTGGCTTTTTGGCTAATTCAGCCAACGCTTTAGCAGCAGCCAATTTCATTGTTTCGTCAATTTCCGTTGCTCTTACGTCCAAAGCACCTCTGAAAATATAAGGGAAACCCAATACATTATTCACTTGGTTAGGGTAGTCTGAACGACCTGTCGCCATGATAATATCTTCACGAGCAGCTACTGCCTCTTCATAAGAAATCTCTGGTGTTGGGTTAGCCATGGCAAAAACGATAGCATCTTTTGCCATTGTTTTTATCATCTGTTGAGAAACGATATTTCCGACAGATAAGCCAAGAAATACATCCGCCCCAACCATCGCTTCTGCCAGATTATGAATATCAGTACGTTCAGTAGCAAAAGGTTGAACATATTTGTTTAAGTCTGTGCGTTCTTTAGAAACCAGACCGTCTTTATCAAACATCAATATATTCTCTACTTTAGCACCTAAGCCCAAATATAATTTAGCACACGATAAAGCAGCGGCTCCAGCACCCGAAATCGTGAATTTACATTCTTCGATACGTTTGTTTACCAATTCTAAAGCATTCAACAAAGCAGCCGCCGAAATGATGGCCGTACCGTGTTGGTCATCGTGCATGATAGGAATATTGAGGTCTTTTCTCAGTCTTTCCTCTATTTCAAAACACTCTGGCGATTTAATGTCTTCAAGGTTTACGCCTCCAAAAGTTGGCTCTAGAATCTTTACAGTTCTAATTATTTCTTCAGGATCTTCTGTATTCAATTCTATATCAAATACATCAATATCTGCAAAGATTTTAAATAATACGCCTTTACCTTCCATCACTGGTTTTGAAGCTTCGGCTCCGATATTACCTAATCCCAACACGGCTGTACCATTTGAGATTACAGCTACTAAATTACCTTTGGAAGTATATTTATAAACGTCTTCTCGGTTGGCCGCAATCGCCAAACATGGCTCGGCTACACCCGGCGAATAAGCTAATGAAAGGTCTCTCTGTGTTTCGGTTTCTTTGGTGGGAATTACTGCAATTTTACCCGGACGACCTTTTGAATGATAGTCTAAGGCATCTTGTTTCCTAATTGAAATTTGGCTCATAATGAAGTGTCACAAAAAATGGTTTGTTTCAAAAACTGTCGCAAAAGTAAGTCAATGGTTTTTGATAAGCTAAGAAATTACGATGTATTAGGAATAGGTTAAAAAACAATGATGAACCTTTGATTAGAAAAAACATTGCCTAAACAATTCAACATAAAATTTTATTAAACTGATACAGTCCAAGTACGCAAGAATATTTGGTTAGAACTCAAAACTTCCATACCTTCTTTTTCTGTTAATTCTTGCTCATGAATTTCGCTATCTGCTATACCACACCAAGGTTCAATACAAACAAAATCAGCATTAATAGCTGCCCAAATACCTAAAAAAGGGAATCCTTCAAAAGTAAATTTTAATTGTGTCGGAGCTTTATCGGTTTTCAAAATTACTTCCGTAGATTGCAGGTGTTTGAAAACAAGGGCATCCTGATAAAACAATTCTTTTGTTAAAGGCAAACGATTGGTGTTTTCTAAAAAAGTACTCGCTTCTTTTTTGATTAATCCACCATTGGCTAATTCCCATCGTGGAAAATCTTCTGTTTTATCAAATGCCAAATAATAGTCTTCATAAACAGTATCATCTGAAAGTGGTACAGCAAAAGCTGGGTGACCGCCTACTGAAAAATACATTTCATCATTCCCAGTATTTGTAACCGAATATGATACCGACAACGTCTTTCCTATCAATGTATAAATCAAACGAAATTCGAAAGTAAATGGGAATATTTTCAAGGTTCCTTCATCTTCCGTTAACAAGAAAACGATGCTATCTTCTGTTTTTGATTCAACCTTAAATACTTTTTCACGAGCAAAACCATGGCGAGGAAGCGTATAGGTAAGTCCTTGATAAATGTATTGATTATTCTTTAATGCTCCTACAATAGGGAATAATACAGGCGAACTCTTTCCCCAAAAAGCGGGGTTGGCTTCCCACATATATTCCACACCATTTTCTTTATTAAATAGGCTTACTAGCTCTGCTCCTAGCGAATTAACACTTGCTCTTAAATATTGATTTTCAATTATTTGCATAATTATTTATCGTAATTATTGTATCGGTTTATATATTTATTCCCTTAAAATTAATAATCAATAGCGACAATCCCTTGCGTTTACCAAATCCTAGAATAATCTCATACAACGGCAACAACAAGGGATTGCCACTACGTTTTATAAAAAACTCCTCCCTCACAATTCAAAACTCTGCCCTCAAAACTCCTCACTCAAAGACTCTTTCCATTTGTTCGCGGTCAAACTCTTTTTCATTATTGGCTAACCAGATGGTAGCTACGCCATTGCCAATAAAGTTGGTAATAGCTCTTGCTTCAGACATAAATCTATCAACACCTAACAATAAAGCTAGTCCCTCTACAGGTATTACTTTAATCGCTGTTAGTGTAGAAGCCAATACGATAAAACCACTGCCCGTTACTCCAGCCGCGCCTTTTGAAGTTACCATCAAAATGCCAATGACTGTCAGAATCTGTTGCAAATCTAAATGAACATTGAATACTTGCGCCAAGAAAAGTACTGCCATAGATAAATAAATGGTGGTACCATCTAAATTAAAGGAATATCCCGCTGGCACTACCAAGCCTACTACTGATTTTGAACAACCCATTTTCTCTAGTTTTTCCATCAACGACGGTAAAGCTGCCTCTGATGAAGATGTCCCTAAAACAATCAGTAACTCCTCACGAATATACTTTAAAAATTTCCAGAGATTGACTTTATACATTCTCAAAATAAAATACAATACTACAAAAATGAAAATTGCCATTGTGCAATATACTGTTACCATTAGTTTACCCAAAGGTAAAAGTGTATGAACACCATATTTGGCAATGGTAAAAGCCATTCCTCCAAAAGCACCCACAGGGGCAAAAAGCATTACTTTGTGCAAAGCCCAAAATATTTTCTTAGATACTGGCTGAAGAAATTGTACAATCTCATTTCGTTTGGAATAATTGCTCAATATAACGCCTAAGATAATGGCTAAAATAAGGATTTGAAGGGTAGCATTATCCATTAAAAACTTTAGCCAACTGAATGATTCGGCAGATTTAGTATATTTAGAAATATCGCCTCCTTTTATTTCAGAAGTAACTACACCATCGCCCGGGCGAATGATATTTGCCATGATTATTCCAATAAACAGTGCTAATGTCGTAACAACTTCAAAATACAACAACGATTTAGCCCCTACTTTACCCACCTTTTTCAAATCTCCCATCGAAATAATGCCTAGCATGATGGTGATGAAAATAATAGGACAAATAAATATTTTCACAATGCTGATAAAAATACTACTTAGCAATTCACTAAAACTAGTTTTTATCTCAAATTCAGATAAATACAGGCTAAATTTTATCGGTTTTTCTAAAATAGGCTGTAAGGCTATTTCTGGTGCGAAATGCCCTAACAATACCCCCGCTGTGATGGCTGTAAGTACCCAAAAAGTTAAATTTTTAAATAGTTTTTTCATGGAAATTAAAATTGTTTACGTAGTAATTGGTAAATAGTGATTGATGATTAGCATTTCAATTATTTGACGCTCAATTGTTTAATAAAAAATAGCTTAATGCCTACGGCTTACAGCCTAAAGCAAAACAGTTAAAGGTTAAAAATATTGCATTAGTCCATACCAAATACACACATTCAATAAAGATAAAGGAATACTGACACTGACCATTTGGGTGGCTAAACTAGGATTGAGTTTATACGTTACTGCGATGATAGTAGCAGTATTCATTGACCCTAAAGTAGCCCCAATTACACAAAGTTTTCCTAAAGCTGAATATTCTCCTAAAATGAGCATATAAATGATAAAAATTAGCAATGGAGCAATAAATAATTTATAAAACAACCCATAGAAGAGTGCTTTTAAGTCTAATTGGCTCTTGTTAAAATTAATTTGTAAGCCAATAGAAAGTAATGCTAAAAAACTAAAGGGACTTCCGAGTTTATCTAAAATTTGCTGTCCCCATACAGGAAAATGATAGTTTGAAAGGTTTAGTATTAATGCTAAACAAAAAGCTACAAATGGAGGAAATTTAAAAATATTGATGCCTACTCTTCCAAATGAAAAATCAGCAGAAGATGAGTAATAGGATGCTGTAAAAATTCCTAAAGTGCCACACACCACAAAAGAGCCTGCTTGGCTCATTAATACACCATATTGTAACCCTTCCTTGCCAAAAAGCACTTCGAAAATCGGAAAACCTACAAATGAAATACTACTGATGCCTGCAGTAAGAATTAAAGCTCCTTTGGTATTATCGTCTATTTTTATAAATGGTGCTAGCAAATTAAAAAATATGAATGACCCCACATAAATAATATAAGGCATTAAAACAGGCAATAATAAATGGCTACTAAAATGAATTTCGGTAGTATTTAGGAAAGTCAACGCAGGTAAACAAACATAAATAATAATGGTATTCAACACCGTGGGGGCATCCTCAGAAAAACCTTTCAGTTTTCTGAGGAATACACCAATGGTTAGGCAAATAAGTAATAATAATAAATTGGTCAAGTTTTAAATAGTTATTAAGTTGTACTCAGTAATTAATAATAGCTGTGAGTGGTGAGCTTTGAGCCTTGAGATTTAACTATTGATACACTTTACAGTCTAATTGATAGGCTACCATAATAATATGCTCCATTGAAACCAAACTGATTCGCATTTCTGGTATAGGGTACTTGTCCGTTTGAATAAGAAGCATAATTGCTCAGCACTTTGTCAGGATAAACGTTTGTAAAATTATTTCCTCCGATAGTAATGCTTAAAGACTTATTGATACTATAGACTACCGAAGCATCAAATAGATTTTTTCCTCCGAATGTTTGGCTACGGTGATTCTGTCCTGATGGCTTCTCCCAAGCGGTAACTTCGCCAAAGTATGAACTTCTGAAATTTATACTCAACTTGCCTACTTGATAACCTAAAGATACCAAAACTTTAGTATGTGGCTGACTGGTTTCTATGAGGGCTCTACTTACGGTATCAATCAATACTACAGGAGCTTTAGTATCTTGTTGTAAAGCCGTAGGCGTTGCTTTAATCTTAGTAATTTCAGTTTTGTTGACTGTCAGGGCAACGCTTGCCGTAAATTTACTTTTAGGACTGATTGAGTTTTTATAAGACGCCACTACGTCTATCCCCTTTGTTCCAGTATTGATAGCATTGGTAAAAAAGGTGATTTCTTGAAAATTAGGGAATAAGTTTTTCAAGGCAGCTATGTTATTAACATTCAGGTTTTCTGTGATAATAATTCTATCCGTAATATCAATCTGATAGGCATCAACGGTTAACAAAAGGCTATTGCCCACTTTTGCCGTAATCCCCAAATTATAGTTCCATGAAGTTTCTGGCTTGGGGTCTTCTATCCCGATTTGTTTCAATCGTGGGTCATCAGAAGGCAATTGCTTGGTACTTCTAATAATTCCATTTTGCACTGTAGAAGTGGTGGCAGCATTCGCAATTTGTTGAAGCAGTGGTGCTCTAAAACCTTTGTTGATTGACCCTCTGATAGATAAATCCTCTGTAATTTTTATTCTTGACGCTAATTTCCCAGAAATATTACTACCAAAATCGCTATAATTCTCATACCGTAAAGCTGCTGCAACTAATAATCTATTAGTAATATCGCTTTCCACATCGGCATATATCCCTATATTAGAACGGTTTACGCTTTTTACATCAGCCTTATCGATACCAACCCTTCCTTGTGAACCTGGTGTTTTGTTTTTTGAAGCTGCCAATGGTCCTATCAAATACGATGCTTCGTCACCAGCACTAAGTGAAAAATTATCTACACGATACTGCGTACCGAAAGCAAAGTTAACAGACTTTGTATTCCACAAACCAAGTATAGTTTTTGAGGCATTTATTTCCGTCAAACTTTGACCAAATGAAATTCTACCGATGTAAAAATCTCTTGGAGAAGATGCTCCCATAGAAGCATTTGAAGAGTTTTTGGCAGATTGATCAAGGTAATTTCTACCATAGCCAGTACTAAAGTCCCAGTTCCAACCTGTAAATGTCTTACGTTTAATACCTGCAAAAGAAGAATAATCAACAGAAGTACCAGGTAGTTCTGGTACATAACCATCAGGATATAAATCTACATTGGAAGTAGCACTAGTAGGCAAAGCGGTACGGAGGAAAGCACGTGCAAATACATCTTTTTGAGAAAAGCCCCCGAAAGAATATAAAGTCCAATCTATCTTTAATGGAATATCAAGGTTATAAAATACTTGACCAGATTTCATTGCATTACTTCCATAAGCTGTAGGGCGAAATGAACCATAAGTACCATCTCCCCAGTATCCTCTTGATTTCAAAGCTGCTTCATCTGTTGCTTTTACGTTGGTATAAATTCCCGTATAAGCTCCTCCTGCTACTGGCTGGGGATTATATGGGTCTGAGCGGTCAGTTCCTTTTACATCTTGGTAACTTCCTGTAAGGTTCAACGAAGCCTTCTTGCCTAATGAGAAACCATAATTGATTGCCGCGGTATATCCACCACCGTCCCCTTCGGAGGTAACACCATACTGAATCTGAGCTGAACCATTGTTGACAGATTTTTTCAACACTAAATTGGCGATACCCGCAATAGCATCAGAGCCATATTGAGCGGCGGCACCGTCGCGTAGAATTTCCATTCTTTCCAATGCCAGTGAAGGTACAGCATTCAAGTCTGTCACCACTGTTCCTTTTCCTACGGTCACATTATTGTTGAGTGCCGCAAACTGATGATGTCTTTTGCCATCAATAAGCACCAACATTTGGTCGGGAGATAGTCCTTTTAAAGATGCTGGGTCAGCATAGTTGGCTACACCATTGATACCATTTTTGGCCGAATTGAATGAGGGCGACATGAATTGTACTTGTTGAGATAATTCCGTTTGCCCAGTCGACTGCAATTCTTTTGCACTGATTACATCCACAGGCACTGGTCTCTCGACATTCGTACGAGCCACTGTAGAACGTGAGCCAATTACTACAACTTCACCCAATTGTTCATTATCTTCTTTCAAAACAACCTGCATTACGTCTTTAAGGCTTACGTTTACTTCCTGTTTTTTGAATCCAATAAATGAAAACACAAGTACTTCGCCATCTTTGGCTACCATACTAAATTTACCTTCAGCGTCACTCACGGTACCTCGTGTAGTTCCTTTTATTAAGATATTTACACCAATGAGGGCTTCTCCTTTTTCGCTAACTACTTTTCCTGATACTTTTTCTTCTTCAATAATAGCTTCCTCTTTTTCACTGGGAAAAACGTTTGATTGTTCTTTATTCCTTTTCAAAATAATCTGTTCTTCAATTACCTCATAACGAATTTGGTTTGGGAAAAGAAGTTTAGGTAGTACGATACTGAGGGCTTCACGATTTACTTCAAGACTTACTTCTTTATCAAGATGAATTGAATTATTGCTATACACAAAATGTACACCCGACTGTTTTTCGATTTCCAACAATATCACTTTCAAACTCACATTATTGAGTTTTAAGGATACTTCTCTGTTGAGAATCTGCTGTGCTTTGCTCGGAGAGCCTAGAGCAATCACCGAAAAAATAGCAAAGAAAAGGCACTGACTAATTGTAATTTTCATAATCGTAAGCATTAGATGCTTTGTAGCTAGAAGTTTTTTCATCGGTTAATTAAATTTAGTATTGTTTTTGATTTATTTGAGACATATTATCCCACCTCTCTCAAAATTGATTCGAGAGCAGTAAGTATTCTACAGCAATATTGGTTTGATAGTTAGTTTAAGGGCATCCGTTTCCTTTCAGTGAAATATTTTGCCCATCTATTACGTACTCAGCTTCGATGGATCTACAAATTATTTCGAGGATGGTAGAGAGGTGTACATTTTCAAAATTACCGCTCAAACGACAGTTTCGGAGTTTAGGAGATAAATCGATACTTACATTAAAATTTTGTTCAATTCTTTCTATGACGTTTTGCATGTTATCATCATCGAATTGTAATGATGATAATTCCCAGTAAAAAGTTTTATCAGTAGGTAATAAATTCACCAGCATCTCATCTGTCTTTGTTTCCAACACCACTTGTTGTTTAGGTAATAAAATCACTTCTTTTTCTATTTCATTTTTCACAGATACCTTTCCTGTAACGACTGATACTTCAAAAGTTTCCATCGCAGGATATGCTTTTACATTGAAACTAGTTCCTAAAACTGTGGTAGTCATTTTACCTGAATAAATCAGGAAAGGGCGACTTTCGTCTCGTTTTACATCAAAAAAAGCTTCACCTTTTAGATTTACCTGTCGATACAAACGGTCAGATTGATTATAACTCAACTGCGTTTTAGGTTGTAATAGCACTACACTTCCATCTGGTAATACCACCTTTAAAATTTTAGCAGAAGAGTTTTCATATTTTGCCCAATCCGAAATCGGAATATCAGATTTGATTTTGCTTATATGCTCATGGCTATTCGGCAAAAAATAAAAAGAAAGTCCAGCGACAATTACTAGCATAGCTGCCATACTAGCCATTGCCCAAACCCAACGAGGAGGAGTATATCTTTCCTGACGCTTGATTTCTTCACGGATAGATTTTTTAATCTTATTTTCAAGTTCAATACGTTCCAGTTGTGTTAATTCACTTAGTCCATCTGGGTTATTTTCAAATGAAGCGTACCATCTTTCAACAAAGAATATTTCTCCTTCCGAAGCTTCATTGTTAAGATAACGTTCAATAATTTCTTGATTTAGTTTCATTTTATTTCGCTTTCAAATACTAAGTGAAACAAGCCGTACTTTTCCCCTATGCTGATAGAAATATTTTTTTAACAAATGAAATAATTAAAAGCCATCAATTTACCGAAAAACAAAAAACAAGCCTTTTGAGCTTGTTTGAGTATATTTTATTAAATAATTAAATAGTCTTTACTTTGAAGTATTTTCTATTTTTTTGATAATTTCTTCAACTTCTTTAAACGGAAGTTTTAAAACACTCGCAATATATTCTGCTTTTTTACCATCTTCCCATAATCCTTTTATATGATTGAAAATAATATTCTCTCTTTCTTCCATTCTAATTTCATCTGCAATAGTCATATCAATGTTGTTTAATTAGAAGAGCTTTTCAATTTCTTAATAATTTCCTCTACCTTTTGAATAGATATGCCAAAAGATTTTGAAATTAATTCAATAGAAGCCCCATTTTGAAGTAATCCCTTAACATAATTAAATGTAGTTTTTTCTCTTTCTTCGGCTCTAATTTCATCTGCAATAGTCATAGCAATATTGTTTACATTTTGTGAAACCTGTGTAAATATAGGCGATAATTTGTTCTGTGTCAAGTTGATACCTTCTTCGATATAGCGAAAAGTAGTCTTAATAAAATCATCCTGATGGGCAACATCTAAAGCATTTAGCTTATTAACCAAGAAAGGTGTTAAACTCAAAAAGTTATTCGCTTTGTCTCTACTATGCTTCATTAACATCGTTGTGACACCCAGCAAATCACTTTTAAAATTTTCAATTTGATAATCTTCAATCTCATTAAGGGAGAATAGCAGGTAATCAAATTGAGGAATAAACTGATGAAGACTTTCATGAGGATTACCAAAATAAGCAATCATCGAAAGCTTTTTCCAAACTGTCTCTCCATGATAAATAACCGTCGAGATAACGACAGATAGTTCTTTATTTTGTTTTTGCTCTTCTAACCACACGTTATTCATATAACGCAAAAGCTGTAGATGAGGATATTTTTCTGGATAAGATTTGTGCTCAAAAAGTAACGAGACCAAAGCCTTTTGTCCAGCATATTCTGTTTGATAAACAATATCTGCCAAATGCTCTGATAAATCAGCATCCGTAAACGAAGCATTTGTTTTCTTTAATTTAAACAAATTTATTCTCTCTCTAATTTCAGAGGAAAAGTTTCTTCAATAAAGCTCTGTGCAATCTCTAGTCTAGAGAAAGTTTCTTTAAAGAACTTGTCGTGTGGATTATTTAATTGACTCATGATGATAGAACATTTTAATAAATTAACTTTTACATTAGTGTAGTGCAGGTATTAATATAATAGATAGTGCCGTGTAATCGCTCAATACTTCTCTTAGTATTTTCAAAGCTTTGGTCATTTGATTTTCAACTGTTTTTTCTGAGATGTCTAGGCGTTCAGAAATTTCTCTTTGTGATAGTCCCGTTCTTTTCAACAAAAATACCTCCCTACATCTTTCAGGCAACGATTGTAACGCTTTTTGATAAGCTTCGTTTAATTCGTCAAAGGCAACCATTTGTTCCGTAAAATTATAGTCGTCTGCTGGTTGTACACTATTAGAATACTTTTCAAACAAATCGTTTTTCTTGTACTGAGCAATTACCAGATATTTCACAGAAGTAAATAAGTAAGCTTCAATAGTTGTAGTGATAGTCAACAATTTGCGACGTTCCCACAAGGAAATAAACAATTCTTGTATTACCTCTTCTGTCAACTCACGATTTTGAAGTCGCTTATATGCAGCAGCATAAAGTTTGGAAAAAAACTTTTGATACAGAAAATCAAAAGCTCTTGCATCACTTTCTGCAAGCGACGTAAGTATTTCTTGATCTGTATTGAATATTTTTATTTCCATAGTTTGGCACAAAGTAAATATATATTTGTACTAAACCTTCAACTTGAAAGTATTTTTCATACGATTCGCTTTAATTAACCGTACCATAACAAATATTGACTGCAAAGACCATTATTTTTGACGACTTAATGTCTTTATACCTCTAATAACGTCAATTAAAAGATTTATAAAATATCCAGAATTTTATCTTTAATTTTTACATAATGAAATCAATCAATGTTTTCAAGAGTTTCTGTTTAGTATGCTCATTATTTACCAGTGGAATAGCGGTAGGTCAAACCACTGAGCTGAATAGTCATGCAGGTGCTTTAAACTTTTTAGTAATGGGCGATTGGGGTAGAAATGGTGCCGACCATCAAAAACCTGTAGCTAGCCAAATGGGGAAAGTAGCTACAAAAATCAAGGCCGATTTTATCATTGCTACGGGCGACAACTTTTACCCAAGTGGTGTTAGAAGCGAATATGACCCACTTTGGAAATATTCTTTTGAGGATATTTATACTGATTTCTCGTTGCAGTGGGACTGGTTTCCAGTGTTGGGGAATCACGATTACAAATCGAATCCAGATGCACAGGTAGCTTATTCAAAAATTAGTCGCCGTTGGAATATGCCTGCTCGTTATTACTCAAAGACGTTTTCTATCAATGGTGATGCCAACCAACAAGTATTGATAGCTTTTATCGATACTAATCCTCTTATCCCTGAATTTTATAAGGGTGAATACAGCAATGCAGTTGTTAGTCAAGATAGTACTGCTCAAAAAGTTTGGTTAGACAAAACACTTTCAAACAATTCTCCATCCATCAAATGGAAAATTGTGGTAGGTCATCATCCTCTTTTTACGGCTACTGAAAAAAGAAGAGAAAGCTATGATACACGTGCTATCCGTGCTTCGTTAAAATCAGTACTAGACAAGCATAAGGTTGATGCCTATTTGTGTGGACATGACCACGATTTACAACACTTATTACCTGAAGGTAAAACACATTATTTTGTATCAGGTTCTGCTTCAGAAAAAACGCCTATTGGCACTTTGCCAATTAGTAAATTAGCACTTTCTGATTATGGTTTTATGGTATTTTCAGCCACTGGGAACAAACTTTTCGTTCAAGTAATCAATGAAGAAGGGAAAGTAGTTTATACTACTGAATTGACAAAATAAGTCTCTTTAATAATTCTTAGAATTATGCATGCGAAGTTCGGTTAAACGCTTGAAAGGCAATGTTTAACTCGAATCTCGCATGTATAGTTTCAGGCTAATCTTTCATTGAGCAGACCATCGTTTTGTGATAAAAATTAGTTTTGTACAAATTATATTTCTCTGTAAATATTTTTACACACCTCAAAAACAAGTTCATATTACTGACAATCAACAACTTAACATCCATATCACTATTTCATTTTGAATAATTTCTTGGCATTCTGGATTTTATCTGCAATTTTTACGTATAAATTTTTGTTCTCATTTTACTAGCAAACTAGCATAAATATTACAAAAATTAAGTACAAAAAGTATTAAACTTAACAATGGCAGAGCATACCAAATGCCTTATTATAGGCTCAGGACCAGCGGGTTACACCGCAGCAATTTACGCTTCACGTGCAGGATTGACACCGATAATGTATCAAGGGCCACAACCAGGCGGGCAGTTAACAATAACCAATGACGTAGAGAACTTCCCAGGATATCCTAATGGAATTCAAGGACCAGAAATGATGCAAGACTTAGAAAAGCAGGCTCGTAGATTTGGTACTGATGTACGTTATGGAATGGCTACTTCGGTAGATTTTTCAGTAAGTCCAAAAAAAGTTTTCATTGATGATACACACGAAATTTTAGCAGATACCGTTATCATCTCAACGGGCGCTTCAGCCAAATGGTTAGGCTTGCCTTCGGAACAAGCTTTTAATGGTCGTGGAGTATCAGCTTGTGCTGTTTGTGATGGTTTCTTTTTCCGTAATCAGGAAGTAGCAATCGTTGGTGGTGGTGATACAGCAGCAGAAGAAGCTACTTACTTAGCCAATCTTTGCTCAAAAGTACACATGATTGTACGTCGTGATGAATTACGTGCTTCGCAAATCATGCAAAAAAGAGTTACTTCAAACCCTAAAATTCAAATGCACTGGAATACAGAAACAGATGAAGTGTTAGGTGATGACGGAGGTGTAACAGGCGTAAGAGTAAAAAATACAGTATCAAACGAAACCACTGTTTTACCTGTAACAGGTTTCTTTGTGGCAATTGGTCATAAACCTAACACAGACATTTTCAAAGGTTTCTTGGATATGGATGAGGCAGGATATATTATCACAGAAAAAGGATCGAGCCGTACTAATATTGCAGGGGTATTTGCTTCAGGCGATGCACAAGACAACATTTATCGTCAAGCAATTACAGCAGCAGGAACTGGCTGTATGGCGGCTTTAGATGCAGAAAGATGGTTAGCTGAAAATGAATTACACTAACAGCCTATTTTGATGGCATCTTCGTTCTTTATTAATTTTATTTCAGATGAATACAATTAAAAAATTATTAGTCTTAGTATTTTGTCTCGTTTCATTCATTTCTTTTTCACAAGAATCTGGGAGTTTTAAGAAAAACCCTAAGATTAATGTGAAAACAAATGCAAAGGATAAAAGCAACAAAAATTTAGACGAAGCCTTAGATGAGTTGCCCAAACTGCAATTCAGGACTGACTATGTTCCTGAACCAGTAGCTACTTCGTCGGCTATTACTGCTTCCTCAAAATTTGAACCTGCCAAAGAACTAAATTCTTCGATTAGTATTTTTGATACAACATCTGTTGATGAAAGAGAACCTTTAATTGTTGAGATTGAAGAAGAAACCAGAGCAGAAGGCAGTGATGATTTTGTGTCAGTAGCCACCTATTTTTCTATTTGGGATGCTACTAATATCGACCCTTACGATATTAATCCAAAAGATTTTGACGATGTAGTAGATATTGAGCTATTTAATAAAGAACAAGGTAGATACTGGTCTGTACCAAACTCAGCCCCAAAATTAACGTCTGTATTTGGTCCTCGTTGGGGAAGAATGCACTCGGGCGTTGATTTAGATTTAGAAACTGGCGACCCTGTTTATGCTGCATTTGATGGCATTGTCAGAGTATCAGGATATGATGGCGGTGGATATGGTAAATTCTTGGTAGTTCGTCATTATAATGGCTTAGAAACGCTTTATGGTCACTTATCTGCTAAAAACTTTGAATCTGGCGCTTATGTAAAAGCTGGTGACCAAATCGGTTTAGGTGGAAGTACAGGTAGAAGCACAGGTTCACACCTGCACTTTGAGACTCGCTATGAAGGGAACCCTTTCAATCCTGCTATTTATGTATTTAATTTTTCTGGTGAAAGAACTGAACCTGTTTCAGACCATGTATTAATTTCTGCCAGAGTATTCGATACCTACGGACTTTCATTAGATAACGAATATGGTTCAAGTGCTAGAAAAGTAAAAACACGCAGAACTGCTTGGACAACCGTTCGTTCTGGTGATTCATTATATTCTATCGCTAATAGAGCAGGGATTTCTGTAGATAAATTAGCAAGAATGAATGGTATGAGAATTTCTGCTAGTTTAAGAATTGGAAGAAGACTTAGAATTCATTAATTAATAGTGATAATATTTAAAAAGAGCCAACAGCACCAAAATCTGTTGGCTCTTTTGTTTTTTAGCTCAATTTCCTGTTTAAATTGCAACGTTTTTCAATTCAGAAATAAGAATTTATATTACAATGAAGTTAGATATATTGGTGATGGCGGCACATCCAGATGATGCCGAATTAGGTTGTGCTGGAACGATTTGTATGCAAATAGCGCAAGGCAAAAAAGTTGGAATCGTTGATTTTACTCGTGGTGAGCTAGGAACAAGGGGGACACCTGAAATTCGCTTGGCTGAATCTGTTGAAGCTACCAGAATTTTAGGAGTTCATGCGCGCGAAAATCTGGGTTTTAGAGATGGTTTCTTTGTCAATGATGAAGAGCATCTGATGAAACTCATCAGGGTAATCAGACGCTATCGTCCTGAAATCGTGTTAGCCAATGCCATTAACGACCGTCACCCAGACCATATTAAAGGCTGTGAGCTAGCAGTAGATTCATGTTTTAAATCCGGACTACGAATGGTTGAAACGTTTGAGGATGATGGAACTTTACAAGAAGCTTGGCGACCTAAAAATGTTTATCATTATATTCAAGATAGGTATATAGACCCTGATTTTGTAGTAGATATTTCGGCATACTGGCAACAAAAAGAAGATTCAATCAGAGCTTTTAGAAGTCAGTTTTATGACCCAACCTCAAAAGACCCTGATTCATATCTTTCTTCTCCTGCATTTTTGAAATTTGTGGAAGCACGTAATCGTGAAATGGGACATAGTATTGGTGCAGAGTTTGGCGAAGGCTATACGTCTTACAAAAAAATTGGGGTAACTGATTTGTTCCATTTGAAGTAGTGATATAAAAATTATGTCAGTGACGCCCAAAAAGTCACTGACTTAATAAAAGTTAAGGAGATAGACGTTCTATCTTCCAAACGTGTTCTTCTAATTTTGTATAAGCAATCCTATCGTGAAGCCTTGACGGGCGACCTTGCCAAAATTCAACATAAGTTGGTATTAAGCGATAACCACCCCAATGCGGAGGGCGGGGAATAGGCTCGTTACCAAATTTTTCTCTTAAATGTTTTTCTCTTTCTTCTAATACTTCCCTACTTTCAATCACCATACTCTGATTAGAAACCCAAGCTCCTATTTGGCTTCCTAATGGGCGGCTTTGAAAATAAGCGTCTGATTCTTCGGCACTTACTTTTTCAATAGTTCCTTCAATGCGTACTTGACGCTCAAGTTCATTCCAAAAAAATGTAATACAAGCATTAGGGTTTTCGGCTAATTCTGTTCCTTTCTTGCTAAGGTAATTTGTATAAAAAGTAAAGCCATTATCAATACCTTTCAACAAGACAATCCTTGCTGAAGGTTTAGCATCGTTGCCAACCGTTGACACAATCATAGCATTGGGCTCTGGCAATTTACTGGCGATAGCCTCATTAAACCATTTTTGAAATTGTTCTATCGGAGAAACACTTACGTCTTTAACGTCTAAGCTGCCTTTGCTATAGTTTTCACGAAGTGCAGCAATATCGATTTGTATCATTATTGGATTGACTATCTTTCTATTATATAGTCCTATTTTGGTTACTGATAAATTAGTAAAATGATGCTCATACCATTTACTTTTAAATAAACACAAAGTGTATATAATAGTTGCGTAAACGAGTAAGAATCAACATTACTAACGCACAATTTCGGGAAAATAAACCAAAGCAACAATGAGCAAAGTTATTGTTATATCGCAAATCTGTATTAAATAGATTTATTTAGTCAAGCAAAAACGCTTTCTACGTGAAATTGGAAGGATTCGGCCATCTAACAAAATAAGGTCATATTTATCTACCTCCCGAATGAATTTCTGGTTTACTAAATACTTTCTGTTGATTCTCAAAAATGAATCGGTATTAACTCTTCCTTCAACTTTAGAAAGGGTTTTGGCGATTACCTTTGTTTTTCCAAAAGCAAAGTGAATACGTGTATAATTGATTTCTCCCTCAAAAAATATAATTTCATTCGCAAAAAAAGTAGCTCTTTTACCCAATTTGAATTGGATTGGCAGAATATGTTGTGGTATCATGGTATTGCTATGTTAGGAGGATTTTACATAACAATATTCCCAAAATTTGGTAAGTAGAACAATGTGTTAAATACGGTAAAGTGTACCGTATTTAACCCGTATTTATACATGTAGCTTTTGCTTAATCTTATTTAGCTGCCACCTTCTGTGTAATTACTTTGTTGGTATCATTAGTAGGTATTTTATCTTCCCACCCAATATTTACCTCAACATTCGGCAATGCTTTTTGTAAGGCTAATACGCCTTGCTTAGTAACTTTAGTTTGCCAACAATATACTTTTTTTAGGCTTTTCAATTTTGCCAATTCTTTGATGCCTACATCGCTTATTTGGGTATCAAATAAATTGATGTATTCCAGAAACTCCAAATCCTTTAGTTGGGCTAACCCAACATCAGTAATGGCTGTATGTTCTAAATGTAAACGCGTTAAATGTTTTAATTTAGAAATTTCAGCCAAGGATTTATCTGTAATCTTTGTACTACCCAACTTTAACCATATAATTTGGTCAGATAGATTGGTCAAAAGATTTATTTTTGAATCATCAAAAGTACGCGCATTCACAAAGTTGACATCTAAAAAGTGCTGTTCTTTTGATACAGACATCACCACAACATTCATTGATGTTAGTTTCTGAATATCACTTTCAGCAGCGGCTGATACTTTTTCGTTAAATACAGGTGAAATACTTTCTCCTCCACTAGTATTATTGGTTTCCCCTCCGCTACTCAAAGATGCCAAGAATGGTTTTACTTTTTCGTCTGGTTTTAGTTGTGCTACTTTCTTATCAAAGCCTGCTCCGTTTTGAATCCACCAATGCAAAAGCGAGATTTCTTGTTCGCTCAAAGGTGTTTTCCCTTTCGGTGGCATGTGGTGTTCGTCTTCTTCGGGCAATAACAAACGTTTGATTAATTCGCTGTTGGCCGCATCATTTGCTTTGATGATTGCCCCATTTTCTCCACCTTTTATCAAAAGTTCCTGAGTATCCATTCTCAATCCTCCTTTGATTTTATTGGCATTATGGCAAGACCAACATTTTTGTTCCATCACTGGGGCAACAATATCTTGATAGACCAATGCTTCATTGATATTTTCAATTTTCTTTCTAACTCCTGTTCCTCCTTTGGTTCTCGGTGGCAATCCTGCCATCGAACGAAAAGGCTCGGGCGTATAAGCGTATAGATAGTCTTCGCCATGCGTCATATTCCCCCCTAAATGTCCTGTTCCTGTTAATAAAATCACGATTAAATAAACAGCAGGCATATAGGCTTTCTTCATGGTTGGGTCTTGTTGCCAATTCACTTTCATGTACCAAGCCGCTAACGCAACTAATGCTACACCAATACCCATCCACTGGTGAAGGAATAATGTTTCTTCATTGTATTCACCAGAAGTAGAAAGTAAGTAACCAAAAATACAAGATATAACTGCCGTAATCATACCCCAAAACAAAATGGGTGCAATAGCAGGCTGTAGAGATTCGAGTCCTTTTTTACGAGAAATAAGTTCTAATATGGCAGCAATCATCAGCATTCCGATAGGTAGGTGAACTACTACAGGATGAAAATGTCCAAAAAACATTGCCCAATCAGAAGGAACATTCGTTTGTAATAAAATCATTGTTTATTGTTTTGAGCTTTTAGCAATCAGATTTGAGCAATGAGCTGTGAGTTCTTGGTCACTCATGGCATGACTTCCAATTACTTAGCAAGTATGATAAAGCTAGCAAAGTCATGCCATGAGTCTTTTTTATGTTAAGCTAAATCATCTATCATGACTAGCGAGAGAATTAATTCTCTCGCTAGTCATGATAGATGATTTTTATAATTATAGCGTCAATAAACTCATTACTCCTACGCAATTCTTTCTAATTTAACTGGATACGTTTTTTTAGAATTCCATTGAGGGACATAAACGTTTTCGTCAGAATCTACATATACATCATGCGGATGCATGAATACTTGATTAGGGTCATCTTTGTACTGACGTTGTAGTTTACCGTCTTTGTAAGTAGGCTCTGAACCACCCGGTGTTGACACTACTTTCATATCTTTATCCAATACTTGTATGTAACCAGAATTATTCCAAGACCCATCTGTACTTCTGAAAGCGGCAGCAAAAATATGATCGCCACGTAATACTGGGCGACACACAAAAGTACCCGGCAAATGATAAACAGTTAAGAATTTTCCATCTAATGTAAAACGTTTCAAACAGTTATGCACACGGTCGGTAACTAGTAACGTAGGATTCTTTTTATCACGAGTATCTACTAAAATACCGTGGCAGGTATCAAATTTCTCGTCGGTATATTCCTTAGAATACCCACCAAAATGACGGATATATCTTCCTTTTATATCGTATTGCGTAATGTATTGCGAGCCGTACCCATCCGCCACATAAATATCACCATTGGCAGGATTAACGGCTGTTTCGGTAGGCACAAAACGATTCGGTGATTCATAAACGCCTGTTTCTTTGGGATATTCAAGCTTCATTACTTCACGCCCTTTCAAATCCGTTTTAATTACTTGGTGACGAGCATTATCGCAAATAAACAAAAACTGTTCTCCGCCTTCATTTGCAATGGTTAAACCGTGTGCACCTGGATAGGTAGTTCCCCAAGCATCTAATAACTTCCCTGATTTATCATAAATCAAGATATTATTTCTGGTTTCATTGGTACACATAATCAAACGTCCTTTGGCATCTTCCACCATTTCGTGACAATCGTTCACAGGATTTTTGTCAGCATCCAATACGCCCCATCCTGCTATTACTTTGTACTTGTGTGAATTGTGTCCAATCACAACGTTTTCTATGTTCTTTTGAATCTTATTCGCCGAAACTGAATTTGCTATTAAGCCAGAACCCACAGCTAAGCTACTGGTTTTAAGAAAGTTTCGTCTTGATTGATGCTCGTTCATTGATTATGCTTTTTTATATTCGTTAAATAGTAATCGGTTTCCAAAAGGGTCTGTTAAACTCATGATACTTGCCGCCCAAAAGGCTTCTTCTATGGATGGGCGATAATATTTATAAGGTCTGGTTTGTAATTCGTTGAAGAAACTTTCTAAATCAGAACAGTCAATAAAAACTTTTCCTCCCGGAGTGCAGTCTCCGTAATGTTCGGTAAGATGAAAAGTCAATTCCCCTCTTGAAATCTGGATATAATAAGGCGTATTTTCTTCAAACTGATGTACCCAGTCTTCTTGAAAACCGAGCCAATCAATATAGAATTCTCGGGCTTTATTGACATCAAAGATTCTCAACAAAGGAATTGTCTTTTCTATTTTCATGTTATTTTTCTAATTCAATGACGTTATCTAACTCGCTTTTATCTAAAGATGCAATATCAAATACAAAATAGTTATTATCTAATTTTTGAAACTTAATAGGAGTACCATTTTTAAACAACTTCGCACTTTTGAACGCTTGAGGAACTTTCAACATAAACTTATCGTCATTGTATTTCAATAAATGAAGATAGATTTTGTTCCCTTTTTCAGTAACAGCTCCCCATTCCTGCGGACGAATAAAGCCACCTTTAGAGCCATAAATGGTTTCTCCATAAACTTTAGTCCACTCTCCTACTTTCGCCAAACGTTCTACAAATTCTGGCTGGATTTCCCCATTTGGCATTGGCCCAACATTTAATAAAAAGTTAGCTCCATAACCAGCAGCACGTACCAAATAATCTACCAATTGCTTAGGTGTTTTATAGTGGTCATCTTTGATATTATATCCCCATGCACCATTCAAGGTCTCACATGTTTCCAATGGCAATGCTGAAATATCTTGTCCGCTCAATCCTCCTTTGTTTTCACCCGGTAAGTCACGCTCAAACATTTGGAAGTCTTCACCTGGGAGTGGACTCAAATGGTGATTATTCCCAATCAAACATTGTGGTTGAAGTTTATGAATCAAGCCATAAATCTCATCATATTTCCAGTCAATTTTTGATTGCAAGGTTTTGTCATGGTCATTATCTAGCTGATCCCAGTGTCCATCAAACCAAATAGCCGATACTTCCCCATACTTTGTCAATAACTCTGTCAATTGACTTTTCATAAAAGCTAAATAACTGGCATAATTACTCTTTTTAGTACGGCCAGTTCCTTTTCCAGTTTTCCCTGTTTCATAAGGATAGTCATCACGGTACCAGTCTAACAAAGAATAATAAAAACAGATTTTAATCCCTTGTTTATGACATTCGTCTGCTAATTCCTTGACAATATCACGCTTGTAAGGCGTATTCATGATATTCCAGCTTGACTGCTTCGTATCGAAATTACTAAAGCCATCATGGTGGCGAGTAATCAAGGTAATATATTTCATCCCTGCACCTTTGGCAATATCTACCCATGTTTTGGCATTAAAATCAACAGGATTGAAGGCTCTTTGCAGTTTGGTATAATCCTTCACAGGAATATTTTTTATTTGCATTACCCACTCTCCATCACCCAAAACACTGGATAAACCCCAGTGAATAAACATCCCAAAGCGTGCTTTTTCAAATTCTTCACGTGCTTTAATATTTTCGGGACTTGGCGTATAACCCGTTTGGGCAAATGTTGACAAACTTGTTAATAAAGCCAATAAGGCTATTTGTATCTTTTTCATAATAGTTTAAAATATTTGATTTAAAGGAGTAAGATACAACTGCACAATTATACTCTATTCATGCTATCCTGTTTAATCAGGACAGCACAGGCTTAATCACTTTTCCTGCCGTATCGGTCAATCTAAAGTTTCTTCCTTGAAAAGGATAAGTAAATTCTTCATGATTGAAACCTAAGCAGTGCATAATGGTAGCTTGCAAGTCAAAAACGGAAGTTCTATCCTTCGTACCTACATATCCAAGCGGGTCAGTTTCACCATGAGAATATCCCCCTTTGATGCCTCCGCCTGCCATCCAAACGGTAAAGGCTTCGGTATGATGGTCTCTGCCTTTAAAAGCCGCTGCTTTGCCCTCGCGGTTCTCTTGCATGGGTGTTCTACCAAATTCGGCACCCCACACAATCAAGGTTTCGTCTAATAATCCCCGTTGTTTTAAATCTTGTATCAGTGCCGTAATGGCTTTATCGACGGTAGCACATTTATTGGTTAAGCCATTCACGACATCACTGCTTTCAGAAGCTCCCCCGTGCGAATCCCATCCCCAATCAAATAATTGCACAAACCTTACTCCTTGCTCTACTAATTTTCTGGCTAATAAACAGTTGTTGGCAAAGGATTCTTTTCCCATTTCAGTACCATACATTTCATGAATATAGGCAGGTTCTTTGGAAATATCCATTACCTCAGGCACAGTAGTCTGCATTTTAAAAGCCATTTCATATTGCGAAATTCTAGCTAAGGTCTCAGGGTCATGAAATTCTTGATATGACTCCTTATTGATTTCAGTAATAGCATCAATCGTATTTTTCCTAATGTCGCGATTTACCCCTGATGGGTCAGAAATATATAAAACTGGCTCTCCTTGGTTTCTACATTGTACTCCTTGATAAACAGAAGGCAAAAAGCCACTTCCCCACAAGGCTTTACCCCCGTCAGGATTTTTCCCTCCAGATGTTAACACCATATAGCCCGGCAAATTCTGGTTTTCAGACCCTAACCCATACGTTGCCCATGTACCCGTGCTTGGTCGCCCTAAACGTGCCGAGCCTGTGTGCAAAAGCAATTGTGCGGGGGCATGATTAAACTGGTCGGTGTACATGGCTTTTAAGAAAGAAATATCATCTGCCACGGTTTGTAAATGTGGCATTTTATCCGACATCCATGCTCCGCTTTGTCCTACTTGTTGGAAATTCGCCTGTGGACCCATCATCTGAGGTACACCACGAATAAAGGCAAATTTTTTGCCTTCTAAAAATGATTGAGGACAAAGCTGTCCATCCAATTTCATCAATTCTGGCTTATAGTCGAATAATTCTAATTGCGAAGGAGCGCCCGCCATGTGCAAGTAAATAACAGACTTAGCTTTCCCTGCAAAATGAGGCATTTTAGGCGATAGAGGATTAGCAACATTCGTCATAGCCGAAGGCTGATTGCCTCCACAACTCTGTAGCAAAGAACCCATCGCCATCATTCCTAAACCTGTAGTACATTGTTTTAGAAAATGCCTACGTGTTTCGTGACGGAGCGTTTCAAAAAGAAGTTCTTCTTGTAAGTTTTTCATAATTACGTAATTATTATATTACAAACTTTTCTTTTATCAAATAATGAATTAGACCATTGGAAAATATCTGGAGCTTTAATGTATCTATATCTAAAATTTAATATTCCCTTCTATAAGACCTTACTTTTCTTGCCTTGATGCAAGAAAAGTAACAAAAGAAAATCAAGAAATTCCGAAACTCGCTCCGCTCAAACAGCGGAATTTCATCAAATGCTGACGCCAGATTAAGATAAAATTTCAAGTACTATTACAAAACGATATACTCCACACTCAAAACTCTACATTCCTCGCTTATCAATCATTCTTTCATAATAAACTCATCCAAATTCAACAAGGTGCTTGCTACTAAAGTCTTGGCGGCTAAGTCAGGAATATTTTTTGGTTTGATATTATCATCTGGACAAATATTCAATAGCAACGCTGCCTCATTTTTACTTTTCTGATACGTTATTAGTGTGTTAGTATAAAGCTTTTTCAAGATGGCTAATTTCTTGTCTGTAATGTTTTTACACATCGTTAATCGATAAGTATTCTTGATTTGCTCATCAATTGTTCCCCCGCATGCTTCCATCTTCTTGGCTAGGCTTTTAGCACATTCTAAATAAACGGGGTCATTTAAGGTAACAAGTGCCTGCAAAGGTGTATTGGTTCGGATTCTCCTAGCCAAACAAATATCACGGTTTGCTCCATCAAAAGTTATCATGGATGGATATGGCGTTGAACGGCGCCAGTAGGTATATAAAGCCCGTCGATATTTGTCTTCCTTATCACTTAGTTTCCAAGCCATGTTACTATAGGGCGTATTCCAAATGCCATCTGGCTGATACGGCATAACACTTTTACCATACATTTTATAGCTCAATAAACCACTTACCAACAATGCTTGGTCTCTGATTTGTTCGGCCGACAAACGTACTCTTGGCCCACGAGCCAACAATCGATTCATCGGGTCTTTTTCTAATAAATCTTCATTAGCTTTTGAATCTTGCTGATATGTTGCCGACATGACGATTTCCTTCAACAGCTTTTTAGGTTTCCATTGATATTCATCCATAAATTTTATAGCCAGAAAATCTAATAATGCTGCATTAGTAGGCGTGAAACCTTGTGTACCAAAATCCTCTAGGGTTTCTACCAAGCCCGTTCCAAAAAGTTGCTCCCAAAAACGATTCACCGCCACTCTGGCAGTCAATGGATTTTCGTTACTCCCTAGCCACATGGCTAAACCTAAACGATTTTTACGCGCTCCTTTCGGTAATCTTCCCAAGGCTTCAGGAATATCTGGTTGTACTACTTTCGTTTTTGCTAACCAATTCCCTCGCTCCCAAACATTCGTTTGTCGGGCATATTCAAGAGGGTTATCGAGCATAACGGGCGTGTTTTCAGTATTTGCCCTTATTAATTCCAAAAAGGATTGTTTTTTTTCATTGTACTCTGGCTTTCCTTTGCCCGGAAATTCAGGTAATAAGGTAAAACTTCCAATCACACAAGTACTTTGGTCTGGTTTGACTTTTGCATTCTTGAAAGTCAAGTACCAATCCTGTCGACCGCTCATTTTGGGTAAATCATATAATTGATAGTCCCATGAGTTAGTCCATCCTCCTTTTTGCGTAGTGTCTAATTTTATCGTCGTGAGTACTTTCCCTGTCAATGAGCCTAAGCGAATTTCCATCAACGTTGGGCTTCCTGTTTTGTTTCCATACGCTACCAAAAGCTGTCTTTTGCCCTCCACAGGCAAAGACTTAAACCTTACCGAACCACCATTTCTTACACCTAGATATTTATTATCAGCCAATGCCCCATTAATAAATTGGTCGCCCGCATGCGGATGAATTTTAGGTTCTAGAAAAGTCAAATATTGCGTGATTTCTTTTTCTTGCTGGCTACTGAAATTAGTTTTTAACCACGTTTGTAAACCCTCTAGTTTTGCCTTGTCTTCTGGCTTATTAAATTGCCTTAGATAAGGAGAATCGTCTGGTACATCTTCATCACGAGTATTGTAGAAAAACGCCATTGATTTATAATAGTCTTCATGACGAATAGGGTCATACGGATGCGAGTGGCATTGTACACAAGCAAAGGTTGTAGACTGAAATACCTCCCAAGTAGTGTTTACTCTATCTACCATCGTAGCATTTCTAAACTCTTCATCATCCGTACCACCCTCATCATTATTAACAGTATTCCGATGAAAGGCCGTAGCGATATATTGTTGTTCGCTTGGGTTTTTCAATAAATCACCCGCCAGTTGTTCTTTAATAAACTGCGTGTAAGGCATATCTTGGTTAAATGCCTTGATGACGTAATCTCTGTATTGCCAGATATTCCTACCTTCATCTTTTTCATAGCCTTTTGTATCTGAATACCTAGCCATATCCAGCCACATGCCTGCCCACCGTTCACCAAATTGTGAGGATGCCAGCAGGCTATCTACCATCTTTTCATAGGCATTATCACTATCATCCTTCATAAATTCCTCTATTTGTTTTTCGGTAGGTGGTAAGCCTGTTAAATCCAAACAAAGTCTTCTTAATAATATCGATTTTCCCGCTTTAGTTGAAGGTTTTAAGCCTTCTTGCTCCAATTTATTTTTTACAAAATAGTCAATGTCATTCTTCTCCCATTTATCACCAAACAAACTAAAGAATCCTGCAAAAAAGCCTTTGTTCGGCACTGTAGGCATCTCTGGTTTTACAAAAGCCCAATGCTCGCCCCAATTTGCTCCTTGATTCACCCATTTTGTTAATATTTCTATCTCTTCTTTTTTCAGAGGCTCTTTTTTCAAAGGCATCCTTTCTTCAGGGTCTTTATGCGTAAGTCTGATAATAAATTCTGAATGCTCAGCATCACCTGGGATAATAGCTGGCTTTCCTGATTCGGTTTTTCCCAACGCCTCTTCTCTAAATAGCAAACTGAATCCGCCTTGCTTTTTTACCCCTCCATGACAAGCAATACAATGCTTATTCAAGATGGGTTTTACTTGCGTACTATAATCTACCTCATTGCCTGTTTTATTCAGGGAATACAGCGAATATCCCCAAATAATGACAATAGAACCGATAAAGATTAATTTACTAATATTCATATTTTTACGAATCTTACAATGTAGTGACTCTTATTTATCAAAACAGTTCACAGTAAAAAACCCTATCTATATGCTAAATACTTTTGAATGAGTTTTTTCCCGTTTAATTGTAAACTATTATTTTAAATCAATGGCAGTTTATAAGCTTGCCCTATAAAGATGGATAATGTACTGGAAAATATCATCTATGTTGATGAAAAAGCGAAAAACAAAAACAGTATGTACCAAGTATCCTTATCCTTAATTACGATTGATATTTTGAAATAATCTAATATTTAATTGCAAACTTACCTGTTTAAAGCCTACATTTACATGACTCTTTTTATGAAAAACATAGATAATATTATTATATATATACTTCAATGACTACAAGAGAAGAAGGCTTTTTAGGACAACGGACATACATTATGCCTCATGAGTTATTGTCAAGAGTTATTAAGCACCCATTAGTCGAAACCTTATATATTACTGACATTGGGTATTATCTCAAAGCAAATAACCATGCTTGCGAACGTAAAAATGGTTGTGGACAGCATATTCTAATATATTGTTTAGAGGGCGAAGGCTGGTATATGGTAGATAACCAAAAGTATTTTGTCAATCAAGACCACTTTTTTATTATTCCTGCTAATATTCCACATAGCTATGGTGCCAATATTGATAATCCATGGACAATCTATTGGGTACATTTCGTTGGTACACTATCGGCACATTATATAAACTTCTTATTTGAAAACACTAAAAATTATTCGCCTGTAGCATTGCTTCCCAACAATCAGCGTTTAGTGATGTTTGATGATATTATTTCGCATATCGAAATGTCATTCAATGATGATAACATCGTTTATGCAAACGCTCAATTCGCCCATTTTCTAACTACTTTCAAAGCTTCTGTTTTTAACCCCAATCCTCAACACACTACAGAAACTGACCCTATCAGTAAGGTAATTGCTTATATGAAAAAACACCTGACTGAAACACTCACGTTGGAACAATTGGCAGATGTAGCAGGAATGTCTGCATCGCATTTCTCAGCAGTTTTTCGACAGAAAGTACAAAGTTCCCCAATCAACTTTTTCACTTTTCTCAAAGTACAACAAGCCTGTAGCTTATTAGAACATAGCAAATTAAGAGTAAAGGAAATTGCTTACACCATTGGTTATAATGACCCTTATCATTTTAGTAGAATATTTACGACAGTGATGGGTATTTCACCTCGTGAATTCCGTAAAAAAATAAAAGAATAGGTTGACTTATAAAGTAATCAGCATAAAAAAAGCGACTCTGATTGCTCAAAGTCGCTTTTTTTCTTAGGAAATGTTATGGTTATCTTGGACGACCACCACCGCCACCAGTAGTTGCTGGAGCTGCTTGTTGTTGCTGACCGCCGCCGTTTCCGCCACCGTCGCCACCATCTTTCAAGTCATCGTTATTAACAGATTTCTTTCTCTTTTTAGGTGCATCAAAAGACATCTTACCAATACGGTAACTGAAGTTAATTTTAAAGTTCATGTTACGTAAAGTAGTAGTACTTTGCTGAGAAATCGTCGAAGATTCTATGTTATTATTAATCTTGAAACCATTAGGTGTAAAGAAGTTTTCAGCTCCAAAACCGATACTTCCTTTTTTGTTTGCCAAGTCTTTCTTAATACTTAAACTGTAAATTCCGAAACCTCCTTGGCTACCTTGTAATTGTACTTGATTACCACGATAGAATGAGAACGCCTGAAAGCCCCAGCCTTTAGAAAGGTTATAACTACCAAACATTCTAAAGCTTGCTACCCATCCTTGGTTTTTAGCATTCAAAAGTGGGTCAGGGTTGTTGTTATTCAAAACAGCATAATAAATATCTGTTCCTCCGCCTAATTGGAATTTGTTAGAGATATTCACACTTCCAAACAAGTTCATTCCATAAGCATCTTCATTACCAATGTTACGGTAAGAAGTTAAAAGGAATGGTCTGCCTTGGGCATCTACTTCATTTGTACGAATACTTTGGATAGAACCTGTAGTATTACGCATAAACAATGCTGTTGTCAAGAACGTATTTTTAAAGAATGTATTTATCGTAAATTCATAGTTGTTGGTGAATTCAGGCGATAAGTTTGGATTACCTTCTGTAACGTTTGAAGGGTTTGAAGCATTACGATTCGGGTTTAAGAACTGTAATGATGGTCTTTGAATACGACGGTTATAAGCCAATTTCAAAGTAGTTCCCCCTTTCAAGCTTTTTGATACGTTGAAACTTGGCACCAATGTTCCGTAGCTTGGAATATCAATATTATTCTTTGCTCCACCTTCCGTTGTTTGAATCGCATTGATGTCAGTATGTTCATAACGTACACCACCTTTGAAGCTATATTTTTGCTTAGTTGTTAAGGTATAAGAAAAATAAGATGCTGCAATGTTTTGGTCGTAATCTAATGCTCCATTATTTCCAACTTGAGTAAACGTACTATTTACTTTTCTGAAAATTCCTTTTCCACCAAATTCAATCATTTGTGTTTTACCAATTGGTGATTGATAATCTGCTTGAAGTGTAGTTTCTTGGTTATAACTTGGGTTGATATTCGAAATACGGTTTCTACCTAATTGCACTAAAGAGTCAGATAAACCATAAATAATGTTCGTGAAATTATTTTTACGATCATTACGACTATACTGTGCTGACAAACTTAACTCTTGCTGAGGCTTTTTGAACGTATGCGTATAGTCAACGTTTAAATCTATCGTTCCAGAATTATCTTTCGTTTCTACATCACGTACTGTTGTTGTATTACTTCCGTTTGTTCTGATAATGTTTGTAGATAATGCATCTTGAAAAGTATTCTGATTTCTTGCACCATAACGAGCAGAAGCAGTGATTGAGTTAGACTTATTAATATCCCAGTCCCATCCAAATTGATAAGAACCAAACAAACCATCATTTCTAGTTGATGCACTTTGTTTCGTAATTGTTCCATCAGATTTAGCTAGCTGTGTATTAACAAACTCACCATTTACATTATAGTTAGCACGGCCAAAACCACCTAACGAGAAACCCATGTTTCCTTTTCTATAGTTTCCGTTCAATGACATGTTAGCACCACGAATACCTACACTGCTATCCAAGTTTAGGGTTAAACCTTGTAGAGTATTCTTTTTAGTGATGATGTTGATAATCCCTGATGACCCTTCAGCATCGTACTTAGCAGAAGGCGAAGTAATTACTTCAACAGACTTAATCATGTTTGATGGAATTTGTTTCAAGGCATCTGCAATACTACTAGCTACAATTGTTGAAGGTTTATTATTAATCAACACCTTTACGTTTTGGCTACCACGAAGTGTAACGTTACCATCCAAATCTACTGATAACGAAGGTACTTTTCTTAATACATCTGTTGCGTCACCACCTTTGTTAGTTGCATCTTTTTCAGCATTGTAAACCATTCTGTCAACTTTGTCTTCAATCAAAGAACGCTGACCTTCTACGGTTACTTCTTGTAAAACTTGACTTGTTTGGTTTAATTTAATCACACCTAAATCAATGTCATCGTTTTTGTTCACAATTTTCACATCAATTCTTTTTGAGTGATAACCCAAAAATGAAATAGCCAATACGTAATCACCAGTAGCTACTTTTGCTAACGTAAATTTACCTTTATCATCACACACTGTTCCATCAACAGGTTTGTTAGTTGCTTTCGCTAATAATGCCACACTCGCAAATTCAACAGCTTTAGTCGCTGATGAGTCGATTACATAACCTGTAATTTTTGCTGACCCTTTTGGCGCAGCTTGAGCCGTTCCCGGAATAGCAGTAGCTTCTTTGGGACGTCCACCACCCATTCCGCCCATTCCCCCTACTGGAAACTGTGCAAAAAGGTTGGTGCATATAAGGCTAAATAACGTTAAGGATAATAATATTTTTTTCATAAATATATTTTTAAAATGTTCGCTCTTTTCTTTAATCAGAAGCAAAGTTGGAGTAAATAATTTGTTGTAAGAATTAAAAAAGTACAAATGGATTGAATTTGAGATAAGTGGGAAACCCACAAAATTTATCGATTAGACACTCTTAGAACACAAAAATTGCACTGTCTTCTCTTAGATTTAGACAATTTTCGACCAAATACAGAAGTGTGTCGGTGAATGACAATTTTTTATGGACTCAATTTAAAGAAGCTAGAAAAGGCTGATACACAATACCTTTTCCAGGCAATGAGCATGAAATTTATTGCTGATTTAACCTATTTTCTCACCTTGTTTATAGGTGTATTCGGGAGAAAGCAATTATAAACAGTCATTAGTAGTTAGTGTTATGAATAACCTTACCTGTTATCTTCTGTAGAATTTTGGTCGCATGAATCCTTGAATTTTCAATAAATAAGGAATGCGTATTCATTCCTCCGCAAATTACCCCTGCTAGATATATATTGGGTAAATTTGTTTCCTGTGTGTCGTCATTATACGTAGGTTTTAGGATTTCATCATTTGATAACGTAATTCCTATTTTCCGTAAAAAATCTAAGTTAGGTTGATAACCCGTCATCGCAATGACATAATCGTTTTCAATCGTAATAATTCCTTCGGGCGTTTGGATATCTATTTCATGTGGACGAATACTGGCAACCTCTGAATTGAAATAGGCTTTGATAGAACCTTCCTTGATTCTGTTTTCAATATCTGGTTTAGCCCAATACTTTACCCTGTTTCCTATTTCGTCCTGTCTGATAACCATTGTTACGCTTGCTCCTTTTCGCCAAGTTTCTAAGGCTGCATCAACCGCAGAATTATTGGCACCAACTACTACTACATTTTGTAAAGCATAAAAATGCGGTTCTTCGTAATAGTGTGTTACTTTTGGTAAGTCTTCACCAGCAACATTCATCAAATATGGAATATCATAAAAACCTGTGGCAATAATAATATGCTGTGCTTGATATTCGCTTTTAGTAGTTTTAATGGTATAAATAATATCTTCTTTTTCGTCCGACTTGTCGATTTGCTCAACACCTTCGAAAAGTTTTATATGCAACTTTCGGTGAATAGCTACCCTGCGATAATATTCTAAGGCTTCAGAACGAGTTGGTTTAGCATTATTTGAAACAAAAGGGACATCACCAATTTCAAGTCTGTCCGAAGTACTAAAAAAGGTCATGTTTGAAGGGTAATTGTAAAGCGAATTTACCAGACATCCTTTTTCTAAAATCACATAGCTTAATCCAGCTGTTTGGGCTTCTAATCCACAAGCCAAACCGATAGGTCCTCCACCAATAATAACCAAGTCGTAATGTTGCATATAAGTAATAATTGTGAATTGCGAGTGGTGAGTCTTCCGTCAATGCGATTCTGACAGCTGCATCTTAACTCACTCAACAACATCATTTATTTTAATAGACACTTATCATCTTTTAATAGAACAAGTTTCTCTGTCTTTCTAACACACAAAACCCCGCAAGAGTTCTGCAACACTTGCGGGGTTTAAGCATTTAGCATTTATTCATGCTATATTTACTCTCCACTCTTTACTGATGAAGCACCAGACACATCAGATCTTACTGATGGCTGTCCTTTGTATCTTACGGATGAAGCACCACTTGCTTCTACATTCAATGTTTTACTAGCGTTTACTCTAGCAGAACTTGCACCAGAAACTTCAGCATCTACATCTCTTGCTACAAAGTTGTATGAATCTACATTACTTGCACCAGAAAGGTCAAAGTTAAGTTTAGAGGTTTTACCGTTTAATTTTACCCTAGATGCTCCAGAGCAATCTAAATTCACTTTGTCGGCATTGATACTAATTTCAGTATTGGCAGCGCCTGAAAATTTCAACGTCACATCTTCTAAATCATTGAAACCTGAGATTTTAGATCTAGTAGCACCCGAGAAATCTACTTGTTTTAGGTTGGGCATAACAATCGTAAAAGATACTTTCTTACGGTTATTATTCCATTTCCAACCACCATTTGAATTACGGTATTTGGCTATAAGCGTTGTGCCACTTACCTTAACTTCCAAATCTTCAATGTCTTCAGTACGTTCAGCATCCACTAATACTTTGTAGGCATTGCCATACTTTACATCAATGATAAAAGCACTTGACATATCTAATTTATCAAAACCTTTCAAAGAAAACTCTTTGGTATTCTGAGCAAACATTACGTTGGCAATTCCTAATAAAAAACTCAATAATAAAGTGTTACGAAAGTAGGTTTTAGTATTCATGTCTTTGTTGTTTTTATTTTTTATTAAGATGCAATGTATGCTACAAAGGTTGCACACTTGTTCTTTTTTTTATAAAAGGTTTAGTATTATGATAAAACGGCTATTATTAGTCTTGTTCTTTTTCTATAGAACCGCCCTCTTGTACTGAACGATTCACTGAAGGTTCGCCACGATAACGAATAGAACCGAAGCCTACAGTTTTGGCATCTAGTTTTTCACGAACATTGATTTCTGCTGAAGCTGTGCCTTTTACTTCTAAAGTGGCACTGACAACATCCAAATCGAACGATTCTAATTTTGATTCATTGTCTAGTTTAGCTTTCAATTTGTTGTAATTTCCGCTAACCTTTAGTTTAACGCCATTGGCAAGGTCAACCAAAAGTTCTTCTCCGTCAAAATTCTTTATTTTACTAGTTCCCACACCACCTTTAATAGCAAAGCCTTTTAATCTTGGCATACTAATATGAATATCATAAATATCACTTGGCTTTTGTCCGTCTTTGGCTTCAATAATCAATGTACCGTCAGACACCGTATACTTCAATTTTTCAAGGGCATTTTCCCCAGCGCTACTTACTTCTACACTAAACTCGTCTGCTTGATTTACCAATACATTCGATATACCAGACAGGTTGACTCTTATGTTTTCAAAATCTTTTAATGGCAAAGTCTGAATAGATACGCCCTCAGGAAAACCATATTGCTCATCATCTGAATTATGGTCTGAATTTCTTTTTGGGAAACGATTCTCACAAGTAAGGTCTCCGTCTTTGGTAAACTTCCAGATTGAGCCTTTGAATAAATCTCCTGTACTTTCGTCAAAATATCCACCATCAAAATTGTTATCTACAAAACTTGCAAAGCCACGAGTCATCGAGAATGTTTTTCCATAAGGAATATATACTTTCATTCTGATTCTTTGGTCACGGAAATGAGCATCATCTTTGAATTCAAATCTGTCATCAAATTTCAAAACAGAGTCTTTCTGAACGATATTATACATAACAGACATTGCATTGATTTCTGCATCTTTTTTGTCAGCACCATCTGCTCTGAAAATTTTCTCAATTTTAATGTCAGTACCATCATAGCCAATTAGCTCAACTGAAGGCTCCCAGTCTTGATCCAACCCTGTATAATTAATATCAAAGATAGGTGTTTTCTGATTGAAGTTAAACGTTACGTTTTCTTCAATAGAGGCTGTTTTTGCAAAGTTTTTAGCATATTTTACGCCCGTGTACATTGTACTAAGCAAACCAATCAAAAACACCCCTAGTAAGCTTTGCCAAATGATTGCATTGAAAAGGTTTCGGCGAATGACCAATGAAATACCAGCACAAGCCACTACAAATGCAGGAACTGCCAACGTTAGGAAACCACCTAAAAATAATAATGGAGAAGCATCACGTGCAATCAAACCTACAGGCAAATGGTCACCAATATATACGTTAGCATTTTCCAACGCTGTTAAGCCTACAAAAAGCGAAAAGAAAAGTGCTATGATAAATATTACTCCCGAGAAAGTCATCATCCCTCCCACAAAGATTCTAGCAATGGATGCTAAAAATACTGTAAATGGTCCTAATGCTTTAAATACTTGCGAAATAACACGGAAAGGTAATAACAAGATTCTAGTGAGAGTATCCTCAGGTTTACCTTCTGAATGCAACGTTCTTTTGATATTTGATTCGATGTTTTCAAGCGTAATAGGTTCGCCCGACATTTGCATTTTATCTGTCAAAGACTTCGCTTCTGGTGCTATCGCCCACAGGATTAAATATAATACAACGCCCGAACCAAAAAGGAAAATACTAAGTACAAATACAAAACGAAGCATACCTAAATCCCAACCTGTATAAGAGGCTATACCGCTTACTACGCCCCCCATTACTTTGCCGTCTGGGTTAAGGTAAAACTTACGGATTCTATCGTCTTCTTCCAATGCTGCATTCGCAGGGAAAGCAATCCAACAAGCGATGTATAACACGAATGTTACGCCGCTTAATATGCCTGCTGTAATCGGGCCTATGCCTAGTAAGAAAAATAAAAATGTTAAGCGAATCCAAAGTGGGTCAAAGCCCAAATTATGAGCAAGTCCTGCACAAACGCCACCTAATAGTTTTCTTTTGACATCTCTGTAGAGTTTTCTATCATGTGATGCAAACCTACTATTTTCATAAGTATGTGCTTTACGCTCTTGATATTCCTCTTGTTTTTTCTCTTCTTTAGGTTCTTCTTTTTTCTGTCCACCTACAGCAAAGTCTTCATCTTCTTCGATGGCAGCGAAATCAGACACTGAACCCATTGAGGCAATTAAGCCATCTACGTCTTCAATGGTAATTACTTGAGAATCTTCACTTTTATGTTTAGTCCAAAATTTTTCAGCAATTCTGGCTTCGATGTCTGCAACAATTTCTTTTGAACCTTCATAAGAAGCAAAATATTTCTGAATAGATTTCAGATAGGCATTTAATCGCTCGAAGCCGTCTTCTTCGATATGAAAAACTATGCCTGCAATATTGATTGATATGGTCTTTTTCATGTTTGAATGAATATATGAGTTAATACCCAAATGCTATTATTAGTTTTGTCTGGTTGGCGTTTAGCATATTTTCTTAAACTCCTTCCTGCTCTGATTCTTTGTTATGGTGATGAAAAGAATCATGAATTATTTGATTGACAGATGCTTGTAATTCACTCCAAGTTTCGCCAAACTGAACCAAAAATGTTCTTCCAGTATCTGTTAGGATATAATATTTTCTTGGAGGCCCTGATACCGACTCTACCCATTTGTAATCCAACAATCCCGAGTTTTTTAACCGTGTAAGCAAAGGATAGAGCGTTCCTTCCACAACCATTATTTTGGCAGAAGTTAGCTCCTCAAGCATATCAGAGGCGTAAACTTCTCCTCTGGAAATGATGTGCAGGATACAAAATTCTAAAATTCCTTTCCGCATCTGCACTTTGGCATTTTCTAAATCCATATGTATATGTTCTGTTTATATTGTTGGTCTCAAAGTCTTCAACCCTGAATAATAAGCTATTGATTGCGGGCTGTGATGTTGGCTTTTCATGTTGAATAAATGGCTTACTAACTGTTGTTTCATTACTCAATGTATAAAGCTTGTGAATCAAACCTTGAACAAAGATATAAAAAGGTACTATGCGATGCAAGGTACTATGGTAAAATATTTTTTGATTTATACAAAAGGATTAAAATAATTACGAAAGGCAAAAGAAAGTCAGTAAAACTAAGAGGGAAAAAGTAGCATTGGGCTAAAAAAAATTTAGCGAACCTTAATAAGGTTCGCTAAAATGTATCACTAACACACCAAAATATGGTTTCGAGTTTAAAGAGCATAACTCTTCTTGCTAAAAACCTATTTGAATTTATAGATATCACTATTTACTTCATAAGTAAATAGCTAAATTGATCTTCACTTGAAAGAATTAAATAAAACCTAAAGTAAATGATAATAACAAACTTATAACAATAACTTGTTAATTCAAATTTGAATTATATTTTTCTTGAGTAATAGAAAAAAACTTGTTATTTATTATCAATTGTTAATATTTTTATGAAAAAACTTTACATTATTTCTAATATTCTCGCACTCATAAATAATGCCAAAATTTATTAAATATTATTTTTCCATAATATTTAACGAAATAATAGACAAAAGTAATAAACATATGATTTTTTTTATCCTGTATTTTTAGCATTAGACTTTTTATTATGAGCTATATCATAATTTCAGTACCCATAAACTGGATTTACTAACCTATTTACTTTGTAAAACCTTTTGTCACTCGTCAAAAAACCTTTTGTATTTAAACTTATTATTTCCTGACATTGGGATGAAAAAGTGTTAGTTTATTAGTCTTTTGTTAAATATACATTACCATAAATCGATGTTTTATAGTAAAACACTTGATAAAATACGCTTAGAAGGTGCTATTTATTTGAGTCATATTATAAACTAAAAGTTGGGGTTTAATATTATATATAAACTAAAGAAACGTCATTAATCTTTTTTAAAACCTTATGGTTAAAAAGAATTAATGACGTATCAAGAAAAACTTTAGCTGGAAAAATAATATATTTTTATACTTCTAAGCATTTGCTTTCTTTCTTCTCCAATTCAAAACTCTATTTTTCAAGCTTTCGATGATGTAGTACATACTTGGTACTAACAACAGCGTTAATAATAACGAGCTAGTTAAACCTCCGATAATTACCCAAGCCATCCCATTTTTCACTTCCGCTCCTGAACCACTTGCTAAGGCAATAGGCAACATCCCTGCTATCATGGCGATGGTAGTCATCAAAATAGGACGTAAACGTTCTTTGCCTGCTTCTATTAATGCTTCCGTAACGGACATCCCTTTTTCTTTTAGGTGATTAGTAAAGTCTACAATCAAAATACCATTTTTGGCTACTAGCCCTAATAACATAATCAATCCTACGATAGCAAATATTGTTAAAGATTCCATTGTCAAAGCCAAGGCTAACAATGCCCCAATCAAAGCAACAGGAATAGAAAACAATACTACAAATGGATAAATAGTGCTTTCGTACAGGGCTACCATGATTAAATAAACCAATAAGATACCTAATAACATAGCCAACCCTAAGCTACCAAAAGCATCTGCTTGGCGTTGTGCTTCTCCTTGATATTCAATAATAACACCATCAGGTAGTTTTACAGTACTCAACGTTTTTTGAATATCCGCTACTACAGTTCCCGTTGCTCGTCCCACGGTTGAAGCCGTTACTTTGATTGAATTCATTCTGTCTGAACGTTCTAACACAGCTTGTCCCACAATTTCACTCACATTGGCTACTTCTTTTAAGCGAATGATTGCTCCGCGACTATTTCTAAGCGTCAGCTCTCTCACATTTTCGATAGAACGCTTATCAGATTTTTCTAAAGAGATATTAATCGGATATTCCTCTCCTCCTTGCTTGAATTTGCTTTGGTCGTTTCCTCTAAAAGCCAATTGCACTGCTAAACCCACTTCAGGAATCGTCAAACCAGCTTTCGTGATTTTTTCACGGTCAAGATTAATAGCAATTTCTGTTTTCGGACTTTTAGTACTAAATTCTACATAGTCAGTCCCGGGTGTTTTACGAACGACTTCTTTCACAATTTTGGCTGTTTCCAAAATCTTATCCATATCAGTTCCTTTAATCGCTACTTGGATAGGTGCTTCGCTACCACCAGTCAGTGAAGTAGGGCGAACAACAACTTTTACACCCGGTATTTTTGATATTTCATCTCTTACCAACATTCCCATCGCATCTGTAGAAATGTTACGATGTTCTTTATCTACTAGCGTAACTGAAAGCTCCGCGATGTTTGAATTAGCGCTACCTGTACCCACGGCTCCAGTCTGTGTCCCAACGTTAGAGAACACTTTGGTTACTTCTGGTTTTTTCAATAAAATGGCTTCGGCTTGTTTCACCATCAAATTGGTTTGTGCTAAAGGTGTTTGCGGAGACATTTCTAATTGCACTGAAAACTCCCCACGGTCGCCAGAGCCTGCAAATGATGACCCAATAAAGCCCTTCGCCAATAAAGCAATCGACCCAATGAACATAAGAATAATACCGATAAGTACGTAGCGTTTGTGTCCTAACGTCCATCTTAGGATAGTACCGTAATCTTCTTTCAGCCCATCAAGGAAGCGTTCAAAACCAAGGTTTACTTTACCCCAAAGGCTATCTTCACTCAGGATTTCTATTTTTCCCCAACGTGATGCCAACAAAGGAGTAAGCGTAAAAGAAACAAATAAACTCATCAAAGTAGAGAATACTACTACCAAAGAAAACTCACGAAGAATATTTCCAATCAATCCTCCACTCATTGAAAGTGGTAGGAATACCACAACGTCTACTAATGTAATGGCAATAGCAGTAAACCCAATTTCACTTCTTCCTTCAATCGCCGCTTCCATTTTGGATTTACCCATTTCGAGGTAGCGATAGATATTTTCTAATACCACGATACTATCATCTACGAGAATACCAACTACCAAAGAAAGCCCCATCAAACTCATTAAGTTGAGCGAGAATCCGAATAAGTACATTAAAATAAACGTCGGAATCATAGCCGAAGGAATAGCAATCAATACAAATATTGAACTTCTGAAACTGTGTAAGAAGAACAACATTACTAAACCAACGATGATAATGGCCAGAAATAAATCGTGTATTACAGCATCTGCTGAAGCAAGCGTATAAATAGACTGGTCGGCGGCAATATCATAACTAAATCCCTTGCTAGCATACTGTGCTTGAATCGTTTTCAACTTTTCTTTTACCAATTTACTTACGTTAACAGCATTAGCATCGGCTTGTTTCACAATTTCAATCCCTATCCCAGCCTTACCATTATTTCGGTTAAGGGTTTTGGTTTCTGTTTGTGCATCTGTAATGATGGCAATGTCTTTTAATAAAACTCGGCTACCGTCAGCATTTTGACGAACGATTAGTTCACGGAGGTCTTCTACTTTTACAATTTTGGCATCTAAACGTATAGACGTTCTGTTTTCATTATTCAATACACTACCTGCTGGGTATGAGCTATTACTATTGGCAATCAATTGACTAGCCTGTGCCGATGAAATATTATAAGCTTGTAGTTTATCATTATCAAAAGTAACCTGAATTTCACGTTCATTACCACCAATCAATCGAACCGTTCCTACACCGGGTACGTTTGATAAAATTGGTTTTAATTTTTGGTCGATAAGGTCGTACAAAGCTGGTTCTGACATTTTTGCCGAGGCACTTATTCTCAATACAGGAATTTCGTCTGTATTAAATCTACTCACTACGGGGTCGTCTATATCATCAGGTAGCGTTGATTTAATTTGATTAATCTTTCTTTCGGCATCTCTTTGCGCATTCAGTGTATTAATGCCCGCTTTCAATTGAACGGTGATTAACGATACACCTTCAGATGATGATGACGAAATTTTATCTACCCCTTCTATGGCCGAAACGGCCTCTTCTACAGGTTTTGTAATTGTATTTTGTACTTCTTCAGACGACGCACCACGATACGTTGTTTGAACGATGATTACGTTAGCTTCAAACTTGGGTAATAAATTATAATTCAGTTGTTTATAACTTACAAAACCAAATAAAATCAACGTCACGAAAATTACTGTAATCAGTAATGGTCGTTTTATGGCTATTTCAGTAATTGACATATTTCTTAAAATTATTGGTTAGTGGTTTTTGTAATTTTACTACCATTGGTCAGGTTGATTTGTCCACTTGTGACCACTTCTTCGCCAGCTACTAAGCCACTAATCACTTCTATGTTTTCGCCTATCTCACGGCCCACAGTAATTTTACGGAGTAAGGCCGTATTGCCTTCTACTACATAGACAAAAGGATTCTTTGTACCTTCTGCTAAGGCTAGCTTAGGAATTTGTAGTAAAGTTGCTTTTCTCCCTAAATCAAAATCAACCATTACATAAGTACCCGCACGGAGCACGTTGGTATTCAATAGTAATTCCACACGATAATTATGGTTTTCATCACCTTTAGGCGAAATAAATTTTATTTGACCTGAGAAGCTTTTATTTGGGAATACATCAGAAGTAACTTTTGCTGTTTGTCCTAAACGTAATTGATAGACATCTTTTTCATTGACAAAAACTACTGTCTTCAAGTGTACATCATCTGTAACAGTTGCAATGACAGTACCGGGGCTTACAAATTCGCCAGCTACTAATTTACGAGCTGTAACCACACCACTAATCGGCGAAATAATATTGCCGTCTTCAATTTGCTGTTTTACTTGTTCTATTTGTAAACGAGTATTTTCAACGTCATACTTAGCATTTATTACGCTCAATTCAGTACCAGCATTACCTTTATATAAATCGTTGTTTCGGGCATAATCTTTTTCTAATTTAGCAAGGGTTAGCTCGTTAGTTTTCAATGTTATACTTTTCAAACGATTGTCAAGCGTACCAACAATCTGACCTTTGGCAACCCGTGAACCAATATCAATGGTTAATTTTTGAATTTTGCCTTGGATACCTACGGCAATGGTTGCTTCATTACTCAATTCTAACGTTGCTGGTAAAGATACCTTTCCATCAAAAGGTAATAGTTGAGCTTTGGCTGTAGCAACCGAAACAGGAATAATGGAACGGTCTACTACAACTTTATTAGCTTCAATTTTTTTCTTGTTTCTGAATAAGGTAAAGGCTATCAAGCCTGCGATGGCAAATATTGTGAGGGTAACGATGAATGACTTTTTCATATCTGGTTGAATTAAAATTGACTAATATAGCTTTTTAAGGTTCCTTTAGATTTTTCATATTCGAGACGCGAGCTCAAGAAATTTATCAAGGATGTAACATAGTTACTCTGTGCTTCTTTATAAGAATAATCTGAATTGAGTAAGTCAGACAGCGTAGCTACGCCCTTTTGATACTCCAATTCGCTATTATCATAAACCTCTTTGGCTAAATTCAAATTTTCTCGGTTAGTGGCTAAATCTGATGATGATTTTTGTAGTTGAGCATTCGCATTTTGAAACTGCATATCCATCGTATTGGTATTAATTTTCAGATTAGCTCTAGCATTTTGCAGCGTCAGTTCAGCCTGTTGCACTTGACTACTCTTGCGATAACCACTAAAAATTGGCACATTTACTTTCAGTCCAATTGCTGAAAAATCTATCCAATTTTTGAAAGATTGATTGATTTCGTTACCAAACGCCATCACTCCATAACGAGCATAAGCACTTACGGTAGGCAGATATGCTGCGTGTTTGCGTTTAACATCAAATTCTTGAAGCAGGATATTATTTTGTTGAATTCTATAATCTAAAAGATTAGTAATATCGGCTGTATTTTCTGGTGAAACTGCTACAAAACTTTCATAATTACCTATTTCAGAAACATTCAAGGGTTCATTCAAAGGCATTCCCATAGCATTTTTCAGTTTATTAATAGCCACTTGCTTATTAGCTTGAAGAATAGATTTCTGAGACAGGATGTTATTCAAGCTTACTTGGGTGCGGTCATATTCGGTTTTTTTGATAACTCCTTTGTCTAATCGCAATTTCAATATTCCCAATAGTTCACGGTATTTCTTTTCGTTTTCAAGCAATATTTTCTCTTGTTCTACATAAACCAATACTTGAAAATAAGCCCCTGTAGTGCTATAAATAAGGTTATCTTGATTTTGCTCTCTTTTCAATAATGATACCTGATTGTTGGGTTCAGCAGCCTTGATACCCACCAACATTGATTTATCAAAAATCACTTGGTCGACCTGAGCCGTACCATTGGTATTGTATTGATTACCAAATTGTAAACGAATTTCTGTGGGACTAAAAGCACCTGCTGGAATCACAGAAACCTGTCTTTTTAGGTTATCATCAAAAGTAATGGTTGTATTTACTTGCGGTAAATATCCTGCCAAGGCTTCTCTTGATTTCTCTTTGGCAATCGCTATTTCATTGTCATAAATGCTATTGCTTATATGGTTTTTTAAGGTAAACGCTATGCATTCTTTTAGCGTCATTACCTTTTGAGCTTGCGTTGAAAATCCACTCAGGGCGAGCCATAAATAGAAGAGCAATTTTCTCGTTTTCATAAAATATAGTTGATTTGGTTATTATTGAATTTGAAAAGATTGACAACGTCAACCTTTTAGGCAAAAAAAACTACTTTTCAGCGTTTTCTTTTAATTTGATTAATACCCTTTTGAAAATAGCTAAATCTTCCTCTGAAATATCTTTAAGATTCTTATGAGTATTCTGATTGATAATTTCCTCGCATTTTTTCAACATCTCAGAACCATCTTCAGTAATAACAATATGCTTTTTACGACGGTCGATTGAGTCATTCACACGCACAACTAAGCCTAGGTTTTCAAGCTGGTCGATATGGCGCATTACCGCAGACTTATCTTTTTTCATAATATCTGCTAAGTCTGACTGAATAGAATCTTCTTGAGAGAGGATTTTCAAAATAAAGTTTTGCTCAGGAGTAATCATCAGACCATTTTCTTCAAAGTTTTTAGCCGTTTGCTTAAACAATGCTTTGATTGTGGTAGCAAATAAAAATTGAAATGAGTTTTGATTAATATCCATGTTATTAGTTGTAATAATAAATAGTTGACAAATACAACGATTCAAAATTACAACTAAAGTTTTGATTTCCAAACTGCTACACGATTATTTTTTAGAAACTTTTTGCTCCTGCTAACATTCAACGAACAAAACATCCTGATTTCTCAATATTCAATTAAAATTCCCTCTTAAAATTCCTTAGTTCATCCATCAGAATCCTCATTTCATCGGAAAATGATTCAATAAATATTCATTTTGAAGTTGTTTTGAATCGTCAATTAAACAACACGATGATGAAAACCTTTACTTATCTATTAATCCTCTATTTCTTATTTATTGCTACGCAAGTTTTTTCACAAACTACGGTAACAGGCAAAGTGCTTGATGAAAAAGGCAAAGGCTTACCAGGGGCAAACATCTCTTTGAAAGGCTCTTATGATGGTGCTACTGCCGATGCGGATGGAAACTTTAAATTTACCTCTACCGAAAAAGGTGAACAAATACTCGTTTGTACTTTTGTAGGTTTTGATACCTTCAATAAAAGTATTTTGATGGATCAGAAGAATATTGAAGTTATTTTCAAACTTAAAGAATCAGCGAACGAACTAAATACTGTCACTGTTACAGCAGGTACTTTTAAGGCGTCAGATGAAAAGAAAACAACTTTAATAAAACCTTTGGATGTTGTAACTACAGCGGGTGGCGGAGCCGACATCACCAAAACAATGACATTGTTAACTCCGGGGTCACAACGCAACGGTGAGTCGACTGGGATGTTTGTTAGAGGAGGTTCGGCACAAGAGTCTAAAATTTTGATTGATGGACTAACCGTTCAAAATGCTTATAATACTGCTTCGCCTGATGTGGCCTCTCGTTCACGCTTCTCTCCTTTTCAGTTCAAAGGTTCAGCGTTCTCAACAGGTGGATATTCTGCTCAATATGGTCAGGCTTTGTCAGCAGTATTATTAATGAACACGACTGATTTAGCGACGGAATCAAGTTATACTGTCAATGCAAATTTTGCACAGCTTGCTACTGCTTATACAAATTTATCTGACAACCATTCAATCAGCGGAACACTAGCTTATACTAATTTAACACCCTTATTCAAGATATATCCACAAAATATAGATTGGGTAAAAATTCCAGAACAAATTAATGCCGCAGCCTCTTATCGTTTGAAACCGTCGGCAGATGCAGCCTTTAAACTAGATGCAGTATATGCCAAAAGCGAGTCTGGTATGTTGTTCAATAATACTGACCAAAATCTTTCGCTTGCACGATTTGGGATAAAAAACGATAACATCCTTATAACTAGTACTTATCAAAAAGCCTTAGACAAAAATGCAGCATGGGTATTGAAATCGGGCGCCTCTTATTCTTATAACAAAGATAACCTAAGCGTAAATGCTGATGCTTTTGAAAAAACTGAACAGCGTTCTCAATTCAGAGCTGTTGCGATAAAGTCTTTTGATAATGGCTCAAATATTTTGTTTGGTACAGAAGGACACATTGCTGAGTATGGCTTAACAATAGCCCAAGCTTTGAGCGATGCAAAACAATACAAATTGACGGATAATTTTGAAACACTATTCTCTGAATCAGAGTTTTACTTAACCCGTAAATTGGCTGGTAGAATCGGTGTTAGAGCCGAGCATTCATCCTTAGCATCAAGCTTTAATGTAGCGCCAAGATTTTCTTTGGCTTATAAAACAGGTCTTTATTCGCAAATATCAGCCGCAGGAGGTAGTTTCTATCAAACGCCTGATTTTCAATACTATTACTATAACAAAACGCTAGGGTATGAAAAAGCGACTCATGCAGTATTGAACTATCAAGTTATTAAAGATAACCGTACTTTCAGGGTGGAGGCTTATTATAAAAAGTATTCAAACTTAGTGCGTGAATATCCTGCCCAAGAAAACTATTTTGATGCCAATCCTCAACGTTTTCCAAATGGTAGAACTGACAATTCGGGTTTTGGCGATGCTCAAGGACTTGATGTATTCTTTCGTGATAACAAATCTTTTAAGAACGGGCAATTGTGGGTGAACTATAGTTACTGCGACTCAAAGCGTTTGGCTGGCAATTACCTTACTGAAACGCAACCTAGCTTTGTATCAAACCATAACCTAAATGTTATTTACAAGCAATACATTGCCAAACCTATGATGACGGTTTCGGGAACATATTCCTTCACGAGTGGTCGCCCCTACTATAACCCGAACAATCCAGTCTTTATGTCCGACCGCACCCCTGTTGTACATAATACCAGCATTTGGGTTAATTACTTGACGAACATCAAAGGCAATTTTATGGTAGTTTACTTTTCGGTTGATAATATCCTAGGAACGCATAATGTATATAATTATCGCTATTCGGATGATGGCAAGACACGTACAGAAGTAAGACCAGCTGCATATCGCATGATTATGCTTGGTACATTTATCACAATTTCTAAGAAAAAAGTATTGCCAGAAGATATGCGTAAAAATTGATGACACACAAACATTTTTCACGCTAAGAAAACAACAACTCACCCCTTGAAATACTTAGTTCATCGGAATTAGATTCATTCAAAAGCTAACGTAACCTACTTTTGAAACATCGAAGCTGTTTAAACTTTCTCTTTCGGGTTAAACTAAGTCTTTTTGAATAGCTTGTTCCAAAATTTACTCAACGTAGCGATGCTATGCTTCGCAAATTTTGAAAAAATCAATTCAAAAATACAATACTTTCACCTAAGAAACTGAAAGTTTAAACAGCTTCATCAAAAAGAAAATACTCACACAAAAACATAACCGAATATTATCATGAAAAATCTATTATTAACTTTCGTTATTGCATTAACAGTTTTTATCTCAAAAGCCACCGATAGTGAACGCTTTAATAAAGCCATGGGCGAAACCTTGGTACAATTAGGACAAGCCAAAGATGTTGCCTCATTCCAAGAAGTAGCTAATAAATTTGAAAGAATTGGCAATTCCGAAACCGCGGAATGGTTGCCAAATTATTATGCTTGCTTAACCTACACACTTATTGCCATTCAACAAAAGGGCGATGATATTGATAAGTACTTAGACAAAGCCGATACTTTTGTAGAAAAACTTGCACAGCAAAAAGTAACAAGCTTAGACGAAGTAGAAGTATTGAAAGCACAAATAGCGATGATGCGTATTTCGGTAGATGGGCAAGCTAGGTTTATGAAATATGGTTCAGCTTTTGAAGGAGCTATTAACAAAGCAAAAGCAATCAATCCTGAAAACCCTAGAGCTTATGCTTTAAAAGCTCAAATGATTTTTTATACACCAGAACAATTTGGAGGAGGAGCTAAAAATGCTTGTCCTGAAATCCAGAAAGCCTTAGAAAAATTCGCTAACTTCAAAGCAATAAGCCCTATTAGTCCAAACTGGGGTGTAGAACAAATCAAGGGCATGGCGAAGGCATGTAATTAAGATAATAAAATTATACAAGAATTATGACGGTGTAAAAGCCGTCATTCATTTTTATGGCAAAGGAATTAAAATCAAGTTTTTGGGGACGTTTCTGGTTGATAGGCTTTTTTACTGTAATGGCCTTTAATGGGCATTTCTATTTTATTATCGCTATTATCCGAGGGAAAAGTCAATACAAAGATTTCTTTATTAATGTAATTTACAGCAATATTTATGATGCCACCATGATGATTGGTTTGTGCTGGTTATTCATCAAGTTTGGTTCTTTTAGTAGGTTTTCATTAGTAAGGCACGGCATTTTAACACTCTGTATGATAGTCTCGGCTATACTAAAGTTTTTTAGTTTTTCTTTTCTATACGGCCTTTTTGAAGAAAATACGCCTGAAAGAGTCTCTAATTATTCCAGAGATAATTATGATTTATTCTTTGTATTAGGTCCTATACTTGGGGCTAATATTATCTACTATTGGTTTACGCATGAACGCACTAGGCTTATTAAAATGACCGAACAGGAATATCAGCTATTGCAATTAAACGACCTAAAAATCAGGGCTGAATTAGAGGCACTAGAAGCTAAAATCAATCCTCATTTTTTATACAATTCCTTAAACTCTATCGCTTCGTTAGTACATGATGACCCAGACAAAGCCGAACATATGGTATTGAACCTTTCAAAATTCTATCGCTATTCAACAGGACGAAGTCAAGAACATTTTGATACCTTAGAGAACGAATTAGAGATTGTAAAGACTTATCTAGAGATTGAGAAAATACGTTTTGATGAGCGATTGGTTTACGCTGTTGAATTTGAAGACGAAGCTTTTAGGAAATACAAAATACCGAGATTTTTGTTACAGCCTATTATTGAAAATGCTATCAAACATGGTATTTCAAAAATTGCTGGACAAGGTATCTTGAAAATTAAGGTCTCGCAGGATCAAGACAACTTAATTATCAAGATTTTTGATAACGGTGTTCCCTTTCCAGATAATATTTTTTCTGGTTATGGTTTAAAATCTATCCAAGATAAACTTCGTTTGCTTTCAGGCGAACAGGCTTCGATGGAACTGACCAATAAACCAGAGAAAGTTGTTATTATTGCTTTGCCTGTAGATAGTGATAAGCTGTAAGCTTTGAGCTTTGAGTCTTTTTTGCTATTTACTTTTTTGATTTTTAGTTTAACGGATTTTTAGTTTCCAGTTTTTAACTTGCATTTTTTCGATGTGCTGTACTTCAGCAATGCCAAATTCTCTGAAACCTGCTTTTTTGAGTACGTTCTGAGAAGGTAAATTAAAAAATGGAGTATCGGCAATGATGGTTTTTAATGATGGTTCAAGGCTTGCCCAATCTATCAAACAATTGAGGGCTTCAGTAGCATAACCTTTTTCACGGTGTTTGCCATCAATAAAATAGCCTACCATAGTTACGCCATCTTGGTCGGGAAATCCAGCAAAACCAATACCACCAATAGAGATATTTTCAGCAACTAAAACTATTTCCCAGTTGGTGTACCAAAAAAAAATGTCAGAATTTTCAGCCGTCATCGGAAGCCAAAAATTAACTAAAGCATCCAAAGTTTCAGCTTTGTCAAAATCACTAATTTCCCATGTAGATGGATTTAAACCTAATTTTTCTACCATCTTATCTCTACTTTGAATAAACCAAAGCGTCAATAAATCATTATCTAAGGGAATTAATTTTAAGCGTTCAGAATATATTTCTATCATCATTATCTCCACGATTGGCCATCATCGTGTATATCAAAAAGTAATCAACGATTTGGCAAATCGTGATAAAAACTATGTTTAAAACAATATTAATCGACGACGAAAAACTCGCTATCAATCGCCTCGAAAGATTGCTTAGCAAATATAAGGATACTTTTGAGATAATAGGGCGTGCAAACAATGGAGCCGAAGGGCTTTCGCTCGTAGAAACGCTCCGTCCAGATTTGATTTTTTTAGATATTGAAATGCCTGTCATGACGGGCTTTGAAATGCTTTCTCGTCTTACTTTTATGCCTTTGGTGGTTTTTGCTACGGCTTTTGACGAGTATGCTATCAAAGCTTTTGAAGAAAACTCAATAGATTACCTCTTAAAGCCTATCGAATATGAAAGATTGGATAAAACTGTGCAGAAATTAATGCTCTGGCAGTCGAACACTGTTGCCAAAATAGAGCAGCCTACCAATCAAGAGAATCTATTCAATGATAATCTACTGAAAATGATTGAGGCAATGAAGCCTAAAAAGGCTATTAGCTCAATTTCCGTAAAAACGGGTAACAAAATTTTATTGATTGATTTACAAGACATTAGCCATTTTGAGGCTGATGATAAATATGTTTTTTTGATTACCCTCGACGGACAAAAGTATTTAACGAGCTACACGATTTCTATCCTTGCAGAGAAACTGCCTTCTACTCAATTTTTACAAATTAGTAGAGCGAACATTGTCAATACTCAGAAAATCAAAGAAATAGAAAAGCATTTTAATGGAAAATTTCAGATTACGATGAAGGATAAAGGACAAAGTAAAATGATGTCTGGCGGGACTTTTGGGGAGGCGATTAAAGGTTTGTTTGAGATTTAGGTTTTTTTGGGGGGGGGACTTTAGGATTTTAGACTTTAAGACGCTAGACATAAGACTAGAAGATGAAGCGTTTTGAATTTGAGAGCTAAAGGACTTTAGGATGATAGACTAAAAGACACAAGATGTAAGAGTTTAGACTTCAACATTAAAAAATTGTAGGATAAAAATCACTAACTCACAACTCACTCAATCACAACTATCTAACTATTTAAAAATCCCTTTGGCTATTAAATACGGCACGATTAACCAAAGTAATCCTTTGATTAAGAAAAAGAAAAAACCTGCCCAACCTAAGCGTTTGAGCCATGCACGAAAGTCTTTTTTGGGTGGTTGATTATTATTTTCCAATGTATGCAGATGATGGTTTCCAATTTAACGCCATTCTCTTTTAAATAGTTTTCAACTCAATAATTTTTCTCTCATTGAGTTGAAAAGCATTTATTATTATTTTAATAAATCATCTACAGCAGTTTGTACTTTTTCAAAGCCAAATCTTCCTATAACTTCTTGCATCATGACTGTAATTTGGTCATTACACAAGTTACCAATACTTCCTTCGTGACTGTGTTTTAAATCACGATTAGGTGTATAAGTATTTGAATTGATTTCGTTACCGATAATTTTATAAGCCTCACGGAAAGGTACGCCCTGCAATACTAACTCGTTTACTCGTTCTACCGAAAATAATAAATCATATTTGGTGTCTTCTAGAATACCTTCTTTGACTTGAATATTCGAAAGCATGAAGTAAGTCATGTCTAAACAATTGAGTATCTCATCAAAAGCAGGCATCAATATTTCTTTCAAAATCTGCATTTCACGATGATATCCCGAAGGTAAATTACCCATCACCAACATAATTTCGTTAGGAAGCCCTTTCAAACGATTGGTTTTTCCTCTTAACAATTCTGCTACATCAGGGTTCTTTTTGTGGGGCATAATAGAACTACCTGTTGTCATTTCATCTGGCAATTTGATAAAGCCAAAATTCTGCGAGTTATACAAGCAAATATCCATCGCCAACCTTGAAAGCGTTGAGGCAAATTGAGCAATGGCTGTAGTAGCAAACAATTCCGTTTTACCACGCGACATCTGAGCGTACACTACATTATAATGAAGGTTGTCAAACCCTAATAATTCAGTAGTCATGGTGCGGTTCAAGGGAAACGACGAACCATAGCCTGCCCCTGAACCTAGCGGGTTTTTGTTGGCCAAACGATAAGCTGTTTGCAACATTTCCATATCATCCACCAAACTTTCAGCATAAGCACCAAACCACAGTCCGAAACTTGAAGGCATCGCAATTTGTAAGTGAGTGTATCCGGGTAGTAGCACCTCTTTGAATTTTTCACTCAAAGAAATCAACAATTCAAACAATTGATTAGACGACTCAGCCACTTCTTGCAAACGGCTACGGGTGAAAAGTTTTAGGTCTACCAATACTTGGTCGTTGCGCGAACGCCCCGAATGTATTTTCTTGCCAGCCTCACCCAATTTACGCGTAAGCATCAATTCTACCTGTGAATGAACATCTTCAATACCTTCTTCAATGATAAAATCTCCCGATTGAATAGTCTGATAAATTGCCTTTAGTTCTTGTTGAATTTCAGAGAGTTCTGATTTTTCAAGCAAACCAATGCTTTCTAACATCTGTGTATGAGCCAAAGACCCCAACACATCAAATTCAGCGAGGAGTACATCAAATTCAGGGTCACGCCCAACGGTAAATTTTTCAATTTTTTCGTTTACCGAAACATTATCTTTTTGCCAGAGTTTGCTCAATTTTTTATCTTTTATAATTCGTTTTAAACCTTAATAAATATCTTCTTTTGATACATCCATCGCAAAATTAGCCATTCAAATAATAAAATGAGTGTTCCTTGCACCAAGGTTTTATAAGGAAGCCCAAAAATCATGGCATAATCTTTCCCGAGATGGATGAATAAAGATTTTGCAATATATGAATCTACGGTATGTGCTATGATATAAGCAGCGATAGAATTTGTGCCAATTACTAACAAAAAATAGGCATAGTTTCTTTTTTCAAGGACGTCAATCGTCCAGTAAAAAAATGCCATTAACAGAAAACACCAACCTCCGCTAAAGATTACCCATGTTGGAGTCCAGATTCGCTTTACATTCGGACAAATTCCTAAACTATTAATCAATGACCCTAAGGCTAATCCTGCTATTCCTAGCACGATGAAGGTTCTCAGTTTTTGATTAGCCGTAGTAGTTGATTTCAATATATTGCCAGCCAAAAGTCCAAGAATCATGGTGCCTAAAGTAGGAATAAAACTCAAGGTGACATACCCTCCTCCATTGAAAACAAAAGGATTTTCACGAGGAAAGAGGTTTAAAAAACATTGATCAAAATGTGCAGCAAAATTGCTGTTTTTATTCCAATGAGCAGCAAAACCTTTTAGTAAATGTGGCCAATCTTTATCCACACCAACTGATGAATAATCAAAAGAAGAGTCAGGCAGTGGATAAACTGCAAAAGCTAGCCAATAGCCTAAAAGGATGATAATTAAGGCTGTAATCTGTATCTTTTGTGAGCGGAAATTTAATAGAAACAAGAACGAATATCCTAAGCCTATTTGAGTAAGGGTATCTTCAAATGTGAAATTTGTTTGGTTTCGCCATTGAGATCGAAGAAAAATACCTAATAAAATCAACTTCAAAGAACGCCACAATACATGACCAAATGTCTTGGAAAAACTTCCTTCTTGTTGCAAACGATTCGCCACTGAATAAGGAAGGACTACGCCTACTAAAAAAGAAAAAGAAGGTTGAATTAAATCATGTAAAGAACAGCCTATCCACGACACATGAGATTGATGAAACGCCAGTATTTTCCAAAATGAACTTTCGGGTAATGCTTCTGATACTTTATCGAAACTCAGTACCTCAGCCATCATTAAAAACATCACAAAGCCTCGATATACATCTGCGGAACTGAGGCGACTAGTAGGTAATGACTGAGACATTGTTTCTTAAGTTTTTTTATCTGGCAATGATTACTTCTCCTAACATTTTAATATACAAATCTATCCCTTCTTCTATTTCTGAAAGGTATATAAATTCATCTGCTGTATGCGAACGCCCAGAGTGCCCAGGACCTAATTTCAATGACTGGCAGTCTAACACAGCTTGGTCGGAAGTAGTGGGCGACCCATAAGTATTCCTTCCAAGTTTAATACCCGCTTGAACAATTGGGTGTTCCAAAGGAATAGATGATGGCTTCAATCGAATAGAACGAGCCTGCGCATCTGATTCAATATGCTGACGAATAGTATTCAATGTTTCTTCTAATGAATATTGCTCTGTTACCCGACAGTCAATCGTAAAAGTACATGTATCAGGAACTACATTATGTTGCTTACCAGCATTGATAATAGTAACCGACATTTTCATCTTACCTAACACAGGCGATACTTTAGGAAATTCATAATTTTGAATCCAATTAATATCACGAAGTGCTCTATAAATGGCATTATCTCCTTCTTCACGAGCAGCATGACCTGCCTTTCCATGAGCGGTACAATCTACCACCATCAAACCTTTTTCGGCAATAGCCAAGTGCATTTCTGTCGGCTCTCCTACTATGGCGAATGATATGTCGGGCAAATCGTTTTCTTTCAATAATAACTCCAACCCATTTACGCCTGAAATTTCTTCTTCGGCAGAAGCCACAAAAAGGACATTGAAACTTAAATCACTTCTATGATAAAAATAGCAAAAAGTAGCCAATAAACTCACTAAACATCCCCCTGCATCATTACTCCCTAAACCATATAGCTTATCCTCTACCACGAGTGGTTCAAAAGGGTTTAACGTCCAAGAAGGATTTGGTTTTACGGTATCGTGATGTGAGTTTAGCAATACCGTTGGTAAAGAAGGATTGAAATGTTTGTTCCTTGCCCAGAGGTTGTTAATTTTTCTACGAAAGGGCATATTTCTTTCTCTGAAAAATTCTTCAAGAATATCACCTGTTTGTTGCTCTTCACGGCTAAACGATTGCGTAGCAATCAATTGTTTTAAAAGGGCAATAGCGTCTTGTGTAAGTTGTTGTTGTAAGGTCATATCATTAACTTGGTTTCAGAACCAAGTAGCTTTTTATCCGAATATTGAAAACCGGTTTGAAAGTGCTAAAATATCTTCTTTACGCGCTAATTGATTAATCCACTCAGCTGGAATTTGGTCAAAACCATAATACAAACCAGCCATTCCACCCGTTACAGAGCCAATAGTGTCGGTATCACCCCCTAAATTTATACCCTTGAGGACAGCGTCATGAAAATTGTCGGTCGTAAGAAATGTCCAGAGACTGGCTTCTAATGTATGAAGAATATATCCAGAAGAGAAAATTTCCTCTTGAGCGAGGTGAAAAATATCATCAAATAAAATTCTATTATAAAGCTCAATTTCAGAGTTTTTTATTTGAATTAAATGCAAGTAATCGCGAACAGTATTTTGGGTTTCGTAATAAGCCTCAAACTTATTTTCTTCTTTTAATAGGTTTATGACAAATTCAACGGCAAAAAAACAACCAATAATGGTACGAACATGTGCATGAGTAATACTAGATACTTCTTTGACCATGCAAAAGCGTTGGTCAATAGGCTTATTTTTCAGGTAAAAAGCCAATGGCAGAATACGCATCAATGACCCATTTCCATTCGAATAATCATCACATTCACCAGATTGGTAAGGCGAAACCCCTTTTAATATTTTATCAATAGCATTTCGTGTAGCAACACCAACATCAAAAACTACCTCTCGGGGTGTCCAGACGTTGAATTGATACCAATCACATAAACGCTTGGCTAATTGTTCTATATCGTAGCCTTCAATTAGTTGTTCAGCCAAACAAAGCGACATGGAAGTGTCATCTGACCAAGTACCAGCAGGTTGATGATGCGTACCATATTCACGCATCCCCACTACTGGTTTTGCTTGTAAATGTTTACGACTCATAAACTCTACAGGTACGCCTAAAGCATCACCAGTGGCAATGCCAAAAAGTAGTCCTTTACTGTGTTGCATAAACGTAAATCAGACCTAAGTCTGCTATCATTTTATAGGTTATTCGGTTATCAAAACGGTTCCAGCGATACCATCTTTAACGGCCAATTTTACTTCTTTAGCATGGCAAATTGTTACTTGGGCTACTCCATCAGTCAATGCTTTAAAGGCATTATCCAATTTTGGTATCATTCCTTTGTTGATAGCTCCTTCAGCTTTATAATGCTCATAATCAGCAGGCTTCAATACAGCTATTACAGCTTCATCATCCTCGGGGTCTGACAATACTCCTTTTTTCTCAAAGCAATAAACCAAGTTTACTTCATAGTCCTCTGTCATTGCCACGGCTATTGCTTGGGCTTGGGTATCAGCATTGGTATTCAGCATATTTCCTTCTTTGTCATACGTCAAAGGAGCAAACACTGGCACAATATCTTGTGATAACAAACTGGCGATGAAAGAGCTATTTATTTTTTCAATATCCCCAACAAAACCATAGTCAATCGTTTTTACTGGACGCTTTTTCGATAAAATCACACCACCATCCGCACCAGTCAATCCAATGGCATTATCGCCAAATTGTTGCATACGTGCTACTAATGATTTATTGACCAAACCACCATACACCATTGTTACGACATCCAACATGGCTTTATCCGTGATTCTTCTTCCTTCAACCATGACAGTTTCAATGCCTAATTTTTCAGCTACTTGGGTGGCTATTTTACCTCCGCCATGAACCAAAATCTTGGGTGCAGGAATATCTGAGAAATCTTTTAGAAACTGTTCACAAAAAGCAGGATTATCAATAACGTTCCCTCCGATTTTTACAACTGTTAATTTCATATTATCTTATAGAAAACGCTTTTGGCATTTGTCAAGCATTTTCAAAAACAAAAGCTAGAATAAATAAGGACTTTCTTCTTTGATTATTTTAAGTAGAATTTGCTTCAACACTACCTGTGCCGACCATACTCTGTTACCTGCTTGTTGAACTACTACAGAATGATGAGAATCTAACACGGCATCTTCTACTACAATATTTCTACGAACTGGCAAGCAGTGCATAAATTTAGCGTTGTTGGTCAGCTTCATTTTGTCCATCGTCACCATCCACGCTGGGTCTTGATTTAATATTTTCCCATATTGTTCATAAGACGACCAGTTTTTGGCATAAATAAAATCGGCATCCTTAAATGCTTCTTCTTGATTATAAGTAACCTTGGCATTGCCTGCAAATTCAGGGGCAAGCTCATAGCCTTCTGGATGTGTAATCACAAAATCAACATCAGCCGCATTCATCCATTCTGCAAAAGAATTTGGAACAGCCTGTGGCAAAGCTTTTACGTGCGGAGCCCATGTAAGTACTACTTTAGGACGAGGTTTCGTTTTCAATTCCTCAATCGTAATTAAATCGGCTAGCGATTGTAGTGGATGACGAGTAGCAGATTCCAAACTTACGATTGGTTTACCTGTATGTTTTACAAATTGATTTATTACTTTTTCTGAATAATCCTCTTCACGATTTACTAATGTCGGAAAACTACGAATACCCACAATATCACAGTATTGTCCCACAACTGGAGCAGCTTCTTTAATATGCTCGGCTTTGTCACCATTCATGATGGCACCATCTTCAAACTCTAAGCCCCAGCCATCCTGTCCAACATTCATTACCATAAGCTCTAGTCCAAGATTCTGAGCGGCACGTTGTGTACTTAAACGAGTACGAAGACTTGAGTTAAAAAACAAAAGACCCATAGTTCTATTTCTACCTAGGTGTTTATCTGCATAAGGAGCTTTTTTGTATAATAGGGCCTCTTTTACAAGTGCTTGTACATCAATGGCATCTTTGACCGACAGAAAATGTTGCATATTTTATAAGCTGATTTAATCTTAGATATTATTTAAATTTCTTCAAGTCTGATTAAGCAGATTAATATTTTTGAAGAAGATTTTGCAAAGTTAATTCAATTGTTAAAATAATGCATGATTTTGTTAAAACAGTTAAAGAACTATTAAATCGTGGGTTTGTAGTGAATAAAGATTAGACTTATTTTGATAAAAACATTTTTATCAAAATTGAGTAGATTAAAAAGTTTGATATTACAATCGAGCAAAAAAATATGGCGAACCTCAGAAAGACTCGCCATACTGCCACTAACACACCAAAATATAGACTTATACCTTTAAAAAAGAGAACAAATCTTATTTCTTAAGAGTACTTACGTAAAAAGTGAGGAAAAGGATTCGTCAAACTATTTTTTTTTAAATATTTTTTTCATGACGCTACAATTTCTAATTGCCCTTTTTTTAAAAACCTCTATATCAATATTGTATTATTTCAATCTTACTATGAAGCTGTTTTATTAACAGGGTTTGCCATAGGCAATTATCGTTAAGAGGAATGTTTTCTTATCAAACAATTAGCTCAATGAGCCGCACTTTATCGTTTATTTTTAAAAAATAAAGCAGTAGATTTGACGTTAGGGAAAAGGAAAAAACTAATTGCCTAATATTAAAATCGCTTATTTAGCATATTATTTATGATCTTATCTGTAGATATTTATAGCCGTAATACTTGGTGGAAAGTAGCCTTCTTAGGGTTTTGCTTGATTGTCGGTATATTTTCTTTATACTTTACTGACAAAATCGTTTCTAAGCTTGAAGAACGTGAAAAACAGCAAATAGAATTATATGCTGAATCGCTGAAATATGCCATGACCAGCGACCCGAATCAGGATGTAAATTTTTTCTTTGAGAAAATAAAAAAATCGAATGAGAATAATACCATTCCTATCATTCATAAAGATGGAAACGGATATTTAACAGCTAGAAACATAGAAATGCCCGAGGGCTTAAGCTCTAAAGCACAGCAAACATTTTTACAGCAAAAACTAGAGGAAATCATCAGAGACGACAACCCACCTATCGAGCTCGACATGACCCTCCACACCGAATATATTTATTATGGCAATTCTCGTTTATTAGATTTGCTTCGTTACTACCCCCTTTTTCAATTAGCAGTAGTATTAGTCTTTGGCTTAGCAGCCTACCTGTTTTTTGATGCCTCGAGGCGTTCAGAACAAAATCAAGTTTGGGTAGGTTTGGCGAAAGAAACTGCTCATCAATTAGGTACTCCCCTTTCTTCTCTTACAGCATGGGTTGAATATTTCAAAAATGACCCAACTTATGACCCCGAAATCGTTAAGGAATTAGAAAAAGACGTTATCCGATTAGATATTATCACAACTCGTTTTTCAAACATTGGGTCTATTCCAGTATTAAAACCAGAAAACATCATCGAAACAATAGAGACCTTTATGTCGTATTTGCAAAAAAGGATTTCTACAAAAATTATTTTTTCATTTGATAATCAACTTAACGAAAAACAAACCGTTAATATCAATCGCTACTTATTTGAATGGGTAATCGAAAATATTTGTAAGAATGCCGTTGATGCCATGGGGGGCGTTGGCTCTTTAAAAATCACCTTATCTGAAACCAAAAACAATAAAATTGCCATCGACATTAGCGATAGTGGCAAAGGTATTTCTAAACAAAATGTCAGCAAGGTGTTTAATCCAGGCTTTAGTACTAAAAAAAGAGGTTGGGGCTTAGGGTTAACGTTGGCAAAACGTATTATTGAAATATACCATGATGGTAAATTATTTGTAAAACATTCAGAATTAAATAAAGGTACTACATTCAGAATTTTGCTTGATGCTTAATCAGCTTTCTTTTTGCTCTTAAAATGTCTAATTTTGCACGACAATTTAGGCAATTACATTATGCAACAATACTTAGATGCTTTAAATCTTAAGAAGATATTACTTATTGGTCTCTTTTTCAGGGTATTATCTATTATTTTTTCTAAAGGATATGCTTTTACAGACGACCATTATGAAGTAGTTGTGCTTGCACAAAATTTGCTCGACAAAATTGACTCTCCCTTTACACAAGATTTTTTAGTAAATGGTGAAGCCTATCTGTTCAGTTTAATATATCCCTATATCCATTATTTGATTTTTGCTACTTGTGAATGGTTTGGTACAACCAATCCAGAAACAAAAATGTTATTCGCAAGAATCGTCAATAGCCTTTTCTCGTTATTAAGTATTTATTATGGTTATAAACTGACGGAACGCCTAAGTAACCGAAAAAATGATGCAAAAATCGTTGGGCTATTGTTAGCTGTATTTTGGGTATTCCCATTTATGTCGGTTAGAAATCTAAGAGAATTTGTTTGTATTCCTCCTTTATTGATTGCCTGTTATTATGCTGTCAAACCAAAATTAGATAACAAATCTGTTCTCTGGGCAGCTTTTTGGTTTGTCATCGCTTTTGTATTCCGTTATCAAATTGTATTTATTCCTTTTACAATTGGTTTAACTTGGCTGTTGACTAAAAATCAATGGCAAAAAGCCATACTATTTGGATTCGGATGCATCCTTTTTTATTTACTCACGCAAGGAATTTTTGATTATGTATATTGGGGCAGTCCTATTGCTTCTATCAAAGCTTATTTCACGTTCAATGCTGATGCAAAAAATATTGAGATTTACCCTAATGGTCCTTGGCATAGGTATATCGGAACAATGGCGGGTTTAACTTTGGCCTTATCGTCATTAATGTTTTTTGCGGGTTATTTCAAAACAGCCACCCAAGCTGGCAATAGACGAATGTTGTTTTTGGCTTCGTTATTTTTCTTTGCTTTTCACTCTTATTATCCTAATAAACAAGAAAGATTCATCCTGCCTTTTATTCCTTTCTTCTTGATATTGGGGGTAATCGGCTTCAGAGACATTTACGAAACATTGCAAAACAAAGCATGGTTCAGGAATACGACTAAGGTACTGGTCTATTGGTTTATTGTCCTCAACACTGTTTTACTTTGTATTCTTTCGGTAACCTACACTAAACGTTCGAGGGTAGAAAGTATGAACTATTTCAGAGAAAAAGGTGATCTTCAGAATTTTGTTGTGCAAAACTTTCAGGCTTCGCAACCAGTGGCTATCTTTTATTTAAACAGACGATTAGACTATTACGATATAGATACTCCTAAAAAACTAGAAGAGTTGCCAAACGAGCTTAAATCGGGTAAAAAGGCATATCCCAACTATTTAATTTTAGTGGGCTCGGCAGATTTGGAAGCAAGGCTTGCGATGATGAAAAAAATATTCCCCAACTTACAGCACGATACTGACATAGAACCAAGTTTTATAGATAACATTGCTTACGTTTTAAATCCTTCACACAATCATAACGAGACTTGGTTTATATATAAAATAGTTCGATAGTACTTTTCAAAAATACTTGGACTCAACTATACTTACATTATTAAAACTAATCAATCTTAAAGCAAATAATGCAAAAATCTCATCAATCAGTTTATTTCCCTAATTTAAATGGAGTTCGATTTATTGCCGCTTTTTCAGTACTCATCCATCATACAGAACAAATAAAATATTTGATGGGTCTTGAAAATTTTTATGATTTCTTTATCTTAAAAAATATGGGGAAGTTGGGCGTAGGTTTATTTTTTGTATTAAGTGGCTTTTTGATTACCTACCTTTTGTTGAGTGAAAAAAATAGAAGAGGGGACATTTCTACGAAGGATTTTTATATCAGGCGAATCCTGAGAATTTGGCCATTGTATTATATCATAGTATTGTTAGCGTTTTTTGTTTTTCCAGAATTTTCTTTTTTCTATGGCCCTCTGGGAAATGACTTTAATTATGATGCTAATTTTTATAAAAGACTTCCTTTCTTTTTACTTTTCCTTCCCAATGTAGGTTTTGTATTTTATAGAGCACCCTATTTATGTGCCCAAACTTGGTCTATAGGTATTGAAGAACAATTTTATGCCATTTGGCCATGGATTATTAAAAGGAAAAATCCTTTTAAATCATTTTTAATCGTAGTAGCAGTATTTGTAGCAATAGTAGGGAGTACGTCTTTCTATTTTCTAAAGTTGAGTGATTTACCAGAAGCGACCAAGGCTAAGATTTATGAAAACCTAGCCCTATTTTTTAGTCAGTTTAGAATACTAACAATGGTAATTGGAGGGATTGGAGCCTATTTAGTGTTTAGTAAACAAGAAAAGATTTTATCTTTCTTATTTAAAAAGAGTACTCAAATTATCGTTTACACGATAACAGTATTGATAATTGGGTCAAATGTCTATATTCCGGGTTTCAATCTCGAATTTCATGGCTTTTTCTTTTGCTATTTCATTATCAATGTAGCCGCAAACCCTAATACGATCCTAAACCTAGAAACCCCAATTATTCATTACTTAGGTAAAATTTCTTACGGTATTTATATCTACCATTCAGCCGTTATTGTATTCTGTATCAATGCTATACATTACTTTTTGGGGAATAACCTGAGCCTTCCTGTTTTTAACGTCATTCTATACACGTCAGCCATCGGTTTAACCGTCCTTGTGTGTGACTTATCCTTCCGCTTTATAGAAACGCCATTATTACGTTTGAAAGAAAGATTCAACCGATAAATATTTGATAATCAGAATATTTTGTTAAACTAATATTCTGATTATCAATCATTATGCCCCAACATTGAGCTAGTTTTCTCTAGGAGTATTTTGCATCAATAATTTACTTTGTAGCTCTATAATTTGTTTTTGCATTTCAATGACATCATCAGCTTTCAATGCAACATAGCCAGCTTCTGATTCTTGCACGACAGACATCGAAGGAATATCTGTTTCACCTGTTAAATAAGCAACTTTTACATTCAATGTTTCCGCCATTCTTTTCAACTGAGAATACTTTGCATCGTTTCTATTTAAAATAGCATGTAAAGTAGCTTCCGTAATTTTTGATTGAGTCGCTAATTGTAATAACGTCATTCCTTTTTCTACAATTAGTACTCTTACTCTGTCCTCAATTCTTTTCATTTCTGTGCTGGGTAAATAATCTAATTCTCAAGAAGTATTAGTATTTATCTTTAATAATTAAAGTTGATTTATTGTGATTTATTTAATGTAAATTTTGAGTTATACTCATATAACTATAGCTTTGCATTATCAAATTATTGATAATTAATACATAAAATCGACCTAGTGCCTAACAAATTATGTCTAACAAAATTTGTAGGGTACAAATATAAACGCTCTGACATTCGTATGCCACCAAATGACCTAAAAAAAACATCCGAATTACTTAAATGCCGGATAAAAGCTTGCAAAGATTCTTTACCGAATAATTGGAGGCAAAGAATTATCATTATCGCACCTGAGTATGATAGTTTAAAGGGTGCAAGATTAATGGATAATGTTTACAAACTCCGTTCTTCTGACTTACGCCTTACAGAGCTAATTGAAAAAATTGTAGAAGAGATTAATCAAAAAAAGGGGCAAAATCCTAAAAAAATATAGTTTTGATAAAGAAGAGAACAGATTAGTGATGGACAATAAAAATTAATTTTGTCACATTTTAAGTATAAACGCTTATTACTAGAAATTGTTTTCAGAATCTTATATTATTTATATTTCATTATCATTAATTTGTGCTAATGATGTTTTTAAGATATAATTATTCAAAAGATTTATCTAGTAATAAGCATTTTCTAGGACTATTAAAATTAGTAATTAAAATCTTTTATTCCACTAATTTTTCTGTTTTTTTGTCGTGAAAAAATATCACAAATAGAATTAATACTACGGCAGCAATACCGGCAGGTACCATCCATACAGAAGTCCAATCGTGGACATTATCAGTAGTATATTTTGTCAATACTTTTCCAGAAAGAAACGAGCCGATTCCCATTCCGACACCATACGTAGCTAATGTAATTAACCCTTGTGCCGAGTTCTTGATTTTATCACCCGCTTTGTTATCTGTATAAATTTGACCTGTAACAAAGAAGAAATCATAACAAACACCATGCAATACAATTGCTAAATATAAAAGCCATTCTGATGAAATACCATCGCCATAACCAAAACAGATAAATCTGATAATCCAAGCGATAAGACCAACGATTAACATCTTTTTAATACCAAACTTTTGTAAAGCAAAAGGAATCAAAAGCATAAATAACACCTCAGAAACTTGTCCTAAAGACATCTTGTTCTCTACGTTAGTCATGTGTGATTCAGTAAGTGATAAATTCGCATGAGCATAATAAAATGCTAATGGAATACATACTAAAACCGATGATATAAAGAATATTAAGAAAGATCTATCTTTAAAAAGTACAAACGAGTCTGTACCTAATATTTGCGAAACAGAGGCTGTGCCAGTAGCTTTTGGAGGCGTATTTGGCAAAGTAAAAGCATAAATTCCCCAAGCAATAGAGGTAAACATCGCAATTTGGAAAATCGTTACTTTATCCCCAATCTCATATGCACCAATAATATTGGTTACTACAATCCAAGCAATCGTGCCCAATACTCTGATTGGAGGGAATTCTTTACCTGGGTCTTTCATCTGATTCATCGCAATCGAACTAGACAATGCCAAATTTGGTGCGAAAGTCAAGGTATAAGCTAAAATGTACCAAAAGAAAGTATCTGCATCTTTGTTTTGAATTAAGAAATATAAAATAACGGCTCCTAATAAATTCAAAACACCCATTACTTTTTGTGCCGAAAAGAATCTGTCAGCAATCAATCCCACGAAAAAAGGGGCAAAAATTGAAGCAATTGAAAAAGTAGCGTAGGCACTTCCTATTTGATCACCATTAGCATGTAATGACGTAAATAAATACTTACCCATTTGACCGTACCAAGCTCCCCATGTACTAAACATCAGGAACATCATAAACATAAGTTGAATTCTAGTAGTTAATCGCATATTTTGTTTTAGATAAAGTAAGAAAAGCCTAAAATTGAAGATTTTCAAGCAAGTAATTTAATTCATAAATTTATAAATTCTGTCATGGCTAACCCTAAAAATACAAACTAGAATGCTAAATAATTAAAAGACAATTAATTATCTAGCATTGTGTTTTTCTGATATTTTAAAAAATTTGAAAATATCAGAAAACATGTTTTAATTTTGCCTAACTTTTTTGAATTACAGGAAGGTCATTTTCTGACTTTTTTCATCAACAAAATAATTATCTGATAAAATTCTATAGCGAATAGTAGTGGTTAAAACACACATTATAGGTACAATGCCGTAAGCATTGTACCTTTTTTTATAACTTCTTATAGGCTTCTTTAAATGCTTCAAACTCATCTTGTAAAATCAAGATTTCCTTCTCAAAAAATCTAAAATCGCAGTGTTTGGCTTTTTCTTCAATAATTCTTGTTATCTCGTGTAAACGAGACGCCCCTAATGTTCCCGAATTACCTTTCAACGTATGAAGTTCGCTTTGTACCTGTTTGCAATTGCTTGAATGAAATCCTTCAATAGCAAGCTGAATCTGTTCGGTGGCTTCTTCTTCAAAACCCTCCAGAATAGAACTCACGAAGCTCATATCTCCGCCAACACTATTGGCAAGCTGTTTGATAATTTCTTGATCAAGCACAGGCAGTGAATCTAGTGAGATTTCAGCAGGGGGATTTACTTTTTCAGTTGATTTATCATCTGCTACTGAGGTTATCTCAGCTTTCATTGAACCTGCCGTATTAATTGTTTTAATAGGGTTCTTTTTGTGATTGTTCCCTCTTTCAACCCATTCCCTGACTTTTCTTACCAATATTTCAGCCCTGATTGGTTTAGGAACATAATCATTCATCCCGTTGGCCATAAAACGGTCACGGTCTTCGCGCATGGCATAAGCCGTCATGGCAATAATCGGTGGCAGGTTATCTGATAATGCTCTTAATCGATGAGTGGTCTCTACACCATCCATTTCAGGCATCTGAATATCCATGAATATTACGTCAAACGGTTTTTCTACTAATGATTTTTCTACCAAAGCAATGGCTTTTTTACCCGAATCGGCTGTAATTACTTCACACCCAGCTTTGCGCATGATTTCGCTTGCCACTTTTCGGTTTGTTGCATTATCATCTACTAGTAAAATATAAGGCGTGATATCACTAAAATGACCTACAACTTGGAATGCTACTTCGTCTTTTTTAGCCATCATTGGGCTAATATCCGTTTGCTTGATTTCGATGATAAACCAAAAAGTAGAACCTTTGCCCCAGTCTGAATAAACGCCTATTTCACCCTTCATCAAACGACAAAGCTCTTTTGAAATGGCTAATCCTAAGCCTGTACCACCAAAAGATTTTTTAGTAGAATTATCCACTTGTTGAAACGCATTGAAAAGCATTTTCAGGTTTTCTTCTGTAATACCAATCCCAGAATCTTTTATCTCAACACGTATTCTATTAAACTTACCTCTTTTTTGCACCAGATTTACCTTGATATTTACGGTTCCATTCTCGGTAAATTTCAAAGCATTGGAAGTAAGATTGGACAAAATCTGTAAAAGACGTGTTTCATCCGCAATCACAAACTCTGGCAAATTCTCGCCAAATTCGCAGATAATTCTATTGCCTTTATTGGCTGCAATCTGTGAGAAAAGTGCTTGTAATCTATCAAAAACATCTTTGAAAACAATTGGTGCTTCATGCAAAGCCATTTTCCCTGCTTCAATTTTAGCTAAATCTAAAATATCATTTAGGATATGTAAGAGTGTTTCTGATGATTTCTTAATGGTTTGAACATAGTCTTTTTGTTCTATATCCAGTGCAGTATCGTTCAATAAGTCTATCATCCCGATGACACCGTTCATGGGTGTCCTAATCTCGTGGCTCATATTGGCCAAAAACCGCTCTTTTACTTTTAACGAACGTTCCGCTTCATCTTTTGCCTTAACAATGTCTTGTTGGTATTTCTTTAAATCGGTTATATCTCGCCCTATCCCCGATACCTCCTCAATCATACCATTATTTAAGAAAATTGGATTAAGATAAATTTCTATCCAATTCGGGTTACCATCTTCCGAATCTAGCTTTACTTCAAAATGCTGTTGCTCACCTCTAAATGCGGCTTTATATTTTTCTTCTAATACCCTCCTATCCGCCGCAGAAACCATTCTAAAACCAACTTTCTCTGTACTCAACATCAATTGTGGCTTTAGATTTAATTGGTTTTCTATCAATTGAGAATATTCCTTATTGAAAGATGTTAACAACATCTTACGATTCACCGACCACATTAAGTGTGAACTACCTTCAATAATAGCGTTCAATCGAGCTGTTTCACGAGCCAAAATATCTTCTGCCTGCTTACGGGCAATAGCTAGTGCTACCTGACCAGAGATAAAGTCAAGTAACTCTAAATCTCGTTGTTCATATTTATTCTGACGTTCATACGATTTTAAGCCAATGATTCCCGTTACTTTATTCCCTATTCTCAGAGGCACGCAAATCATCACTTTGGGTACTACACCATATAAATAAATTGTTTTGTCTTCAGCCAATTTAAAAATGTCATCATCCCTTAAAATTAAAGGTCTGTTGGCTGCAATGGCATATTCTGTTAGTCCATTCCCCAACTTTCGTTTGGTAAAATTCACTCGACTATCAAAATATTCATCGACATAATAAGGGAAATATAAGAACGATTTTGCAGAATCGTATTGTGCGATAAAGAAGTTTTTTACGTCTATTACCTCTCCTAATTCTTTATGAATATTGACATATAAATCATCCAAATTGGTAGAACGAATCGTTGCTTGTGCAATACTTGCATATAGCTTTGATGCTCGCTCAGCCCTTACTTTAGCCGTTGAATTATGAAAAATACAGCGAAAAGCAGTAGGTACGTCTTTCTCAAAACGACAGTTAACCGAACCTGCTAAATAAAGTCGGCGACCATCTTTTCTTCTAAAAACTACCTCAAAATCAGGAATATTGACACCATTTTTTACCTTCTCAAATTTCTCAAGGGCATCTTTGGCAAAGTCTGGGTGAAGAATATCTTTTAACCTTAAAGCGGCTAATTCGTTCGACTCATAGCCCATGGTTTCTAACCATGACTTATTTACATACAAAAATCGCCCAGAAATACTCGTGATTTGAATTACGTCGGTAGTATTCGTGATTAAATCTTGTAACTGAGCATTAGAACGTGCTAAAGCTTCGGCTACTTTTCTACGTTCAGTAACATCTTCACCAATGATTGTTAAGTACCTTGTATCATCACCCGCATCATTGAAAATGGTAGAATTCAGTTCAACGTATTTTACTTGCCCACTCTTTGCAAGCATTGTTCTTTCTTTTTGGTCAAACAATCCACCTTTTTCCATGGCATCTTGAAAAGAGGTTATCCTTTGCACCTTCTCTTCACTTGGCACCAATACATCAAAAAAGTTTTTACCAATCAATTCATCTGGCTGATAACCTAACATCCTCATAGAAAAGGCATTACAGTACAATATCGTACCATTATCCTCCAGCACCATCCCTACTAAATTAAGATTCTCTACAGCCTTTTCTAATTCAGCAGCCATTGAGGGCGGCATTTCGCCTGCTCTTTCATTGGCTTCTAATACTCTTAATTCTTTTTTGAGGTGACGAATTTCTATGATTAATTCTTCTTTTGTTTTATGAGACCAACGCATAGCTTTTGTTCTTGGTTATTTTCCTTTTCGATTTTAACGAAATTTTATCTTAAAAGTACAAAAAACGGCGTAATTTTAAGGAATAAAAGCAATTCATTAGTCTTTTTGACATTATTTAACATCCAAAAACCAACGACAGAATCATTGAAAGACGTAAGAGCTAAAAAAAGTCTAGGACAACATTTTCTAAGAGATTTAGAGGCAGCAAGAAAAATTGTAGAGCTGATGTCACTTCATGGGGGCTATGACCAAGTGATGGAAATTGGACCAGGAATGGGCGTACTTACTCAATTTTTATTACAACATACAGAATATCAAACTTCGGTAGTTGAACTAGACCGTGAGTCGGTGGAATACCTCAATATACATTATCCACAATTGAAGGGAAGAATCCATTCAGCCGATTTTTTACATCAGGATTTATCGACCTTCTTCAATGGTCAAAAATTCGGCATTGTGGGCAATTTTCCATATAATATTTCTTCACAGATTTTATTTAAAGTCCTCGACTATAAAGATTATGTACCAGAAATCGCTGGTATGTTTCAGAAAGAAGTAGCCGTAAGGATTGCTTCAAAGCCTGGCAACAAAGATTATGGTATTTTAAGTGTCCTCTTACAGGCATTTTATGATATTGAGTACTGCTTTTCGTTGGGGCCTGAAGTATTTTCACCACCACCAAAAGTAAATTCTGGCGTAATTCGCCTAAAAAGAAATAATGTATCGGATTTGGGCGTATCCGAAAGTAAATTTAAGGCTATTGTAAAAATGGGGTTTAATCAGCGTCGTAAAACACTAAGAAATGCCTTGAGAGCCTTACAATTACCTGAAAATCCGTTTTTAAATAAACGTGCAGAGCAATTATCTGTAGCCGATTTTCTTGAACTAACTCGGCTAGCCGAAGATAATGCTCCGATTATTGAGTAAAATCCTCTAACTATTTAGTCCATCCAAATAATTGCTGGGGCTACAAAATCATGGAATCGACAAATCAACAACCTTTTGAACTTACTCCTTTTGAACTCACAAAGGAATACTTAGAAAAAATACAGACTGCCATCTCAGAGCATGAAAATGAGTTAATCATCGCTGAAATGGGAGAGTTATATCCAGCAGATATAACTAATATTTTGTATGAGTTGAACGGTGAAGAGTCTCATTATTTAGTAAAGTTATTAGACAAAAAATTAGGTGCTGAAATCATCACTAATCTTGATGCTGATGATCGCAAGAAATTCCTCAAGAATTTTACAGCAAAGGAAATTGCGGAATACATTGACGTGTTGGATTCAGATGACGCCGTTGATATTCTGAACGAACAACCTAAAGATATTTCCGAAGATATTATCGGTTTGTTGAAAGACAGAGAGCAAGCTCGTTTTGTGAACGATTTGATGCACTATGACGAAGACTCTGCGGGTGGTTTGATGCAAAAAGAGTTAATCAAAATCAACATAAAGCAGTCAATCACTGAATGTATTGAAGAAATAAGAAGACAAGCCGAGGATGTAGAAAACGTATCTGCCGTCTATGTGGTTGATGATGAAAGTATTCTATTAGGCAGAGTATCTTTAAAAAGAATAATTCTTGCTAAAAGAGGGGCCAAAGTATCGGATATATATGATGAAGATATTGTTTCTGTAAAAACTACCGCCACAGGCGAAGAGGTTGCCGATGTAATGCAGAAATACGATTTGGATGCTGTGCCAGTTGTAAATATTCAAGGACGTTTGCTAGGAAGAATTACCATTGATGACGTGGTCGATTTTATTACTGAGTCTGCTCAAGAGGATGTTCAAGCGATGACTGGTATCTCGGAAGACGTAGAAGAAGACGATAGCGTTTGGCTATTGGTGCGTTCTCGTTTGCCTTGGTTAATTGCAGGTATGTTCGGGAGCTTTATTGCAGCAAAACTCATTGATACACTTGGTAATATTATTGAAATCACAGCCGCCGTAGCTGCCTTTATTCCTTTAATTGGTTCAACAGGTGGAAACGTAGGAATCCAATCCTCTTCACTGATTGTACAAAGTTTAGCCGATAAATCTGGTATCGATATTCCTTTAAGGGAACGTCTGTGGAAGGTTTTAAAAGTAGCTTTATTAAATGCTTTTATCGCTGGTGTAGTAGCTTTTATAGGTTCATTAGCAGTAGATGGCGCCAATGTTCATTTATCCCTTACGGTATCTTTATCATTATTTGCAGTTGTTTTATTGGCATCATTCATGGGTACAATTACTCCTTTGGTACTGAATAAATTTGAGATTAATCCAGCCATTGCTTCGGGGCCATTTATCACCACCACCAACGACCTTTTAGGCTATGGCATTTATTTATTAATTGTTTTTTTCTTGATGTAGATTATGATTGCAGTTATACAAAGAGTTGCTGAGGCTTCGGTAAAAATAGAGGGGAATATAAAAGGGAGTATCCAAACTGGCTTTTTGATATTATTAGGGATTACTCATGCAGATACTTTGGAAGACGTAGAATGGCTTTCTAAGAAAATTGTTGGCATGAGAATTTTCTCTGATGAAGAAGGAAAAATGAATCTTGACCTAAATACTATAAATGGTGATATTTTGCTAATTAGTCAATTTACATTACACGCTAGTACTAAAAAGGGTAACAGACCAAGTTTTATTGAGGCGGCTCGTCCAGAGGTTGCTATTCCTTTGTACGAACAAATGATACAACAGTTATCGAAAGATTTAGGCAAAAATATACAAACAGGCGAATTCGGGGCAGATATGAAAGTATCGCTTATCAATGATGGTCCTGTTACAATTGTGATAGATTCCAAGCATAAAATTTAGTCTTTTTAAAATGATACGCAATACTATTGTAACGATTGCTGCCACTTTGGTGATTATAGCAGTAAATCTGAATGCTGATGTAGTACATTGGCCTCTTTTTGTTATCCTACTTTCGGCTTTAGTAATTGGTTACTTAGAACCCAAAAAAGGTTGGATTTCGGCGATTCAATTAATAGTCGGAATTTTTGCTGGTTTTTATCTTGCCCAGTTTTTAGGAATAGAAGCAAAATTTCCTAATATCAATCAATTCTCTACTTATATTTCACCTCTTCCTTGTTTGTTTGGAGGTTTTATGGGTAGTTTTTTCAGTAAAACACTGCATCAAAAATGACTATCGAAGAAGCACAAAACACGGTTGATAATTGGATAAAAACCATTGGCGTTCGTTATTTCAATGAACTGACCAATATGGCAATGCTTACGGAAGAGGTAGGCGAAGTAGCAAGAATAATTGCTCGTAGATATGGAGAACAGTCTGAAAAGGAATCAGACAAGGCTAAAGATTTAGGGGATGAAATGGCGGATGTATTGTTCGTGTTAATATGTCTGGCGAATCAAACAGGTATCAATTTGACAGAAGCTTTACAAAAAAACCTAGACAAGAAAACAAAACGTGATGCTACTCGGCATTTGGAGAATGAGAAGCTTAAATAGCGGTCAGCTATGAGCCTTCAGCTTTGAGAAGTGAGCTTTGAGATATAATTTCTATTAGGGTGCGACTTAAGTCGCACCCTAATAGAAAGGGAAGATTAATACTATAAGATAACTATTCGGTATTGTGCACATTCAAAAGCTCAAAGCTCACTTCTCAAAGCTAAAAGCTAAAAGCTTACCCCTACTTCTTCATCTGCTTAGCTTCTACTTCTTTTACCATTTTTTGTCCTTGGTCTTTTGTGATTGCTGGTTTAATAAAAACAGAAATTTGGTCAACAGAAGGGTTCAACTTGGTGATAGACGAATGCAAAACATCAAATTCCATCTCGCCTGAAATAGCATTAAATTCCTGCGGAGTCAATCCTCCATTATCATCTGAAAAATCATTAAAGCGAACATTGATATTTTTACCCGCGAGCTTTCCTCCTTCCCAACTTACTACGCTTCCTCCTAAATCCCATCCAAAGCCAGTAATTGTAAACGTTTTGCCATTTAACTGAACAATTTCAGCTAGTTTCATCCCTAAATGAATGCCATTTTTTGAACTCCAAGGCGAACTAAAATCTGTTTTCTCATCTTTCGTATAACGCACTCGTATCATTACATCCTGAATCTGCTGATATTCCTTGCCGTCTTTCCAATAAACTTCTACTTCTTTTTCAGTATCAGGATAAAGCTTTGTTATTTTAAACTGTCCTTCGCCAGTTTCTACTATTACGTCTTTCTTGACATTCTCTGCTGCATACTTTTTAGTAAGCCCCTCAAAATTCACACAAGCTAAAATATCCTCTAAATATAGTTCTTGAATGGTATCTGGTCTTGCAATAATTTTTGAATGTCGCTTAGCATTTGTACTCGAATCTATCTTACTATCTTCGTTTTTCTTTTGGCTACAGCCATTCAGACACACCATTGAAATAAAAATTATTGAAATTCTCACTAAAGTAAAAAAACTTACAAACGGTTTTTCCATGATTATTATTGGTTTATTTCCCAAAGCTAATAAAAAAGGCTTGGAGGGACAACCCTCCAAGCCTTTGATTTTTATCATTTATTCTTAGATTAAGAATGAATTGCACGGTTTTCAGTCGCTGCTAAACAAGCTTCTTTCATCGCCTCGGTATAAGTTGGGTGCGAGTGAGACATTCTTGCTACGTCTTCTGCACTAGCACGATATTCCATGGCTACTACAGCCTCGGCAATCATATCCGCTGCTCTTGCGCCAATGATGTGTACGCCTAATATTTCGTCAGTAGCCTTATCAGCTAATACTTTCACTAAGCCGTCAGTATCACCAGATGCCGTAGCACGACCTAACGCTTTGAATGGGAACGAACCTACTTTATAAGCCTTTCCAGCCGTTTTCAATTCTTCTTCAGTTTTACCTACAGAAGCTACTTCTGGCCAAGTATATACAACGCCTGGAATCAAATTATAGTTGATGTGTGGTTTTTGTCCTGCAATAGTCTCTGCTACAAAAACACCTTCTTCTTCCGCTTTGTGTGCTAACATTGCTCCACGAATCACATCACCAATCGCATAGATTCCTGGTACTTTTGTTTGCAAAGTATGCTCATCTACTTCAATCTTACCACGCTCAGTTGTTAAACCTGCTGCTTCAAGATTCAAGCCATCAGTATATGGACGGCGACCGATACAAACCAACACATAGTCGCCTGTAATTTGTACGTCTTCGTCTTTACTATTTTTAGCTGTTACCGTTACATCGTCTCCATTGTTTACAACACTCGTAACTTTATGAGAGAAATAATACTCAGCACCTAATTTCTTAATCGATTTTTGTAATTCTTTACCCATCGTTTTATCCATCGTAGGAATCATCGAATCAGCAAATTCAACAAAACTTACTTTAGCACCCAAGCGAGCATACACCGAACCTAACTCTGCTCCGATTACCCCAGCACCAATTACTACAAGATGTTTTGGAACTTCTTGTAAGTTCAAGGCTTCCGTTGAAGTAATTACTCTCTTTTTATCAATAGGAATAAAAGGCAATGCTGTTGGTTTAGAACCCGTAGCAATAATAATATTTTTACCCGTAATCTGTTCAGAAGTACCGTCAGCCTTAGCAACATTAATGGTGTTTTTGTCAACGAATGACCCTAAACCATTATGAACAGTAATCTTGTTTTTCTTCATCAAGAAATTAATCCCGTCATTCATTTTCTTCACAACACCTGCCTTACGGTTAATCATTTGCTCGATATTAATTTTTGGAGCAGAGATTTCGATACCGTGGTCAGCAAAAGTATGCGCTGCATTATGAAAATGCTCTGAAGAATCTAAAAGAGCTTTTGAAGGAATACAACCTACATTAAGGCAAGTACCTCCCAAAACTGAATATTTCTCAATGATGGCAGTCTTGTTGCCTAATTGTGCGGCACGGATTGCAGCTACATAGCCACCCGGCCCAGAACCGATTACTATTACGTCGTATTGCATATTATTAACTTTTGGCATTCAGTGATTAGCTGTTGGCCATCAGGTTTTATTACTTAAATTGATTTTTGATTAACAAGAAAAAGCATTTAGTACAGTACTGTTCTTTTATAAGTTATTACTATTTGAACAGTAGTTCCTTTTACTACAACAGGAATAATACTAACAAGTTCCCATCCGTTTCTAGCTGCTTTATTAAGTGTTTCTGCAAGAAACTTTTCGTCAATTTCTTCTAATTCATCCCATTCTGGTTCTTCACTATTGATAGAAATACTATAGGTCGAATATTCGTAGTTAGACATTGAGTAGAAAAAGATTATATATTATTAAATCAATTGAGACACTTTAAGGTGTCTCAATTGATTTATAAAATGCTATACATCTAACAATAGACGTGTTGGGTCTTCAAGAAGTTGTTTTACTCTTACTAAGAATGAAACTGATTCTCTACCGTCGATAATTCTGTGGTCATAAGAAAGAGCAATGTACATAATCGGACGAACTACAATCTGTCCACCAACTACAACAGCACGTTCTACGATATTGTGCATCCCTAAAATAGCTGATTGAGGAGCATTGATAATTGGCGTTGATAACATCGAACCAAATACACCACCGTTAGTAATCGTAAATGTTCCACCAGTCATTTCTGGTAAAGTCAATTTATTATCTCTTGCTTTTACAGCCAAACGAATTACTTCTGACTCAATACCTGCTAAAGATAATTGTTCTGCATTTCTGATAACAGGAACTACTAAACCTTTTGGAGCAGAAACCGCAATTGAAATATCGCAATAATCATGGAAAACGATTGAGTCTCCATCAATTGAAGCATTCACTGCTGGGAATTCTTTTAAAGCTACACAAACTGCTTTGGTAAAGAATGACATAAAGCCTAAACCAACACCGTGTTTCTCTTTGAATTTATCTTTGTATTTGCCACGAAGATCCATGATTGGTTTCATGTCTACTTCGTTGAAAGTAGTTAACATCGCTGTTTCGTTTTTCACTTGAACCAAACGACGGGCTACTGTCTTACGTAAAGAAGTCATTTTCTCCGTTCTTTCTCCTCTACCTGACGTTGATGGAGCTGCTACTGGAGCTGGCTCAGACGCTTTAGCAGGAGCAGGCGTTGGCACAGCTACTGGTTTTTGTGCTGATTGTGCATCTTCTTTCGTAATACGTCCACCTACACCAGAACCTTGAACATTTGCTGGGTCGATACCTTTTTCTGCTAATGCTTTAGCTGCCGCTGGCGAAGCATGGCCTGCTGCATAACTAGTAGCTGATGCGCTTGAAGCTGGTGCTTCTGGTGCAGTAGGAGCTGCCGTTGGTGCAGAAGTCGCTACAGCCTGACCAGCACCTATAGTGATAGTGGCTACTATTCCACCGATTGGCAAGGTAGTACCTGCTTCGGCTACAATATGTAATGTTCCTGTTGCTTCAGCAGGAAGTTCAAAAGTTGCTTTATCTGATTCTAGTTCACATAATACTTCGTCCATGTTTACTGAATCTCCTTCTTTTTTGTTCCATGAAGAAACCGTTACTTCTGTAATTGATTCTCCGACGGCAGGAACTTTAATTTCAATCGTTTTTGGAGCTTCTGTATTAGCTACTGGTGCTTGAGCTGGAGCAGAAGGTGCAGGCGCATTTGCTTCTTGAGTAGCTGGAGCAGGCTCTGCTGGAGCAGGAGCAACTTGTCCCCCTACTGTTTCAATAATACATATAACAGCACCAATCGGTAAAGTATCACCTTCTTTAGCAACGATTTTCAAGACGCCTTCAGCTTCGGCTGGGAGTTCAAAAGTGGCTTTGTCTGATTCTAGTTCACACAAAACTTCATCCATTTTAACAGTATCTCCGTCTTTTTTATTCCAAGCGGCGATAGTTACCTCTGTTATTGACTCGCCTACTGGCGGTACTTTCATTTCAATTGCCATATTCTGAATTTATAATTTAGAATTTAGATTTTAGAATTGATGATATCTCTAAAAACCAAAACTATATGATTAAAATACTTAGTTACTATAATTTAAGTTGATTGATGAATTACAAGCGTTGTCTCTAAAACTTGTTTAATCTAAAACACTGGTAACCCTATGAATTAATAAAAGTTGGTTACCCATTCAAGCATGAGTAACCAACAAATTTATTTTTACGCGAATGCTCTTTCTATTAATGCAGCTTGTTCTTCATTATGAACTTTTAAGAAACCTGTTGCAGGCGAAGCTGATTTTTTACGTGCTACTAAGCCTTCAAATGGTTTCCAGCCAAATTCGCGAATAACGAATGACCAATATCCCATGTTTTCTGGTTCTTCTTGTACCCAGTACACTTTTGCTTTAGGATATTTATCTATCTCTGCCTGAACTTTTGTAGTAGGGAATGGTTGTAATTGCTCTACACGAATGATGGCTACATCTGTACGGTTATCTTTAGCTTGTTTGTCTAACAAATCAAAATAAACTTTACCGCTACAAAGCAATACTTTCTTCACTTTTTTTGCTTCTACAAAAGTATCTCCATAAACTTCTTCAAATTTCCCATCTGTAAAATCACTGATTGGTGAAACTACTTTTGGATGACGGAACAATGATTTTGGAGACATCATCACCAATGGCTTACGGAATTCCCAAGCTAATTGACGACGCAAAGCATGGAAAAGGTTAGCTGGCGTAGTAAGGTTTGTTACTACTATATTCTCTTCGGCTGCTAATTGTAAATATCTTTCTGGACGAGCGTTTGAATGCTCAGGTCCTTGACCTTCATAACCATGTGGTAACTGCATTACCAAACCATTCATTGTTCCCCATTTAGACTCACAAGAAGCAATAAATTGGTCAATCATTGTTTGGGCACCATTTGAGAAATCCCCAAACTGAGCTTCCCAAATAACCAATGTATCAGGGTTTGCTAAAGCATAACCAAACTCAAAACCCAATACTGCATATTCTGACAATAATGAGTTAAAAATTTGTAATTGCTCTTGTCCTTCCTCAATATAATTTAAAGAAGTATATGATTCATTGGTATTGGCATCATGTAAAACAGCATGACGGTGCGAGAACGTTCCGCGCTGTACATCCTGTCCTGATACTCTTACGGGTTTGCCTTCCAACAATAACGAACCGTAAGCCAATGCTTCAGCAGTTGCCCAGTTCAATATACCATTTTCAAAGAATCCCTTTCTATCTGCTAATACTTTTTCAATTTGCTTCAAGGCTGTAAAACCAGCAGGCAATTTTGAAAGCGATGCAGCAATTTTATCGATAGCTTCTTTTGAAATACTTGTTTTCGGAGAATTATCAAAATCTGCTAGATTAGCATAACGTAATTCAGCCCAACGGTTATCCAATTTTAAAGGATGGTATTCAGGACGAATTTTTTGTTTTACTAAATCTAAACGAGCTTGTAATTCACTCTTGAACTCAGAATCCATCTCTGAAGCCAATTTTGCATCGATATCACCCCTAGCAATCAATTTCTGAGTATATAACTCTCTTGGATTTAAGTGATTCGTAATATTTGCATAAAGTGTTGGCTGAGTAAAGCGAGGTTCGTCAGATTCGTTATGGCCATTTCTACGGTAACAAACCATATCAATAAACACATCACGGTTGAATTGTTGACGGAATTCTGCGGCCATTTTAGATACAAAAACTACCGCTTCAGGGTCATCACCATTTACGTGGAATACAGGTGCATCAATGATTTTAGCAACGTCTGTACAATAGATTGACGAACGAGCATCTTCAAAGTCTGTTGTAAACCCTACTTGGTTATTAATCACAAAGTGGATAGTTCCACCTACTTCGTAACCTTTTAGCTTTGCCATTTGGGTTACTTCATAAACAATACCCTGACCAGCAACGGCGGCATCACCATGAATCAAAATTGGCAAAATTTTATCGTAATCTCCTTCGTAGTGAGCATCTGCTCTAGCACGACAAAAACCTTCTACCAAAGGATTTACAGCCTCAAGGTGTGAAGGGTTTGGAGCTAATTTCAAAGAAATTTCAACACCCGACGGAGAAATATGTTTTGAAGAATATCCTAAGTGATATTTCACGTCACCATCGCCATGAATTTGGTCAGGAAGATTACCTTCAAAACCATCAAAAATAGCATCGTAAGACTTGTGCATAATGTTGGCAAGCACATTCAAACGACCACGGTGTGCCATCCCTATCATGGCTTCTTTCACGCCTAATTCTGCTGAACGGTTGATGATAGCATCCAATGCAGGAATCGTACTCTCGCCACCTTCCAAACCAAAACGTTTTTGACCTAAGTATTTGGTTCCCAAGAAGTTCTCGAAAACTACTGCTTCGTTCAGTTTTGTTAAGATTTGTTTCTTTTCATCAATAGAAGGATTGAACGATAAGGCTTCTCTTTCGATTTTAGTACGTAGCCATTCTTTCACTTCTGGCTCACGGATATATGCATATTCAAAACCGATAGAACCTGCATAAATCTTATTAAGCGATTCTAGTATCTTACGTAAAGAAACAGCACCGATGCCTAAGAAATTTCCAGCTTGAAAATTAGTATCTAAATCAGCTTCTGAAAGAGAATAATCTTTCAAATCTAAACGGGGCTGACGGTTTTTTCGATTACGAATCGGATTGGTTTTTGCTAGAAGGTGTCCACGAGAACGAAAGGCTTTAATTAAACTAATTACAGCCATTTCTTTCTGAACGTTTGAAGTATCAGGCGAAGAAATGCCTTCACTTTTTATACCATTGGCCACCCCTTCAGAGTCACTCCAATTTGCGTGAAAATCAAAACCTTTGAAAAAGTTTTGCCAACTTGTATCTACCGAATTAGGGTCTTTTGAATATGACTCATAAAGGTCAGAAATCGCTGCCGTATCAGCATTGGCAATGTATGAAAATTGATCCATTATAATGTGACGTAACCAGAATTGGGACTATCGTTATTTGTTTCTTTTTTGTTCTTATTCTATTCTAACGGCAAAGTTAAGCTAAGCTTTCAAATTAAAACATAAAAATTATTTGTTTTTTATTGAAAGAATGCCAAATTTATATAGCACAGCTTTTAATGATTCTAAAAGGGTACGTTTCTTTACAAAGTACAATAATAACTTCAAAAGTTAATTATTTTATACTATTGGTTAAGCTTTTTTAGGTTTTCGATATATTCCAGTGCTTTTATAGATAATAAACGCTCGTTTAGATAGCAAGATTATTTCAGAAATATCTAAAAACACCCGATTTACCATTGCCTGAATCAAATTCATAGCGTAACATTATCTGATGAAAGCCTTCTTTAGCCCCGACTGCCCCATTTGAATTACCCGTAAAGTCATAAGCATATCCAAGCTGAATTTTACTGAATTGAATTTGTAAAGAGCCTAAAAAAGCATTATTTGAAAATTCAGACCCTGTATTTTGATACCACACTCCTAATCCAAAACGCTTATTAATCCATGCTGTTGCATTAAGGTCAACATCTGTTCGGGTAGTATAGTTGTTTGAAAGCCTTCTGACAAGTATCCCCGTCTTCAACTGAAGGTCATCATCGATATCAAAAACATATCCTGCTGTAATAAACGAAGGTTGGTTGAATTCATTTTTATTGGCATTCAAATTCAATAAAGAAATACCTGCGTAATAATCATCATTATGGTAATAAATCCCCAAGCCAACACTTGAATTAAATCCTGTCGTACCAACACCTCCACCACTTGATGAGATATATGCGGGCACTTGCGTAACACCAGCCTGTACGCCTAATGCTAATTTGCCGTCATTGGGTAAGGTAAAACGATAGGCGAAGTCTCCGTATAATCCTAAGTTTCCTATAATACCGCCTGTATTGTTACCAATCAATTGATCAGCACTGTATGCTTGAAAACCTATCGCCATTTTATCTTGAGCAATGGGCATATCAAAATTGAAATACTGTTGATTAGTAGCGGCCGCACCTACTGTACTAAATAACGGGCGACGGCGATACAGTACTGCCATACTTACTACCTCGCGACTGCCCGCATAAGCTGGATTTACATTCAGCGGCATCAACGGATAGGTAATATATAATTGTTCTTGTTGAGCAAAACTCACAAAAGAGCATAACAATGAACCAAGGAAAACAAGATTTAGTAATATACGATGGATGACGTTTTTCATAGATGAAATATTTTGGGGCGAAGTTACAAAAAGCCTGATTACAATGTTTCTATCATACTACTTATTTCAAGGCTACATTTCTAGTCATTAGCTTACCAATGCCTATAAATAGGAAAGAAACCATTATAAAGACGAGGGTTATAAAGGAGGCATTGATAATTACTTTCAGATAGCCAAGCTGAATAACATTAAAAAATGGATATGGATAGAAACCCGAGAAAGCTCCGCTTAATAAAATAAAAATCATATAGAGGAAAGGAAAAATTAACCAAGGTAGAAAATCACTCCATTGGAGTTCGTCTTTCTTGACATATACGAGCCAATAGATAAAAAAAATTAGAGGTATAATTAAATGGAGTAATTCGTCTGCAACCCTCAATAAGCCTTCTGGATGCCATATAAAGCGTAGTATCGTATTATAAATTATGCTGACAATAACGATATAGACTGTGGTGGCTGTTAATGTCTTGGGAAGTGACAAAAAGTTTGTCAATGCAATATTTGGCTTTAACAATAATACTGTGGCACTCATTGAAACGAGGAGGTTGCTAAGGACAGTAAAATAGCTAAAAAACCTAATCGTTAATTCTGAAATATCTGCTTTTTTGTTTGTTATCAATAAATAATATTGGAGAATCAAGGCAAACCAGCCCAATAAAACTAAAAATATTAAAAATATCTTTTTTGACGGGATTCGCGAAATTTTCATACTGGAAAGATTAAGGCAATTTGTAATAACAACTTGAAATCTACTCAGAATCTTTTTTGTTTTCAATGATTATAAAACATATTTTTATAGTCATTGAAAATTCAATCTCATACTTTTGCCATTTTATAATTGGTATTTGTTAATATAAGCTATTAAGTTTAACATGAATCTAAGTATTTATAACAAAATCAATAATGATGGTTTTGCTATTCTTGATAATGTTTTTAGTGACGAAGAAATCAACAATTTATTGTCGCATATCGAACAAGTAGGCACCATAAAAGATACTTTTAGAAAAACAAAAGATTTATTTGCTATCCGACAGTTCTTTAAAGAAGTCCCTGATTCGGTCAAAATAATTTTTTCGGCTAAGTTGAGACAAATTATTACTGAAATATTTGATACTGACTATTTTGTGGTGAAATCTATTTATTTCGATAAACCAGAAGATTCCAACTGGTTCGTTGCTTATCATCAAGATTTAACAATATCTGTAGATAAAAAAGTAGAGATTGAAGGATTTGACCTTTGGACAAACAAACAAAACCAATTTGCGGTACATCCGCCAATTGATATACTTGAGGATAATTTTACTATTCGTATTCACCTTGACGATACTGATGAAGCCAATGGAGCATTAAAAATAGTACCAACATCTCACTTAAAGGGAATTTATAAACCTGAAACGATTGATTGGGCAGTTGAAACTGAGACTATTTGTTCGGTAAAAAAAGGAGGAATAATGTTTATGAAACCATTGCTTTTACATGCCTCAAATAGAACGACGAATAATAAAAAGCGAAGAGTTTTGCACATAGAATTTAGTAGAAAATCATTACCTCAAAATTTAAATTGGTCTGAGTTATTAATAGTTTAAAACGATGTTAAAATTGAAATCATGAATATATCCCTAAATTCCTCATTTACATTGAATGTGCTTCCTCATAAAGAAAAGATTCGTTTAGTAGTTATCAAAGATGAGCAGGAGTTCGTTTGCAGAATTGAAAACAGAAAAAAACTTAATCAATTCATCACCAATGAATGCTCTTCTATTTTCAAAGGAAGGCTACAATTGATTAAAGATAAAGAAGACGTATTTGTACAAGTTAAAGGAGAAATCATTGGTAAAATATCAAAAAATATTTTTGAGAACTCATTAACCGTTGCATAATACTATTGTATTGCTATTATCATTAATACGCTTACTTCTTTACTGGGCTTGTAACGAAAACGTAGGTAAATAATAACGCAAACAATACATATATCAAACAAATAAACCATAGGTAAGAAAGAGCAGTATATTGCATTGCTGCTTTTAATAAAGCAATGCCTGCAATAGCAAAATGCATTAAATTACCCATTGCTAATGGTCGAGCATAAATTCCACCGATTAAAACGGTTTTAGCCATCCAGTTCATCATGGCAAAACCCAGATATAATGCCCCAAGTACTTGTAAGATTAAAACAGGAAATGTAGTTTCACTCCCACTTATAGAAGCAATAATTTCTTGTGGGAAAAATGTGCATGAGATACCAATCAGTCCCATCACTACAGCACTAGCAACCATTAAATATTTTGTATTCATTACTAATTTTCTTGAGCTTACATTATACAATGCAAAGATACGCACAGTTAGTGTCTTGCAAGTAAGGTACTAAAAACAAGCATCAATACCTTACAATACTCTATACTTCAACGCTTGTTCAGAAAGCAAATCATGAAAAGAGAAAGATAAATATTGATTTTGTTTTACTACTTGAAACACACATTGTGTTACTAACAGATTTTCCCTGTTTATACGCATATCATTCTCCTCGTCGCCTGTTCCTCCATAGAGGTGAAAATCAATTATTTGTTCAGGACTATAATTAGGATGTTTACCTTGAAAATCATCAAACCATTGCTCTCGCTGATGTCTGATTTCATCACTATACAAGGTAGCCGATGACCAAATGTGTGCCTTACTCGCATCTTTCTGAGCATGATGTAAAACTTTGCCATCCCAACGAAATTCGCATAGCTTTATATTTTCATTGTCGTTATGAATAACTATCAAAGTAAAATTTTCTATTCCTTCAAATTCGTATTGTGCCAAAAAGTCATCCGTCGAATTAAACTTGAAAAAATCCAGAATCACCTGCCCTCTACTTTGTTTATAAGGAGGATTGTGCTGATGTTTTTCAAATGCTCCGTTTAATAAGCAAAGCGTAAAGTCATCAGAAGTGGCGAACCAAGTACCCCCAGCTTGTGCATCTTTCGGGAAAAAAACCTGTTTGCCACTGATAACATACTTCCTTGGAGGTATCGCTTTGGGGCGTGCAAGGGCTTCGTCTCGATTATTGGTCAAGAAAAAACCATTTTTATTAGGCAAATAAGTAAGTACACACATTTTTAATAAATGAGTTGGTATTGATTTACATGAAATTTTAATCTGTTTTAGGCTTCAGCCATTTTGCGATGTTTAATGGTAGAATGAGCTACACCAAAGTCAGAGGAAATTTGAATAGTTGGATACACTTCATTCAACCCAATTTTGATAATCGCCAGATGATGAATAGTATGTTCTATCAGGTAAGTAAGTTCGCGAAAAAAGCTACTTGAAATATCCATTGCCTGTTCTAAACCGAATGCAGATTGAAGGGTTAATGTTCTATCGTGCTGGTAAAAATCCAAGCGATTGGCTACATTCTCTAATACTTCCAAAGCAAAACCCTTATCCCTTTCTATGCGTAAATCTCGTTCACGGGCATCATAGTTTACCATTCCTGTTTCGTACCCTTTTAAAAGACATAAGTAAAATTCAGTAATATGCCTTACGTGTTGTCCAACTGAATGATAATGCAAGGGGGCAAGATTATCTTTATACACTTCGTTTTCTAAACTCTCCATCAAATCAGCAAGCTGTTTGATAATCTCAATGTTAATTTTTTGGAGCATCTTTTTATAGTTTTATGTGAATTGAAAGCAATAATTTGTAAACATTTTCTAGTTACTGAACCACGGCATTGACTAAAATTGTAAATGTCACATCCTCACTCATGCCAAGCGTTCCTCCTCCTACAGCCCACTCTCTCCTGTTAATGGTGGTACTTCCTAAAAAGGTAGCATTGTTCCCTTCCTGTTTGAATGTAAATGGTATTTTGACATTTTTGGTAGTTTCTTTAATCGTCAAATCAAAATATCCGACAAAGTCATTGCCGAATTTTTCAATCTTTGTAGATTTCATTTTAATGGATGGATATTTAGCTACATTAAAAAAATCTTCCTTTTCCTTCAAATGTCTGTTGCGGATATTATTGTCGGTATCCAACGTAGACGCCTCTACAGAAGCCACCAAACTTGCATTATTTAAATCATTTGCATCGAATTTCAACACTCCTGAAAATCCTCTGAATTTACCATTGATGGTAGAGCCTAACATTTTTATTTTAAATGTGACCCCTGCGGTTACGGGTTTCCATTGTTGTGCAAAGGTGCTGATATTTACGAAGAGCAAACAGATTAAGATTTTTTTCATAACTTCTAAAATTTATAGGAAATTGCCACCATTGGCAAAAGGCTTTTATAGCGCCATCGGTCGTTTTCTTGGTTGGCTACAGATACTTTTTTATCGGAAGTATATTCGACAAAAAAGAAACTTAAACCACCCCGTATACCTATTGTATTATTTACCAAATAGCGCAGAAATAATTCTGAGTTTAAACTACCTTTGTCTGAATCGCTTACTAATAATAGATTAAAATTAGTTGGTTTAGCCTCTGAAACGACAGTACCATCATTGAACTTTCGCTTTGAAGCCTTGGCAATTAAATCGCCTGACTGCTTAGTACCAAAACTAAAGCCAATAGCATCTATATTGATACCAACTTCTAATTTTTGAGTAAGGGCGTATTGTAAATTAATAGTAAGATTTAATGCGTTAGCTTGTACTTTTTTTATACTAAAGGTATCAATATTTGCTACAATATCATCTGATACTAATGCTGCAAAATTGGATGTACCCGAGGTTAGGCTTGCGGGAGCTGTTCGTAACTGAATATCATTCGCAAAAAAAGACGTTAATCGTACTCCATATCCTATTTTGAAACGATAAGATTTGCCGATACCAAACATTTGAGTATATGATAGTGCCGGAGAAAATCCTGTTCCTGTAGCTAAAGCCAAATCGGCTGTTTTATAAGACGTATCATAGCCTTGAGCAAAACCTTTGATACAGACAAGACTCAACAATAAACATACAAATATTTTTTTCATTATGCTTGAATTTAATTATTTCATTTAAAAATTTCACTATAACAACTTGGCACTTCCAAACAATACACTAAATTGCCGACACCAAACCAATACGTATTTCTGTTTATCAAGCTTAGCCTCCTGTGGAACATCCAATACAAACGTACCTGTTTTATCAAGTTTTACTACGGTTACGAAATTGGTTGAACGAGTATCCTCGGCTAGATAAATGTATAGGTCTGGTCCTTGTTCAGTTTTAAAGTTTTCAAAGGATAAATATTTCTTGTCAGCGTTATTGCTATCGCTAATGATCTTAACTGTCCCTGAAACTGCATGCGCACCATTTGAAAACATACCTGTAGCTAATTCTTTTCCTTCTTTTATTTCAGGAGGCTGTACATTATTTACTGGAATGAGTTCAATATTTTTGACACATGAACTTAGTAAAGCAATACTTGAGAAAATGATGAGAAGCGATTTCATTGTTTTATGATGTTGATTACATCACAAATTTGGAAATATCCAAACAATCGCATTGTCGGCTAGGTGACCTAAAGTAAAAATGAGCGTCTATTTCAATAAATGATTACTTAACCGAGAGGAATTGAATTTAATTGAAGCAAAAAAATATGGTAAAACTATGAGCCAAATTTAATTCTTGATGCAAATTTTGCTTTTTTCATTATAAATTTGGTAGAAAGAGCAAAGTAAAGAGGATAAAATTAAGTATTTTTAATGATTACTTCTTAAATTCACAGCATAAATACCTTAAAATTGAAGCTGCACAAAATCCCCAATTCCAATTCATGGCGAAATTATTAATTATTGACGATGAAAAAGCGATTCGAGGTGCTCTGCGAGACATACTAGAGTATGAAGGCTATAATATTGACGAAGCAAACGACGGTGAACAAGGACTAGAGATGTTCAAGCAAAACGACTATGATGTGGTGCTTTGCGATATTCGTATGCCTAAAATCGATGGACTAGAGCTACTTCAAAAAGCAACAGAATTGGGACGTTCCACACAATTCATCATGATTTCGGCTTTTGGAAATGTAGAAACTGCAGTAGAAGCCACTAAACGTGGAGCCTTCGATTTTATATCTAAACCGCCTGATCTGAATCGTCTTTTAGTAACTGTAAGAAATGCAGTAGAGCGCGGTAAAATGATCATAGAAACAAAAGTTTTGAAGAAAAAAGTTTACCGATTGAATGAAATTGTTGGAGAATCTGTCGCTATTCAAAAAGTAAAAGATATTGCAGACCGTGTGGGGCCGACTGAGGCGCGTGTATTAATTACTGGTCCTAACGGGGCGGGTAAGGAAATGGTTGCGAAGCGTCTGCATGAAAAAAGTAATAGAGTAGGAATGCCTTTGATTGAAGTAAACTGTGCTGCCATTCCTGCTGAATTAATCGAATCAGAATTGTTCGGTCATGAAAAAGGCTCTTTTACTTCTGCCGTTAAACAAAGAATTGGCAAGTTTGAACAAGCAGATGGCGGAACACTATTCTTAGATGAAATTGGTGATATGTCGCTTTCGGCACAATCAAAAGTGCTGAGGGCTTTACAAGAACATAAAATTACGCGAGTAGGTGGTGATAAGGAAATCAAAATCAATGTGCGTGTTTTTGCAGCGACCAATAAGAATTTACAAGTAGAAATTGCAGAAGGACGTTTCCGTGAAGATTTGTATCACCGTTTAAGTGTGATTCCGATATATGTACCCCCACTTAAACAACGCCCAGATGATATTCCTTTGTTAGTAGATAAATTTCTTAATGATGTGGCCGATGAATATGGACAACCAACTAAGCAAATTGAAAAAGAAGCCATGGAGTATTTACAAACTTTACCTTGGACAGGGAATGTTCGTGAATTAAGAAACGTTGTCGAGAGATTAGTCATTATGTGTAATGAATTAATTACAGTAGAGGACGTTAAAATATTTGCTACGCCTGTGATTTAGTTAAAGGCTTTGGCTATTAAAAAGGGCAAATTCATTTTGAATGAATTTGCCCTTTTTAATTACACGACTTGTAAAGTCGTGCTACTGTTTAGTCGGTTTTGTCTCTTTCAACTTTTTCTCCGCCTTATCAAGCACTTCGGTTTTCCAGTTTTTATCTGTTTTAGCTGTTTCTTCTTTTTTCTCGGTATTGACTGAAAAGCCTGTTCGGTTTACGATTTTCCACTCGCCTTTTATCAATTCCATTATCCTCAGCTCTTTGGTTGCTACCTTTTTACCGTCTGTGATTTTTGTTTGGTCGAAACTAAGCCATACATAGGTTGGATTTACTTTTCTAAAATTAAAATTCTCTCTGGTATAACTTGCCTTAGTCACTTTAGGGTTCTGACCGAAATAAGTAATAACAAACTTGCTGATATTATCCCAATTTTCTTGTTGTGCTGTTAATTCTTTATCTACCTCAGCCCAATAGGTTTGTGCTGTTTGTCGAAAACAAAGGCTCCATTTTTCAAAATTCCTTGCATTAAAATAGTTAGCCTCATCGGCTATCACTTGCTTTATTTGTCCTTGTTCTTCGGGACTAGTAATATTTTGGGCAAAAGTATTATGCAGGCAAAGTAGACAGGCTACTAGTAGTAAAAAACGAAGGTTCATGGTGATGCGAATGATTAAAAGGTATAATAAATTCTTTATTCCTAGCGAGTGACTTAAGTCACTCGCTAGGAATAATTATTAGGTCACCGACAGCCAAAAGCCGAAGACCGATAGCCCATAGCCCTTATAAATTCTTCTCAATAAAATTAGTCATCATTGTATAAAGGTGGAAACGAGTGTTACCTCCATAAATACCATGATTCTTGTTTGGATAATAAAACGATTGAAACTGTTTATTAGCCTTAATCAACGCTTCTTCTAGGGCTATTGAATTCTGAAAATGTACGTTATCATCTCCCGTTCCATGTACTAATAGAAAATTCCCTTTTAAGTTTTTAGCATAGGTAACAGGCGAGTTTTCATCATAGCCCTTTGCATTTTCCTGAGGAGTTCTTAAGAATCTTTCAGTATAAATACTATCATAAAAACGCCAGTTCGTAACTGGAGCAACAGCAATGGCTGCTTTGAAATAATCAGCACCTTGGAACAAACAATTTGATGACATATATCCACCATAACTCCATCCTTGAATCCCGATTCTAGTTTTATCTACATAAGGTAAATTTCCCCAATATTTTGCAGCTTCTATTTGGTCTTTTACTTCTAGTTTTCCTAAGTTCAGGTAAGTACATTTCTTAAAATCTGCTCCTTTTCCACCAGTACCACGGTTATCTACACAAGCAACGATGTATCCTTTCTGAGCTAAATGCTGATACCAAAATGAATTAAAACTATCAAACTGATTTAATACCTGCTGACTTCCCGGTCCACCATATAGAAACATAAATACTGGATATTTTTTCTTAGGGTCAAAATTAGTAGGCTTAATCATCCATGCGTTCAACTCAATGTTTTCAGATGTTGTGATGGTCATAAACTCCTTTTTGGCTAAATCATAAGTTTCAAGGGTTTTTCTTAGTTCAGCATTGTCTTCTAACACTTTTACTAACTGTCCCGAGAGAGCTTTGTGTAAACTTACCTTTACTGGACTATTCGCCGCCGAATGATTGAGGATGTAGTATTTAAAATCATTGCTGAAATTAGCACTATTCATTCCCTTCTCTTGCGAAAGCTGTTTTTTGTTTTTCCCATCTAAAGAAATACTAAATAATTGGCGTTCGGTATTAGATAATTCGGTAGACGTAAAGTAAAGTGTTTTTGTTTTTTCATCAATCCCATAAAAATCATCTACTTCCCATTTACCAGTGGTGATTTGCTGTATCAATTTACCCGTAATATCATAATGATAAAGGTGTTTGAAACCGTCTTTTTCCGAAGATGCAATGAATGATTTCCCGTCAGACAAATACGTTAAATCATCCGCAAAATGTTCAACATCTACATAGGTTCTACTTTCTTCTGTATGGATTACTTTAGTATTACCCGTTAAAGCATCAGCGTGAAGAATATCCAAATGGTTTTGTAAACGATTCATTTTTGTGATAGACAACACATTAGCATCCTGTGTCCAGCGAATCCTTGGCACATAAATATCAGTATCGTAACCAATATCCATTTTAGTGCTTTTTACTTCATTCAGGTGATACACCGAAATAGCTACTTTAGAATTTGCTTCTCCTGCTTTTGGGTACTTATAACGGTAATCTGTAGGATATAATTTACCCCACATTTGCAAATTATATTCTGGTACATTGCTCTCATCAAAAGTATAATAGGCTATTTTCTTGCTATCGGGTGACCATTGAAAGGCACGAGCAAAAGAGAATTCTTCTTCATAAACCCAGTCGCAAGCACCATTGATAATATGATTCCATTTTCCATCATTCGTAATTTTCTGCTCTGTCATAGTACTTAAATCTACGATAAATAAGTTGTTTTGACGCACAAAAGCTACTTTAGAACCGTCAGGAGAAAAAGTAGCAAACATTTGTTTCCCTCCGCTAGAAAGTTGAACAAGTTTCTTTGTTTTCAAATCATATACAAAATTTTCTTCTTTCGAACTACGTCGATAAATAGGCTCTGATTCTGTACTTATCAATAATTTTTGTTCATCTGCAGAAAGTGCGTAGTCATCTATTACTATTTTTTTTCCTAGATTTTCTACACTTACTGCTTCATTAAAGATGGTCTCTACCGCCGCACCATCTGTCACTTGATATTTGATAACTTTGCCATTATCAAGGGCAGTATAAAATGCACCATCTTTCATCCAATTGACATTTTCTACTTGTTTTTGGTTGAAAGTATATTTAGTCCAAATATCTTCTAAGCTAACTTTCTTTTTTTGTGCAAACACTGGAGTATTCACAGCGTAAATAATGATGAAGGCAATATAAAGCAGTTTTTTCACGAATATTATGGGGCTTGGTTGTTGATTGGTTGATTTTTGGAATGTTTTTTATACAAAATATAAAAGCTTTCTATGTTATTGTCAAAGATAAAAAAAATAGAGGAAAAGGCTGTTAGAAAGCTTGATTAAGCTAAAACAAAATTGGCATGACCGAAGCCATGCCAATTTTGAGCGTAATATTTTATAACTGATTCTATTTATTAAAAATAACAACCTCAGGGGTTTCAGTAGTATTACTTGTGTTCATCGCCCTGTCTTTAATGGTCACTTCAAACTTCACTGTATCCTTTTTACCCGTTAGATTAGGTATCCCTGCGAAGTTAAGGTATTCAAAATTGACAGAATAATCTACAACGCCTTCGATAGGACCAGCCTTAGTACCATCTTTTAAATGGAATAATATATTCCCTCCAAATTTCACACTAGGGTCGCTCAATACGAACTTGCCATTCTTTTTTACATATAAATCAATCAAGAAAGTTCTGACATCTAACCCATATTTTTTTTGCAAAGCTGCAAATTCCTGAGCATTAAATCCTAAGTCACCATCACCATCTTGAAAGTTAATAGAAATAATCACAGAGTCTTTTTTAGTCACCCCTAATTGAGTTGGTTTCTCTGTAGTGATAATACGAACATTATTATATGAAATACTGGGTATATTACTAAAATCTGGTACGCCCGTACAAGAAAACATAAGCACTAAAAAACTAAAGATGTATAAGTTCTTTCTCATAGCATTTAAAAACATTTTAACGGTATAACGATTTTCCTCGCTTCCTTGTTGTTTTATTGTTCTGTAAAGTTAATGATTTGCTTAATTTTGCAGAACGATATTAGATTGATTTCACGAATCGACCCCAAAATGATAACATCAGCACAATTAAAAGCAAGCGTACTCAACGTAAATACACAAAATTTTGATGACTTGGCACTAAACATTTTCCGTTTTCAAGCTCACAATAACGTTACTTATGCAAAGTACTTAAAATATCTACAAGTTGATGTATCAAAGGTTGAGTCAATCAAAGACATTCCATTTTTACCGATTGAATTTTTCAAAACTCAGACCATCCTCAGTGGTGAAGTACAGCCAAAAGTAATTTTTGAAAGTAGCGGAACGACAGGGCAAAATACATCAAGACACTTGGTAGCCGACCCTGATTTCTATTTGCAAATTGCCGAGCAGATTTTTGAAAAATTCTATGGTAAACTCTCCGAATTTCAAATTCTGGCATTGCTCCCTTCCTATCTTGAGCGAAACAATTCTTCTTTGGTATATATGGTTGAGCATTTTATCAAACAAAGTAAATCGCCAGATTCAGGGTTTTATCTCAATAATTACAACGAACTAGCAACTACCTTAAAAAGAATTGCCTCAGAGGATTCTTCTAAAAAAATATTATTAATCGGGGTGACCTTTGGCTTACTAGATTTTGCCGAAGCGGGCTTAGACTTATCTTTTCTTCAAACATTTCAACACTTAACAGTAATGGAAACAGGCGGTATGAAAGGACGAAGAAAAGAATTGCTCCGCGAAGAAGTACATGAAATACTGACGAATGCCTTTTATGTCGATAAAATTCATTCAGAATATGGCATGACCGAATTATTATCGCAAGGATATTCTTTTGGCGAGGGTATTTTTGATTTACCTCCTTCGATGAAAATCTTATTAAGAGATGTAAACGACCCTTTTAATGTTGAACATCAAACCCGAGGAGGCATCAATGTAATTGATTTGGCCAATGTAGACTCTTGCTCATTTATTGAAACCAAAGATCTAGGCTCATTTATCCCTGACACTGGACAATTTAGGGTATTAGGCAGATTTGACAATTCAGATATTCGCGGTTGTAACCTGATGATTTTATAAATCAGGGATGGGCTTCTAGCCACTCTTCACCATCTTTATAAACCTCTCTTTTCCAGATAGGTACTACTTGTTTCAGGGTATCGATTAGCCATTGGCAAGCTTCAAAAGATGCAGCTCGATGTGGTGTGGAAACAGCAATTACCACGGCCACATCACCAATTTCTAACGTTCCTTTGCGATGTATCATTACAATTTTTTCAATCTCCCATTTTCCTTTGGCTTGGTCGGCTAATTCTTGCATTTTTTTGACAGCCATCGTATCATACGTTTCAAAGATGAGTCTTACTACTTCTTTGGCATTATTATGATTTCTGACAGTTCCGATAAATACATCCACTGCTCCCGCACGTTCTGACTGTGCTGCATCTATACAAGCTTGAATATCAATGGCTTTGTCCGCTATTTGTATCATTTAAAATATTCGTTTAGTCTAAAGAAAATTTTGAAGAATGTTAACGCACGAAAATTTAAATCCTAATTTTCAAATCAACACATCTTCAAATTTTCAAATTATTTCTCCAATTCCACAAAAGAGTATCTATACAAATGCTTCTCGTCGGTTTCATGGTCTATCCTACTTACCTCTTCCCAAATATTTTTATCAATGGATGGGAAAAAAGTATCTCCTTCAAAAGCATGATGCACTTCTGTCAGATAAATTTTATCTGCAAAAGGCAAGGACAGACGATAAATCTCTGCACCACCAATGATAAATGTTTCGTTATCTTCTATCTCACTAGCTGCTTCAATAGCATCTTCCAAAGAATGAACGGTTATACAGCCTTCCACTTGAAAATCTTGGTCTCTGGTAATGATAATGGAAGTACGATTTGGCAAAGGTTTACCGATAGATTCAAAGGTTTTACGCCCCATAATCACTGGATGCCCAGTTGTAAGTCGTTTGAACATCTTTAAATCTTCGGGCAATCGCCAAATTAGTTGATTATTGTGCCCGATAACGCCGTTTTCAGCAACGGCTACGATGATTGATAATTTCAATGTAGTTTGATTTAACTTTTTACTCAAAAATAATCGTCTTGTTGCCATGAATAAACACACGATCTTCAAAAACAAATTTCAAGGCTTTGGCCAATACTATTTTCTCTACATCCCGTCCCGCCTGAGCCATCTCTAAGGCATTTTTGGTGTGGTCTACCCTTGTGATGTCTTGAAAAATAATTGGTCCTTCATCTAAATCATCTGTTACAAAATGCGCTGTTGCACCAATAATTTTTACACCTCTGTGGTGTGCTTGTTTATAGGGATTAGCCCCTATAAAAGCAGGCAAGAACGAATGATGAATATTGACAACTTTCTTACTGAACTTCTTGGTAAATTCTGGCGTGAGGATACGCATAAACTTGGCAAGAATCAGATAGTCTGGCGAGTAGCTTGTCACTACCTCCTCTATCTGTTTCTCATGTTCAGCACGGGTAATTCCCTCCGCTGGCACATGATGAAATGGTATATTAAATTTTTCTGTAAGCGGACGTAATACTTCATGATTGCCAATGACTGCTAAAATATTAAATGGCAAATCGTTGAATTCATTTCTAATCAATAAATCTGAAAGGCAGTGATGTTCTTTGGTAACCAATACTACTACATCTTTTACTTGTTTGGTCGTAAGGTCGATATTGGCAGTACTTGGCAAAATTCCTCTTAGTCCATCTTCAATTCTTTCTGGGTCGCAGTCGCCAGAAAAAGCTACACGCATGAAAAAAAGATTGTTATCAACATCTACAAACTCGTCGGTACGTTCAATATTAAGGTTATTAAAAAAAAGTACTCCTGTAATTTTATGAACAAGTCCCTTTTCGTCGGTACAATCAATTCTTAATATATAATCAGTCATTTTTAATTAAAATTAAATTTGGGTTTTCAGTGTTTTACTCAAAACATAAACGCTTGATGTGGGTTCGATTCCCACTGGTGTCGTAAAGATTAAAATGTTCTACTCATCTTCACAAACTCAATTCCATCTTTTGTCCAAGTTTCCGACACGATTTCAAAACCAAATTTTTGATAAAACGGATAAGCACTTACTCTGGCATTACACCAGAGATTCTTTATATGTTGTTTTTCGCATTCTTCAATCAGTGCTTGAAGTAATACAGAACCATAACCTTTGCCTTGATGAGCTACTTTTGTAGCAAATTTTCTAAACTGGGCATTTTCTTCTTCTAAAAATAAGGATACAACAGAAAGCAATTCAGTATTTTCGAATACTCCAAAATGCACCCCTCTTTCATCTTCTTCTAATTGCACATAAGCTAGTGGTTTATCTGGCCACATTACGCTTTGTCGGATTGACCAAGTATCGTTAGGATTTATTTTTCTGACTTCCACAAATACTATTGATTAATATCATTTTGCTTTAATTAAAATACAAAGTAAGTAGATTAATTGTTATTCTTTTCAAAGCCTTTATTACTATTTTGGTTAAAAGGCTTTTTCTAGAGGTATTTATAAGCAGTAATGATGTATTTTTATCAAACAACTGAATGTTAGTTTTATTAACAACCCTATTTTCCAATATTTTTATTTTCAGGCACTTAAAATTGTATTTTTTTCAAGCCTTAGCCAATCTATATAGAATTTAGAGAAACAAAACACATTCCGTATTAATTCATTGATTACCTTTGCCCCAAAATCATTCTTTAAATAAAAGAAATTTGAATTAATTCAAACAATTAAAGTTCAAAATTCCCAATTAGCATATTTCACAATGGAAAAAATTAAAGTTGCGAACCCTGTCGTTGAATTAGATGGCGACGAAATGACTCGAATTATCTGGAAATTCATTAAGGATAAGTTGATTACTCCTTACTTAGATGTAGATATTAAATACTACGATTTAGGAATGGAATACCGTGACGAAACTAATGACCAAGTTACGATTGATGCAGCAAATGCTATCAAAGAATATGGTGTTGGTATCAAATGTGCTACAATCACTCCAGACGAACAACGTGTTGAAGAGTTCGGCTTGAAACAAATGTGGAAATCGCCAAACGGAACAATTCGTAATATTTTGGATGGTACTGTTTTCCGTGAGCCAATCGTTTGTTCTAACGTTCCAAGATTAGTACCAAACTGGACAGCTCCAATCATGATTGGTCGTCACGCTTTTGGTGACCAATACCGTGCTACTGACTTCTTAACAAAAGGAAAAGGTAAATTAACAGTTACTTTCACACCTGAAGATGGTTCTGAACCACAAACTTTTGAAGTATTCAACTTCAAAAACGACGGTGTAGCTTTAACAATGTATAACACTGACGAGTCTATCCGAGGTTTTGCTCACTCATGTTTCAACATGGCATTAAGCAAAGGATGGCCTTTATATTTATCTACTAAAAACACCATCTTGAAAAAATACGATGGTCGTTTCAAAGATATTTTCGAAGAAATTTACCAAGCAGATTACAAAGCGAAATTCGTTGAAGCAGGTATTGTTTACGAACACCGTTTGATTGATGACATGGTAGCTTCGGCATTGAAGTGGAATGGTAATTTCGTTTGGGCTTGTAAAAACTACGATGGAGACGTTCAGTCTGATACAGTTGCACAAGGTTTCGGTTCATTAGGTTTGATGACTTCAGTATTGATTACTCCAGACGGAAAAACAATGGAAGCTGAAGCAGCACATGGTACTGTTACTCGTCACTACCGTGACCACCAAAAAGGAAAACCAACTTCAACGAACCCAATTGCTTCTATCTTCGCTTGGACTCGTGGTTTGGAATTCCGTGGTAAATTAGATGATAACCAAGAGTTAATCAACTTCTGCCAAACGTTAGAAAAAGTTTGTGTTGAAACAGTTGAATCTGGTAAAATGACTAAAGACTTAGCAGTTTGTATTCACGGAAATAAAGTGAATCATGGCGAGCATTATTTATATACTGAAGAATTCTTAGCTGCTTTAGATGAAAATCTTAAAGCTGCTTTGGCGAAATAATTTTCGCTTTTCTTCAATATTATAAGAGGGCAAAATCTTAATGATTTTGCCCTCTTTGTTTTTTACAAGGTTTTTGTTGATATGTTACAAACGATATTCAATTACAAATGCTGTCCAACCGTCAGGTTTGGTTTGTAAAGAAAAATTGAAGCCATGATTATTCAGTATCTCTCTGCAAAGCATTAATCCTATACCTTGCCCTTCTGGTTTATCGCTAAAGAATGGCGTAAACAATTGCTGTTCAATGGCTTTTGGAATGGGCTTTCCATTATTCGCAATCACAATTTGTTTCTCATCAACATTGATAGCAATGGTTTCATCGCTACTCCCTTCACAAGCTTCAATAGCATTTTTTAATACATTCACTAATACTTGCTCTATTTGGCCAACATCTATTAAAACAAGTTTTCCCTCTCCCTTATAATTACTAATTATCAAGATACCCTTTTGCTCTATTTGCAGGCGCATCAATTGTACAGTATTTTTTACAAGGCTAGCGATATTCCTTTCTTCTTTATTAGGCAAAGGCAGACGGACAATATCAGCAAAACGCCTCATGAAAAGATTCAAACGGTCGTTGCGTTCGGTAGCTACTCTTAAGGCATTTGATAAATCTTCTTCTTCAATATATTTTTTGGTTACTTCCAGAATAGAGTTTACAGCTCCTATTGAATTGTTGACTTCATGAGCCATCATTCTGATTACCTTGCCATAAGCCTTCTTTTCAGTCGCTAGAATTTCAGTGGTCAATTCTTCAATCAGTAGAAATGGGCGAGCAAAGCCCCTATCCATAAAAAATGAACGCTGTATTTTATAAGTAGCCAAGCCATTTAATTGGACAGTTTGGGCTTCTTTATTTTCTAATAATAGTAAATATGGAATAATGGGATGAGGAATCTGACTTAATGGTAAAGTATTTGGTAAATATTCAGGCAAAGAAAAAAGCTCTTGTGCTTTTGGATTGGTCTTAACGATATTGCCATCAAAGTCTAAAATGATAATCGCTATTGGCGAAGCCTGAATGAGTTTTTCCAGAAAAAAATGCTGTTCAACTACCTGTAAGCGTTCTTGTCGGAGTTGGTCTATCATGGCATTATACACTGCTATCAGTTCATCCATTTCGTACTTGCCTACAGGTTTGAATTTCACCGCAAAATCTTGGTCTTTAATAGCCTCTGCACCCATCAACAAGAATTTTAGCGGTTGTATAAAGTCTTGATACAACTGCACAGCAATGATTAATGAGGCAAGCACCAATAATTCAGAAAGGATAAAATAGAGTTTGTTTTCATTCAAAAGCCGAAACGTTAAAAAGATAATAACGGCATGAATGAGCGTAACAAAAATGATATATTTTACTTTTAAGGACAAATGAATAGTTGTGAGTTAGTGAGTTAGTGAATGATTTTTTATGAGTTGTGAGTTAGTGAATTGTGAATTAGCGAGTTTTTAGTTGATTATTTTATAATTATGTAATAATCAGTCATAAATTTGCCCCTAAATGAAATAAATCACTAACTCACAACTCACTCATTCACAATTACTCCACAAAAGGTATATTAAATTTTTCCAGCCTTCTGTACAAAGCAAAGCGTGTAATGCCTAGCGAACGAGCTACTTTTGATATTTTGTTTTGATGAAAAGCCATTGCTCTTTGAATCATTAACAATTCTATTTCATCCAAAGTCATCGTCCCAACTTCTGGTAGCGTATTCTTGTTCGCTTGTATGGTATTAATAGAAATATTCTTTTGAAAATCCTCAATCGCTAGTTCATCTTTAGGCGTGAGTAAAATTGTTTTTTCAACTAAATTTTTCAGTTGACGTATATTCCCTGGTAAAGGTAAAGATTTCAACCAATTGATCGCTTTAGGAGCTATTGTTAAATAGGGGCGTTCGTAAATAGTTTTGAGATTATTGACAAAATAGATAGCCAGTGAAGCAATGTCATCAGGTCTTTCTCGTAAAGCGGGCAATTTTACTGAGATAAGATTGATTCGATAAAATAAATCTTCCCTGAAAGTATTGTTCGCCACCATTTCTTCCAAATTACGATTAGTTGCACAGATGACTCTTACATCTACTGTCTTGCTTTTGCTGCTTCCCAGTGGTTCAAAGGTTCTATCTTGCAATACCCTTAATAATTTCACCTGACTTGATAAATCTAAATCTCCGATTTCATCTAAGAATATTGTGCCTTTATTGGCCAGTTCAAAACGCCCTATCCTATCGGATTTAGCATCTGTAAAAGCTCCACGTATATGTCCAAACAATTCACTTTCAAATAAACTAGCCGAAACACCTCCTAAATTTACTTTAATAAAAGGCTTGTTTTTTCTTTTACTATTTTGATGAATGGCCTCTGCAATCAATTCTTTCCCTGTGCCGCTTTCGCCTGTAATCAATACGGGAGCATCAGTAATACCTACTCTACCAATCGTTTCAAGGATTTCTAATAGCTTTGGGTCTTCGCCCACGATGTGCTCAAACTGGTACTGTTGGTCTAACTTTTTACGATTGAGCGATTGTACTTTTTGCTGAGAAAGATTTAAAATCGTGTTAATCGACTGGATGATATAATCGTTCTGCCACGGTTTAGTCATAAAATCCTTAGCCCCCAATTTCATTCCTTCAACAGCCAAATTGATAGTTCCCCAACCTGTCAACAAAATAATGGCAATATCAGGAAAAGTGCCACGGATAATTTTTAAGGCCTTTATTCCTTCGTCTCCAGAAGTTTCAATCGAGAAGTTAAGGTCTAGTATAATTAAATGTGGTTGAAATTCTTCGATAATATCCATCGCCAAAACAGGTGAAGAGGTCGTCTTCACCTGAAAGCCTTCTTGCCGAAGCATCAACGAAAGGGATGTCTGTACGGCTATATCATCATCTATGACTAATATTTTGTTCATGTTTTTAAGCTGTGAGCAATGAGCTTTGAGCCTTGAGCTTTTTTATTTTAGCTTTCTTTGAGCAATGAGATATGAGAAATGCTATGAGCATTGAGCGTTAAACGATTGAATTCTCATAACTCACTACTCAAAGCTAAATTCTATTATTCATATTTTTGAGCTGTGAGCGTTGAGCTACGAGCTTTGATAAATGAGTAAACCAATGAATTATAAGCTTTAAACTCTTAAAAATCTCATGGCTCAAAACTCATAGCTCACGGCTAACAGCTAATTTACTGTTCATGCAGAGCCATTGCTGGTTGAATTTTGGCGGCTTGGCGGCTTGGGTAATAAGCACAAAGCGTTACGATGCCATATAAGATAACAATAGAAAGTCCGATTGCCATCCAATAGATACTTGCTTTTAAATCAAACACATTCATCAAAGGAAACTGTACGGCAAACAATATTCCTATCAACATTCCGAAAGTGGCAATTACCCACATTTCGCCTACAAATTGAATTTTAACATTGCCTTCAGTAGCTCCCATCGCCCTCCGTACACCTATTTCTTCACGGCGTTTGGCAATATTTAAATTCAAAATGCCAAACAGTCCCATCGCTACATTCACTAATAGAAACACCGTAATGATTAGAAAAATTATCACAGGAACTAGTGCTAAATTATGTTGGTTTTTTCGTTGGTCTGTAAGATAACTTACTTCAGTTGTCCATTCTTTAGCGATTGCACCAATATCTTTGACTAGTTTTGCCTCAAAATTAGCATCTGTTCCCGGTTTTATTTTGATAAGCACTTTCGAGTATTGGTATTTATCATCGATTAAAGTAAAGATACAAGGTTCATTATTGGTAAATTCTCCCTTGGCTTTAAAATTATCAACCACACCAACTATTTTCTGGTCTTCGCCCAATACTTTTCCAATGGGGTTTATGTCGCCAAATAAATTCTCTTGCGTTTTTTTATTAATCACTACGGCCTTAAATTTAGCCACTGCATCAGCTTTTTTATACCAACTGCCTTGCAGGATTTTGAGGTTTAATGTTTTTGCAAAATTTTCATCCGTAAAGTAATAATCCCCATTCGTATTATTCTTTTTATATGAAATCCCTCCATTATGCTGACTAAAGGAGAAAGGAGAATTATTAGACATCCTAGTCGCTATTTCTACTTCTGGATACGACTTTATTTTCTGATAGATGCTATTTAACTTTTCTTTAACAGCAGTAGTATCTTGGTTTGTCGAGAGTTCTAAAGCCCATATATTATCGTATTGAAAACCGATTGGCTCTAAATAATTTTTAAAATTATAGCTAATGAGTGTCATCACTCCAAAAAGCACAAGAAAGGAAATCCAAATTTCGACCATCAATAAAGTGTGGGTCTTTTTTTTGTTCCAAATGAGTTTAAATAAATGCTGTAACATATCAGTTGTGAATTAGTGAATGAGTGATTTAGTGATTGTTTTTAGTTGTGAATGAGTGTGTTGTGAGTTAGTGATTCTTGTTATTTGTCGAATCAAAAATCTCATCGCTCATTGCTCAAAGCTAAAAACCAAACAGCCGATAGCTGAAATCCGATAGCCGATAGCCTCTTAAGAGCTTTTCAGTGCGTCTATAACTTTCATTTTTGACATTCTGATGGCTGGTACTACGCCTGAGAGTAATCCGAAAATCAAACAAACCAATAAACTCACACCGAATACACTAAAATTAATCGTTAGGTCAGCATAAAGAATTAAACCACTTTGATTGAAAATAGCAATAATAATAGCCGTGAGTGTCAAAGCGAAACCTCCACCAATCATCGTAATAAAAATATTCTCAATGATAAACTGCCAAGCAAGCGAGCTAGAGGGTGCACCAAAAGCCTTGCGGATGCCTATCTCAGAAGCTCTTTCCATGATTCTACTCACATTCAAATTCACTAGATTGATAGCGGGCAACCCCATTAACATCAACACAATAAAACTTATGATGATGTATATATAAATCTCCTTACCGTTTCTCAAAAGGCTGTATAACACAGTATCTACATAAGGCTGTGCTTTCACGTCGATAATATCAAACTTATTCCCAAAAGACTGTATGGGTAAAGGTATTTTATTCACTGATGCATCAAACTCTTTTTGGATTTCAACAAAATCGCTTTTGTCTTTTGCCAAGATAATCACCGTAAAATTACCTTGTATGCTCTTTGATTGATAATTACTTTTAGGCAGATTATAAGGGAAAAACACATCAGAGAAAGTCATAAATCGAGTAACAGGTGCCGATTTAACAACCCCAATTACTTTAAATTTTTCATTATCCACTTCTATCATTTTTCCAATGGCCGATGCCGTTTCATCTTCAAAATACTGCTTTTTCATGGCATCAGTAATCACAACAACATGGTCGCCATTAGCAATATTTTGATGATTAAAAGGCTTTCCTTCCAAAAATTCATAATCGGTTACTTCCCAAAAATTAGGATCACAGTATTTTGTACTAACCTTAATTCTGCGACCATTCAAATACGAATTAGCCGAACTTATCATGGTTGAAAACCCTACATTTTCAGGTGTTTTCAAAGGCTTGATATGTGTTTTGATGAAATCATAAGAGAGAGCCCCTCCATTCATAGACGTTTTGGCAGAATCGTATAAAGCTACATTCATGATATACAGCGACCTATCTCGTTTGTTTTCAGGATAATGACTTCCCACCAAATGGTCTAGGAAAGAAGTAATGACCATCAGCACCGTTAGCGTGAGCGTAATACCAAACAGCGTAATAAACGTATAAAATGGATGCCTAAGCAGGACTTTCCATGCAATTTTAATATAATTGAACAGCATGATTTTTATATTTTAGAGGTTAAATTAAGATACTTGCGAGCCATCAAAAAGACGAATTAAACGGTGCGTTTTCTTGGCCATGTTTTCATCGTGCGTAACCATTACAATGGTACTGCCTGCGGCATTCAGCTGTAAAAGAATATTCAATATTTCGTTCCCCATCGCACTATCCAAATTTCCTGTTGGCTCATCTGCTAAAATGATTTCAGGGTTTCCGACAATGGCTCTGGCAATGGCAACACGCTGTTTTTGTCCTCCTGAAAGCTGATTGGGAAAGTGTTTCATCCTGTTGCTCAATCCTACTTTTTCTAAAGCCTCTTTCGCTGCATCTCTACGACTTTTGCTGGTTGAAGTACGGTATAGCAAAGGAATTTCAACATTATCTAAAATCGACAAGTCGTTGATAAGGTGAAAGCTCTGAAAGATAAACCCTATTTTCTGGTTGCGTAGAAAAGCCAAATCCTTATCCGTGAATTTTTCTACAGGTTTACTATCAATGGCAATTGTGCCTGTCGAAGGCTCATCTAATAAACCCATGATGTTCAACAACGTACTTTTGCCACAACCCGATGGCCCCATAATAGAGACAAATTCTCCTTTTTTAATGTCTATATTGATATTGTTCAATGCCAATGTTTCAATATTACTAGTCTGATAGACTTTCTCGATGTTGGTTAGTTTAATCATGATTATTTTCTAAGATTTAAAGATTCGTTTTGTTCAAAATCGTATAAAGTATAATAACGTAATGTATAATATGCTTGCCAATAGTCCCTTAGGGCAATGATATAATCTCTTTTGGCGCGATCTTTTTCTTGCAAGGCTATGCTCAAATCTGTGATGCTCAAATCTGCCAGAATGTACCTATCTTGGGCAATCTGATACCTTTTATTGGCTATTTCATCTGTTTCTGCGGTGAGTTTCACTTGCTTTTGAAGCATTTCAAAAAGCGTTACTTGTGTATAAATCTGTTGCTCAAAAGTCAGTTTATCTTGCTCTACACTTTGCTGTGTCAATTGTAAATTGGCTTTAGCTGTTTCAGTACGAGCCTTAGACCTTCCCCAATCCATAATCGGCAAAGTAAACTGTATTTCGACGAACTCACGGTCTTGAGCATTTTTATAAATATCCAAAGGTCTTGCTCCACGATTAGACAAACCAAACGCTACATTCAAAGAAGCATTCAAACCATTTTCACTTTTAGCCTTGTTCAAATCTCGTTCAGATTCCAAGATTCTACGGCGAAAGGCAATTGCATCCGAGCGACTATTCAAGGCCTCTCTGATAGCTCTTTGTGCATCAATCTCAAAGACCTTAATCTGAAAAGGAATATCAAGGTCTAATTTTGTACTTTCCCTATATCCAATGTATGATTTCAATTGTAGCATAGCTACCTCCGCTTGTTGCTTGGCAGAGGCTAAATCTTTCTGAGCATTCAGCACTGATAAACGTAATTGAAGAATATCATTCTCTGAAATCTTGCCCAACTCTAGCCTTTTCGATGCAATTTTATACAGCGTATCGTTATTACTCCTATTCTTCTCGGCAATTTGTAAATTGACCTGTGCAATCAATAAATCAAAATAGTAACTACTCACATTCAAGGATACTTTTTCTAAAGACTCCAAAAATAGCTGTTGGCTTTCTGAATATTTTAAAGGCTCTATCTGTTTATCCCATTTCATGGCATTGAACCTAAAAAGCGGTTGCGTCAATCCAAATGCTACAGGTATCCCATTATAAAGCGTTGTATTTCTCTCGAAATCATCAAAGCGTTGAAGTTGCTTTTGTACATAAATCGTTCCTCCTGTTTTAGCAATACTTTGGCTAAGCGATAGCGTTAAGGTTGAATTATTATTAGAAACCGACTGAAAAGCGACTGTTCCATCAGGTTGAAGCACTTGAATAAACGAACGCGTAAAACTTGGCAATGCACCACTTAAACTCAATTGCGGTTTAAAATCAGCTTGAAATGATTTGAATCGCCAGAAGTCAGTTTCCTTTTGCGTGGATGCTTGTTTAGCAGCAATAGATTTATCTTTGGCCATTTGCACGGCTTCATCTAAGCTTAATTGAGTTTGCTGAGCCAATGATAAATTGCTGATAAACAATAAGATGTATCGTAAAGTGTTTTTCATTATTGCTCAATTTTAATTTCGTTCAAATGCTCAAACTTGCTCAAATCTGAAATAATTACTTTTTCGCCTGCTTGAATACCACTTTTTATCTCTACAAAATCAAAGTTCGAAAGCCCAATTTCTACCTCTCTCCTCTTGGCAATTCCTTTTTCTAATACAAATACAAAGGTTTTTCTTTTACCATTAAACGCAGGGCCATTCGCTACTCGAACCGCATTACCAATGCGATTGGTAACCATAAAAACCTCCACCTTCATATTGGGACGAAGCGAAGCGTGTTTGTTGTCCTCTAAAGCAACTGAAAACTGCACGATGCCATTGGCTACCGAAGGTTTTATTTGTACCACCATGCCACGTAGTGACACTTCATTGATTTTTACAATCACAGGCATCCCTATTTTCAATTGGTCGGAATAGGTATCTGAACAAGAACCTTCTATTCTAAAACTGCCTAAATCAGCTAATTTGGCTAACATTTCACCTTCGTTGACGGCTGAACCGATTTTGTCGTTTACCCAAGTAAGCACGCCTGAACGGTCGGCAATGATATCTGCCATTGTGATTTTGTGTTGAAGTTCTTTCAAATTCTTGCTTTCTATTTCAGCATTTAGTTCAGACTCTCGCACATTTGCTCCAACAGACTTTCGGTGATAATTCAGTTCGTTTTCTAATTGTGCTTTTTCTAGTTCTGCAATCTTCAACAAATTTTCGGCTTTGGTTACGTCCTCTTGGGTTCTCCCTCCTACTTTTAGCAAGCGCTTGGTGTCTTCCAAATCTGCTCTCAAGCGATTAATAGTTAAGGATTTTATTTTATCGCTGATGTCTGCATCATAGATTTTTTTATCTAAATCCATCTTCAACTTTCCAATGCTATTTTGCTTTAAAGCCAGTTGGTCTTTTAGTTTCTCCAGCTCTATCATCGTCAGCGATTTATCTAAATCCATGATAGGCTGACCAGCTTTTAATGATGCACCAGTCGTAAAAAACACTTTTTTAATGCTTGCCTTTATCGGACTAGTAATGGTTTGTTCAAAAGCAGGGATTACTTCGCCCGATGCCGTTAAGGTATTTTCGATACTGCCCATTTCAGCAACAGCCGTTCTGATTTTTGAAGCTTCCAAAGAAGATTGAAGAGAATTTCTAAAAAAGTAGAGTATCGCAATTAACGCTGACACAAGCAACAAACCGATAAGCCACTTTTTAGATTTTCGTTGATTAATAAGGTTTTGAGAAATTTCTTTGTCCATAATACTGTTAGATTTGCCAATAGTATTCCAAAGACAATGCCAAACACTAATTGATTGATTATCAATCAATTAAACAAAATACAAAATGTAATTTATGTGCGATTTAGCACGGTTTGTGCGGGATGGAACGGGCTAGTATTACCGTATAATAAGTTTTGGGAAATTTATCGTATGATAATTTGGGAAGTATGTGAGGTTTTGGTAAGTTGTGCGGGATTGTTGGTACTGGCAGATTATGGCATTAAAGTTAATTTATTTTAATCAAGTACCTAAACAACATTAATAGTTAACCTTAATTATTTACTTTTAAGAAAAATTTTAATGTAAAGATATTTACTAGATTAGTACAATCTAACAAATTGACTATCAATGACCTAAATAAAAAAACCATGAAATATGTAATAAGTATAGGAATCAATAATGTCAAAGGTTTGACGCCTTTAAAAGCAGCAGTTTCAGGTGCAGTTGAATTTAATGATTGGGCAAAAACGCAAGGTTATGAAACTTATTTATTTGCTGACGATGATAATAAAGTAGTTTCACAGTCTGATATTTTCAATCAAATCAATACAATTATTGAAGAAAAAATTTGTGAACAACTTATAGTTTTTTTCTCAGGACATGGAATACTTAAAGGTCCTAACCAAGAAGTTTGGCTATTATCAAATGCCCAAAACAATCCTAATGAATCAATTAATTTAACAGGTTCGGTTGACAATGCAAGAACATCAGGAATTCCATATATAGTATTTGTTTCTGATGCTTGCAGAATTTTACCAACTGAAATTCAATTTACAGGAAATGGCTCAGTAATATTTCCTATTCTTGATGATACAAATGAAGATTGTGCAATTGATTTGCTTTATGCTACTAGACCGGGAAGTCCTGCAAATGAATTTAATAGCAAAAAAAGTTCTAAAAAATTTGGACTATTTACTCAGTCAATAATTGAAATTCTGAAAGGAGACTATCCAAATTTAATTTACTCTCAAAAGGCATCGGGTAGTTGGCTGACAAATTATTATGATTTATCACATTTGCAGGTTGACCAAAACTATAAAAGCTTAAATAATGCGGATTGGCATATAGACACAATCAACATTGAATATCCATTAAAATCAGTTGTTTCAAAAAAAGCAAGCGAAATAAAAATTACTCTAACTCAAAACCCTGAAATTAGAATTCAGCATCAAAATCCCAAACCGAAATTAGCAAGTTTTTCAGATGATGAAGCAAAAAAGATTCTTTTAAAAACAAATAAAGAAGTAAAAAGTGGAAAATTTTTTGAATCAGATTTGTACGAAAAAATACAAAGGGATTTAGAATTCGGTTTAAACGATTTAGGTAATAATAGTTTTAAATCTATACTTGAAGATTTGGGATCTTTTCCTAGTTCAATTGATCCTTATAATATTAAATCAAATTTAATATCTAATTCTGAAAGAATTTTTGATTCAAAAGGTAGAGAAAGTTTTGAAACTAAAACTGGCTTTACTATTGTCGGTAATGAAATTCAAGATGTAATTGTAAATGGGAATAGAAAAGAATTTTTTTTTGAAAATAACAAACAGCAAATTAGAATTTATAATGATGACCAAATAACATCTGCACTAATTATTTTAAGAAATGGAAATTCAATACCAATAGCAATTTTAAAAGGATATATTGGAACGCTTGTGTTTAATGAGAACCAATTATTGACTGTAAATTACACACCAAGTAGAAACAATGATAAATACGAAGAATTTAAACGAAATGAAAAAGAAATAAATTTTGTCAGGGCGTTTATAGCAAGTTCAGCAAACGAAGGATTTGACTATCAAAGTACTTTTAATAAGGAATTTGATGAAAATGGACGAATGAATCATAATAATGCTGGTAGTTTTTTAAGAAGAGAAAAATCACTTGACCCGTCTTTGGGCTTATATGCTGTTTATGCCTATCGCCAAGCTGGAAAAATTAAGGATGTTAAATCAGTTTATAGATATATGAGAGAAGAAAGTGATAGTATGCCATTTGATGTAGCTATGTTGGCTGATAAGATTGGAATTGAAAGAAGAAGGCTTGCTCCATTTTGTCCTATGCTTTCATTAGGTTGGGCATATCGACAAAAATTTGAGGAATTCTTACATCCCAAAATTAGAGAAGCATCTAATTATTTAGTTCCAAACCTATGGACAACTTTCGATAAAAAAGTTACAGAATCTATCATAAATCTATTCACAGAAAATATTTTACAATGAAATTAATATTTATTCATGGACGAGCCCAAGGTCGTAAAGACCCAATAGCACTTAGGAAACAGTGGATAGACACTTTCAAAGTTGGGTTAGCTAAATCAGGGCTTTCAATTCCAATTCTTGAAGAAAATATTTACTTCCCGTATTATGGTGACATATTAGATGAATTGGTTTTTTCTTTAAATCAACCAATGGAAAATATAATTAAAAAAGGTAGCGATTTAGACAACAAGGATGCCAAATTTTTCAACGATTTTCTTTTAGAACTGGCATCAAATGCAAAAATAACAGAAGAAGACATTGAGAAAAATAGCTCCCAAGAAATAGTCAAAAAAGGGCCTTTAAATTGGAATTGGATACAAGCAATTTTAAGAACCTTGGATAATACTGGTAAATTGGGAGAATTATCAATTAAACAATTTACTTATGACGTTTACTTATACTTAACCATGCCAAATATTAAAAATGCAATCAATACAGTTGTAAAAAATCAGATTAGCAATGAACCTTATGTAGTAGTTGGACACTCATTAGGGACAATAATAAGTTATAATATTTTAAGAGATTCCACTGAATTGAATGTTTGTAAATACATTACAATAGGTTCTCCACTTGGGCTAAAATCAGTAAAAAAATATTTAAAAACTCCAATTAAAATGCCTGATTGTGTAAAAAATGGATGGTTCAATGCTTTTGATGATCGAGATGTCGTAGCATTAAATCCATTAGACAAAACTTATTTTAATATTCAACCACAAATAGAAAATAAAAGTGATGTTGACAATCAAACTTCTAATAGACACGGTATTGAGGGTTATCTTAACGACAAGACAGTTTCAAAAGTTATATATGACGCATTGATAAAAGACTGCATCAAATAACTTTTGTCGAAGTTCGTATGTCCACAAACTGTATAAGCTACATACCACTAGACGTTGCGTTCTAAGAACGCTTGACACTCTGACGTAGTGAAACACTACGTCAGAGTGTCAAGCGAGAGTAGCGGCAACCCTTGCGGTTGCCGAAAACGAATAACTCATACCCACCCCTCCTGCAACGCTTTGCCTACTAACTCCACAGGCGTTTTACAATTAGCTTTTTTTAGTAGATTTTTGCGATGTGTACTTACTGTATGCAAGCTTATAAAAAGCCTATCGGCTATTTCTTTACTGCTTTTATTTTCTACAATCATTTTTAAAATTTCTCTTTCTCTTGGTGTAAACGGGGTATTAGATAACGTAAGCGTATTGGTTTCAGTAATATTATAGTATGATGGCTCTCCGTCAAGTCCTATGATAGAAAACGAAGGAACGCCGTCTTGTTTTATATGCGAAATATCGGTGTCTACGTCCAACGTACGATAATAGTTCGTTTCGTCAAAATCTATTTGCACCGCTTGGTGTAGCAGTCGTACATAGCGATTGTCTTTAGTACGCATCCTAAGGTCGTACTGCATTTTGTATTTTGATATTTTCTCAAACGGCAAATCCTTGAAAAATTCTGTAATTCGTTGTTCAAATTGCAAAAAGTAAGGTTTATCGTCGGGATGTATTATGTCTAAGAAAAAGTGAATATCCATTTCTTCGGGCATATAGCCTAGCACGTTGGTAACGCCCGGACTTACAAAATCAAAGTCTGCTTGAAAAATATTAAAGACATAATAGTAATAAATCCCCGGCTGAAAGAGATTAAGGAGTTGCTTATGTAATTCTAACTTTAATTTTAATTCGAGTGGGTATCCAGGCTCTTCTTTTACCACTGTATTCCATACTTTTTTGGCACTAAGATAAAGTTGCGAATGCTCGTTTGACATAATCGTAAATATTCTTGATCTGATAGTTATTTTGTTCTATGTGGGTCTTAATTCATGTGCGTTTGACACTACATTAAAAAAAGTCGGGTAGAGATAATTCAAGCCACAGTCTTGGGCCGATAAGGAAATTCACTTTATATCAATTATTCTTTGTTTCGTAAAGACGAAAGAAAATAGGAAGCAGTAACAGTAGAAAAATAAGAAAGTAACTGTGAATATACTGAAAAGTGTTGGAGAAAGTCAAAAATAACTCAATAAAGATAATCATTATCACAGAAAATAGGACAGCAAGGAATTGACTTTAAATGAAGCATAAACTCAAACGGTAACCGCGAGGGTTACCAATAAATACTACCTCTACTAACTCCGTGGTCTGTGGCACACAGAACACCTCTCCCACTGTGTTCTGTGTGCCACAGACCACGGAAAAAGACATGAGTGAACAAGAGGGTCAATTGCTCAAATCTTTGGAATATTGAGTAAATAAATACCGACGTTAGTTTTATAACATAAGTCCACAACTCCTCTTAATACTAGTAACTCATGAAAAAAGTACTATTCTTAGTCTTCTTCTTAGTAACCTCATTTAAAATTATTGCACAAACAAATGCAGTCGTTAAAAATCTTCATTATAAACCCTTCAACGGGAATGGTTTTGTTTGTGTAAATCCTAAACAGAAATTCAACCGAGCTTTATATGGTGGCAATTCTGCTTTTAGGGTAGAAGCTGGCGATTTTCCAGAGTTTGCTTTGTACTTACCCGGCATGGGCGGAAACTGCAAAATTGGCTTGTTAAATGGTACAAAAAGCAAATGGCTTTCGGAAGCACAAAAGATACAAACGGTGTATCAAGACGGAGCGATGCTCTATAAAATTCAAGATGAATTATTGGGTGATGCTACTTTGGAATTAAAAGTAACAGCTACTTATTCACAAGAAGCCCTATTAATAGCTTATCATATTGAAGGAAACAAACCCAAGCATACGCAACTTACTGTTTTGTTTGGAGGAATTACGGGGAAAAAGTTTTCAAGAGATGGTGATATTGGGGCAGACCCTGAGAGTAGCTTTTATTTAAAAGCAGAAAACTGTAATAACAATAAAATCAACATCGTTAAAAACTCCTTTAGCATACAATATTTACCAAAGGATTCTACCCAAGTGGTAGCAGGGCTATTTCCTGACAATTATACTTTATCTATCACAGATGCAGTCACCCAAAAATCTCCTTTAGACGTAAATTCTTATCGTAATAAAGTTTCAAATCCATGTTTGGCAGGTATTGGTGATTTAAAAAACACAGAACAATACCTCTATATTCAAAAAGGAAAGGTGGGGTTTGGCTATTCAGCGATTCCTGCATTTGTCAAACAGAATGAAATACTTCGTCAAAAAATTGTTAATACTGTCCAAATTCAAACACCAGATACGTTGCTAAATCCTATGGGACAAGCCCTAAGTTTAGCGGCGGATGCCATTTGGGATAGTCCTACTTACATGCACGGTGCCGTGGCTTGGCGTATGCGTTTGCCTGCTTGGCGTGGACCTTATATCGCTGATGTAATGGGGCAACACGACAGAGCGAAAACGCACTTTTCTGCTTATGCCAAATCACAAGTGGGTGAAGCTTTTCCATTAGCCGATTCTTCACCTGATTCTGCTATGCACTTAGCTCGCCAAGTCGAAAAAATTGGAAAAGGTATTTTTACAGAAGGATACATTTGCAGAAACCCGAATGGTGATATTCGGGCACACCATTATGATATGAATTTGGTGTATATCGACCAACTCTTAAATCATTTCAATTGGACGGGCGATACTACCTATTTACGTGAGATGTGGCCAGTTATCAAAAAACACCTCTCTTGGGAAAAACATAATTTCGACGCTGATGACGACGGGCTTTATGATGCTTATTGTTGCATTTGGGCTAGTGACGCTTTGCAATATAGTGGCGGTGGTGTTACCCACTCTACTGCTTACAATTATCGAGCATTTCGTTCAGCCACTTTATTAGCTAAATTGTTGGGTGAAAATGGGAAGCCGTATCAAGACGAAGCCGATAAGATTTATAAAGCGTTACAAGAAAAACTTTGGCTAGATGAAACAGGCTGTTTTGCTGAATACAAAGATGCTTTGGGCCTGCAATCCGTACACCCTTCTGCGGGGCTTTGGACCATCTATCATGCCATTGATGCACAAGCAGCTTCGCCCAAACAACAATATCAGATGACTGAATATGTTGAAAAAAATATTCCTCATATTCCTTTCCGCATCCCTGAACTTAAGCAAAATTTTTATCAGTTGAGTACTACCAACTGGCAACCTTACACATGGAGTATCAACAATGTAGCATTGGGCGAAAACCTCCATACTTCATTAGCTTGTTGGCAAGCGGGTAATAAAAACTTAGCCTATGAAATTTGGCGTAACACCATCATCGAAAGTCTTTATACTTCTGCTTCGCCGGGTGGATTTGAGCAACTATCAAGTTTGGATGCCATCAGAGGCGAACTGTATAGAGACTTTGGCGACGGCATAGGTATGGCTGGCAGAAGCTTAGTAGAAGGTTTGTTCGGAATTAGACCGCAGTTGTTAGAAGGAAAACTATTGATTGAACCCGGACTTCCCAATGAATGGGCTTATGCCAAGCTAAAAACGGCTGACATTGAATTTAACCTCAAGAAAAACGCTAAACTATATGAATACGACATTAAAACTTTTTGGAATAAATCGTCTGAACTAATATTAAGGATTTCAACGGAATACCAAAAAGTAAAGTCTGTTGTACTTAATGGAAAACCTGTAAAATATGCATGGACACAAAACGGTAATAATGAGCCAATCCTTGAAATAAAGGCATTAAAAGGTAAAGCATTTTTAGTGAAAGTGTTATTTGAAGAAAATAAGGCCGTGAACAATGTCTCAAAACGAGCAATACCTAAAATAGAACAGGCTACAATAAACCCTGAGGAAAGCATAAAAAGCAATGTATATCATTCGATAGATTTAAGTAGTTCATTCAATGATAAGGTAACTCGTATTTTCAAAAACAAGTACTTGTCTCCTCGCCCACAAAGTGCTACGTTGCAATTGCCCGTTCAAGGTATTGGTAATTGGTGTTACCCCTTGGTGGAAGCAATTATTGATGACTCAGGTCTTCGTCAAAAAGCAAAACAACAAAATGGATTCATTCATTATCAACAAATTCCATTTGCTACGCCCGCTGATACGAATCAGGTGAATATTGCTTTTGCTAGTAAATGGGATAATTTTCCAGATACATTGCATATACGTCCTAAACAAAAAATACAAGGTCATGCGATGCATTTATTGATGGCTGGTACTACCAATCCTATGCAAAGCCAGATGATAAACGGTAAAGTAGTTGTTCACTATGAAAGCGGAGAACAGACTTCTTTTGAATTACACAATCCGAACAATTGGTGGCCCATTGAGCAAGACTATTTTTATGATGGCAAGGCTTTTAAATATTCAAAAGCAGAACGCCCTCCTCGCCTATTATTAAAAACAGGAGAATTTATCAAAGAAAATCCAAAGTATAGCAGTATCAAAGGTTTTAGTAATATGGCGATTGATGGCGGAGCGGCCAACGTTTATCAATTCCCGATTCTTCTAAAACCGATTAAATCTATTCAAGTAATCTCTCTTTGCAATGATGTTATCATTGGTTTAATGGCTCTTACCGTTCAGGAATAAGCATTTTATAATATAAAAAAAGAGGTGGAAAAATATTTTTCATCTTTTTTTCAATTTTATTTGGAATGTTCGTTCCAAATATATTACCTTTACGGAACAAACATTCCAGATATGGATTCTGGAATTTAAAACAACAAAAAAAATGAACAAATTATCAAATAAAATCGCCATCGTTACAGGAGGTAACAGCGGAATCGGATATGCAGCAGCTCAAGAATTAGTGTCAGAAGGTGCTACAGTAATTATTACAGGCAGAAATAAAGTAACCCTTGAAACCGCCGCTACTGAGCTTAATGCAAAGGCAATCGTGGCAGACCAAGCAGATTTGAAATCGATTGATAAATTGGTTGAAGAAGTAAAAGCTACTTATGGTAAAGTTGATATTATTTTCTTGAATGCTGGTATTGCGGCTTTTGCTCCTTTAGAATCTGCCTCTGAAGAACATTATGATACCATTATGGATGTTAACGTAAAAGGTGTATTCTTTACATTACAAAAATTCTTACCCATTTTAAACGACGGTGCTTCAATTGTATTCAACACTTCTATCAATGCCCATGTTGGTATGCCAAATTCTAGTGTGTATGCTGGTAGTAAAGCGACTATCTTAGCATTCAATAGAGTATTTGCTACTGAATTAGCTCCAAGAAAAATACGTGTAAATGCTATTTCTCCTGGTCCTGTTGAAACACCACTTTACGGAAAATTAGGTTTAGGACATGAAGAAGTAGCTGGTTTTGGCGAAATATTAGGCAAGAAAATCCTATTGAATCGTTTCGGACAGTCAAGCGAAATTGGTAAAGCGGTAGTATTCTTAGCTTCTTCTGATTCTTCGTTCATTACTGGTACCGAACTTGTTGTTGATGGTGGTTTATTGGTAAATCCAGTAGCAATCTAATTTTTTTGATTATATTTGGAATGTTCATTCCGTTTAAATAGCTTTGCTTGAAATTATTCGGCAAAGCTATTCGTATTATTTTAAAACGATCAATATCATGGCAAGGACAAAGGAATTTAATGAAATAGAAATCTTAGACAAAGCAATAGATTTGTTTTGGTTTAAGGGATATAATGGCGCTTCGATGCAGGATGTGGTAGATTCTTTGGGACTAAGTCGTTCGAGCATCTATGATACTTTTGGGGATAAACATCAGTTGTATATTTCAGCCTTAGAACAATATAGAAAACAAGCGGCAGGAGGCTTGATTGATATGGTAAAACAATCTGTCAGTCCCCTACAAACCATCCAGCAGCTCTTAGAAATGCTTGCGAATGATAGCCTTAATCCAATTTGTAGCAAAGGCTGTTTTATGACAAACAGTACGATAGAGCTAGCACCCCACGACCCAGAGATTCATAAAATAGTCAAAGACAATATGCAAGACATAGAAGAGGCTTTCTATAATCTTGTAAAAAAAGGGCAAGATTTGGGTGAAATTACCAACCAAAATGATGCAAGAGCCTTAGCCAGCTTCCTGTTCAATACCATTTCAGGCATCAGAGTTGCCGCAAAGTCGGGGGCTAATAAGGCTGTTTATCAAGATATTATTGATGTTACGTTGTCAGCCCTTCGTTAATCATTCCAATCTTTCATTTCCTCTTTGATATCTTCAATCAAAAAATGATTGATTGGAACTTTGGCATCTTTTAGCAAATAGATACTCGTTCCATATTCTCGGGCAAAAGGATTTTCTAGTTTGCCCGTTAATGATACCGCTTGGAAAAGCGGTCTTTCTTTTTCACGGTTTTTATCATCATCGTCGGCAAATTGTATCAAAATGATGTTCTTAATTTCAACTTTATCCAGAGGCGGATACCAATTGATATAATCAGCATTGACAGTAACAGCTCCGATATTTGGGAATGTTGAATAATAATTGATAGCACCCGCTTGTCCATAATTATCACAAAGTACCAGAGTATGTTCTTTGTCTGCGATACCCACATAAACACTATCTACTTTTTGTGCTAGTTCTTTCCAGCTTAGCATATCTGCAAAATCTTGTGGCATCGTATGGTCTCTACCATCCTCCCATCTTAGCATCCCAAACTTTTTATAACTAGCTAATTTTCCTTGTATTTCAGTGGGTGTAACATTCGGAAATGCAATTCTGTACATCGGTATAAACAGTAACAGAATAATCAAAATTGCTACTGGACGAAGGTATATTTTCCAGCCTTCGTTCAATACATTTTCTAGGTATACTGAGCCGAAGGACAATAAAATTGGGTATAAACCAATGGCATAATAATCCTTCGCTTGTAAATAAACAAAGGTTGATAAGGTAAACACAAAGGCCCAAAAGAACACTCGATACGCTTTAAAGGGTTTATACCTAAAAAAAGAAATAAGTGCGGCTATAAGCACAAAGAGTGAAGTAGTAAAAAAGAATAGCTGTTCTTTGAGAAAACCTACTCTACTGACATTGACCAATTGATATTTTTTAAGCAAAGCCAAATGATGGAAAACAGGGTAATTGTTATTTACCTGCCAAATTAAATTAGGAAGTACGAGCAAAAACGCAATGAATACGGCAATGTATAAATGTGGATTTTTGAATACTTTCCGATGGGGACTCAATACCAAAGCAGGAATAAAACCTATCAATAAAAATACAATATTGTACTTATTCAAGAAGCCAAATGCAAAAGTAACAGCCGCAATCCACACCCATTTGTTTTGGGTGGTGATAAAATACTTTAATAAGGAAAAATACAAGAAAGTCCAACAAAGAATATCTAAAGAATTGGGCTGATAAAGGGTATTTATTCGTAGGATGACAGAAAAAGTAACAGCACAAGCCCCTAAAATCAGGGCGAAAATACCTCCTTTTAACGCTTCAATGGCTTTCCAGACTACTACCATGGTTAATACACCAAATAGAGCAGGAAAAAACTTCACCCAAAATATACCATTGCCCAATTGCAAAATGATATACGAAAACCAAGAAGTAACGGGCGGAACTGATAAATATCCCCATGCTAAATGGTGTGCTTGGTCGAGATGCAGATACTCATCTCGGTGTAAATCATAAATAGGATGGATTAAATTATATTGAAGGATAAACTTAAAAACAATGAAGCAAATGAGTATGATAGATTTCTTATTCATGGTCTTTCGGAAGCGAGGTTAGTATTTTAAAGCAATATATCAAATGTATGGCATAATCAAAATGCAAGTATCAATGTTAGTGATAGATTCTTGAATATTTTATCTATTTTTACAAAAACTGATTTTGAGACTTTAGGATTGTAGCATAAAAACGAAAAATAAGAGCCTTAGCATTATTTAATCGACTCTTTTAATGAAAAGCTACCACTCGCTAAATCACTTAATAAGTAGCAAGACATGACCTCAAAAACACAACAAACAACCAATGAAATCAAGAATTTTGTCTTGAGTTCCTACTTCGGTGACGGACTCAGAATTACTTTTGGTGCGTTGGTTCCTAGCTTAATTTTATCTCAGTTTGGTTTATTACAAATAGGCATTACGGTTTCCTTAGGTGCTTTATGTGCCAGTATTGCCGATACCCCCGGTCCTATTACCCATCGTCGCAATGCGATGTTGGTTACTACGCTCGTCGTTTCTATTGTCTCTTTACTCACAGGCTTCGCCAATATTTCCGTATACGCACTAGGCTTTATTATCCTAAGCTTTAGCTTTCTGTTTTCCATGCTATACGTATATGGAAACCGTATTGCATCCATTGGTACTGCGGCCTTGTTAGTCATGACGTTAGGCATTGGTGATATTCGTTCTATTACAGACATCCTACTCTACACAGCTTATATTGCAGGTGGAGGGTTGTGGTACTCTGCCCTCAGTATATCTTTGTATAAAATTATGCCTTATCGACTAGCCCAACAGTCATTAGGTGATTGCGTAATTGAGGTCTCTCATTTTATGAGAATCAAAGCAGGTTTTTATAAAGAAGGAATGGATTATGACGAGAATTATAAAAAACTACTAGAATGCCAAGTATTAGTGAATGAAAAGCAAAATGCTGTGCGTGATTTGCTTTTTAAAAGCCGAGAAATTGTTCGGGAGTCTACCCAACAAGGGCGTTTTTTAGTAATCGTTTTTGTAGATGTGATGGACTTGTTCGAACAAATTATGTCTACCTTTTATAGCTATCAAACCCTTCATAAACAATTTGATGAAATAGGTATTTTAAAACAATTTGAGGTTGTATTATTACACATGTCTGACCAATTAGAGGAGGTAGGATATGCGCTAAAAGCTGATGCAAAACCACAAATTTCGCTCCGCTTACCACGTGAAATCAGGGATTTAAAACTGGAAATTGAAGCCCTAGAAAGAGGAGAATACGGCAGTGAATTTAAAGAAACTGGTGTGCAGGCTTTAAAAAATATAGAAGTAAATGTTGAAAATATTTATCATAGAATCAAGAAAATCAACGGGCATTTTAAAGATAGAAAAGCAAGAAAACTTACAAAAAGTCAGACCCAATCAGCTTATTTTATCTCTCATGAAGAATATGACTTTGGTTTATTCAAAGAGAATCTCGCACTAAAATCAGAGATTTTTCGCCATGCTATCAGGGTGGCCGTCGTAATGCTGATTGGCTTTATCATTGCCCAGTCCTATAATTTTCTACATAGCAACTGGATTTTGCTGACGATTATGGTCATCATGAAACCAGCTTTTAGCTTAACCAAAGAACGAAATTATCACCGCTTGATTGGTACTATTATCGGTGCCATTGTAGGCATGAGTATCCTTGCTTGGGTGGAAGATGGTTCCGCACTTTTTGCTATCTTATTAATCTGCATGTTGGGTGCGTATAGCTTTCAACGTAAAAACTATGTAGTCAGTGTATTATTCATGACTCCGTTTATCCTGATTCTATACGATTTCCTAGGAATGGGAAGCAGAGCAATTTTCATTGAAAGAGTCTATGATACCATCATTGGCGGAAGTATCGCTTATGTAGCTAGCCATGTGTTCTTACCAAGCTGGGAACATCAGAAACTCAAAACAGTTTTGGTAGAAATGATTGAAGTCAATTTGGCCTATTATCATCAGGTAACTACCTATTATTTCGGACAACGATATGATAAAATTCCTTATAAAATTATTCGTAAAGAAGTATACGTTCGTAGTGCCAATTTAGCGTCTGCCTTCCAAAGGATGTTTTCAGAACCTAAAAGTAAACAACTAAGTATCAAAGAAGTACATAAATTCACTGTATTAAATCATTTGATGTCTTCGTACGTAGCAACGTTAGCATTGTATATAATGGAACATACGGGAGATATTCCTGCGATGGAAAAACTTAAAGAAATTGCTACGAATTCTGAAAAACTACTACACGAGTCAATGATGATATTAATCAATGAACAAAATGTCATCAATACTGACATGAAAATTTTGCCTTTGAAACATCATTTTAAAGAAGATGATGATACCCTTTTGATTGTAGAACAATTTATAGATTTGCAAAAAGTAGCCTTTGATATTTATAAAATTTCACAAAAAATAAAGGTTTAAAACGGCTAAAAGATGTTATTTTTCAATAAAACGTATAGTTAATACGTTACAAAAATACAGTCTAATTCTCTTCCAATTTATCAATATTTGTACACATTTAGATAATTTTTGCAAAGCAATTCAACTACTGATTAAAATTATCCAAGAAATTTAGAAACGTATATTATTCAAGAAAATATTGGTTAAAAAAGACCATTATTATGCCTTTTTTAAGAAAAAATTAAATTTCAACCCTTATTTCTGTCTTTTGTCATATTTTCACTTGCATTTTATAATAATTTATTAATAAGTTTGTCCTTTGTTTCATCAAAATAATTTATCAACAACTAAAACACAGACAAACTATGAGTAAGTCTTTACGAAGTTTCATCGTATTGTTCATCTTCTTGTTGACTAGTGGCTACGTATATAGCCAAGAAATCAGAGTCAAAGGAGTTGTAACCTCAAAAGAAGACGGGTCTTTTCTCCCGGGAGTAAGCATTTTAGTAAAAGGAACTACAAAAGGTACAGTTACCGACAAAGAAGGTAAATTTACCATTGCTGTTCCAGGCGGTTCAGCCAAACTTTTAATCAGTTCGGTAGGTTTTGTAAAAACAGAAGTAGCTATTGAGGGCAGAAATGTTATCAATGTTAGCTTAGAGTCTGACGCTGCTCTACTAAACGAAGTTTTAGTAGTAGGTTATGGTACTGTTAACAAAACGATGCACGTTGGTTCTTCAGCTCAAATCAAAGCGGGCGACATTGAAAAAAGACCAGTTTCCAACGCTCTGAATGCCTTGATTGGTGTTGCACCAGGGGTTCAAACAACAATGGGTAGTGGTGCTCCAGGTTCTGCTCCAGCAATTCGCGTAAGAGGTTTTGGTTCTATCTCAGCCTCTAACTCAGCTCTTTATGTTGTTGATGGTGTTCCTTTTGATGCTTCAACAGCAACATTAAACCCTGATGATATTGAAACAATGTCAGTATTGAAAGATGCTTCTACAACTGCTATTTATGGTTCAAGAGGTTCAAACGGGGTAATCATGATTACTACTAAAAAAGGTAAAGTAGGTCGTAGTAACTTCAGCGCAAACGTTTCTGCGGGTATTATCTCAAGAGGATTGCCAGAATATGAAACAGTGAGTGCACAACAATATTACCCGTTGATGTGGGAGGTATATCGCAACACATTAGTGTACGGTTCTGCAAAAGTCCCATTAGCTGATGCTAGTAGTATTGCTTCAGGTTTAACTACTACTTACGGTGGTAAATCATATTCAGGTATTGCTGATTTACTCGCTTATAATCCATTTAATGTTGCTAAAAATCAAATTGTTGATGTAAATGGCGTATTAAATCCTAATGCACAGTTATTATATCCAGAAGATTTAGACTGGGCTAAGGCTATTCAACAAGGAGGAAAAAGCAGACGTAACTATAACATCAACTATGATGGAGGAACTGCTAAGTCTGACTACTTCGTATCATTGGGTTATACGAAAGAAGAAGGTTATTTATTGAAATCAGATTTCGAAAGAATCACAGGTCGTGTAAGTGTAAATACAGAAGCTACTAAATGGCTTAAAACTGGATTAAACTTAAATGGTAGCTATAGCCGTTCAAATCTTGATGCAGCGGCAGATGGTGGAACAGGTTTTGTTAACCCATTCTATTATTCGCGTTTTATTGCTCCTATCTATCCTGTTTACAAACATGGAGCTGATGGTTCATATACATTAGATGCAAACGGAAACAAAATCTATGATATGGGTGATGTAAGGCCTTTTTCAAGTGGTCGTCATGCTATCTGGGAAAATGAATTAAACAATCGTAACCAAATTCGTGGAACGATTGGTGCAAGAACCCATGCAACAATTACAATTCTACCAAGTTTAAAAGCAACTACTAACTTGAGCTTTGACTTACAGGACACTCATTACCGTACGTATGACAACCCTATCGTTGGTGACGGTGCTCCGGCTGGTCGTTCAAGCCATTATCTTTATCGTACAACAAGCTCTACTTGGAACCAATTGTTAGAATTTGACAAAACGTTTGGTAAACACCATGTAAACTTGCTTGGTGGTCATGAAAACTATTCATATAAATACAACTATTTATATGGTGGTAGATCAGGTATTATTGTTGATGGGATTACTGAACTTGCCAACTTTGCAACAGTACTTGGTGTGAGTTCATATGAAGATAACTATGGTATCGAAAGTTACTTTACTCGTCTTAATTATGATTTCGACGGTAAATATATCTTAAATGCTTCTTTGAGAAGAGATGGTAACTCTCGTTTTGCTAAAGATGTGAGATGGGCTAACTTCTGGTCATTAGGTGGTGCATATAATATTGAAAAAGAAGACTTCTTCGATGTATCATGGGTTAATCAATTGAAACTTAGAGCGTCTTATGGTATTGTTGGTAATGACGGAGGTTTAGGATATTATCCTTACCAAGCTTTATATAACTTAGGTAGAAACAACAATGCTGAACCAGGTTTTATCCAAGGTTCAATTGCTAATAATAGCCTTACTTGGGAATCTTCTAACAATTTTGACCTAGGTGTTGATTTCAGCGTGCTCAAAGGTAAATTATCAGGTACTGCTGAATACTTCAACCGTGAAACTTCAGGCTTGATTTTCAGTGTGCCTTTAGCGTTATCAAATGGTGGTACAACTTCTGGAGGATTTACAGTTAACCAAAACATTGGTAATCTTTACAATAGAGGTTTTGAACTACAATTGGTTGGTGATATTTATAAGAAGGGAGATTTTAGTTATTCAACAACATTGAACTTAACTACTTTCACAAACAAAATCACTAAAATGCCAGATAACCAAGCTTTGATTATTTCAGGTTCGAAAGCATACAGCGTTGGTCACTCTATTTATGACTTCTACATGCGTGAGTTCTACGGTGTAGATAAAGAAACAGGGACTTCTCTTTATAAAACAAATATCTTAACAACCAACGGAAAAGTAATTGGTACTGATACTGTTACTACAGTTCTTTCAGAAGCTAACTTGCGTTATACAGGATATTCTTCAATTCCTGATTTCTATGGTTCGATGTCACATAACTTATCTTACAAAAACTTCTCATTAGGTGTACAATTCACATTCCAAGTAGGTGGTAAAGTATATGACAGTGCTTATCAATCGTTAATGCATGGAGGTTCTTACGGAACAGCAATGCACGTAGATGCGTTGAATCGTTGGCAAAAATCTGGGGACAATACTTCAGTTCCTCGTTTTGATAACGGAAACATCACTAACTTGACAGGTACAAGTACTAGATATTTAACAGATGCATCTTACTTACAATTAAATAATGTTACCCTAAACTACAAATTGCCTACTTCTGTATTGGCTGCAATTGGTGCAAAAGAAGCTAGTATTTATTTCGCTGGCGAAAACTTAGCACTTTTCTCAGCTAGAAAAGGTATGAACGTTTCTGGTTCTTTCAACGGAACGGTAGACAACACTTACAACTTTAACCGTGTAATGTCTATAGGAGCAAAAATCAAATTTTAATTAGGTACTGATCTAAAAAAATAAAGATGAAAAATATTATAAAAAATGGAGTATTAGGACTAATCGCATTGATGTCCTTCTCCGCTTGTGAAGATAATTATCTTGAAACAGCCCCTACAGACCAAGTTGCTACAGTAGATGCTTTTAGTACAACTAAAAATGCTTGGGCTGCATTAAACGGTATTCACCGATTAATGTATTCACAGATTTTCTCTGTACAAGCACAAGGTGGACAGTCGGGTAATATGCTGTATATTGATATTCTAGGTGAAGATCTTGTATTTCCAAACGTTTCTAACAATTGGTTGAGATCTGAATATCAGTGGATTAGTCATAGAACAGCAACAAGTTCTATTTCTTACTATAATTATACATTCTACTATATGATTATTGGTAATGCCAATATGATTATTGCGAATGTTGACAAAGCTTCAGGTTCTGACGCTGATAAAAAAGCTATCAAAGCTGAAGCATTGACATACAGAGCATGGGCGTATTTCCAAATGGTTCAATTATTTGGTGAAAGATTCGTAGCGGGTGCTGCTAACAGCGGTCTAGGTGTACCTTTAGTACTTACTCCTGGTACTACTGCAACACCACGTAGCACTGTAGCAGAAGTTTATACTCAAATAAACAAGGATATCGACGAAGCCATTACTTTATTTACAGGTTATACTCGTCTAGATAAATCTCATTTTAATGCTAATGTTGCAAAAGGAATTAAAGCTCGTATTGCTTTAACACAGCAAGATTATACGACGGCAGTTGCTATGGCTAAAGATGCAAGAGCATCGTTCACTTTGATGTCAAACACAGACTATCTAGGTGGTTTCAACAACTATTCAAATGGTGAATGGATGTGGGCATCAAGAATTGTAGCTGACCAAACGAATTATTTCTATTCGTTCTTTGCTTATATGTCTAACAACTATAGCTCAACTGCAATTAGATCAACACCAAAAGTGATGTACTCTGTATTGTATGATAAAATTTCAGCAACAGACGTAAGAAAGAAACTTTGGGATCCAACAGGAACTAATACTACAGATTTCCCATTGCCAGCATCAACTTTCCAACGTTATAAATACCACCCTAAAAAATTCAGAGTGGCTGACGTAAACTTAAGTATTGGTGACGTACCATACATGAGAGCAGCAGAAATGTATTTGATTGAAGCAGAAGCATTAGCTCGTCAAGGAAACAATGCTGGAGCTGCGGATGCTTTATACACTTTGGCTGTAAATCGTGATCCTAAATACACTAAATCTACGAAGACAGGTGCAGATTTAATTGAAGAAATCATGGTACAACGTCGTGTAGAACTTTGGGGTGAAGGTTTCCGTTTCTATGACTTAAAAAGAACTAACAGTTCTTTAAATAGAAATGGCGGTAACCACAACGTTTCATATACAAACGGTGTAATGGATGTTCCGGCAGGAGATAAAAGATGGCAGTTCTTACTTCCTCAGGATGAAATCAACAACACTAACGGTCTTGTTGTACAAAATCCTCAGTAATTTTGAATACTCATTAAAACAAAAACAGGGTGCTCATTGGGCACCCTGTTTTGTTTTTTCTCATTACTTCAATTCTATTTCGGGGCGAGTTTCATAAGCTGAACCAATTTCACAAAGTCTATCCATGATTTCAGCAAAAAGTTTAAACATGATTTTTAGTTGTTCAATATCCTTGAGAATACCCATCACTTCTAAATAAAGCTCATCTACTCCTTCAGGGAAATGTTGTCCAAAATACCCTTCATCATCTTTAACACTAACTTGAAATAGTGATAAATCTGATAGTGCTAGAAAATCTTTTTTGATACTTTCATCCTTAAACAATGCTTTGATTTGCTCTGAATTTTCACTTTTTAATATAAAGACGTTATCAAAAATTTCATCTTCAATCTCAATATCTTGCATACCAAAGTATTTAGCTATATCATTAAAAAAACCTTCTTTGAAAATCTTGAAACGAAAATCATCTTTATTGACATAAGCACAACGCATTCTAGTATAAGGCGTAGAACTTTTGCCTGTTGAACGATGAAAGACATCTAAGACTATCGTCCAGTTTTTATGTTCTAACACTACCTTAGAATCATCTATCAAGAAACTCTTCTTCTTGATATAATGTGCATTAATTTCTTGTTCTAATTGTACCCAGACTTCTTCTTTACTAGGTCCGAAAATATTTCTTAATAATCCCATGTTAAATTTTAGTTAGCACCAATAAAAAACCTCCATGAAAATGAGCATTTTTCATGGAGGTTTTTACATAAATGTGATGAATAGTAGTATTAAGACTCCTGTGGATATTTTAATCCAATTTGACTTCTAATTTCGCACATTAATTCCATCAATTCTAAACTAAATTGTAAAGGAAGTCGGTCGTTTTCTATTCTTCCTTCTGTTAAACAACGTTGTACGTCAATGGCTTCATAGCTATATCCCCAGCCGTTTCTTTCTGTCGAGAATACTTGTGGTTCTTCATTAGCTAATTCCAACGTAAAGCCAAATGTCTCATGAAAACGACCCGAAATAAATATCTTGCCTTTTGTGCCATATATCGTACAAGTAGTATCCGTTTTAGCAGCCAAAGTAGAAAACAAGGAGGCTGTAGCACCATTTGGGAAAGCTAAGGCAACTGAGCAATTCATATCTACACCGGTCGGTGCAAAAGTAGCAACTGCTTTTACCTGCGAGGGTTTACCCAATAACAACTTACTAATAAACAAAGGATAAATACCAATGTCGTATAAAGAACCACCTGTCAGTGCTGGGTTGAACAAACGTGCAGTTTCATCATAATTAGCTAAAAAGCCAAAGTCAGCTACAATATGTTTGATTTCGCCTATTGTACCCGCTTTAATAATGTCTTCAATTTGATTAATGGCAGGATGAAACCTAGTCCAGATAGCCTCCATCAAGAAAAGCTTTTTTTCTTGCGATTTAGCAATCATTTCTTGTACCATTTGTGTACTAATGGCAAAAGCTTTTTCGCACAGAACAGGTATCCCCGCCTCTAAACAAAGCAAGGTATTGGCATGATGCTGTGCATGAGGCGTAGCAATATAAACTACATCAATCAAACCACTTTTAAGCATTTCTTCATAACTACCAAAAGCATGGTGGGTATTATATTTTGCACCAAAATCTTTGGCTCTTGCTAAATCACGCGAAGCTACAGCATGTAAAGTAGCATTAGGAACATAAGCGACCAAATCGTCAGCAAATTTTTCGGCTATTTTTCCACAACCGATAATTCCCCAACGAAAGGTATAAGTTTGAGCGACTGAATCCATTGAATAATAGTATTTGGGGTTTGATTGAAAATTGATATATTATAAAAATGTCTTACTCAAAAGGAAGGTCTATAAAACGATAAAGTCTTTGAATGTATTCAAAGACTTTATCGTTTTTATACTTTAGTTTTCATGACTTCAATGAGGGCTTCTACTTGTCCAATATTCACTGCCGCAAAATTGGCAATTCTTAATTGAGAAGTTTTGAAATCGCCATAACCAGAACCTATCACAAAATTAGCCTCCGCCTGCACTTCTTTAATAATATCAGCAGCAGACTTACCTTTTACATTTACTACGATAACCGTCTGCGAACGGTGCTCAGGATTTTTAACGAAAACTTCTAAAGATTCAGCTTTTTCTGCAAAATTATACAATAGCTTTGCTTTCTTCTCGGTCTCTTTTCTGATAGTTTCGATACCGATTTTATTCATATCTTCTGCTACTTTCCCCAACACATAAATAGCCATTACATTAGGCGTTTCAGGTGTTTCAAATTTCTCAAAATTCTTGAATAGAGAAGGCAAACTATGATAAGTACCGATTTGATTTTCATGCGTTTTCATACGGTTAGCCTTTTCAAGCATAGCAGGGTTGACAATCCAACAGCCTAAACCAGCGGGCATTCCGAATGATTTCTGTACAGAAAATAAAGCGGTATCAATAATATTAAAATCTAGTTCAGGATACGGTGCCGAAGAAACCATATCTACTGCCAAAAACTTATCCTTATTAGCACGTTTCAATTTATGAATTTCGGCTGGACGCATTTGTACTCCCGAAGCTGTTTCATTAGCAGTAGTACAGATTAATTCAGCATATTCAGGAACAGTAATTTCCGAATAATCAAACCCTTCACCAAAAGGTTTTTCATGCTTATGAGCATACTTATTTAATTCTTTCGAGAAATCGAAAAACTTCTTTGAAAACGAACCATTTACTAAATGAAAGCTTTCATGTTCAACGGTATTTTGAATAACTCTTTCCCAAATTTCGGTAGCTGAACCCGTAAAAAAGATTCCATTTGATTCAGGAATATTCATCAAAATACGCAACTGCTCAACTGTATGCTGATAAATACTACGAAATTGAGCAGAACGATGTGAAATTGACCCTAATTGCAGGTCAAAGGCATCTTTATAATGTTGTTCAACAGTAGGGAATAATTCGGCTGGGCCGGGGGTAAAGTATGTTTTACGCATCTATGGTTAAATCGTTAATCTTGTTCAGTAAATTATTGACATCAGCAAATTGCCTTCTTAACTCATTAATATCAAGTTGTTCTATCAAAAGATAGGAATTCTTTAATTTTCCGTATTTGACTTTCTTTATCTTCCCTCCTCTTTCATCTTGATAATATTCTAGTAAGAGTGAATTTAGTACTTTATCTGGTTGACTAATACTTTGTGGCAATAGCCCTTTTAAGAGTTCATTTTCAGCAATAGGCAAATCTATTATTTTATCATAAGAAACAAACGTTTTTTCTATGGCATCAGGTTGAGACAAAATCCAACCTTCCATTGTTTGAATCATAAAAAATACAAAATCTCTATATTCTTCCAATCCGTATTGAACGATTCTAGTATCTCTTTGACTTTCATCTCCATCTAAATCCAAAAGAGCTAAAGTATTGGAACTTACTTCTTTTCCAGATTTAATAGCTTTTATAACACTAGTATAAGAAGCCTTTGTATCAATTTCAATCCGTATCTTATCTGTGTTATTTAATCCTCTAGATAATAATTGATGAAAGCTCTCTCGAAGTCTTTCACTATTATCAAAAGTATCGGCGCTGGCATTACTATTAGGATGAACGCCACCTTCTAATAAAATGCTTACTTCTACCATCGCGTTCCACCGATTTTACCTCTTAACCACATTTGTCCAGCTAAAAAATCACCCTCCCATTCTGGAAAATCCTCCTCTGAAACTTTTTTTACAATCGTTTCATTAGTATCATTTTTCTCAAAAATCATCAAATCTTCTAATTCAAAAGCATTTAATAATAAAGGCGAATGTGTAGCAATAATCATTTGCGTACCATTTTCTGCGGCATACTTGATGCCTCTGGCAATGCCATTAATCATATCGGGGTGTAACCCCATTTCTGGTTCATCAAGACAAATAACACTTCCTCTTTTCGGATTATAAAAGATTGAAAGCAACAGCAAATATCTCAAAGTTCCATCCGAAATATGTTCAATAGTAATCGCTCTATCTAAATTTTTCTCTTTCAGTGAAAGTAAGCTTTTTCCAGCTACTGGTGTGGTAAAAACGAGTTCTCTGAAATTTTGATTTATCTTTTTAAATTCTTCTAAAAGTTTATCAAAAGCTTTTACTGAATTCCCATTCAAATAGCTCAATAAAGCTGTTAGATTTTTGCCGTCGCTTAAAAGATTTTCTTCTGAATAATATGGCGATAATTGACGAATTGAGCTTTCAAAAGAAGTATCAAAATAGTCGTATATTTCTATTCCTTCTAATAACTTATCCGTAAACTCCAAAGTAGTATCCCTTTCCAAAATATCATAAGAACTTCCAACTTTTTTTATTGTAAAATCAATATGTAAATCATTCTTGACGAAATCATTGATTAAGGTCTTTACAACTTTTTTATCAAACTCATAATGTAAGTAAATCGCAGAAGCATCGGGATGTATAAAATTACAAGCACCAGAAAAGCCCCCCCATTTTTGCATAAATAACTTTTCAAATTCATTTGCACTCAAATAAGCCTTCAACAATCGTATCGCCTTAATGAAATTTGATTTTCCTGTTCCGTTAATTCCAACAAGAACATTGGTATCAGCATTCAATTCGATTGTTTGTTCAGAGCCAAAGCTAAAGAAATTTTGAATCGTTATTTTCTTAATCATGCTTTATTGATGGGTATAAATAATTTGTGCCACTTCCGCGGCACAAATATAAACTGTTTTGAGCATCTTAATACAACATTCTAAACTTAATCGTGTTGTCAATTCCTTTTAATTCTTCAACAATTTCGTCAGCATATTCTTTTGAAATATCTGTAATTACATAACCGATTTCAGTGGTAGTTTTCAGATATTGTCCTTGTATATTGACATTGTATTTAGCAAATATATTGTTGATTTTCGCCAAAATACCCGGTACATTCTGGTGAATATGTAACAAACGGTGTGCATTTTCTAACGCTGGTAATTGCAACTCTGGGAAATTCACTGAACCATACGTACTTCCGTTGTTCATAAATTGCAATAACTTACTCGGTACAAACTCACCGATGTTAGCTTGTGCTTCTTCTGTTGAACCTCCAACGTGTGGCGTCAGAATTACTCTTGGCAAACCACGCAATTCGTTTACAAATGCTTCGTCGTTAGTTTTTGGTTCATAAGGGAAAACGTCCACTGCTGCACCCCAAACTTTTCCAGATTTCAAGGCATTTACTAAAGCAGGTATTTCAACAACGTGTCCACGAGAAAGGTTGATGAAAATTACATTATCTTTCATCATTTCAAATTCCTTCTCTCCTATGATGTTCGCATTTGTTTTGCGTCCATCCACATGCATTGAAATAAAATCAGAAATATTTAAAAGCTCTTCTAAGGTCTTGCATTTTTTAGCATTTCCCAAAGCTAATTTATCTACGGCATCGTAGAAATATACTTGCATACCCATTGCTTCTGCAATAACAGAAAGCTGTGTACCGATACTTCCGTAACCTACTAAGCCTAGTTTTTTACCTCTGATTTCATAAGAATTTTTAGCTGATTTATCCCAAATGCCTTCGTGCATTTTGTTTGATTTTGTCAATAAATCACGCGTAAGGATAATCATTTCGCCAATAGCCATTTCTACTACCGAACGAGTATTTGAGTAGGGAGCATTGAATACTGCAATACCACGGCGTTCGCATTCGTCCAAATTGATTTGGTTTGTTCCGATACAGAAAGCACCAACTGTCATCAAACGGCTCGCATTAGGGTGTTCTAAGACTCTTTTTGTCAAGTTAGTTTTAGAACGTAAGCCCAAAATAGAAACACCTTTAATTTTCTCGATTAATTCATCTTCGTCTAAAGCCCCTTTCAATAATTCTACTTGAAACCCTTCAATTTTAAAAGCCTCAACAGCCTTCGGATGTACATTTTCTAGCAAAAGTACTTTGATTTTAGATTTTGGATAAGATTGTGAGCGCGTAAGACCATTGATATATAAAAACTCATCAAAAGACGCCACTACTTCATCCGCTTTATCAGTTACTTTTTGACGTTCTACGTTTTCTGTAAAAGCAAAAAATTTAGAAGCAAAACCAGCTTCACGCATTTCATAGTCTGTATAACCATCTCCGATTGCATAAATCTCTCCTTCTAATTTCAAGTCTTCCAACAACTTTACTTTACCTTTATCTTGTGATAAAAGGTTCGTAGCATCATAACCAGTGATATTTCCATCAGCATCATAAGTGAAGGTATTAGCATATACATTCTCCGCTAAAATACCTACTTGAGTAGCTACTGGAACGATAAAATCCTTAAATCCTGAAGAAACTATATAAATATTAGCAGCGTTTTCACGAATAAAAGTTTCATTTCTAAGAAATGAATCAGAGATTTTTCCTTTCAAAAACTCAATTAAAGTAGCCACGTGGTCACTGTTTGCAGGCAAAAGGTTTATTCTCGCTTTAAGCGAATCGGCAAAACCGATTTCTCCAAGCATACCTTTATCAGTAATGGCTTTGATTTCTCCTACAATTTTATCTTGGTCTTTATGACCAGTCAAAGCAATTGCAGCTAATTCATCTAATCCTTCAACTTTTGTGAAGGTACTGTCAAAATCAATGACGTAATTTATTTTTTGTTCGACTGTTTTGGTAATCATATTGTCCTTAACTACCGATTTTGGGCAGTTTATCTTGATTGTTTTAAATCTAATTATTACTTATCCACTCTAAAGCTCTTTTTTCTGACCATAAGGTTCCTTGATAATTATCTTGATAAAATCCACAATGCCCTCCGTCTTTAGGGGCTTGGAAAAATACTTGTTCTAAAGAATTAGCCTTTTCAAAAGGGAAACATGCCTTTGATAAAAAAGGGTCATTCTGAGCATTAATAATTAATGTTGGAATCTGGATTTTGTCCAAGAAGTACAAGGAACTATTACGCTCGTAATAGTCTTCTGCGTCTTGGAAACCATGTAGTTGTGAAGTGTAACAATCATCGAAATCTTTTAATGTTTTGATTTTCGAGATGTTTGAAGTTTGTATTTGATCTGGAAAAAGTTTTGCCTTTTCCAAGATTTTCTTTTTCAAGGAATCATTAAATCGTTTGGTATAAAGCCACCCGATTGTCTGACTACTGCTTGAGAGGTGCAAAGGTACAGAAAATGTAACTGCTTTTTTGATTTTTGAAGACAGTTTTTCTGATTGTTCGCCTAAATATTTTAGCGTGAGATTCCCCCCTAAACTAAATCCTATTAAATAAACCTCTTCGTAACCTTTCTGAATAGCACATTTTATCACTAAATCAAGGTCATCGGTAGCACCACTGTGATAAAGCCGAGTAGTTTTATTGAGCTCGCCCGAGCAACTTCTGAAATTCCATGCCAAACAATCAAATCCATTTTGTGTAAAGATTTGCACCATTCCTGTAATGTATTGCCTGCTAGAATCGCCTTCTAAACCATGCGATAGCACAACAAGTTTTTTACTAGCCTTGTCTGTTGTAGCATTTTTCAGGTGAGCTTTCGCCCAATCTAAATCCAAGAAATCGTTGTCGGGAGTAATAATTCTTTCACGCAGATAGTTTACAGTTTTAATTTTACGAAAAACTGAAGGGAAAATAGTCTGTGAGTGACCATTAGGTAGCCAAAAAGGAGCTTGATAATCAGCGTGTTTAATGATTGGCATAAATTTTAAAATTATCCCTTGAAATTACATTGAATCTTTGATAGGTTTAATAATTATCCTAAAAATCAATGTTTTTTCATGGAATAATTAAATAGTGAGCAATAAAACCATTGCTCACTATCTATTTAGCATGATTAATACGCTTAATCAATCATTCTTTTTTAGTCTTTAATTCATTGTAGCCACGCTTGTCGCTTACATTATTCTTTTCTGAATGTTCGATACTTTGTTTCTTAACTTCCTCAGAACTAGGTTTTTCATCATCATTAGCAACAGGTTGTTGAATAACGGTTGGCTTTTGCGTTTGTGGCCTAGCTTCATCTGGATTACTCAAAGGCTTTTGATTACCCGTTTCTATGGTCGTAGTTCTGGGTATAGCCTTAGGCACAGCATATATCTGAGGGGAATTGGCATGGCGCACGGCTTCGCCCAGAGGGCCATCCCATGTTTTTTCTTCTTCCTCAACAATTACTTTATTGGGCGTTTCTCCTCCATTTTTTTCAACTTTTGAAAGAGCCTCCTTTTTCTTTGTACTGTGTTTTTGTTGATTTTCCATAAGTTCCATTATTTTATATAGTTATAGTTTAATAAAAAACTATTCCATATAATTTTGGAGTACTGAAAAAGTTCAAAAACGAGCCAATTTGAGGTATCCTCTGACACTGAGGAATGAATTACCCATCTTCAATCGTCAGATAACCAATCAATAAAACCTACATGCCCACTTTCGGTAAAAGTGGTAAGCTTTCGTTCCCATCCTCTCCTACTGCTTGTACAGCAAAGAAATAATGGTCTTTAGAATAAGGTAAGTTGATACCATTCTTAGTAGTAAATATTTTCTTTTGCCAGAAAGGTTGATAAGTTTCCCGTATCAACACATAATAACCTTTTACTTTTCCTGTTTTGGGAGTCTGCCAAAACAGTGTCGTTGAATTAGTCAAGTTTTTAGTATCTATCGTCAAGTTTTGAACCATTGCTGGTGCTTTGGCTAAATTCGAAAGCGTAGCCAGATTCATCGCTGTGTTTTTCCTGAGGTATTCAAAATCCATGAACTCAGGTAAATCTCCATACTGAATACCTTTGTCCGTTCTTAAATCTTGGTGTTGGTGTTCAAAATTTTCATTCATCTCCGTTACTCTTACCGCAGGGAAACCACGGTTAACAAATGGAGTATGGTCTCCTCCGCGTAAAAATCTATCATTACGATATACCATTACTACCTCTAAATTATCCACATAACGTTCCCCAATTTCTTTGGCATAACGAGCCAACTGTCTGGCTTTTCCGTCGTTTTCTTGCCCCATATTACGGATGCTTGTTGCTTTTTTATCTATTTCAAAAGCAGGTAACCCTTCGCTAAAAATCCTTACACGAGTATTATCAATAATTCTGGTATCGCTACTGTTGTTTGACCCTACAATATCATTGTTCATAATGCCTTCAATATTCCATTTTTCATCAAAGGCTTTTTGTGATAAATAGTCCGCTCCTAAAAGCCCTTGTTCTTCCCCACTTACTACCAGAAAAATTATCGTTGCAGAGAATTTAGCTTTAGACATCACCCTTGCTAATTCTATTACTGTCGCTGTTCCTGAACCATCATCATTTGCCCCTGGTGCTTCCGATTCACGATTCATCACATTGGATACCCTACTATCAATGTGTCCAGAAACTAAAAAGATACGGTCATCATTCGGGTCGGTTCCTTTTAATATTCCCATTACATTGCCCATGTCTTGGTCTTTATCTACTCGTTTCCCATCTGGTTTCAACACCCATGAATCTATTTTGGCTGTCATTCTACCTTCAGATTGCTTAGCAAATTCTTGAAAACGACTTAACACCCAGTTTCTAGCAGCACCAATACCCCTTTTAGGCTCGGTAATAGTGCTTAGCGTATGGCGTGTGCCAAAGCTTACCAACTTATTAATATGGGCTTTTAAGCTATCGGCATTTACTTCTGAAACCATTTGTTCAATCACGGGGTCGCGCTGAACAATTTTCTGAGCCGAAACTTGAAAACCGAGCAATGTCAATACGATAAAGGTAGTTTTTTTCATATTAGATGAAATTTGATTTTAGTATTTGATGAAAATTGAAGTTACAAATTATGCCTGATAAATTTCAGTCGCCCTAAGAGTTTTCGCTAAGATTGTATCTTGTGGGGCTTAAATTCAGTTTTGTAGGGATTTCAATACTTAATAGGCTAAAAACAAAGAAGCCCTCGTTTATCACGAAGGCTTCCTAAAGCGTTATTACAATTAGTAATTATACACCGTTTTTATTTTGAACAAATGATTATTGTTTGTGTATGTTTTGAAGCTTTTTTCAAATTCAGTCGGGTATCCATTGGCATCGTACTTGTATTCAAACTTATAGGGAATATTTGAAGGAATACTACCCGAAAATGCTTTGTCTAATTTGATGTTATTATTCTTTGAAAGGTTTGTCAAAAACAAGCTATACAAATTCATTTGAGCATAAGGGTTAATATTTGAATCATACTCATATTTGCCACTTTCGCTACCGCCAGTACTACCGTTGGCGATATCTTCAACGATGTTTCCGTTTTTATACTTTATCGCATAGCTCATTTTAGCACCATTATCAAAAGCATATTCAGCTGTTATATTTTCAATACCATTTGATAAGTTGTATTTGAAATTAGCAATTACCGTTTGGTCGTATTTCTTTTCATTGATGGTAGCAACCTTGCCATTGGCATTATAAGTCAATATTGACGAGCCAAACGCTTTATTATCAGCTTCAAAATATTCTACTTTAGTCAATAAGCCTTTATCATCATACGTATAAACGGTTTTGTAGGTCATTACCAAAACAGATGTTGAAGCATCAGCGAGATAATAGTCTATTTGTTTCAATAAGCCCGATGCATAATACGAATAATTAGTTTTTGAATAAGGTTTCACTACACCACCTACTTCTATAGTGGCCTCTTCAGAATTTAATTGCTTTTTGGTAGTTTTGCCTCCAAAACTAATTACATCTCCTTCTTTGAGTTGCTCTTTAGTAAAAGTCAATTCATTACTAATACCCCATTTCAAAAATTTGAACCTGAATTTCAGATGGGCTTTAGTTAAATACACTTTACTTTTACCTGCTCCGATTTCTACTTGTTTTTCATAAGCTACATTGTTTTTATCCCAAGAGGTAACAATGATGTTGGCTGATGTACTATCATAGGCAATAGAACCAACTTCCATTTTAGCACTGATATTTACTGAGAAAAGGCTATCGGAAGGATTAGTTGTGGTTGGAACAGTAGGATTGTTCGGGTGTGGTTTAGAGACAATTTCTAATTCGTTTTGTTGACAGGAACTAAAAATTAAGGCAAAGGCAAACATTGCCACTGATAAAAAAGAATACTTTTTCATGATAATTTGAATGATAAGATTAAGAGGATAAACATTATTGTAATCCGACAAAAATAAAAACACTTCTACTTCCATCATCATTTTTTTTGATGATGTAGCGGTATTTTATCTATAGACGGTAATTCAAAAGAGAAGGTTGGAAAAGAAGTTTATTTTTTTTAAATATTGAAGCTGTTTAAACTTTCCCTTTCGGGTTAAACTAAGTCTTTTAGAATAGCTTGTTCCAAAATTTACTCAACGTAGCGATGCTATGCTTCCCAAATTTTGAAAAAATCAATTCTAAAATACAATACTTTCACCTTAGAAACGGAAAGTTTAAACAGCTTCATTTTTTCAATCATTACAAAGATGTGTCATTCATGATAAACATAATATGTTTTATGAACGATGTCTTTGATGATACCATCTAATCGGTTGGCTTCGTCGCCTAATTGGGTCAAAAAGAGTTGTTGCTCTTCAGCAGTTATTTGATATTGTTTATCTGTCAGCAAAGTGGAAATCCCCAAAATATTGACAAGCGGACTTCTCACTAAATGAGATTGTTGCCAAGCGATTTCTTTCAGGATGTTCAATTGCTCATTCACCTTGATTTCTGCTTTTTTTCTTTCGTCTATGCTAGTAGCATTAAAGGTTACACCAATGATTTTTGAATGAGAATCATATACAGGAAAGAACCTGATTTTAAACCAAATCTTTTTTCCGTTAAATGTCAACTCTGTTTCGGTGATGGTAATTTCACCATGTAAGGCCTCTCCAAAAGCTTCATGAAAGGATTCGTAAGCACTTGTAGTAATGAAAGGAGTGAAATCTTCGCCAACTTTTAGTTGTTTTTGATGCAAATGTAAAACATTTTCTTCTGCCGATTTATTAAAATTAAGGACCTTGAGGTCTGGGCTAATAAAAATATTAATATCTGTCGAACTATCTAAAATGGCTAATAATTTACTTTCAGAACTTTCAAGTTCATCAATTGTTTTGAGCAATTGTTTTTCGATAGGTTGATAAACATAAATTACTTCGGCAGCAATAATAAAAATAGAAAGGATGGCTAAAATAATTTCGATAATGACAATAAATCTCAATTTTTTATCTGACTCATCTTCCAGTTTTTTAACCACAGCATCCATTTTTATCAAAAAATCAGCCTGATTTTTATTGATTTTTTGAATAATATTCAAGTCTATCGTAGGTTTTTCATTTAAAATATGATGGATATATTCAATATTTTTAGAAAGACCGACTAATATTTTTCTGGCATCGCCATTGGTGACTGGATGTACCGATAATGCTTTATTTCCATTCAATAAGGCAAAATGAACTGCTTGCCAATTTTTAAATGTTTCTATCAGTTCATTATAGCCTACTTCTTGATTTAACAATTGAAAATACTCAAGATTTATTTTTTGACTTAGCATCCGTTGTCTACCCGACAGATTAATCATTCTTGACTCTTCATTCTTTTGATTTAACCAATATTGAATAAATAATTGATTAACCGCCAATACTAAAATGGCCATCAATACGCCAAAGACATACTTATTTTTAGGTCTGTATTTCATAGAATATTTGATGAGATTTTTAATGTGCTAGCATAAGCGTTGGCGCTGAGTGTAAATAATGTAAAGATTCATTATAAGGATTTTCCAATATAATAACGGTTTTATACTATCAATCTTTTTTAAAACCTGAAATAATACTTTTAATACAATATCTAAAATAAATGGCAAAAAACTCACCAGTATTAACTCATTTATTTCAAGTTTATTTTAATCGGTAATTAATGTAAAGCCTTTATTATTTTTGTAAAAGATTGTCATCAATGCAAACTACAATCTTTTTTAAAACAATAGTAACATGAAAAAAATTGGACTAATAGGCGGAATAAGTTGGGTGTCGACGATGGACTATTACAAGTTTTTAAACGAAGGCATTAATGAAAAACTAGGCGGACTTAATTTTGCTGAGTGCATTATTTATTCATTGAATTTTGGAGATGTTCAAGAGAAGACTTGGGAACATTCGTTCGAGCTTTTCCTAAATGCTTGCGAAAGTTTAAAAAGAAGCGGAGTTGATGCAATTGTTCTATGTGCTAACACAGCTCATTTATTTGCGGATGAACTTGCAACGAAAATAGCCTTACCAATCATCCATATTGGCACTGAAACGGCAAAAGAAATAAAACAACAAGGCATCAATAAAGTTGGTTTGTTAGGTACAAAGTTTACAATGGAAATGGATTTTTACCGTAATAAATTAGTACAAAACGGACTAGAAGTATTAGTACCTAACCTACAAGAAACCAGAGACTATATTCAACTTACCTTAAAGGAGGAATTGGGAAGAGGTATCATAAACCCAATAACAAAGCAAAACTATATTACCATTGCCAACGATTTAATCGCAATGGGAGCAGAAGCAATAATATTGGGCTGTACTGAAATCCCCATGATATTGAGTCAACAAGATTTTGTAGTACCAGTATTTGATACTACAAAAATTCATGTTCAGGCTATTATCGAATATGCACTTTCATAAACGATGCTATTATTGTGGCGTAAATCGTTTATCTTCTAAAAATGTCCTATCCGTCAAGGTTCTTAAAAATGTAATAATTTGTGCTTTCTCTGTAGCAGTTAATGGAATACCTAGTTTACCATTTTGATTGAGAATTGGATCTATATTTTGGGTAGCAGTTACCGTATTTGTATAATGATTGAGTACTTCATCTAATGTCTGCAAACGTCCATCATGCATGTAGGGCTTAGTAGCTTCTACATTTCTAAGACTTGGCACTTTAAATTTATTTTTGTCTCCCTGCAATTCCGTCACTCGCATTCTTCCGTCATCAATCACAGGCTCGATAAACGCTTTTTTAACACCATCTACTATTCTATATACTACTTGTTGGCGTTCTGTAGGGGGTAATCCATTATTTCTATAACTACCATCACTAAATAATTCGCCAGCATGACATGAGGAGCATTTTTGTTTGAACAATTCCATTCCTGCCAATTCTGAATCGCTAAATACTACCCCTGCTTCTTTTCTCGTGTATTTATCATACTTAGAATTAGCCGAAATCAAAGACAATAAAAATTGAGACAATGCTTTCAAGAATCGTTCAGAAGTGATTTCAGTAGTTCCAAAAGCATTTTTAAACATGTTTGGATATTTATCCGACTTTCTGAGTTTCTCTAATACATTGCTAGTTTTCTCGTCCATTTCAACAGGATTTTCTATGGGCGAAATCGCAAAAAGGTCTAAATCAAATACTCCCCCATCCCAACCAAAAGTCTTTTCCCATGCTAGGTTTTGTAATGATGATGAATTTCTTAATCCAATCTGATTATCAATTCCATGGCTCAAATCATGCAAATGATGCGTAAACCCAAAGTCTTGACGGTGGCATTCACCACACGAAATAGTTCCATCTCTTGAAAGGATTCCATCATAAAACAGACTCTTCCCTAATTCAAAGCCCTCTTTGGTAACTGGATTACTTTGTATTTTATATACAGGACTTTGAAAATTGCTAGGTTGGTAAAAAAGTTTATCTGGCTCTATTACAACATCTGGTGTTTTTGAACAGGATAAAGCCATCACCAATAAGACAATTATACAGGTAGCTAAGAATAGATTTTTCATATCTAATTTATTTATTCTTTTACTCTTCAATAAATATGAAGAGTAGAAGAGCATTTTTTATTAATTAGCATCATTGTGAACATGGTCTACACTAAACATCTTCTTGTAGTTCTCGGCAATAGGAGTAGCCGTTGTGATACTATGCACCATGTTTGTCTCAGCTAGTTTTAATTGAGCGGTACCATTAAATATCTTTAAAACATCAACAAACAAATGTACTTCTGGAGCAATGTTACCGCGAACAGTAGCAGCATTAGTCAATGGCAAAGTAATAGTTCGAAGGTTATTTGCAGTCTTAGAGGTCATTCCACCAAAGCCACCTACATGTAGTTGAAACGGTCTTTTCCCTGTAGCATTAGTAGGTACGACAGAAGATGTTCCTTCAAATTTGAAGAATATATAACCAGAATTCCAAGCCCAATACATACCGTCATCTCCATAAGATGCTGGGTCCAGTACTCCCGTTCTTTGGCTAAGGTCGGATACACTTCTAGTACTATCTACACCAACCATAAAAGATACTTCTGTATAATTGCCAGCAGGAACATCTTTCAATATTGCTTCCAGACTATTAACGTCAGACTGCTTTATTAAGAAATAATTATTCGGGAATTTTACTACAGTACCATCTTCTTTCTTAAATGAAACGTTGGAAATAAAGTAATTCAACGTAGTTACGGTAAAGTCTTCACTAACATTATTGATATAAGCACCTGTTGTTAAAACTAAGGCCTTGTCGCCAACCCTATTATCAAAAGATAACGTAATTGAGTTTTTGTTATTGGAATTGATTTCATCATCGTCTTTTTTACAAGAGGCTGTCAGCATAATAAAACCCAAGAAAAAAAGTATTGAAAGTAATTTATTAGTTTTCATATAGCATTTTTTAAAATAGGCTGTATCGTAGCCTATTTAATATTTTGATTAATAAGAAATATTATTTTTATACGAATACACAAACGAATTATAGGATGTAGTCAGCCTATACTCATTGTCAACGTACACATTTGATTAGCCATAAACAGCTGATAGCGAAAAGTATAAAACGCTACAAACAAACGTTAAGGCACAAGAAATTGAAGGTATTATAATTGAGGGGGGCGAAAAATGCCTTTAAGCATTCCTGCTAGCGGATTCGCTAAAAAATTGAATTTAGGTAAACATTGAAGAAACTCAACAAAACTGAAATCATTAAATATAAAATAATTAGCAGAACAAAATAGCTGAATTTCAGGTATTTTTTCTAGCTTTTCCGTAGTTTGCTTTTGTTCTTTTTCTTCAGCTGCTTTTAGCTTTTTAGCTAAATAACATTTACCGTCACAATGCAAAGAAGGTCTGTTTTTATTAACACAAAGTACTTTAGCAATATACGCCTTATTGGCTTGATAATACATCACAATCCCCATACGGCTAAATATGGGCATATTTAATATGATTAATAGAAAATATATTGTGAACTGTTTTAACATATTACAAAGTTACTCTTGTATTTTTTCCAATACTTATACTAAAACGAAAATATCAAAATGATATTTGTTATTTGCTTAGAAATAATACCATCAGCATGGATACTATTAACATGATAAGCAGAATAATTGCCCCGACTGTTCTTTTCCAGTCGGGGAGTTTTTTTTTCTTTTTAGCCATTTTTATTTCTTCGGATATTAGGGAAAAGGATTATCCCATTTTTCTTGAGAATCGTTACTTCCAACAGAATTCGTGCGGTAACACCAATACAGGCTAAACCGATGATGGCTATTCCAATGCTTAACAATAGGATTTTCATACTTATTTTTGTTTGAGGATATAAGTTGCTACGTCTTTGATTTCTTGCTCAGATAAACCTAATGCTGGCATTTGTGGATAATCAGGTCGTTTTTTGCCTGGTTTACGAATCCAATCGTGCAAACCTTTTTCGTCTTTTTCATAAATCGTCACCATTTCTTTCACAGGCGGGCCAACTATTTTGGTATCTAGGGCATGACAAGCACTACATTTTGCGGTAAAAATGGCTTCTCCAGCATCGGCAACTACAGGCTTTTTGCTTGGGTCATTGGCATCTTTAATAGCTTGCTGTACTTCTTTCTGATACTTAGCAGTTTCTTTGGCTACTAATTTTTGATGAGGCTCTAAAGCCGTAGCTCTATACAAATGCCTACCAGAACCCATAAAAACCACCGTGGTTGTCAACAAAAGAGTCACTTTCCAGAAATCTTTCGCTATTTTTTCAGGTTGTCCAGTAATGGCTTTCCAAATCCAGAATAAAGCTGGAATAGCAAAGGCTGCACCTGTTGAAATAGTTAGAATCAATTGCCAACTTATTCCCTTAGTGGGTAGCGTAAGTAATACAATTGGGCCGATAAGAAACTGAGCTACTGAAGCCGAAAAAGTAAGAGAATAGGCTTTTCTACGAATTTCATAAAGGCTCAAGCTTTGGAATTTTTCTTCAAAAGCAAAACTCTTTCTACCGAAATACCAGAAAATAAATAGCCCTGTAACACCTAATGAAGCAAATATGAAATGTAAATATCTTGGAAAAACATTCGGAAGAGCCAAGGCTTCAAAAAAGCCAGAAATAGTATTCCATTTTTCTGGGAAAAGCATCAAATTGATGTTCGTCAAAAAGATAAAAGGAATAAATAAAAAGATAACTACTGAGGCCGCTATCATAGAAATATGAAGGGATTTGTTATCTTTTAGTACATTCCATGAATATTTATGTGCATAAGTAAGCAAAAACGCCAACGTAGTTAGTGGAATAATGGCTATCCAAAACAAACCCGTAAGAGCGTTTGCCGAATAAAAATACAGCGTATAAAGTGTATTGATAGTGAGTAATGGAGCAATGCCCAATACCACAGCCATACTTTTATTGACGGTGATTGTTTGAGCTAATTCGTAAGCCAATTTATCGTACTCAGGATTTTTCAAACCCTTTATTTCACTCCAAAGCGTTAATATGGAACCTCCTAACATCAGATTAATAAAAATGATATGTAATAAAAAGGAGAATATTAATGCTATCACCAATACCGAATGCGGTAAAGGCAAAGGCAGTGGAATGTCATGTGGAATGGGTGTTTGCAATAGTATTTGCAAAAAAATATGTTGTAAAATCATTATGTCAAAATTTAAGTCCAATAAGCATTTGGACAAAGAGAAATCCTTCCGAAAGAATAGTGGCTACAATCGTAAAATTTCTCTTAGAATGGATTAAATATTATTTTTCAGTTAATTGAAGCCCTTTTTCTTGTACACCTTCTAGGGGTACTCGATTTTCTTGAATACTCTTGATGTACATAATAAGGGCATCCAATTCTTGCTCATTTCCGGGGAAAGGTGGCATGAAATATCGAGCATTTTCTATATGTGAAATATAGGCTTTCATCATTTCTGGCTTCAGCTTTTCACCTTCTTTCAAGCTGTACATATCTTCAAACTTTTCGATGACAGAGTTAATTCCATTGGTAGTGTGGCAACGACTACAAGCCAACAAGAACACTTGTTCACCAGCAAGCAATTTATTATCTTCGGTTACTTCATGTACTGGAGAATAGGTAGCATATTTTAGTAAACCGTCTCTTTTGAATAATGGATATTCATCTTTCCGAAGGGTATTGGAATACATATAATTCCCAATTACATAAGGCTTACGGATGAATTCGCGAATACGTTCAAAAATCCCTGCAAAACCCAACATTCCTAAAACAGGAATAATGTACAACAATTTAGGAATCTTGATTTTAGGTCGAAAGAAGGTAATTCCAGCCACGACTAATACAGAAAATAATGCTCCGAAAATAAAATACACTAATAAGTCGTACCAAGATTGGAAATCCATCGTTCCTACTGCTACAGGTAAATTTCCAATCATTAATGTTGGTATTTTACTATGATATAAAAAGGCCGCAGTAGCACAGAAAGGCGTTGCCAGTAGCATCCACAGCGCAATAACTCTTGAAGCTTTTCTCCGAATTTCGGAACCATTTGGAGTAAGAAACATTGTGAGAAAAAGTGCAATAGAACCCGCCATTAACGCCGCCAGAGGTGTACGGAACATCAGTTGAGGTAAATAAATAGGGTTGGTAAAACCTGATACAAAAGTTTTATTGGCTACCCAACTTCCTGTATCCATCATAAAGCCTAGGATTGATACGATAATTGCCATTGTAATCCAAGAAGCAATTGAGAGCTTCACCCCAAACATGATGTGTTTAGATTTAGCTTCTATACTTGTGTTTGACTTCTTCCAAGAAAGATAATATATCATTATCAGTACCACTTCTGTTACAAAAGTCAGCCATTCTACAAACCAAGCTCCATAAAATACCCTAATCAAACTTCCAATGGAAGCAGGATTAACTAAAGAAGCCGAAAGCCAAATGCCTACACCTGTCATTGCTCCAATAGTAGTTGTTATAATAAAGGCAATCGTCATTAATCGTCGGGCTAAATTATCCCACTCTACATTGACAACCTCATTTTTGGGGGCTTTCCTAAAGCCTAAGTATTCGAGTAAAGTAACTAATGGTATAAAACCAACTGCTAAACCATGGTTGATTAACACATGGATTACTGCGATAATGGCAATGAGCAATCGGTCACCCATAAAATCAAGGTGAAAAATAGGAAAATCCATTTCTGTAATTTTTAGAGCAATGTCTATTGGACTATTCTTTTGAAAGAATAGCCTAATGATTGCGTTTTGTTAAACCTTAATATCATTTGGGCATGTGATTTCATCCTAAGAAAATTCATAGGTAAAGCACATCAATTACATGCTCATAGAAAGAATGCTAGCCCATAAAAACAGCAGAAAAAGAGGTAGTTTGTGGGGGATGAGGAATCTTGAGGTAAAGATTAAAGTAGTACAGGTTTAGATAAATATAATTTCTTTTTTGTAAAAACGGAAATGAATAGTGAATGGGTAATTTAATGGATGAGTTTTCACAGAATAAGTTGAATGGCGTAAGATTAAGGACACTGTTTGTTCCTCTGTTTTGTTTGTCAGACGATTGGTCGAAATCGATTAAAGCAAGTAATTTTTGTTTCGTTTCTTGATGCAACTGCTTGACTTTAAATTCAGTCTTGGACATTTCTTGACTAAAGGTGTTTTCATCTTTTAGGGAAACTACCAACAAATAACCTACTACACTTTGTCCCACCAATACCGCTACAATAGCCAAAGCCAACCAGCTTTTCAGCTTGCCTATTTGTTGTCTTGTTAGCTTTTGTATATCTATGTTGAAAGTAAGCATTGATTAAACGATTTTCAAAAATTGATAACTTTTGAATTATGTTACAAATATAATACATAAGATTCATAGCTTCTATATTTACCAATAAGCTACCATTTGATAAATATTGATTATATTTCTATATTATTTTTCCTATTTGTTGGTTCTTTGGCTATATTTGTATATCTTTAAAAGGTCAACTAGGCCTTTATTAGTTTTACGTATTACATTCTAAATTTAAAAACTCTCTACCATGTCAAATAAAAACTCTACTTTCAACTCAAAGTCTACAAAATCTTTGCTATTACTTCCATCAAGCAATCAAAAGAATAATTTTATTTTTTTGATTAGTTCTTTATTTACTAAAACCTCATCGAAAGATAGATTTAGGTTATTTGGCTTATCTATGCATTTTTGATTACAAGAGACTAAAAATCAATCCTACAATAAATATTGACAATCGAATTTATAGAGTTCTGATGGCTATATAATGGATTCAAATAAGGTATTTACTTATTAAGTATACCCTAAAAATAAGTTATCTGTAAGATACTATTTGATATTTTATGCAATAGTAATATTTCGTATAGTAACAGACGTACGCCAGACTAATATGATGAAGCTGTTTAAACTTTCTGTTTCTTAGGTGAAAGTATTGTCTTTTAGAATAGCTTGTTTCAAAATTTGCAAAGCATAGCATTGCTACGTTGAGTAAATTTTGAAACAAGCTATTCTAAAAGACTTAGTTTAACCCGAAAGGGAAAGTTTAAACAGCTTCGATATAAAACTTTATTCAATTTTATTCAATTTCAATAATTACTTCAAATTCTACAATTCAGGTTAAAGCTACTCACACCTAATTTCAAAGTTGATAGCGTAATTTTTTACACAAAATGAAAAAAAATCTAATTCTAATTCTACTCCTTATTTGTCAGTATAAATTGTTGTCACAAATTCCAGATCTTGGTAAATTAAAAACCGAAAATGGGAATAAGGTCAGGTACATATCAATAGGTTCGTCTTTATCGGCGGGCGTAAGAAATGGAGGTGTGTATTTAGCATCTCAACAAACATCTTTCCCTAATTTAATTGCTCAACAAATGGGTATAGTTGATTTTAGACAACCTCTTCTTGAAAAAAATGGTACAGGTTATGAAAGTGTTATGCTTGATAAGAATAATAACTTAAAATTTCAAAAAATTGTTGGTCTTGATGAGAGTAAAAAACTACCAAAAATAATAAATGAAATAGACAACTTTGCTCTACCTTACCTAAAGGTATTAGATATCTATGAACCTGTAAGTGATAATAATCCATTTGTTGATAAAAAATCTTTCAAATATTTAGACCGACTAATTTCTACAGAAGAGGAAGGAAAAGTCTCATATTTAAAGTATTTAAGTAGAGTACAAAATATTGATTTTTTTACTTATGAACTAGGATTTCATGACTACATACAATACATCAAATCTGGAGGCCTAGGTACTAGCATTATTTACATGGGTGCAAGAGAGAATTATGGAGAGATTGAACTACTCAATATTCTTACTTCAAAGAATACAAAGGGGGTTATTGCGAATATACCCGACGTTTTGGATTTTCCAATTTTTCGATTTAATACCCTTAAAAAACTTCAAAAAGCTAATTCGACAAATGAAATTTTTATTTCATACTTAGCAAAAAGTGGTGTAAGAATTGCAAATAATTTAGATATATTCTTGCCTACACAAAACATATCAGATTTGATGGATAATACTATCTCTGACACTCAAAAATTAGGATTAAAACCAGATTCACCCCTAAATGATAGCGATGTTTTAAGTATTGACGAAATTGAAACTATTTCGGTAAAAGGCTATAATAAAACAATTATTGAACCCCTTTCACAAAAATATCAATTACCTATTGTAGACCTATATTCCTTATACAAAGGAATTTTAAAAGGTAATTATATAACTGATGATGGCGTCTTAATTAATCCATCTTATCCTAATGGCAACTTTTTTTCATCTGATGGTATTACTCCCACTGCTTTAGGACACGCAGTAATTGCTAACGAGTTTATAAAAGTTATAAACTTACATTTCAATGCCAAAATACCTTTGATTCAAACTACAAAAATTATTGAAAAGTAATAAATAAACCTAAGACACTTATGAAATCATATATAATTTTGCTAATACTGCTAACAAACATAGTTGCAAAAGGGCAAGTTTCATTATCTCTTCCTCTAGAACGTTCAGTATTCCAAAGAGATAACACTGGACAAGCTACAATAACATTTGGTGGACAAGCTATGGTTAGTACAAGTACATACCAAATTCAATATAAATTAGTAACCTTAGATAAGGATGGAAATAATACTAATTATAATTCTCAATCTTGGGTTAATCTCTATGATTTTGGTGGTGGGAGAACCTTTCAATTTAATTTACCAATCAGTACAGGATGGTATCGTATGTACATTAGAGCCTCACAAAATGGCAACCAAATTGGTGGTACTTCTTCAATAAAATTTGGAGTTGGAGAAGTAATCGTAGTAGCAGGACAATCAAATGCTCAGGGAGTGGGAACAATGACACCTCCTCAAGCAAATAGTTCAAACTCCCCTTACGACTGTGTTATAAGCAACAATGAACAACTTTTTTGTAAAAAATCTATAGCTCCATTCCCAATTTTTGGAAAAATGGAAAACTCTTCAAGGGTTGGACCAAATGGAGGAGAAGTCTGGGCATACCAAAGATTAGGAAATAGTATTGTTGATAATGAATCTGGCAAAATAATACCTGTATTGTTCTTCAATGTTGGTGCAAGTGGTACTTCTGTTGATAATTGGTCAGCTACAGCTGATGATCAAAGTGCGTACGTACAAAATCCATTATGGGGTAATGCTATTCATTGTAACTCAGATGGAGTTCCGACATCAGAAAATAATGGACAAGGACAGCCTTATATAGCATTAAGGAACACTCTCAACTATTATGCTTCTATGCATGGCATTAGAGGTATTTTATGGCATCAAGGAGAATCTAATACGGTTACTAATAGTTCATCTACTACTTACACATCACTTTTAAACAATGTTATTCAAAAAAGTAGAGATCATTTTAATGGCAATTTAGCTTGGGCCATTTCTAATGTTTCTCGCATTAATTATAATGGAGCAGAACTAACATCTTCTAATGTATTAACAGGTCAAAATACAAGTAGAACAGATAAAAGCGGAGTAAATGGAGCTAGTAGTTCTGATGATATTTTTGATGCAATAGGCTCTGGTTCAAACAAAAGGCAATCTGATAGAACACATTTTGCATCAAATGGATTATATGATTTAGCGAACCAATATTATACAAATTTCAATAGCTTAAAAACAAAAACACCAATTCAATCTTCATCAATCCCTTCTATTTCTGTAACACCAAATTCATCAGGTGGTGCTACTTTGTCTGTTCCAAGTGGTTATTCTGAATATCGATGGGTTCAATATGATGGCAACTACAAAGATGTCGATTGTTCTTCACCTACAAGTCCATGCAGCAATTCAATCACTGTGGCATCAAATTCAGGTAATTGGCGTTGTTATATAAAAGCAAGTAATGGCAATTTCATGCTTACTAGAAAAGTATATTTACCTGTAACTTTAACAAATGCACGCATTGGAAGTGATGAGAGTCTTTTTGCAGAAAATGAAGGTATAATTAAAAGCTCTGTTTATCCAAACCCAGCTTATGAAAACTTTGGAACAACCATTGCCTTTGAATTACCTTCGGATGCAAATAATTTAAGATTAGATATTATAGATGACAAAGGTAACGTTATTAAAACATTAGCCAACGGAAATCATGCTGCTGGAAAATATAACTACCCTTTTGATATCAAAGAATTATCATTCTCATATACCAACGTGTATTATTATAGATTAACAGTTGACGATCTGGTTGAAACAAAACGTTTGTTATACTTAAAATAATTGCATAATTGATTTTTCATGAAAAGTCGACTCAATAGTATAATCTATCCTTAAAAATGAAAAATTTATTCTATCTATACTGTATATTACTACTTTTCTCTTGTAAAGAAAAAGATATATTTAATACCCCTGAATTAGTGGTAGATTTCGAAACTATACAAGAATTCAATTATGTCAAAGTCTTAAACAGACTACGTAATGCGGTTAAATATGATTTAGATTATGGAGATGGCACAAAAATAATAGCTGATACAACGCTTCATAATTTATCTTTAGGAGTAATTATAAATTGGGATGGGAAACATTATTATAAAAAGGATGGGAATTATACTATTACTTTAACTGGGTATGATAAAAATGGAAAATCAAAAACAGTTAGTAAGCAAATTGTAATAAATTATGTAAACCAAAACTCTCCCATAGCTGATTTCTCTATTGAATTATTAGATGATGGAGTTGTAAAAATGAAAAATTTATCAAAAAATTATTCTTCTCTTGAGATTGGTACAAGTGTCGGAAATTGGGGATATAATACAAATGTGGAAAATCCTACATTTATATTCGACATGAATGGCAAATATACTATCCGTTTAACTGCAAATGGTGCTTTTTTCGATTATAAATCAGTAGAGATAGACATAAAAAATACTGTAAATAGAGAATTAGGATATTTTAAAGGTGAGTGGCTAGGCAAGCAAATTGATGTTTCGGAAAGTTTTGATCACCAAACAGTTACTGAATATATGGATATTGCAGGCGCCAATAAATACCTTTTATTAAAAAACATATTTTATCGTGATACCAATTCCATTGAATTAATAAATTTTAAAGTTAAATCGGATAGTCTGAAGACTAATGAAATGAAGTATGAACAAATTAAATCAAAATTTAAGCTTGGTATTCAAAATAGTGACGATTGGGCCGTGAGTTTTTATCTTCCTCTTGTAAGTTCTAAAAAGAAAAGCATTGAAATTTTAGAAATAAAAGAAGTACCCCAACGTAAAATCATTCCCGAAATGTATGACAAAGCATTTTGGATAACCTATAAAATAAATGCAGATTTTGAAAGTATTGGAAAAATTGATGGAATACTAAAAGTCAGGTATTTAATTTATTAGGTTTAGTATATTACTAATAGTCGTAGAACATTTTGATATATTCTACGACTATTTCTGTTTCTTACTTCACCTTTAAAAACAAAGCAAAGCCAAACAAACTCACTACCAAAACACCTAATGCTGAAAGGATAGTAACGATGTCGCGGATGTCTTTTCCTGCCCAATCCATAAACAAAAATTTGTGTAAAACCCCAAACGAAAGCCCTTCTCTTCGGTCAGAATCAACAATGCTTGCGGCTAATCTGCTGGTGGCTGGTTCAACATAATAGGTTAAATGATTGTCTGTCGCCAACGCGAATTTCACTACTGGCAAACGTTTGTTTACAAAGCCATATTCCTTATCAAATTTGGTTAAGAATCCTGTTGAAGCTATGGCGGGTAATGCTTCGCCCTCGCCTTCATCTGTTGTACTTGCGGTTAAATCACAACAAGTAGGGTCGCCACCCGATTTTCCTTGCTCAATAAAATGTGCTACCAATGCTTTGGCATGCAACATCATTCCGTCGGGTAAAAGACTGGCCGTTTGTACGTCGTAATAAGCTATATTTGATTTTGCATCAGGCTTTTTGCTTTCGCCCATTTTCTCTGCTTTGTCTTGTTGTTCTTTTTTCCAAGCTCCTTTTTCTTCCGACTTTATAAATACTTGATAATACAGTTTGTCATCAATTTTGGCTAACGAAAGGTTTGCAATCTTCGTCCAGTCTAGTGGTAAAGCCAAAGTAGCCGTTTGTAAATCCGTAGTTTTGATAACTGGTTGATAGAAGTACTTGATGCGTTCGTCAGGAGTGAGTTTTTTGGTAGCATGATAAGCACCCGAAAAAGCAAAAGTGAAAGTGACAAAAGCTACCCACAGTCCAATCTGGCGATGATATTTCCTCAAGATTCCTACTTTATCGTTAGCATTTCGTGGCTTTTTGAATTTCCCCCACATAAAGCCATAAATCACTAAACCACTCAACATTGAAATAATGATGATTGATAAAAATCCTATCATTATCGAAATCCTGAGTGTATTATTAGTGATTTTCATCAAGAAATCCCAATTATGAAACGTTCTGAAGACCCATAAAAAGGCTTTTCTACGGTTTTCGTTGAAGTTTGCCAAACGAGTTTGCTCAGTTTCAATATAAATATCCATACCATCGGCACGTTCAAATGATACTTTCCAAACAGGTAATAAACGATTGACATACGCATATTCATCATCAAAATCTGTGATTTCTTCAATATTTTTAACCTTCGACTGGTAGTCTTCAGTAAAATAGCGTGCTAAAAATTCTGCATACTTTTTATCACCATTTTCAAGTATCTGAGCAGTCGTAGCATTGAAATATGCTAGTCGATTACTCACTCTTTTTACTTGATAATACGTCTGATTATTGAAACTAACAATACGGAAATTTCTAAATTCAGTGATGCTATTTTTCTTCAATACTTCTTGTAAAGACAGTTTTATTTGTGCTTGATTTACTGCTTCTGGCTTAACATATTCATGTGCCAATTTTACTTTAAACCAATGCGACATGAAAGGGTGCATCATGCCTGAGATACACCAAAAAATTACTGGAATCATCGTGACCAAGCCGATAATTCTGTGCCAACGATAGATGTTTCGTTTGATATTTTTCTTTAAGCCTCCGAAGGATGATTCTTTTTGAACCTCCTCATCAGCTATTTCACCAATATTTTTTGCCATGACTATTTTTATTATTTAGTAGTTTTTAGTGAGTGAATGAGTGAGTTGTGAGTTAGTGATTATATGACCTTTAATAATTAACATACTCAATCAAGATTCACAACTCACTCATTCACAATTCACTAAATCACAATTATCATTTCCCCGTAAAATTGTATTGCAAGCCAATCACCACAGTACGTGGAGCGGCTGGCGTATAGGTAGTTCTGTCAGTAGCATTGTTACCTCTAGAAGCCTGATTGGCGTATAACTCATCTGTCAAGTTCATGATGTTGGTAAATACCTCAATGCCTTTGAAATTGTACCCAGCACGGAAATTCAACACGCTTACACCCGAAAGACCGAAAGCAGTTTTGTCGTTATACATAACCGTATTGGTTTGATTTTGGTAATACGATGACAAACGTTGCCATTCGATAGCAGTACGTAAACCCTTTGCCCATTTTGGTTTATAAGTAATTTCAGAATTGGCAATAAACGAAGGAGCAGAAGGCATATCTTTACCGTTTACATCTTTCACTAAATCCGAAGATTTCGTACTTAAGGTAAATTCAATAAAACGGTGAACGGCATTTGTTCCTCCAAAACGGATAAACCATTCTGAACTAGGTTTATATGTAATGCCGTACTCGATACCTTTGTGCAAAGTTTTTCCAGCAGACTGATAATCTGTAGAATTGTCGGGCTGACGAATACTTAATAATTCATTCTTACCATTCATTTCATAATAGGCAACGTCAATATAAATCTTATTATCCAAGAACGACGCCCATCCTCCTACTTCTTTGTTGTCGAAATAAGCTGGCGTTAAATTATAGTAAAATGGATTAGCACTACCAGTAGGGGTTTTACGGAAAACGGCTGTTAAGCCTGGAGGCGAGAAGCCTTGTGAGTAATTAGCATAAATACCTTTTCCATTGCCTAAATCATACGTTGCCCCGATTTTGGGCGTTACTTGGCTATACTCTTTTGTGCCTGTTGCATTGTTATCTAAATAATTCAAATAGTCGAACGACATACGGTCGTAACGAAGTCCTATGGATAATCTTAGTTTTTGAATAGGTTCAAAATCAAACTGCGAGAACAAACCAGTATTAAATATTTTAGCATCGTATTTAGCTACAAAAACATCTGGGTTTTCTTTCACCAAAGTATATTTCTCTACCGATTTTCCATCAGCACGTAATTTAGCTGCAAGGTCAATTGTGTAAGAACGGTATGGATTCGTTGAATAATCGTAAGTCCCCCCCACTAACAAACGAGCCTTTAAGAAATCGAATTTCTGTGAATGTTGTGCCAAAACGCCATAAGATGTAAATGAATTATCATTGATTTCACCTTTGGCTGTGTTTGCTCCTGTTGTCCATCTAATAGAGTAACTTGGATTCTGTCCGACTGAATTATTACGATAGTATGGCGTAACAGTAGTTTCTGCATTCGCATTCCAAGCGTGTTCTAAAGAAATTTTAGCACGGGTAGCCAATACTTTTCTATAGGTAAAATCGGCAGTAGAAGAATACTCTCTTTTATAAAATGCGATAGAGTCTACACTACCCCCTGTTTGGGAATAATAATCATTATAAGCCAACGTGCTGACAAAGCGAGTTTTGTCAGAAATTTTATACTCTGCTCGTGCATTAAAAGAAGTCTTATCAAAATCACTACTAGACTGCCAAGAATTCACTTGTTTGGCTACGTATCCACCTAAGTATAAACCAAATTTCCCGACTGTCGCTCCTGCACCATATTGTATTCTCTTGTAGCCGTAATTATCAAACTGGATACCTACACGAGCGGTAGGCACAGCTGTTGGACGTTGTGTAATAAAATTAATTGCTCCGCCTACAGCCTCTGGTCCATATAATGATGACGCTGGCCCTTTTACTACTTCTACCGAAGAAACAGAAAACACGTTCATTTCAATAATGGCATTATGGTTAAAAACCCCCATTGGTCTAATCGGTACGCCGTCTTCTAAATATAAAAAGTAAGCAGAAGTTCCCATTGGCTGACGAATACCCATGCCATGTTGTTCATTATTATAGTTCATCATCACTACGCCCGGCGTCTTGTTGATGATTTCGTACATACTAGTAGGTTTGGCATCGTTTATTAATGTTGATGATAATTTAGAAATCGCTACTGGAGCTTGAGTTCTTAAACTAGCCTCACGATTAGCTGTTACTACTACTTGTTGGAGGTTTTCTACAGAAGGTTCTAACGAAATAGATAATACCTTTTCGGTGCTATAATCCACTTCCAACGTTTGAAAACCAATGCTCGAAACACTAATTTTATTGATGTGCTCGGTAACATTGAAGGAAAATTCACCATTAATATTGGTAGTAGTTCCTGCATGAGTACCTAGTGCTTTTACAGAAGCACCAACTACGGGTTCTTTGGTGGAATTGTCAAAAATTTTACCTTTTATAATGTTTTGGGCAAGAGTTGAAGATATCGTCAATAAAATGACGATAATAAGATTGAATATGTTTTTCATCTTTAATTTTTATAGTCTAGTTGGCTTTTAAGGTATTGTTTCTCCATGCTAAAGTCATGGAGAAAAGGTTCTCGTAATAGAGTACGAGAAAATCAATACGATTGACGCAAGCAATCATACAAAAAAGCTAACAGTTGTATTTGGAATACATTACAGTGATAGTACTTGAAAGAAAATGGAATTTTGTTCGTTATTTATTTTCAAGGCAAAAGAATTACTGTGAAGACAATACACTTCTCCTCAAAAATTAAAACGAAACAATAAAACTGATTAGACTATCGGAGGATGAAAAAGAGAAGAACTAACGCTTACTGAGTTTTCAGTAAGAAAAGTGTAATTAGATTTTGTAGGAGGATTTACAAAAGCCCAATCTAAAGTGAAAAGTGGCTCCGCATCAAACACTTCTTCCAAGATTTTCTTGATAGACTGTCCTTGTTTTTGTGTTTCTTTGGTAGCATTGTCTTCTGCCACTTTCTGAAGTTTCTTGGCCAAATAGCAATGCCCATTACAATTCAGTTGTGGTTTTAAACGGTTTTCACAAAGGTTCTGGATGATGTAATCTTTCCTTAATTCAAAATCCAAATACACTACAGGTACGAGCAGCGTTTTTACGCTAATCAATACCAACAGCAACAACGCTATGTAGTTTTTGGTGTTCATGGATTTAAAATTTCATGCAATTTACAACCAGAATCAATAGGTTGTACCCCGATATGATTTTAAATGAAATTCAATTTAAAATATTTACTTTTGTGAATATCTAACCACAAAGGTAAATAATCATCAACATGTCAGACTTTCAAACATTTTTCAAGCTTGGTTTTCAACACATTACAGACATCAACGGTTACGACCATATTTTGTTTGTAATAGCACTCTGTGCTATTTTTCGACTGAAGGATTTAAAAAAAGTGGCCTTTCTAATAACGGCTTTCACCATTGGGCACTCACTTACCTTAGCCTTGGCTACCCTTCAACTGATTACTTATAGTACCGATTTGATTGAATTTTTAATTCCTGTCAGTATTTTTCTTACTTGTTTTATCAATTTATTTCATAAATCTGCTGAACGTCCTTCACAAATAGAAAAATCATCTGTACTGCGTTATCCGATGGCGATGCTCTTTGGTTTAATACATGGAATGGGCTTTTCAAATTACCTGAGGAGCTTATTAGGAAAAGAAGAAAGTATCTGGCAACCACTATTATCTTTTAATTTGGGTTTAGAAATCGGGCAACTATTGATTGTATTGCTTTCGTTGATTGTTAGCTCTTTGTTATTAGATATTTTTAGGGTAAAAAAACACGATTGGAACCTCATTTTATCAAGTTTAGTAGCAGGAATAGCACTCACGTTGATATTGAGTACTGAATTTTTGAAAGCTCATTAATAATTACTTTTTCAGGATACTCAATGCCGTACTTTGTGCTTTCATAGCCCAAAGTTGATGCATTTTTCCTGAGAAGTGTAAGCCATCACTGGCAAACATCGAAGCGTCAGTATTTTGTCTGCTGATACTGGTAATATCAATAAAAGCTACTCCTACTTTTTTACATTCCTCCTCTGCTACACTATTAAAAGCATCTATTTCTTTAGCTATTTTGGCGCTGTCGGCATTTTGTCCTGCGGGCGAAACGCCCCAGTCAGGAATTGAAAGCACCATTACTTTTTGATAATCATTCTTAGCAAAATTGGCACAAATTTTCAACAATTCACGAAATTCAGTACGGTATTGTTCCAAACTTAGTCCACGATATTGGTTATTTACGCCAATTAATAACGAAACCATATCGTATTGTTGCGTAAGGTTTCTTCTGGTAATACCCTGCATTAGCTCTTGGGTAGTCCATCCAGTTTGGGCAATAATATCGTGAGGAGTAATTTGATATTGAGTAGACAATAGATTATTTAAAAGCACTGACCAGCGGTCTTTTTCGGGAACGCTTTGTCCGATAGTGTATGAATCACCTAACGCTAGAAAAGATTTATTGATAGTAGGTACATCCACAATTGGTTGACCACCTGATGTTGGATTCTGAGGAACATACATTTTTTCTTCTGTTGAACTACAAGCCAGCAGTAAAAACACACAAAAGGCAATATACTTTAGCTGATTCATCTGATAATGCTTTATAACTTGATAAATGTTTTATGAAGTATTTTGTTTTAACATTTACGTAAATACTTGTGGGAAAGGATTGATAAATCAAATTTTATCCACTCTTTATTGAATATAGAATATTCTTAGCATCTTGCCGTTTCTAGAAAAACAACACTCAAATGCTTGAACTATGAAATATTATCTGTTATTCTTTACCATTATTTATACTTTTTCTTCTTTAGCACAAAAATCTAATAATGACCCTAATCTTGTCTGCTGGTCACAAAAAAGGCGATTAACTATCGATGATTTTCAAATAAAAATAGCCAACAGTACTAATTCATTTTCTTCAGCTCAATTTAGTTATGATTATAAAATAAGTACTTTTCTGAGCTTGTCTAGAGATTACAAAAGGCAAATTACCAACTGTTTCATCAAGAATGCCTCTTGGATAGATACTACTCACAACAGTGAAATCTCTGTGCGATACCAACAAACATTGTTTGATTTAAGTGAAATCTATATCAGGCAATTCCGTAAGTTTGTTTATGATAACAGAAAGGCATTGGTATTAGGAAAAATAAAAATTGATGACATCAATGCCCAAATTATGAACGACCTAGCCAAAAGAAAAGTAGAATACGGACTCGATACTAGTTATGGTACCATTCCTGATAAGCAAAGAAATTGGGAAATAAAGATTTTTAAAGAAATAGAAGGCCTTAAAGAATTTTCAGCAGAATAATGGTAAGTAGTGATTAGTAAATAGTGATTGGTAAACTGTCTGCCGTCGCTGTAGCATTTCAAATCACTAGTTATCAACTGTTTACAACATATGAAAACGTTACTTAAATAGTATTGATTACTTATATGAATATGTATCCTAATCTTGTAAAACATATCTTAAAATACGTTGCATTAAATGAAGAAGAAATTCAAATACTCTTGAAGTATACAAAACCTTTGTCTGTAAAGAAGAAGACCAATTTATTGACAGAAGGACAAATTTGCAAATCGCTGTATTTTGTTGAAAAAGGTTGTATGCGCTTGTTTTTTGTAGATGATAAGGGTGTCGAGCAGATTACTCAATTTGCGATTGAAAATTGGTGGATGAGCGACTTCACGAGTTTCAATACCCAAAGTCCTTCGCAATTTTATATTCAGCCAGTCGAAAATTCAGTCCTTTATGTTGTTGAATATCATTTGCGAGAACAACTTTTTCAAGAGCTTCCTCAATTAGAAAGGTATTTTAGGTTGATTATTGAAAAAGCTTATTCAGCATCACAGGTTAGATTTAAGTATCTCTATACTTTTTCTAAAGTAGAAAGCTTCCATCATTTCAGTACCCTTTTCCCTGAATTTATTCAACGTATTCCGCAATATATGCTAGCATCTTACCTTGGCTTTACGCCTGAATACCTGAGTGAAATACGAAAAAACAGGTTGTAAATGTTTTTCTTAAACCAGTTTATCTTTTTTCGGTTTGGGCTTGAATAGCTTTGTTCCATATTTAAAACAACACAAAAATGGACAATAGAATCAACATTTTACAAACTGAGCCTGAGGCTTATAAAGCATTATTAGGGATAGACAAGTATTTGCAAGGGACAACATTAACGAATACACACAAAGAGTTGATTAAAATCAGAGCTTCTCAAATCAATGGCTGTGCTTTCTGTATTAATATGCATACCAAAGATGCCCGAAAATATGGTGAAACAGAACAGCGTATTTATTTACTAAATGCTTGGAAAGAAACTACGTTATTTACCGAAGAAGAAAAAGCAATCCTTGCCCTTACAGAAGAAATAACATTGATTAGTCAGTCAGGCGTTTCGGATGCTACTTATCAAAAAGCAAGAGAATTGTTTGATGAAAATTATCTATCAAATATCATTGTGGCAATTATAGGCATTAATGCTTGGAATAGAGTAGCAGTAACTACCAGACTGCAACCTGCTTAGGATTAAGAGAAAATTAGGTAAAGCAAAAATTCCCAAGACTTAATAAGTCTTGGGAATTTTTGTATTTATCTATACAAAGCTAATAGCTGTTTTAAGAGCATTTCAATAGTCTCTAAGGGTAAATCTTCATTTGGGTCTAACAACATGATTTTCATTCTAGAACGTTTTTCAATCATAAGGGCAGGATGTTCTATACTTTTACCTTCTACAAAACCAATATACGGCTGTTTATATTTTTTATGAATCCAGAGATAGCAAAACATTTTCCCCTTATAGCAGAAAAAAGGCATCCCATATTTCATTACGTTAGTTATCTCAGGGTCTTGCGAACAAATAATCTTTTGTAATGCAAGGAAACACGATTTTATAGGTTCAGCCTGTTGAAGATAAAATGCATCAACGGTTTTGATTGAATCATTCATGGTGAATTACTTAGCTACAAAGATTAAACTACTCAATTACAGTCAGTTTTTCAAATAGATTTTTAAAGATAGCTAAAGACTCCTCATGTATATCTTCGCAAGTATCAAGCATAAAAGAATAAAATATTCTTCCCTTAAATCTATCATTACTTTCTGGTGAACTATAATAGTTATTTTTGCCAGCTTCGCCATTGTTGGATATAACACTTGGTTTTTCTAACAATAGTCCAGGATATTCGGGTTCTTTACTTTCCAACCCTAATGTATAAACATGTGCCCCACCTCGGTTGGAATATAACTTAGGGTTTCGTTCTTCATAAGCTATTAAATTATCGTATTTATCCGAGAATGATATTTGCTTTACATTAGCCTTCTTATTGGTAAGTAATAGAGTACTAATAAAATTTTCTAGCTTCTCATTCTCATTTGCCACCTTCATAATAATGGCTATGGTATATCCGACTTTTTTGCCTTTCTTATTAACAATGTCTGGTGGAATCATTATAAATGCACATTGACCTTTATCATAATTTGTTAAGTTTATCACCCATTTAGTATCAACTAATACACTTATTCCCATCGCACGAGAAGTAAAAGTCATTAACTCACCCTTTGTAGCCTCCCAAATATCCTTATCGGTATAGGTCTTATCTTTATCTAATACTTTGATTTTTTTCCTAATAATCTGCCCCAACATCGTTTCAAAATATCCCTCTTTTCCAGTGATAGCTTTTACCTTATCCATCGCAAAAATTGAATGGGAGGGCATATTAGCCATTGTTGTTGTTAAGGCAAATTCTTCCCAAAAAGCAGCTGGCTGTTGTTCTTTAGGTAGCAGTTCTTGCCCTTTATAGAAATTATCAATTGCTAAATCTATATTAGCAGATTGTGCATAATGATATCCTAAAAACCAATAGCCACGAAAACTCTTTGGATGCTGTTCAATGGCTAGATTATAATTTACAACTGCTAATCGATGACTAGCAGAATCCTCGAGATTATAAAGGAAATGAGCAATTTCACCCAATAAAAGGTATAAATCCTCATTCTTGGTACTTATCGCAGAGAAGGTTTTATAATGTTCTTGAAGCGTATTAATAACTTCTTTTTTAGGCTTGTTATGTTTCCATTCAGGACTCCATTGTTCATAAAATGGCAAACCAACTTTAAGGCTGTTAAAAGCATTTACACATTTACTTTCATTACTAATTTTTTGAAGGTCTATGTATTCTAAATTAGCAAAAGTGCTAAAGTTAAAAAAGACTAAGAGTGATAGAACAAATACTTTTTTCATGGTTTAATTAATGGTTCAAATGTTTATAGAATTATTTAAATAATTTTATTAATATCACAAAAGCAACCTAGCTATTTTCTAAATTAATTCAAAACTTTAAAGCCTTCTTTTTTTTTATTTTAGGATGAGTTTTCAGTCCGTCATTTTAATTAATTTTCTAAACTTTCGAGTATCATTTATTAAAACCAAATCATCAAACCTTGGAAAAGCCATTAGTTGATAAAAAATATTTGCTTGAAAAGTTCCCCGGGAAAGGTGGGTGGACATATACTGTGATTGCAGAAATTCCACCTGATAAAAAAGCTTATTTTGGATGGGTAAAAGTTAAAGGCACTATTGATGATTTTGAAATAAAAAGCTACAATTTGATGCCGATGAAAGATGGGAAACTCTTTTTGCCTGTAAGGGCTGAAATCAGGAAAAAAATAGGTAAACAAGAAGGCGACTGGATTCATGTTACCCTCTTTGCTGATAATGACCCTATTGATGTTCCTAAAGATTTATTACTCTGTTTAGAAGATGAGCCCGAAGCACTTAAGAATTTCCTTTCATTTTCTGAAAGCGAACAACAAGGCTATATCGATTGGATTTATGCTGCTAAAAAAGAAGAGACGAAGGTAGAACGTATAGCCGAGACAGTAAATAAAGCATTAAAAAATTTGAAATTGCGGGATTAAATGTCTTAAAAATTGTTATCAATCAAATGATAACTTATCTAAGCACATATTCAATCAATGAAAATTAAAAAAAGAATTTTAGGCATTTCTGGCAGTACCCGTGTTAATTCTTCTAATCATAAATTACTACATGCTATTGCTACGATATTTACAGACCAAATTGAGCTGAGTGTATTTGATGGTATCGAAAAAATTCCACATTTCAATCCTGATATTAAGGATGCACACATTGATAATCAAGTTACCATTTTCAGAGAGCTAATCAGCCAAGCAGATGGGGTAATTATTTGTACGCCTGAATATGCTCATGGTATTCCCGGCACCTTAAAAAATGCGATTGACTGGACGGTAGGTTCGGGGGAATTTTCAGGAAAACCAACGCTTTTAATTACTGCCTCCACTGACGGGACGTCTGGTCATAAGGCACTTTTGGAAGTACTTAAAGTCATTGAAGCCAAAAATATAGACCAATTACAATTGTTAGTACAATATATCAGGTCAAAGATTAACCAAAACGGAGAGATAATTGATAAAGATACTTTATCGGCTATAACAAGATTGGGACAGCAATTAATTGGAACAATTGATGAGACAAATGAGGGCAAAGAGTAAACATAAAAATCTTTAAACGACCTTCGCAGAAGGACATTTAAAGATTTTTAGACTGATTTTCTGTATTTATATTTAAAAAACAGAATCACTAATGATAGCATCAACGTGATAGCGTTGGCAGCAATTACAGGAACAGCATTTGCACTTATTCCATATACTAGCCAGAATGTTACGCCTAAAGTAAACAAAAGAAACATCGCTAATGATATATCTTTGGCAGATTTCGTTTTATAAATCTGTATTACTTGTGGCACAAAAGCGATGGTAGTTAAGATACCAGCTAGATAACCTAAAGTTTCCATATTTTTATTGATTATATTTTACTTCTACAACACAAATATAACGGAATTATTATATATTTTGTTCATATACCGTACATTTTATTAGAATAGTACAATATTTCATATTTAAAATTTAGTATTTATATCACTTAACAATGGCTATTTAATAGCCGAGGTTCTAAGGTAGTTTTTATAAGGGTAAAATGTATTTGATCATGGGTTTACGCACGAAAACATTAAATAGCGTTATTCCTAAAACAGCACAGCTAATACCCGCCAATACATCTATGACATAATGGTGATTTGAATAGACTGCCGAGCCCCAAATACCTAAACAAAACACTACGAAGAAAATAATGAATTTGCCCATCTTTTTCTGAATCGCAAAATACAATACTATCAAAGGATAAGCTGAATGTAATGAGGGCATCGCTGCAAAAACATTGGCATTTTTTTCATAAATACCTTTAAAAATAGGACTACCTACTAACGCATCAAAGTACTTTAAGTTACCTACATTACCCATAATATTGAAGTGTTCGGTAAAGCCATATTCGGCAACATACCAAGGCGGAGCGGCTGGGTAAATATAATAAACACAAAAGCCAATCAGGTTAACAAACAGAAAACAATAGGCAAAACTATACATGATGGTTTTGTCTTTCAAAAAGACATAAATACCAAACAACAATGGCACAGGTACCCAATTGATGTAAAATAGTCCCGATAATAAATCTAAAAAAGTAGTATGGTATTTAGTAAAATACTCGTTGAGCGTTATTCTAACACCATTATCATTTACCCCAAACAAAAACTTTTCAAGAAGATAGGGCTGTTGAATATGGATAGGATTAATCGTGTAATTGGGAATTATCCTGAGGGAATCATACACTACCCAAAATATTACAAAAGGAAACATAGCTTTCATAAAGCTACGTGTAATACTATTGCAATAGAATAAAAAAAGTAGTAAAAAGTAAAGAACGGAATGTTCTGGACGATAGGCGATTACTTGACCAAACCAGATAAAATAACCAACACTAATTAATAACGTGAGTATAATATTCTTCTGAGTAAACCTTAAAAAACTTTTACTCTCGTCAAGTGCCCAAAAATCAAGGCTTAATTTTTTCATAAATATCTTCTCCAGTAGTCATGTCTTTTCCAAAAACTTCAACGTAAAGTACTTTTGGTCGAAGATTACTCCCTTCTGTTTTCACAAAAACATGATCTAACCTAGCTAGTTTGTGGTTAATTTCTAATTGTGCACAAGGCTTTCTATTCTTGTCAAATCCTACTTTCAGTTTTCTTTTTTTATAAGAAACTACCCAAGCGTCAAAATCATTTTCTCGGGTAGTTTCTTTAGCACTAATTCCATAAGCTAGAAAATTCTGTATCCAAGTAAGCTCCTTTTTTTGCCCTTGCTCCTGATAACGTATCCAATATACGCTGATAGGATTTTCTTTATCAAAATCTCCATTCGGCAATAAATTAGCATCATAAACAATGGTGTTTATATTAGCACTTCGTTGGATGTAGAATAACCTAACAGGCGAATCTGGCACTTTAGGATAATTAATGGGTGAAAAACTTGTTATTAAAGTAAGGATTATACTAGCTATTAAAAGCCTTTGTAATTGTCTATTTTTCATTTTCAGCCAAAGACTTTTTGGTATGTTCAATTCTTTGTAGGGCTGTATAATTTGACAATACTGCCACAATTGACATCGGAATTGTAAAAATTGAGATGGTTTCAAACCAAGGAATATTAGGTTCTAAGCCTTGAATTTTAAAATCATTTCCTATGATGGGTGCTAAAATACCACAAAGCAAAGCAGAGCCACCAATAATAACAATTCTTTCAGGGCGTTGCATCCAGCCAATATCACACTTCACGCCTAGCCCTTCGGCTCTTGAACGTGTATAGCTTACCATCGACGAGCCAATCAATGCTAAAAAAGCAAAGAATGAACTGAATAAATAATGATGAGAAATGAGGTAATAACAAATGCCTAAAAACATGAACATTTCGCTATATCTGTCTAATACAGAATCGTAGAAAGCACCAAATTTACTAGACATATTGCCTACACGTGCCAGCCTTCCATCAATCATATCAAACACCCCAGCAAACAAAATCATTGCTCCGCCCCAACCTATATAACTAAAGTCTCCCCTGAATGTAGCCTCAGCAGCATAGATAAAAATACCTGCGGCTAACACATTAAGGATTAGGCCAATCGTTGTAATGACATTTGGCGTTATTTTTAGCACAATTAATAATTTAATAAAGGGATTGATAATTTGATAAATTACTTGTTGTCCCACAGATTTTAATGTATACATAGCTTTAAGAGATTATTTGGAGTATTAAAAATCAAATTTAAATCTACCACGAATTCCGTATTCAGATACATTAGGATGATCCAAATACGAAAGTCGTTTTACCAAGTCTATCCTAAATACTTTAAAAATATTAGATACACCAACGCTAGCTTCCATATAAGGCCCGTTTGCTAATGAGTTAGTTAAGACTGTACCATCAGCCGCTTCTGGGAAACGATACAAACTTAAATTGTTCTCAGGCAAATTTTTAGCACTTATCCCTCCCCAAAGCCCCTTGAAAGTAATCACTTCTCTAAGCTTTAGTTTTTTGATAAGAGGTAATTTATTAAAAATAAATCCATTGAAATAATGGTCTACAAATAGAGCCGCATATTTATCTGAGGCAAACTCTAAGAAGTTCATCAAGTTATATGACTCTAACTGATATGAATAAGATTGGTTAGCACGGTGAATTATCAATAACGGATAAGGCACTGTTCCAAAAATCTTTCCTCCTTCAGCCGTAATATCGGTATAACCAATGGGTGATATAAAGAAACGCTTGTTGGCTCTGAAAGTGAGGTTATGATAATTATAATCTCCTTTCAAGAAATTGGCAATGCCTAAACTATAGCGTAATTGGAAAATCGGATACTTGTTGATAATCGGAATTCTATAGTTTTTACCTTGATAGAATTGCTCATTCGGAGCAAACTTTAAGTTGACCGATACTTCAGAACTTGTTAAATCCTTTTCATTATAAGGCTTAACATCAGGTGAAGGATTAGCACTGGCATATCTTTCAAATGTCAATGAACCTGCTGCTTCTTGCGTAAGATTTTTATACCCTAATTCGTAACTAATGCCACTTCTTGACTCATGACGATAGTCTAAACGGAAAATTTTGTTGTATGTCATCTTATCGTTTATCCCTCTTTTGAAAGATAACAAAACGTTATCTTCCTGAATAAACTGTAATTCTTGTCCTGGAATTCTGACTTCATCTTGATAAGAAACTCGTAGATAATTATTCGGAAACTCATAGATTGAATTATTACCTAAGTTATAAGTAACCCCAAGATAACCTTTCCAACGTTCGTCTTTAAAACCATACGCTGCATAGGTTTCTAAATACAATTTCGGATTCAATTTTGCCATCGTTCTACCCCCAAAACGCAGTCGGAATCCTTCCACTGGGTTAAAACTATAAAATGCATTGGCAGGACCAATCTCAAAATCACCAAAATCTTTGTATCCAAACAAAACCAATCCAGCGATAGTCATAAACCGCTTAAAAGAAGGTACTTGCTGAATACTATCAGCCATTTGGTAAATCCCTTTTTCAACACTGCTTAGTCCTTGATGACGAGCAGACGCCCAAAAATCATCACTTTTATCCAAAGCCATATCCATTAATACATTCTTTTGAATAGGCTTAAAGATACTGTTCTCGATAGGTTTATTCAGTACATAGTTTTGATAAGAAACCGACCGTTTTCCTAAAATTCCTCTTTTATTTTCTTTTTTACTAAAACCAAAGTCGATTGAAATTTCATCTTTAGCAAGCATCAGCTTGTTATCCTCCACAGGAACAAATTCTTGATCCACCAAAAGTTCGTTTACAAAATTAAGATTGATGCTTCTTGGCACACCTAATTTTACTTTTCTAACAGAGAAATTAGAATCTAACGAAATATACATATTCCCAACAAAAGCGAAGTCTGAAGGGTTACGTGGAGAAAATCCTAAATTAACACACTTCATATTTTGGAATTGAAGTGTATCTAAAATAACAAATCTGTAAAAAGTAGGCGATAAATTAGAAATCGGACTGATAAATTGGTTTGTCAGTAAGCTAATATTACTATCATAGATATTAATATCTTCATACAAACGATTGATATATGAGGCGATACCATTGTTATCAATGTATTGGTCTAACCCAATTTTTTTCTCGCCTTTGATATATACCTTCTCATCCTTCGGATTTTTCCTAAAATACACATCTGCTACAGTCTCTTTTAAATAAAGCGGTAATGAAACATTACCAGTCGTTTTTGAAGTATCAAGATTATCGAAGATAAATTGAAAATTTTTGAACATTTTCTTCTTCTTATAATCTTCATCAATATTGTTTAGGTTTAATTGTACCTTTTCGTATTTCTCGTATTGATAATAGTCTAATCCCTCCTTACGGTTTTCATCGCGGTGAGCAATTACCTTTCTGATTAAAATTACTGCTGGATTATCTTTATTACGGTACTTTTCTTTTTTAGCCTTTACAGTTACTTCTGTTAAGTTTTGCGACTGAGGAATTAATTTAATAGAGATTGTTTGGCTTATATCTCTTTTAAAAGTCTTCACTTCAGTTTTATAGCCAATAGATGAAAATTGGATTTTTGTAGCTTGCCCATCTTGAATATCCATAGTATAGTTACCATTGATATCTGTCTGAATGCCTTGCTTTGTACCTTGTACAATGATATTCACAAAGGGAATAGCCTCATTGGTTTTGCTATCAATGATTTTCCCTTTTACTTTCGTTTGTTGTTGTCCGAATACAGACGATATTGAAGCGATGCTCAAAAATAAATAGCATACTGTTCGTAAAGTAATATTACTATTAAAGTGGTTTGCTATTATATTATTAAATAGATATTTTTTCATGATTTTTTGCATTAAACACGAACAATCTGTTCAATCCATAACTATAGACTACGAATACGAACGTCCCGACTAATGCCCTTATGATTAGATAATCTGCTGTTATAATTTTACTGAGGCCTAAAACACCAAGGGTGTTCATTACTGAACTTCCCATCGAAACAAGTATATATTTCATTAATTGCCATTGGCTCTTTTCAGTTTTTGAATCTTGAAATACCCATAGCCTAGACAAAACAAAACCAATGATTCCACCAGCAACATTTCCTGCAATTGTAGACCATGCATAAGAAAAACTTAGGTAGTGAAGCACTAAATAAGAAGTACCAAAATCTACAAAGGTTGCAAGACCTGAAACTGGAACAAAACGGAATAAAGGTTTGAAAAAATTAGACATCGCTCACAGGAAAAAGATGATTACTTGTAAACATCCATTTGCCCAAATTCCTGCCATTACATCATCAAGCATTACACCCCAACCATTACCATATTTTTCAAAACTTCTAATATTGAATGGTTTATATATATCAAAGAATCTGAATAAGATAAATGCTATCAGTAGATTTTGCCATGAAAATGGGATGAAGCATAAACTTAGACACATTCCAGCCACTTCGTCGATTACTATTTTAGAAGCATCTTCGCCCCAGTGTGTTTCCATGATGGCAGACGACCATCTGCCTACGAATGTAAATACTACTGTTAATACAATTAAGGTTAGATGGTAATAAAAAGTATCGTTTACCAAACGAAAAACTCCTGCTACAATAGCACAAGCCAACAATGCTCCGAAAGTTCCCGAACCTTTTGGGATAAATCCTAATCCGAGTCCGGAAGCAAAGATTTTATGAAAATTCAACATAATAGAAAAATGGCTCTTGAAATTTTACATGAGCAAGAGCCATTTCTTTTATTGGGTAACTAATTAGAGTTCTACTTCTGCATCAACATCTTGATAATAGTCCATACCAAGATTAGTGATTAGTTCTTCGCCCATTAAATAACGAAGTGTATTTTCTAATTTTTCCAATTGTTTGAAAATATCATGAATTGGCTCTAATTCTGGTAATGTTTGCGGAGCTTTCCAGTAGAATGATAGCCATTCTTGAACGCCTGATAAGTTTGCTCTTTGAGCAAGGTCTAGAAATATTGCTAAATCAAGTACAATTGGTGCTGCCAAGATAGAGTCACGGCAAAGGAAATTGATTTTGATTTGCATTTGGTACCCCAACCATCCAAAGATGTCGATGTTATCCCAACCTTCTTTGTTATCACCTAGTGGTGGATAATATTCTATTCTTACTTTATGGTGAATATCACCGTACAATTCTGGATTGATATTAGCATCCAAAATACCGTCTAATACGTTTCCTTTAGATACTTCTTTCGTTTTGAAGTTTTCAGGAGCATCCAATACCAAACCATCTCTGTTTCCTAAGATATTGGTTGAGAACCAACCTCTAACACCCAAAGCACGAGCTCTAAGACCTGGCGCAACGATGGTTTTCATCAATGTCTGACCAGTTTTGAAATCTTTACCTGCTATTGGTGTTCCTGTAATTCTTGCTAGTTCTTCTAAAGCAGGGATATCTAAACATAAGTTAGGAGCACCCATAGCAAAAGGAACATTTGATTTCAAGGCTGCATAAGCATACATCATTGAAGGAGCGATGTCTGGGTCGTTGTTCAAAAGACCAGCCTCAAAGTTTTCTAAAGATGCGTGAACTTCTTTAGCTTCATGATAAATTTCAGTAGAACCACACCAAACCATTACTAAACGTTCGCAGTCATTAGCAATTTTGAAGTTGTCAATGTCTTCAAGCAACGCTTCAACCAATTCTTGTTTAGTTGCGCCAGTTTTTACGTTTTCGCCGTCAAGGTTTTTCACATAACGTTTATCAAAAACGGCTTTCATTGGTTTAATCACTTCAAGCTCATCTTTCACTTGTTCGATTAATCCCCTTTCCAGTACTCCGGCATTCACAGCAGCATCATACATGCTGTCGGCATATACATCCCATCCACCAAATACTAAATCATTTAAATTAGCTAAAGGCACAAAATCTTTGATTTTTGGATTTCTATTCTCTGTGCGTTTTCCAAGACGGATATTAGCAGTTTGAGTAAGAGAGCCTGTAGGTTGAGCGATGCCCTTGCGGCTTGCAAGAACGCCTGCAACAAATGTAGTTGCAACGGCACCCATACCTGGCATTAAAATTCCCAATTTACCTGTGGCTGGTTGTACAATGATGTCTTTCATACGATTAAAATTTTAAAAATGCGACGAAGAAAATTCAAAAAACGGACATATTGGTATACTCGGTTTCTTCGAATTATACATACAGCATTATCTGTATATGATTTAAAAAAAGTATTTAGATTAATTATTACTCTAATAAAATAAACTATGGAAACTTTTAAAAGGTTCAAAGTTTTTACCCTTAGATTTAAAATTTTTTTACCCCTAAAAACGGTCTATTAAAACAAGGAATAGTACAAAAAAATTATTTTACAAAACTTTTACGAAACAAGTGTATCTTATTTAGAGTCTAAAAAAAATGACTTATATTAATAATTTAATGAAAAGAAAATTTTACAGTTTTTTATTTCATTTAAGTATCATTAAGCTGGTTAATAATAATACTAATTAAACCTTATTATCAGTTATTAGATGTAAAGACATACCTTATAGTATACTAAAAAAACTATGCCATAGGTAATTAGACTAATAAACAATAATAAGGTTTAATTAAAAAAATAAATTAATCAACAAATTGTACAGCGGGTACGTCTTTATTGGATTTCATTCTAAATTTAGTCCAACTCTCTTTTAGTCTATCTACTAAGTAATAAACCATTGGTACTAAGTACACTGTAAGTAACATTGAGCTAGTTAAACCACCTATCAACACCCACGCTAACGAGTTTTTCCATTCGGCACCAGCACCACTTGCCGTAGCAATAGGAATCATACCAATTACCATGGCAATGGTAGTCATTAAGATAGGACGCAAACGCTCTTCTCCTGCATATAATATCGCTTTGCGGAAGGGTACGCCTTCTGCTTTTTGCTGATTAGCAAAGTCAACAATCAAGATAGCGTTCTTTACTACTAACCCCATCAACATCAACATACCAAGCATTGCAAAAATCCCAATATTTGAACTTGAAAGTGCTAAGGCAAGTAATGCTCCAATGACTGCCACTGGTATAGAAAGCAATACTACTAAAGGATAAATAAAGCTATCATATAACAAAACCATGATGAAATACACCAAAACTAACGCCGCTAACATGGCCAATCCTAATGAGCCAAAGCCTTCGTCTTGGTTTTTAGCATCTCCTCCCCATGTAAGCGTTACATTACTTGGCAACGGATTTTTGACTAAATCTGCTTTAATGGCGGCAATCAATGTTCCTGAACCAAGCCCCAACGTATTGGCTGTTACGGTAACCGATGAACGTCTGTTCTTTCTTTCTAAAATAGAAGGCCCAGTGCTTAAAGAAACATTAGCAAATTCGGCTAAACGAACAGGGCGAGCTGCTATAGGACTGTAAAAATTAATATTTTTTACATCTTCTGGGTTCTTACGGTCGAAGGCGTCCAACATAATTCTAATGTCATAGTCTTCTGAACCATCTTTAAATTGCGAATCGTCGTTACCTGCAAAAGCATTCTGTAAGGTTGCACCTACTGTTTGGATGTTTAGTCCCAGTTTCGCCATTTTCTCACGATCTACATTTACTTGTACTTCTGGGTTTCCATCATCTACAGAAATATTTATATCGTTGGCTCCAGGAGTGGTTCTTAAGCGATTACTCAAATCTTTAGCAGCTACCAACAATTGGTCTAAATGTTCCCCTCCTAAAAATATTTCGATAGGTGCTGACCCTGAGTTAACCATGCCAATGATTGAAGAATTAAATTCTACCCCTGCAAATTTCTGACCTAATTCCTTGCGTAAATCAATCATAAAATCTTCCGTAGCTTGGTGCTTCTCGCGTTCTTCAACAGGTTTTAATTCAACTGTCAATTCGCTTCGGTTAGTTTCACCTTGACCCGTACTATTCAAGCCTGTACTAGCGCCACCAATGTTCGAGAATATCGTTTTAACAGCTGGATTCTTATGCAAATACGTCTCTACTTCTCTCACTTTCAGGTTGTTTTGTTGTAATGAAGCACTTTTATCAAGTTTCATCGTCAACAAAAACTTACCTTGGTCGCCCTGAGCCACGAACTCTTGACCAATAATGCCAAGGGACATCACCCACCCTGTTGCCACAAAAAGTGACACTAAAATGGCGGTAAAGGCTATTTTGTGTGAAAGCACCCATTCTAAACTACTATGATACCATTTTATCAGGGCTGTTAATCCACTTTCAAACCACAATAAAAAAGCTTGGAAAGGATTCTTAGGATTTAGGTGTTCTAGTCTTGCTAAACGGGAGGTCATCCAAGGAGTAAGGGTAAAACTTACTAATAAACTGACCATCGTAGCAAAGGCAACTGTCAATGAAAACTGGCGAAGTAAATCAGCAATTACTGAGTTCACAAACGTAATTGGCACGAAAACTACCACAATTACAAGCGTAATAGCTACAGCGGCAAACCCGATTTCGCTCATCCCATCAAGGGTGGCATCCCAACGATTTTTGCCCATTTCTAAGTGTCTTTGAATATTTTCTAAGACCACGATAGAGTCATCCACCAAAATACCAATTACCAATGAAAGCGCCAACAATGTCATCAAGTTCAGTGAATAGCCCATTAGATACATAAACAAAAAGGCAGAAATCAACGAAGCAGGCACTGAGACCATTACGATAAAAGCATTACGGAAACTATGCAAAAACAAAAGCATTACTACTGCCACCAAGATAACAGCCAGAAATAAATCGTGCGTTACAGCTTCTACAGACGCTAGGGTAAAAATACTGCTGTCGTAAGCGATGGCAAATTTTACTTTATCACTAGCATTTGCTTTTTCAATAGCAGCTAGTTTTTCCTGAACTAATCGGCTAATTTCTACAGCATTGGCATCAGATTGTTTCTTGATAAATAGACCAATCCCATCAGTACCGTTATAACGGCTAATACTTTCTATTTCACCTAACCCATCTGTAATATTGGCAACGTCTGCTACACGAATCGGACTTCCATTAGGTGGAGTAGCAATGACTAAATTTCTGATTTCGTCTAGTGAAGTAAATTTACCAGCCAAACGCAAAGTCATGTTTTCAGCTTTACTCTTCACTTTACCAGTCGGGAAATCTAAATTAGCTTGGTCAATCGCTTGGGTTACCTGAAGCAATGATAAGCCATAATAATTCAATTTATCATCATCTACGTTTACACGAATCTCACGTTTCTCTCCTCCTACCATCGTGATTTCGGCAACACCTTGTATTTGCTGAAGAACAGGTAGATATTTGTCTTCCACTTGCTGATAAAAAACTGAATTCGGTAAGCTTGAGGTAGCCAACAACTGCATAATTGGCTGGTCGCTCGGTGATATTTTTGAAAGAGATGGTGTTTTAGCATCCTCTGGCAAATCACTAACTATATTATTCACATCTCTTTGTGCATCTTCCATCGCCTTATCCATATCGGTTCCAGCTTTGAATTGTACAATAACGATAGAGGCACTTTCTAAAGATTTTGAGGTAACGATATCTATATTATCAAGTCCAGAAATAGCATCTTCAATCTTTTTACTCACTTCCGATTCCACCTCCGTAGGTGCTGCCCCTGGATAGATGGTTGTAATCGTTAATGTTCCAATTGAAAACTCTGGCAATAATACATAACTCAACTTATTATACGATACTACCCCTCCTAATACTAACACAGCAAATAGTACTATAATAACAGAAGGGCGTTTTATGATGGTTTCTACGAATTTCATTAGCTTAATTGTTAGATTTATTGAGCCACTACAGGCGTACCATTTTGTAAGTTAATTTGTCCACTTACAATTACTTGGTCACCTTCTTTTATTCCTTTAGTAATCTCGTAATATTCATTGTTTGTCACACCGATTGTTACGTCTTTCAACACAGCCTTTCCGTTTTCAATAATGTAAACCTGTGCTTTTTTAGTAGAACCAACAATTGCCTGACGGGGTACTGCCAACGTTTGTGCTTTCAATTGGTTTTCATTCACAATTGAACCATACATACCCGCTTTCAAAGGGTTGTTATTACCATTTTGAACGATGATTTCGACAGGATAATTATGAGCGGCATCGCCTTCAACACCTACCATATTTACCTTACCCTTGAAGTATACGTTAGGGTATACTTGCGTTTCGATAGAGATTGATTGACCAACTCTGAATTGATTAATTGATTTTTCAGGAATACTTACTACTAATTTTAAAGAAGATATATCTGTGATTTTAGCAATAGGTGCACCCATCGATACTACTGAACCCTTCTCAATCATTTTTGAAGTAACAATCCCTGAAAAAGGAGTTGTAATCACGGTATTCTCTAATTGTTTCTTCAATTGCTTGATTTGAGCTTGCGTTCCTCTGATACTCAATTGAGTTCTTTCTAAGTTTACTGCTGGCACGGCATCACCTTTTACTAATACTTCATAACGTTTTAAATCATTCTGATAGCCTTCTAGGGTTACCTGCAATGCTTCAATTTGAAAACGTATTTGTTCGTCATCCAATTTAGCAATCAATTGTCCAGCTCTTACGCCTTGACCTTCATTGATAGGCAATTGAATCACTTCTCCACCTGCCAAAGGCTTAATTTCAATTTCACGATTAGGCGTAAAAGAACCTAAAAACTCACTTTCTTGAGATAAATTTCTTAGCGCTGCTACTGACGTAGTGACACCAACCTTTAGGTTTACATCAGGCTGATACACTTTCTTTTCTACTTTTTCTTTGTTAGAAGATAATTTCCATGCCGTTAGGCCAAGGGTGGCAATAAGGGCGAAGATGATAGTAAGACGTTTCATTGTTTGATATGTTGATTTTTTATAAATGAATATTATTGTTTAGGAATAATTGTACCCGAGGCTTTTTTCCAATTCAAATCAGCAGAACGCAGATTAACTAGGGTGGTTAAGTAATTATTCTGAGCTTCTTGCACGGCATTTTCCGCTTGAATTACTTCAGTTAACGCCGTAGTTCCTTCTTTAAACTGTAATTGTGTTTGTGTATAAACCTTTTCTGCTAATGCTACTTGTTCTCTGCTAGCAACAATATTTCTTTGTTCTACATAAAACTTGGTACGTGCATTGGCAATATCCATCGAGATACTCTCTTTGGTTTGCTCTGATTGAATAGATATTTTTTGATTCTCAATCTTTTGCTGAACAAGTTTAGATTTTCTAGCAGAGCCATCATAGATATTCCAGTTTAGTTGCAAGCCAACCCAATATCCCGGTACATTTTTCAGCACACTATTATCGCCATCTTTTCCGAAAAAAGTAGAGTTAGCCACACCATAAGCTGAAAGTGTCGGCAAGAAACCTGCTTTCGTATTCAACGTACTTTGTTCATTCAAAGCTTTTTGGCGTTCTAAAATCAACAGATCCGTTCTGTTCATAGCATCGTTGGCTATTAATGTTGGTACTGCAGCATTTTGGTCGATGTCGATTTTTACACTTAGGTTCTCTGATTGAGAAGTCCCTGTCAGATATTTCAAAGCATTGATTAATTCTTGATATGAACCTTGAAGAGATTCCAATTGTGTTTGAGACTGTGTTCTACTAATTCTCAGTCTATCTACATCAATACCTTGCGATAATTTATTTTGGTATAGTAAATCTGTCACCTGAATTAATCTATCGAGCGAGGTAATATTGCTTTTCAAGAAAGCCATCTGTTGAGCAATAGTCTGTAGGTTATAATAAGTAGTAGAAACGCTATAGGCTACTTCTTCTTTCGTTTTCAGTGTTTGTAAACTTGCCAAGTCAACACTTAGCTTGGCGGCCTTTAAACCTATGTTGATGGAAGGGCTATACAAGGCTTGTGAAACTTGTACTGATGTTGATAAATTATAAGGTAAGCCCAAGGCCAACACTTGGTAGCTTCCTTCAGGTCCACCAAATGTTGAAGCAGGGACTACTTGTCCGGGGATTTTCAAATAACGTTTATAGTCGCCTGTCAAATTTACTTGCGGTCTTGCTTTAGCTTTTACTTCACTAATCTGCGCATCTGTTTGTTGTTCGTTTAACCTCGATAATTGTACTTGCTGATTGTTCTTTAAAGCTTGGTCTACTAGTTGGTCGAGCGTAAGTTCTTGTGCCTTCGTTACTGATGCTACTAACATCATTATAAAAACGAAAGACCATCTTGAATGTATCATGAGTGGAATAATTTAATCGTTTAGTTTATTCTTTTGATTTATTTATATGATTTAATCATTTGATTAAAATATAGGTAAAAAAATTAGCCCTATTTTTCAGAGCTAAATAAATATTGGGTAATCATTTCCTTGACTAATACTTTATGTTTTTCAGCAAATACATCAAATTCTTCATCATTCATGTTCCAAATCTTGCAGGTCATTACCTTTCCTTGGAATATAAATTGAACATTTGATTTCATCAAAAGCAATATGTGCTGAATATCTATTTTCTTAATTGCCTCGGCTTTGATAGAATCATTCAGTTGTTGAGCAAAAATGGAATGAAATATTATTTTATCAAAAGAGACGGCACTAAAAAAACGGTCAGGATTTCGATGTAGTTCGTGAATAACAAAATTTGATAAATCGGGATTCCTTTTAAACATTTCGAAATCATGATCAATAATTTCCGAGATTTTTTCTTTCAAAGGAATAGGCTTATTAAATATCTCGATAATCCCATCAAAAAACAATTGAAGCATTTCCTGAAACACGCTAGCAAACAGTTTTTCCTTACTTCTGAAATAATAGTTCATCAAAGCACTGTTTACTCCGGCTTCTTTGGCTATGTCTCGAGTAGTAGTTCCATCAAACCCTTTTTCTAAAAAAACTTTAATAGCAGCTTCTTTAATTTTATCTTCCGCTGATTTTGTTAGGCACTTCATAATTCAATTGATTAATAAGACAAAGGTATACAACAAAATAACTAAAAACAAGCTCTTAATCAACAATTTTAATCAATTGATTAAAATTGTTGATTAATCCTAAAAGGCTAATAAAAATACATAAAATAGTACAAAAAAAAGCTCAAAACTATGTGTGATAGCCTTGAGCTTTGAGATGTGAGCTTTAAGAAGGTGAATATTTATTCCTTCAAATCAAGTCAGATTTATCATTCTATGCTTTCAGATATGGGCTTTGAGAATGTTAATGTCCATTTCTTCAAACCCAACCTTTAGCTGTTGATGGTCTTTGAAGTTGAATACCTGCCCGTCATTCCTTACTTTCTCAATGGCTGAAAAATCTAACGTCTCGACCAACCAGCCTATTTCTTGTGGCTTTTTCGTAGTTATGATTCCTTCTTCTGGCATACCTTTGTCTGGTGTTGCATAAAATCCAGCGAAACCATAATTGATATCCACCGCTGGCGACCATAGAGCATTACCAACTGTTTGGGAAACAACGGTATAAGCCTGATTTTCTAAGGCCCTAGCCCTAGCACCAATATGTACACGCGTAGCACCACGAATAGTTTCTGTACAACTTGGCGCTAAAATTAAAGATGCCCCCGCCGTCGCTAACATTTGCGAGCCTATTGCGAACTCTACATCATAGCAAATTTGGATACCAAAAGTCCCCCATTCCGCTTCAAAAAGGGTTAGATTTTTAGGGTTGGCAGCATCTATTCCCCATTCTTCATTTTCAAAACGAGTCATGAAAAACTTATCCTGAAAACCTACCAACCCTCTTGCTGAAAAAACAAAAGCTCGATTGAAAATCTTATCGTTTTCAAGTACAGGAAAACTAGGCGCTACAATAATTACTTGATATTTATTAGCCAACTCAGCAAAAACCTTGCAAAATGCCTCTTTTAAGGTTTGTAATGCTAATACTTGTTGCTGAATATCTTCTTGAATTGTTTTATCGAAAATACTTACTAATTCCATTGAACCATATTCTGGAAAAAGTAATAATTGAGCATGTTGTTGAACGGCATTTAAAACCCAGTTTTCAGTATGTATATGCCAATCTTCAAAAGTAAGATGTTCAGTAATTGGGTATTGAGCTGAGGCAATCGTTACGTTCATTATTGATTAATTTATAAATCTCTTTTCCAGTAAATCATCGTTTTGGGCGTTGATATACTTTCATTAATATCTGGCCATTCAAAAGTACTTTGCAAAGAAGTTTCTTTACGATAGCCTCTTTTCATCCAAAAAGCATCATTTGAACGATAATCCTTAGGTTGTAAAGGATGATTTTCACCACGGTCTACGGCACAAAAGCAAGTAGTTTTGTAAGTACCAAAACTTCTAGCATAAGTTTCTCGTTCATGAAAAAAACGATGTCCTAATCCTAGTCCTCTATAATCTTTTAAAAGAGTACTTTCTCCAAAATAAAAGATGGTATCAATATCAAAACCAGCTTTTTCAAAAGGCAATCGTACTTCTGGGCTCTCGTCAGCTAATGGAATACACGTAGTAGCTCCTACCATTTTACTGCCGTCATAAACAGCAAACACAAAAGCCCTCTCTGCTTCTGAATATATTTTCAGATATTCCATTTCATAGGCTACCGTACCTTGATAAAGGTAAGGGAAATCATGAAAAACAGTGATTCTTAATTGTGCTAAATCTTCAAAAACAGTGCTAATTTCTTGGCCTTTTTTGGTAATATATGAGATCGTCTGCATAGAATAGTTGCTTATTCTGAAACCAATTTAATCCATAAAGGGAGGTTATAATAGGTAGTTACTCTACTTATTTTTCCATCTGTTATTCCTAAAAATGCCGCCGCTGGTAAAATATATGATTGATTGTGTGCTTCTGGAAAGCCTTCTTCTCCTTTTTTGTAAATTCCATTTACCACAAATTCAACCGCTACCCGTTCGTTATTAGGTTCCTCAAAAAACACCATGTCAGTCAATGTTTCCTCGTAAGATTCATCCATGTGTTTCATAAATTCTGTAAACAGTTCAATCCCAATTCTTGGCTCGCCTTGGTTGGGTTCATGGCGAACGTCTGGATGTAAAAGTGCCAGCATTCCAGCCCAATCTTTTTGATTAAAATATGCGTAATATTGTTTTACGATTTCTAATGAAGTCATTGCTTATAATTTTTAAATTAATAGTTATTTAAAAGTATCAACACTGATTAATACTTTTATTAATGCAAAGTAAGCATGATTTATGTTTCAATATAAATCAAGAGCCTCTTGATTTTGATAAATTTTGTCGTAAAGTTGTTTTTGGCATATTATATGATAATCAATTTTATGGAGACTCGAATATGCTGCGTCCATACATTATCGTCAAAATAAAGCAGTAAAATAAAATAGTCTAATTTAGTATGAGTTAATAATTATTAAAATATTACAGAATAAATATCATTAAGTTAATTAGCATAGTTCATAACAGAACATGTGTTTTTATTAAGTAATTTCACCCACTTACATTTCCCCAAAAGCCCAAAATATTCTCTTTAAAGTATAAATACGTATGAAACTTTTTTTGATTGTAGCTGTAATAGTAGCATTTGGCTTTTCTATTTCGACTAAAAACTTAGACCAGCTAACCATTAATAAAATTCAAGTAATTGGCTCACACAATAGTTATAAAGTAGCCATTGATTCCACTCTCTTTAAATTAATTAGTAAGAATAACAAACCCGATTTATCTGGCTTGGAATATAGCCACCCTCCTATTACAACTCAGCTCGACTTAGGTTTAAGAAATTTAGAAATCGATGTTTATTCAGATACTTTAGGCGGAAAATATGCTGAACCTTTCGGCTTGAAATTAGTAAAAAATCAACCTCCTTTTGATACTGAAAAAAAAATGCAATTACCCGGCTTCAAAGTATTTCATGTACAAGATATTGACTTCAGAAGTCACCATCCTCTTTTCAAAGATTATCTGATTGAATTAAAAGAATGGTCTAAGAAAAATCCTAAGCATGAGCCTATTTTCATCACGATGAATGCCAAAGATGATGAGATAAAAAAGCCGGGATTTACCATACCTGAAAAATTCATTCCTAAAACTTTTGATGCGCTGGAAGGTGACATCAAACATTATTTGGGTGAAGAAAAGTTAATCAAACCAGCTGATATCCAAGGCAATTACTCAACTTTAGAAAACGCCGTATTAAAATCAAACTGGCCTAAACTAAAAAATGCTCGGGGCAAATTTATTTTTGTTTTAGACGAAGAAGGAGCAAAAAGAAATATGTTCATTGAGCACCATCCTTCCTTAAAAGGCAGAATAATGTTTGTTAATGCACTACCCAACACCCCCGAGGCTGCTATATTAATTTTAAATGACCCCAAAAAGAATCAAGCATTAATAAAACAATATGTAGAAAGCGGATATATCGTCAGAACGCGTGCGGATGCTGAAACTATTCAAGCGCGTAAAAACGATTTTTCTCAATTTGAAGCGGCCAAACTTTCGGGTGCTCAGATAATTTCTACAGATTATTATCTAAAAAGTAATCATTTTATATCCGAATATAGAGTATCTTTCGAAAACGATGCCTTTATAAGAAAAAATCCTTTATTTTACTAAAAAATAACAACGAGGTAATTTCAGTGCAGTAAGTAATTTTTGAATTCGCAATTCTTCAATACAGCCAGTCTATTTCTACCCTCAAATTTCAAATGCTAATTATCTAAACCCTATATATATTCATAGGTTATTACACAAAAAAAAATTATACTAAAATAAGTATAATTCCAGTTGTCATACAGAAGGGTTCTATCATTATTTTTATAATTTCGCAATTTTAAAAATAGTTTTTAATGACTAACAAACAGTAAAACAAACCGCCATTTTAAAAAATTATAAAATAAATTAATATACTTATTCTAATTTTTTCTATAGATTTTACAATATTTATTTTTTCATTAATATGAATAAATATTTTGTTTTATCTTTATTTAAATTATATAGACCCGTTCAATTGAGTAGTAAGTTATCATCATATTAAAAATTTAAAACCGCCATTAGCAGATGAGATCTTCCTCGATTAATTATTTATCGGAAGTAATATTGAATTCATTAGAAGGCAATGTTTATATTTTAGATAGAGAATACCGTTTTGTTTATTTTAATAAGTCTTTCGTAGATTCTTATAAATTTAGTTTTGATGAGTTACCACAATTACATGAAATCAGTAAAGTAACTACATCTGAACATCCATTTTTTCTTTCAACTGTAGAACACTATAAAAGAACATTTGAGGGAGAATCTTTTGAGCTTGAACCAAATACAATAAAGCAAAAGTTTACTCCACTTATGGATGAAAACGGTATTGTTTCTATGATTTTGGTACAGTTTCATGTACTTCCCAATACGATTCCTTTCGTTACTGAAAACGTACTATATTCAGAAAGTCAATATCACGAAGTAATTAATCTCATTAGTGACATTGTATTTAAAACTGACCAGCATTGGCAGTGGACATTCTTGAATGATTCTTGGACAAAAATCTTAAACTATAGCATAGAGGAATCATTAGGTAGACCATTTTACGATTTTATGCATCCAGAAGATGCTGCCCAAAAAGAACAATTGTTTGATGCATTAATCCGTGAAAAAAAACCTACAAGTAAACACCTTGCCAGATTCATTACAAAAACTGGAGAAATAAAATGGATTAAAGCTTCTGTTACATTTATTTCAGATCCAAAAGGATTTGTAATTGGAGCTACAGGAACATTAAGAGATATTACTAGACAAAAGGAAAACGCCCATATTTACGAATTACTCTCAAATAATGTAAAAGACTTAGTTTGTATTCATGATTTAGAAGGTAGTTTATTGTATCTGTCGCCTTCCATCAAACAAATTGCTGGCTATGAACCCCAAGATTTAATTGGGAAAAAACTATCTGATTATTATCATCCTGACGATTTAGAGATTATTGACAAAGAACAGTTGCCATTTGGCGAAACTACGTCGTCATATACAAGTTACCGCTTCAAAAAAGCCAATGGGAATTATGTGTGGCTAGAAACGAATTCAAAAGTATTTTTTGATGATTATGACCTTACTCATCGAATTATTACCTCTTCCAGAGAAATAAATGATAGAAAACGCACTGAAGAGGTGTTGATGGCATCATTACAAAAAGAAAAAGAATTGAATGATTTGAAAACGCTTTTTGTCAACGTAGCATCTCATGAGTTTAGAACACCTCTTTCTACCATTCGTTCAAGTACTGAAATCATCCAATTGATTGATAAAGAACAGAATCCACATATTGCAAAACATGTAAATATTATCAGTAGTCAGATTGATAGAATCACCAATTTGATGAATGAAATTTTGATTGTTGGAAAAATAGAATCCAACAATTTGAGTTGTAATAAAGAAGATGTAAATATTCTTGAATTAGTTAAAACAAGCACAGAGGCTCAAAATGTTTTACAAAAAGATGGAAGATTTATAGATTTTAACGTAACAGGGTCGCCTCGTACTGCACAAATAGACCCCCTTCATCTTACTTTAATATTGGATAATTTATTATCCAATGCCTTCAAGTATTCACGAAATAAACCTAACCCAATTCTTTCTTTAATCTTTAATGAAGATTCTTTTCAGATAAGTATTCAAGATTTTGGAATAGGTATCCCATCTGAGGTAAAAAACAATGTATTTAATTCTTTTTACAGGGCAAATAACGTAGGAAGAATAGAAGGAACAGGTTTAGGCTTAGTAATTGCAAAAAATTTAGTCAAGATAAACGGAGGAAAGCTCAGCTTTGTTAGCAAAGAAAATGAAGGCTCTACATTTATCCTTTATTTCGGTTATTTATAATTAAATTGTGTCTATTATTAGTATATAAAAAAGAATACTTCTTGCTAAAAAGAGGAGTTATTCTTTTTGTTATTAATTAATAAATAAGTAATTTAGCAAAAAGACCATTTCTTAATTTTGCTTAAAATAAGTTGTGTAGTCCTTTTATATAATATTATAAATTATTCAATTTTGATAGAAGTATCTTTATACTGAGTATTATCTATTGATTTGAAACAATTCCATTATTAAACTTATTAAAATGAACTTGTGAAATACCCAAACTTTCATGAGTCAATAATTCGATAATTTTGAGTTTCTTTAACTGTAAACTCATGTAGAGCATTAATAACTCAATCTCTTTGATGTTAGATATTATTTTAAAGAGAATTTGACCTATATTAATAAAATTTTGTAAAAAAATGAATAAAATTCCTAAGACATTAATTGTAGATGATGAGCATCTAAATAGAATATTGCTAGCTCGTTCATTACAATCATTTAATATACCTTACAGCGAAACTACTGATGGACAGGAGGCCTTGGAGTGGATAAAAAACTCAACTGAGAAGCAGTTGATTATATTATTAGATTTGAATATGCCAGTAATGGATGGATATGAATTTATGTTTCATTTAGAATCATATCCTGAAGAATTTTTGGATAAACAAATAGAGCTTATTATCGTATCAGCGGCTAGCCAAAGTAGTTTTGAAGAACTATGTGAATTAGCAGGAATAACGTTGAAAACGGCAGCTTACCTTGAAAAACCAGTTAGTAAAAATAGATTACAAGAAGCTCTCCTTCTTGCTACACAAAATTTCAGTACCCCTCTTTAATTATTATAGATGTTCTTCAATATAAAATAGGTGATTTATATATTAAATAACCTACATTTTAAATATATGAAGTGATAATATCTTATTCAAAAACAATTATGATTAAAATTGTATTAATAGAGGATGATTTTTTGTTGGCTGATAATACAAAAACAATTTTAGAAATTAGCGGATTTAGCTGCTTTGTTGCTGAAGATGGGGAAACAGGTATCCAATTAATTGAAGCCTTTAAACCAGATATTGTTATTTGTGATATTATGCTTGGCGAGATGGATGGGTATGAGATTTTAAGAATTATTCGCTATGAAAAAGGATTAGTCAATCTTCCATTTATTTTTTTATCAGCTAGAGCAGATTTATCTGACAAACGAAAAGGAATGAATTTAGGCGCTGATGATTTCATTACTAAACCTTTTACCACCAAAGATTTAATTGAAACTATCAATTCTAGGTTAAGAATTAGTTCTCTCAAAAAAGCTTCTGCTGATGTTGAAATTCGCAAAAATGCTACGGATATTTTTTTGAGTATCTCTAATCATGAATACCTTACGCCCTTAAATGGCATTGTAAACTTTACAGATTTAATGTCAGAAAGCATAGAAAACTCTAGTTTTCTGGATATTAATGAACTTCAAATTCTAATTGACGGCATCAGGCTTTCTGGCAAAAGGATGCTACGTATTACACGTAAGTTACTTTGGTATAACCAACTTATCTGTGGCATAAATCCTTGGAAAAATGCCTCGAAAGAAGAAGTAGATGTTATACAACTAGAAAACAAATTATTCCATCAACTCAAAAAAAGCAAATCCTCTGAATTTCATCTAATTACACATCATAATGCTTTGCCCCTTAAGGGCTATGACAGCATTTTTGTGGAAGATATTTTATCCGAACTTTATCAAAATATTATTCAATTTGCCAACGTAGATTATAGAATTTATTCTGAAATACTTTCAAATAGCTCATTCTTAACATTGACGCTTAAAAACCATTTTTTAGGAAGCTATCAAATGGATACTCAAGCGATAAAACCTTTCTATCAAGCCCATGTTACCAAAGACATGAATGGTACGGGTCTGGGCTTATACATCGTAAATGAATGGGTAAAAACAATAGGTGGACAATTAGAAGTAAAATGTACTAATAGTATTTTTGAAGTGAACCTTTCTTTGCCCATTCGTATAGCCTAAAGGTATCATCTTATTTAAAATGTAAAAAGCCTATCCTGAACAATGTCTGGATAGGCTTTTTTGCATTTATCTTATCTCTTTATTCTAATTTTATAATCTTAAATTCTGAACGTCTGTTTATCTGATGTTGTTCTTCTGTACATTCTATACCATCAGCACATTCATTCAATAATTGTGTTTCGCCATAACCAGAAGTTTCAAATCTGTCAGCTGCGATACCCCTTTTAACTAAATACTGAACAACAGAAGCTGAACGATTTTCTGAAAGTTTTTGGTTAAATGCTGTCGTAGCTCTACTATCGGTATGCGAACGCACTTCGATTCTCATATTTGGATAACGTCGCATCAATCTCAATAATTTATTCAACTCTACAGCTGCATCAGGACGAATATCATACTTCGTATAGTTGTAATAAATATTATCTAACGCTATCACATCACCTTCTTCAAACATCGTTAAATTACTATTGATTTCTGCTGGATCATTCACACCCACTTTTTCTATTTTATTTCCCTTGCTCGCAAAATGGTCTTTGGCAGCATCAATAGTATATTCACATCCTTCACAAATCTCAAATTGGTAAAGCCCATTCGGACCTGTAATAACTGTTTGAACAGTTTGGTCACATTCATTGGTCAACGTTACTTTAACACCGCCTAATGAGGCTTTATTTTTGCTTGCAGTTACTCTACCTTTTATAATTTTCGTTGTCGCACATGGTGAGGTATTTATAGCTTTAGCAACATTTGAGGTATCATCAATTCCTACTCTCATCAAAGGAATGTCTAATGCTTTTAATAAATTACTTTCAAGAGTTAAAAAAGAAACTGAATTAGGCAAATAATTATCTCTGCTGGCATTAAACTTATATTCTTTGTTCAAGTCTATACAAATTTTAAAGCCTCCGTTTGAATCTGTTTTTTTCATCACAGATTTACCATCACTCAAAACTTCAACATCTGAATTATCCAAAGGCATTTTTGAATCTGCATCATATACAATTACTTGAAGCTCCTGACATTCTGGTTTTTCATCACATTCACGCGTAAAACGATAAATATCATCATCTGTTCCTCCACGTTTACGATTTGAACAAAAAAAGCCTGTTTTACGTTCACCGTCAGTAATCAATCCAAAATCATCTTTACTTGAATTAATGGGCATTCCCATATTAGACACGTTGCTCACTGCACTCATGCCTGATAATTTTACATAAAAAATATCTAAATCACCAAGACCGGGATGACCGTCTGAAGCAAAGTATAAATTTCCTCTTTCATCTGCAAAGGGAAACATTTCATTCCCTACAGTATTAATAATTGGTCCCATATTGATGGGTTTCCCAAATTTTCCATCTTGATATTCGCACACATAAATGTCTGTACCACCATACCCCCCAGGCATATCTGATACAAAATACATTAATTTATCATCTTTGGTTAAAGCCGGGTGACCTGTAGAATAATCGTTGTTATCAAAAGGGACTTCTTTAACATTTTGCCATTCATTATTTTTTAAATCAGCCGTATATATTTTTAATTTGTTGATTTTATCACTAGACGTCTTGTATTTACCATTGTTGTAATTATTCCTCGTAAAAATCACTTTCTTCCCATCGCTCGTAAAAGTCATTGGGCCTTCATGGTATTTTGTGTTAAGGCTTTTACTAAAACTTTCTGTTTTTACACCAGGAGTTTCTACAAAGTTTCTATAAATATTAGAACCACTATAAGTACCTATCGTTTTACTATCATTGGCTGTTGGAGGAGTATATTCATCCTCGCCTACTCCTGTCCCTCTTTTCTTAATTTTCAATTTATCATCCGCCGAACTTCCCAAACCTGCTGGTGTTGTCGTCGTTAATTGATTGATATCACTGAGATAATACATATCCAAAAAATGTGAATTATCCCAACTAAATATTCTTTTTAGGCCTATTTCATTTACCCTACTTGAGTTAAAAACCAAGCCATTTTTATAATACATCGGACTAAAATCAGCGTGATCGGTATTCAATGATAAATAGTCTATTTTATAGCAACTAGCATTTTTATTTAAAACATCTACATTTTTATATAACCTTTGAAATCCTCCGCTCCTTGTATCAGCTATTTCAATTTTAGCATACTGCTCATAAACCTCCTGAGCTTCTTTATACTTACCGTTTGATGCCAACGCTTGTGCATAGTATAAATATACTTTAGAGTCTGCTCCTGTGAATGCCCCACCTTTTGAAACTAGCTCACGATAAATTCTTTCAGCGTTTTGTGAATCACGCATTTGTCTGTATGAATAAGCCAATTTAATTAAAGCAGCTTGACGGTCTATATCAGATAGCTTACCTTTTAATACCTGTTCAAACATTTCAGAGGCATTTAGGTAACTCATCTGTTTGAATTGATATTCGGCATCCTTTAAAGTTTGCGCAATAGCCCCAACTGTTGCAAACAACATCAGACACAAACAGAGTATAATTTTATTCAAATTAATCATCGTTTTAAATATTTTACTATCTATAGTATTACTAGGAGGTTTCTTTACAATTTTGGTTCTTATCTAAGCATATTGCTTAGATATAATGCTCGTATATTGCTTGATTAAAAGTATCGTGGCGTAAGTATCTTCGTTTTACGATACCCAAATTCATAACGAAGCATAAATTCATGAGAACCTTTTTGTATATTTTTCAACCCATTTATTGCATAATCATAAGCATATCCAAAACGAATTTGATCAGTAGCTTGAACCTCTAGCATTCCTATCACTGCATCACCATATTGATTAGTAAAAGGAGACGAAAATTTCAAATTATTAGTCCTCCATGAACAACCAAGAGCAAATCTATCATTAAACCATAGGTTTACATTTAAATCAAATGAAGCCACATCACGCGTCATTTTAGATAAAACTGATGGTTTTAACGTAAATGAACGACCTAATGGGAAAACATACCCCATCATCAAAAAATAGTGGCGTTCTTGCCTTGTTACTGAATCTCCAGATTTACCTGCTTCAGCATCTATCAATCTATTTCGCATTAAACTCGGACACGAAAACCCTATATAACCCCTGTCATCACTTAGATAAATGCCCGCTCCAAAATTAGGTAACCATTTATTGAAAGAATAAGTAAAAGCTTGGTCACCTGTTTGAGTTAATAATGTTTGTGTTAGGTTTCCAGAAATACTCGTTGCGCCAGCTTGAAGTCCCATGGCTAAGGTTGCTCTTTGCGTTACTTTTATTCTATAGGCATAAGAACCGTATAAACCCACATTCCTAAAGTCCCCGATGTTATCATTGTAGGCTTGAAAACCTACTCCTACTTTCTCTCCATTTATCGGACTATCAACTGAAAATGATTGCGTAGTAGGTGCTCCCGTAATATTTATCCATTGTTGTCTATGTACTACAGTGGCACTCAATACATCACGGCTTCCTGCATAAGCAGGATTTATTGGCAACATATTGAACATATATTGTGAGTATTGAACCTCTTGCTGTGCCTGAATAGAATGGACAGCTGTTATGGTGAACAATAATGCTGTCACATATTTAATTCTTGAAAGGAAACCTTTGAGCTTCATGCTATTCAAATTTAAGATTTTATAATTACCAGAATTGATTCTATTCTGCTAGTAAGATTAAATAAAGTGATGCTTATTGTAGCCATTCTATCGAATGGCTACAATGAATGATTTATCGAGAAATAGTCATATAACGCACAGGTTCTACACCCGCCGGTAATGCTACTTTTTCTCCTGTTGCTCTTTTATATATTGTTACTTTATAGAAGTACGTACCCGATGGTAAACCCATCCCTTTCTCAATTAAACTTACGCCTGTGTTTGGTCTTGCGTCCCAATCATTTTTATAATCTTCAGAAACATAAACCAAACTTCCCCAACGATTATATACTTCGACAGCTGCCCTTTCATCTGAGTTGACACCATCAATCACAAAAGTGTCGTTAACTCCATCCCCATTCGGTGAGAAACCATGCGGAATAGATACTGGTTTTGTAGGCGGCGTGGTATTTGGTATGATAATTGGCGTTGGCGAAGACTCCAATGGGTTTCCATCATTATTTGGATCAGGATTTTCTCCATTCACAGAAGAGTCCGTTACCTGAGTAAGATTATCTTCAGTCATTGCCTTAGCATATGCATTTGTATGAAGCGTATCTATTAATACATTTTTGGTAATATTAATGGTGTACTGGATTACGATACTATCACCAGGAAGTAATGCTGTAGTAGAATCAACGGTAAGTAAGGAGTCTAATCTTCCATTAAATTTGAGATTTAATGCAGCATTTGCTCCTCTTACTAAAGTAGGTCTTCCTAAAATAGACCAAGCCGCTACTTGGCTACCAATTGTTGTTGTCAAATCATTACTTAGAGCAATATCTTTAAGGAGTACATTACCATAGTTTTTGGCAATTAATGTCATCGTAACATTGTATGAACCATCTGATTGAGGACTAGTATCAGTCACTGCTGATAATGAAACGCCAATCGATGCTTTTACATTAGAAGCTCCTTTTGTTAGCACCACTGGTGTTGCTACATTATCATTTGACGGATTCAAATCACCGTTTCCATCTGGATTAGTTCCATTCGTTGAAACATCTGTGTATGACTTATTATCAGAGCCAAGTCCTGTTCCTATCGCTACGTTGTTAAACACAGAATCCGTTGCCGCTGCTACATTTATCGTAACCGTTAAATTGATAATAGCTGAATCTCCTTTGGCAAGCGAACTTAATGAATCCACTAATAAATTACTATTAGCACCTATTCCATTATAGTTTGGATTAATTGCTATACCAGCCTTGGTTGTTGTTAAGGTTGGTTTTGTCACTATCGTTGCTCCTTTCGCCACAAAAACTACACCGAGGCTATCTCTTACATTGAGTCTGGTAATATTATTTGTTCCCATATTAACTACTTTGATTCTATAAGGAACTGTCCAAACATTCTGTGAAACTCTTTTCAAACCAGCACTAACCAATTCTTTCGCTAATCCAATTATGGTAGTAGAGTTACCTAAAGTTACCTGCGTTACACTTGGATTGGCATTAACATTTGTACCATTACTAGACTTCGCAGTAAGCACCTCATTGGTAGGGCGTTTACCACTTATCTGAGCCTGACTATTAAATGGACCAGTCTCTCCATTGGTTGTAACCTGAACAATATAAGTTACTGTATCTACTGCCCCAGGAAGCATATAGCTTGTAGCAGAATTAACTATATTGGAATCTAACAATCCAAAATTATTATTCACAGTTAATTTAGAGCCAGCTCCCAATGTTGGTTTTTTAATGATAATTGCCGACGTCGGAGTTTTAAAAGTAGTAGCCAAATTATTGGTTAGGCTTACATTTTTAAGTGTGTCTTTACAGAAGTTTTTAGCAATTAATTGATAAGTAACATTATAAACACCACTCGACACCGATACGGTGTTGGTCACTGCCATTGCCAGCCCTACTCTACATGAATCTACCGTTGTGATTTCACCATTAACAGTTACAGAAGAATTATTATTAGCAGGATTAGTATCATTAAATGAAGAAACAGAAGCAGGGTTTGTCACTGCGGTTGTTACTTTCATTTTGGCTACATAAGTAAACGTTTTTGTTTGATCTTTTTCTAATGAATCTAAGTTAATTACGATTTTGCCTCCCGATATTGTTAATCCTGCAGGAATTAAAATTAAGTCTATACCAGCTGGGAAAGGGTTGCTAATTACGATATTCCTCGCTGTATTCGGACCATTGTTTTTAACTGAAATCGTAAAATTGATATTTTCGTTAAGTTTTGCAGTTGCTTTATCTGAAACAATGGTAATAGCTACATCAGCACTCGGAGTTGTAGTGCCATTATCAACAATAATTCTCGCTCCTGCTGAATAACATCCCTCAGTCGATTGATAGAAAGCATAATAAGTACCAATTCCTACAGCCGTTGGTGTTAAAACTGTATTCGTCGTTGGCGAACTTGTCGTTTTAAATACTAATGTCGTTCCTGTTGGTGCCGTACTAGTAACTAGTTTTGTTAAGTCAGCGGTTGCTCCTACTGCAATGGTACTATTAATGGTAACTGGAGTAACTATATTTGAAGTAGTATTCACTACAAATGATAATTCATTTGATTGTGGTGAAATACAAGATAGACTTTCACAAGTAGCACTATATTTTATATTAGCATTTGGCACAATGATTTTAGGCAATCCCGTTGTTCCATCAGACCATCTAATAGTTCCTACACATCCTGTTGCACTTAAAGTAATCGCTTGTCCCAAACAGATAGTTGTTTTATCTGATGTAATAACTGGTGCTACTAGGTTACATAATTCCGTTACCGTAATCGTTACTGAACTTTTATCATCTTCATTATTATTCGTTCCATTTGCTGGCGTCGAATCTGGGTCAGGTTGGTCAGATTTTGTAATTTCAGCAGCGCTAGTAAATGTACCAGCTGTAAGCACTTTTACTTTATAAGTAAATACCTGTGATGAGCCACTCGGAATACTAACACTTGTTCCTGTAATAACTCCAGAAGTATGAGTCGTATTAGTGCTTGATACAAATACCATCCCTGCTGGTATTATATCCTTCACTTCAACGTTGGTTGCAGTATTTGGTCCAGCATTATTAACAGTTAAGGTATAAGTAAGCGTATCACCAACATGCGGCGTAAGATTTGATACAGTTTTTATTAAACTCAAATCAGCATTTTCTCCATTAATCGTTACTGAAGAAGAATTATTTGTAAGATTAGGGTCTTTTAATGAAGTAACAGAAGCAGGGTTGATAATTGTTGCTGTTCCTTTCATCTTGCCTACATAAGCAAATGTCCTTACCTGATCTTTCATTAAGGAATCGAAGCTAATCACGATTTTATCTCCCGAAACGGTTAATCCATTAGAACTTGAAACAAATTCTAAACCAGCTGGTAGAGGATTAGTAATGATGATATTCCTTGCCGTACTTGGTCCGTTGTTAGTCACCGAAATCAAGAAATTGATATTTTCATTCAGCTTTGCAAGTGTTCTATCAGCATCAATCTTAATTGCCACATCTGCATCAGCTACAGTTGCTTGATCATATACAATTATTCTAGTTCCTGCTGAATAACATCCATCAGCCGATTGATAGAAGGCATAATAAGTACCTATTCCAACGGCTGTCGGTGTTAAAACTGTATTCGTCGTTGGCGAACTTGTCGTTTTAAATACTAATGTCGTTCCTGTTGGCGGCGTACTAGTAACTAGTTTTGTTAAGTCAGCGGTTGCTCCTGTTGCAATAATCGTGTTGGTCGTAACTGGACTCACAATACTTGGAGTAGTATTTACGATAAACGATAACTCATTAGATTGTGGGGAAATACAAGGTGAGCTTTCGCAAGTAGCAGTATATTTTATGTTAGCAGTTGGTACAATAACTTTAGGCAGTCCCGTTGTTCCATCAGACCATCTTATAGTACCAGCACAACCTGTCGCACTTAAAGTAATGGCTTGTCCCAAACAGATAGTTGTTTTGTCTGATGTAATAACTGGTGCTGATGCTGATGTAACTGTAATAGTTCTGATTAAAGATGCAGCACTTGTACAAAGTCCGATACTACAAGTAGCAGTATAGGCTGTTGTAACAGTTGGAGAAACCGAAACTATTGCACCTTTCTGGCCATCAGACCAATTGACCGTACCGCTACAACCAGTCGCTGTCAGTTGTACTGCACTTCCTAAACAGATGTTTGAAGTTGCCGAAGTAATGACTGGTATCGCTGGGTTCTCAACGGTAATCACCGTTTGAACTGATTTTATTGATGTACAAAAAGCAGTACTACAAGTAACAGCATAAGACGTTGATTTAGTCGGTGTCACTGTAAGGCTTGCTCCTGTAGCAGTTTTATCATCATAATACCAAGTGACTGTTCCATTACAACCATCCGCTGTTAATGTTAATGAGCCTCCTGGACAAACAGAGGCAGCTGTGGTACGTATTGTTGGTGCTGGAATAGGCACTACGTTGATAACTTTCGAGGCAGAAGCATTACTAATACAACCATTGATAGTACAAACAGCACTATAGCTTGTTGATACAGTCGGTGTTACTAATATAGTAGTTGTTGTTTGTCCTGTATTCCATCTTATCGCTCCATTACAATTTAACGCAGTTAATGTAATGGATTCTGAAGGACATATTTCTGTTTTCTCCGCTAAAATATCAGGAGCATTCGGTTTTTGTGTAACGATAATGTTGATAGCTGCTAATGCGCTTTCGCAACTTGATGCTTTACATTTGGCTGTAAATGTTTGTGAAGAGCTAGGCGTTACCGTTAACGTATTTCCTGTTGGTAAACCTGCAACTTGCCATTCTATTACTCCGCTACAACCACTAGCTGTAAGTACCGATGATTCGCCCGAACAAATAGTACTTTGTGAAGCAATTAAAGTTGGTACTGCAATATTCGTTACTGTGATGCTCATTACATTTGATGCAGGGCTTTGGCAAGCATCTTTTTGACAATAAGCTGTATATGTTCTGCTGACTGTTGGGCTAACTGTTATTGAAGCCACATTTGTTTGCCCTGAACTCCACACGATAGTTGAACCTGTACAGCCAGTAGCTGTTAAGGTAGTTTGTCCGTTCAGACAGATAACACTGTTTGTTGCTGTGATTACTGGTGCAGTTAAGTTACATACTTCTGTGACAGTAATGCTGACAGTGCTTCTATCATCTTCATTATTATTGGTTCCATTACCCGGTGTTGAATCTGGGTCTGGCTGATCTGATTTTGTAATTTCAGCACTGTTTGTAATATTCCCTGCTGATAGCACCTTTACTTTGAAAGAAAATTGTTTAGAAGAACCACTCGCAATACTTGCTACTACTCCTGTAACAACTCCTGAACTATGCGTTACATCGCTACTTGATAAAAATGCCAATCCTGATGGCAAAGCATCTTTCACTTCAACATTAGTAGCAGTATTAGGGCCCGCATTGTTTACATTTAATGAATACGTGAGCGTATCGCCAACATGCGGTATTGAATTTGAAACCGATTTGGCCAAACTTAAATCAGCTCTTTCTACTACGTTTACTGTGACTGATGATGTATTATTAGCCAATTTACTTGGGTCATCATTTGTTCCAGTGATTGTTGCCGTGTTAACTACTGCCCCTATTTTGCTAAGTTTTACATTTATTAAAAGTATTTTATTCGACCCCTCTGATAAGCTACCCACATTCCAAACTCCAGTACTACTGTTATATTGACCCGCAGGAATGGCGCTCACAAAAGTGGCTCCTTGTGGTAAAATATCTGTTAATGTTACATTATCAGCATTAATATTCCCAATATTTCTTGCGTCAATAGTATATGAAATTTCTTGCCCTAATAAATAAGAAGGCGATGTTCTAGCATCTGGTGATGAGATTACGGTTTTTACTACCGCCAAATCTGTGAAACATTTTGATACTTTAAATGAAATGGAGGTACGGTCACTCACACAGCCTTCAGCACTAGTTGCTTCAGCAAAATAAGTTACAGTTCCTTCAATCGTTGGCGTTACAGAAAATCCTAAGTCTGAACCAATGCCAATTGGTGTAGTGCTTGTCGCTGAACTATACCATTTAATCGTATTGCCAGCACTCACAGCAAATAATTTGGTTGAGCTACCTAAACAAATAAGGGTATCGCTCTTTAAATTAACAGGTGCAGCAGGTTTTGCCTTAATCGTTAAAATTGTATTTGCCAATGCTGCATTACAAAGCGGAATAGCTCCATCAGGGTCATTGGTTTTAAAACTCAATATGATAGAACCATCAATCACATCCGCAGCTGATGGTGTATATTTTGCAGTAAGGCTAGCGGCATTATCAAAAGTACCTGTTCCATCTGTAGTCCATACCCCACTCGTTGCTCCTCCGCTTAATATTGCATTCAATTGTACTGGCGTTGACGTTCCTCCGCAAATTGGTAAAAGAGCAGTTAAGCTAACAGCGGGTGGATTGGTACATTGACAAGTCGTAATATTTACAACCACCATAGCTCCGTCGCTATAACAACCATTACTTGATTTCTCGAAAAGGAAATACGACCCTGCCCCTATCGCTGTAGGATTTGAAATAACAGGTGAAGTCGTAGAATTAGCAGTATGCCATTCAAAAGTTCCGCCTGTTGATACTGTACTAGTAATAGCGTCGGCTAAGTTTACGCTTGTAGCATTGATGGCACAATTATTAGTAAGCGTTGCACGTACTGTTGGAGTAGCTGGCTTAGGATTAACAGCTACCGTCACAGATGCTTTTTCACTAGGACAAGCAGTTGCTGAACTATTAACAATACTTAAAAAATAAGTAGTTGTAACCGAAGGCGATACTGTTATTGATGAAGTCGTTGCAAAAGGAGTGGTTGCAGTAGCAGAAGTAAACCATTGAAAAACTGGGTCGGTTACGCCTGGTGTTCCTAAGGTTACAGTTCCACCTGAACAAATAGTAGTACCCAAAATAAAAGGAGCAGCAGGAGTTGTATTAACATTGAAGCTAACACCCGTTGCATCTAATTGAGCACATATGGTACTACTAGTATTTATCGTAGTTGCTAAATCGCTTGCTTTAGTAACCCCAAAAATTATATTTGACAAATTCAAATAGTTACTACTGCTTGAATTAGCATTATATACTAACGTAAAGATTTTGTAAGCATCAGGAAGCGCCACAGAAAATGATGGTGTGTTACTAATCTGTTGGATAGTATTAGTAGAGCCTTTTGTAAGGATATAGTTTACGGAGAAACCAGCAGGCGCTACAGGTGATACTCCTGTAGAAGCAGCAAGTACTACTTGTCCACCAGCCGCTGGTAAACAGATGCTAGGAGTTGTTGTTGTTAATGTCCCTGTCCCAATAATACAGTTAGCAACAATACCAGCATCAATTGTTAAATTATCTCTGCCAACATCGCCAGCTGGTTTTGTCACATCAATTGCGATAGTATTACTAAAACCACCTACGCCAGCATCAGAATCGTTTGTTGAGTTACTGCCTGGGGCATTTGGTGTTACAAAGCTTCTTCCTGTCGGTAAAATGAATTTAACTTTGTAAGAACCCGACATTAAATTACTAAACAAATATTTTCCTCCATTAGCAGTAACATCAGTTGCCAATAAGGTATTGTCTGTAGCATCGTATAATTCTACTGTAATACCATTTATTCCTGTTTCACTTGTATTTTTAATACTATTTCCGTCGACATCATTCCAAACGATACTACCAATAGAACCAAACAAGCCTGGTGTAAATTTAAAAGCACAACAACCATTTACTGGACAACGCCCATTGGTTGCTGTAAAAGCATATTCTGTATAATCGGTAACATTTGTTATTCTAATGTTACCATCTGCTAAAAGTGTGACATCAGGAGTAGTACTTGTAACAATTACTGGCGTACCAGTTGCTCCTACTTTTTTAGTCCAAACAATATTGGTAAAGCCTGTTGGTATTTGTGTTACATGTTCGTCTCCAGTATAAAAAAACTCTTCTATAGAAAAGCAAGTGCCATCTTGATCATCTTCTAAAATCAAATGATTACTAGGTGTTGAGTCGGTATCTTGCTCTGTTTCTTTTGTAATCTCTGCGATATTATACCAAAAGCCTCGTTTAGTAACAGTAGCTACTACTATCATCGTAAGTTCAGTACTTCCTGCCACTTCGCCTACATTCCATACTACAGACGTTACACCACTAGCTGTTGTCGTAGTGGCAGTACCAACTCCATTAACATTAAATGATTTGAAAGTAACTCCTGCTGGTAGCGTATTGGTTAATTCTACTCCAGTAGCTTTATCTGGATTGATGTTCTTAACCTTAATAGTATAAATGATATCAGCACCAACAACGGGACTTTGATTACTGATGGTTGTGCTTACTGATAAATCGGGCAAAGCAGCAACAGTATTAAATGATGAAGTGAATGATAGAAATATTATCCCAATAAAAGCACGACAAACAGCCATTGCATGGCGGTTGTTTTGTGTACTAGAACTAGTTAACAATGATAACATAGCAAAAAACGATTTTGAAAAATTAAAGTCGTTTTTTAATGCACGATTTTTGGCAACTACTTTCGAAGGGTAGTTATTAAACCAATTAAACAAACTTGTTTGCATTAGTTTTTTACTTTTATAAACCGAGTTGCTTTGGTAAAAAATTTGAGTCATTATTTGTACAGTTAGTAGATTGTCCATTTGTATGCTGGAATACGTTTTGAACAATTTAGGTCCCAATCAAATTGAATTAGTATATATGGTAGCTCATTTCAATCCTTGTGCTTCATTTAATGCTGCTAAATGATGAGGCATCAAGTTGTTATTTATTGTTTAGTTATAGGCATACCCTACACTAAACAAATTACTTGTATTCAAAAAAAACTATTAGTAGTGCTATAAAAAGAGACAAATAGGTTTGTTTTTTCATTTTAGAAATGAATATCCCCTTTAAAAGCATCCAAAATTGTGCCAAATAATTAAAAAATAGCAACTATTTTTAATTATTGAATAGGATGTTTAAATTCATAAATTTAGCACCCTTTTTATTTATAAAACTGTTTGAATAGTTTTTTTTAGCAATAATTTTTTATTAGCAGTATCTAAACGTAATTCTGTGTTTACTTTTCCGTGAGAAATGATGAATTTATTTGAAGTGGTTATTGAATAAACTATTGAATAATAGGTACTGTTTAGATGAAAAAAAATATTTTTAATTATTTTTTCATCCAAAGCAATATGAAGGAAACAATTGGTGTATTCTTTTACAGATGAGGACAGAACAACTACTACATATACTAAAACAGTGCCGAAAGAATGATCGAAACGCACAGCGAGAGCTTTATGAAGGCTTTTATAGGTATGGCTTATCAGTTTGTATTCGTTATGTAGCAGACCTTGATACATCTAGAGAATTATTAAATGATGGTTTTATGAAAGTATTTACCAATATAGATCAATATAAACCCGATTACCCTTTCGTGAGTTGGTTCAAAAGAATTTTGGTAAATACATGTATTAACCATCTTCGTAAATCGCATCAAGAAATACCTACGGCCGAGCTGGTTGAAGCATCGGAAATGGGGATGGAAATGGATTTATTTGGAAAGTTTTCGGTGGAAGAAATTGCTACACTCATTCAGCAACTACCTCCTGCTTATAGAACTGTATTTAATCTACACGTTATTGAAGGATATGAACACAAAGAAATAGCCGAAATGCTGAATATTTCAATTGGCACTTCGCTCTCTAACCTTCATAAGGCTAGAAAAAAATTACAAGAACTGATTTTAACTAATAATTTTTAATATGTACACACTAATTATTGATTAACAATGGATGAAAAAGCCGTCTGTAAAACGATAATTATCTTTGGTTAATAAAGCACTGAAATCATGGATGAACAAGATTTTGACCGACTGTTTGGTTCGCAGCTTCCCAATTTTGCGGGGAGTGATTGGCGGGAAATGGAAGGACGTTTGGAAAGAAACGATTTAAAACGGAAACTGACCCGACTGATGTGGGCGATACCATCAATAGCCACTATTATGTTTGGCGTTTCGGCAGTGTTGTATCATTACTTAAACCAAACCCAACAAAAAGTAAAAGAATTGGAAAATAGGTTAGTAGAAGTACATTCAAAGTATTCTAGCAAACCTGATACTATTATCCAAAAAACAATTGTTTATGATACGATTTATCAAAAAGTATTCGTCACTAAAACAATTGTACAAGTACCCAGTACGAGTGAAAAATTTACCAATAACCAAGACAAAGCTTACTTCGAAAAATATGATAATAAAACTACTGGAGAACAATCTATTATAGAAAGAGAAAAGTATATGGGTATGAATAAATTAAATTTTAAAAGCCCGATTTTAGCTACTTCGTCTCTCGACAAAAAAAACTTGATTGAATCTTTTAAATCAGTAGCAATGGAGGAAGATTCATTAGTGATGGAAAATCATTTCTCGATTATTCCAAAGTCGGTCTCAATTGGTGCGTTGGGTGGTATTCAAATGCCAAGTGGTGATTTTTTAGAACGCGGAGGAGGTACTCAAATAGGGATAAGAACCGTTCTGGGTTATCATAATAGCAAAGGCTTAGAACGTTGGGGGGTAGTGATTGATTTACAGAAAAACGATCTCTTTTTCGAGAACCACCGAGAAGAGGGCTTCGGGTCTTTTGACGGGGGCTTTGGAATAGGCGGAGGCGGTGGTGGTGGTGGCAAAAAGCCATTAAAAAAAGTTGATGTACCTCAATTTTGTGCTTATCAAGTTGGGTTGGGGCTACGATACAATTTATTATTTAATCAAAACTTCAAACCATATTTTGGAGTAAACTGGAGCATTCAAATACCTAATCAATATAATATCAATTACTATTATGAAGACCCAACGAACAATCAAAGTACCTCTAACAAACAAGCATCCATTGCCAATTTGTTAGGGGGCAACGTTGGGGCAACGTATCAATTTTCAAAACATTTAGTAGCCAGTGCAGAAATAAATTATCAGACCCAAGCATTAAAAAACCCTAACCCTTTAAATGCTCCGGCTACTTTAGGTGCTAGGCTTGGATTATTTTATAGGTTTGGTAATTAAGGTTTAGCGTTTCACATATTATAAGTTTCCGTGCCTGATTTTTCTTTAAAAAGTCGGGGTGTATATCTTTTTGTCAAAAAATAACCACTATTTGTTTATAGTAAAAAAATGAAGAATAATTCAATTAAAGTACTGATGCTGATGTTCATTCTGACTGCTGTTTTTAAAACCAATGCTCAGAATACTACCCCTAACGAGCCGATTTTTGGCACAGTAGTCGTAAAAAAAGTATCAAGCGATACTACTAAAAAACCTTTTAATATATTAAAACCAGCTTTTTTAAGGCTTGGTGTAATCGGTGGAAGTATATTTTCATTTGATGGTGGACGAAATTCTGTAGGTGGAACACTAGGATTAAGAGTGGAATATGGTATTTCAAATCGTTTTTCAATCATTGGGCAATTTCAAGATAATGCAAGCAGAGGCAACGATTTCCCAGAAGTACAAACGTCTTTAGGATTGAATTGGATGCCCTTCAAAAGCAAACGTTTACAACCTTACGTTGGACTTGGAGTAGGTATTGGTGGCAATGGTTTTGGTAGGTATAATCGCCGATTCTCTGGAGCAATGCCTGCATTTGATTTCGATAATAATCAAAGAAGACATCATGCGGAAGGTTTTGGTTTGGTAAGAACAGGCCTCAACTATGTGATAGCACGCCGACTGATTGGAACGCTAGAAGCAAATTATCAAATGCCTTTTCAAACAGAAGGCTCGAATGGGAACGCTAATATTGCTTTGGGCTTATCGTACCAATTCGGAAGAAATAAAAAATAGCAACACAAATTTGGTTTTACATAAACGGTTGGGGCTAATGCCCCGACTGTTTCTTGAAAGCTTAGAAACGTGTGCTATGTACAAGATGTAACACAGTAAAATATCAAAAGCTTATTTTCTCATACTAACTCTTTTCATTATGAATACTTCAGTCTTAACCACCATTCAAGGTTTTTTAACAAAAACGTTTTATGTGAAACCGCATAGGGTAAAGCCCTACACTAGAATCTATGAAGATTTAGATTTGAATCAAATGGAATTTCTAGAAATGGTAATGATTGTTGAAAATGAATATCAAGTACAATTGGCTGATGGAGAGCTAGGTAAATGTAAAAAAATTAATGACCTCGCTAAGATGATTGAGCGAGCTTTAGGAAGAATATGAGAGTTTTTTCATAGATGTAGAGTTTAAGTGAATTGGAAACGCCATAAAGAATCTTATGGCGTTTTTTGTTTTTTTAAATGTCTAAACTTACAATTTATACTTCAGCGCCAAATTAACGATTGCTCCTTCTTGGGGTGCCCAAATTGGCTTGAATGATGGATTTTGAGGTGTTCCTGACACAACGCTCTCGTAATCAGACTGTTTGATGTTCAATACATTTTCAGCATTTAATATCAAACTTAGGTGGTCTCCAAATTTACGCTCAATGGCCGCTGCCCAAAATGAATAATCTTTCACTCGTTGATTATCGTATAAATATTGGCTACCTACAAAACTACTTTCTATTCCAAAACGCCATTTATTTTCTACCGTATACGCTAATGTTAACGAAAATTTATCTTGCGGACTGAAAGGCAAATAAGCCGATTCTCCTGAGCCTGAACGTTTGGCAATGGTATGATTATACCCTAAATAAAATTCAATGGCATCATATTCTAATCGCAAATAGGTATCTGTACCAATGCTGTTAATATCATAATTTGCATTGGTCAAGCGAGTTCTATTATTACTACCAATTGAAGCCTCTGCAATGACTGGATTCGTAATATTGGTATAATAAAAGGCTTGGTCTAATTGTATTGAAAATTTTTCCCCAATGTGCGTAGAATATGCTACATCTATATTACTTCCCACAGAATGTTCTGGTTTTATCCCAATATCTAAAGGACTAAGGTTCCAGTAGTTTACACTAGTAACACTGTTCGCTGGCGTTTGGTTAGCAAACACATTAGGTGTTTTATACCCCGTTCCGACACTCCAACGAACGGTAAAATGCTCAGAAGGCTTGGTCATCAATGAAATACGAGGCAACACAAACGTGCCAAAAACATTATGCTTATCTACCCGCAAACCTGTTTGTAATGAAAGTTTGGGGAATAACTGCCAATCGTCCTGAGCAAAAAAACCAAAAGTATTATATTGATAACTTACTAATTGAGTACTATCAAGTTGAGGTTTATTAAAATTTTCTAATGTAAAGTTTCCTCCTAAAACTACCTTATGTTTACCTGCAATCAAATAGTCAGAGATTTCGGTATATGATGACGTTTGGTTAGCCTTGAAGAATTTACTTTGTTCAGTAAAGTTTCTATTAAACTTACTAATAGCCCCTTTGATGGTTAAAGTATTATCGTCTGAAAAAGCGTGATTAAAATTATAGTCAACAGTATGGCGTTGAAAATCGTTGGCAGAAACAAAAAGCGGACCTGTGTTATTTTCTTGGTTTACAGCCTCCACAACGCCCCCAGCCCTTTTTTCAGTGATAAAAGAATAACCTACATTTACTTTGCTTTTATCTGAAATGGTATAAAAAAAGCGTGGGTGAAAAGAAAACTGCTTTATTAAAGGACTATCAGAAAAACCATCATTGTTTACATCTACCGCCTTTTGATCAGTGACACCTGCGAAAAGCGTCATACCAAATTTTCCAAGTTTCTGGGCATAATAAGTATTCAGGTTAGTCTCTTTTAAGTTACTTCTATTTAAAACACCTGTAAATTCTGGAGTTTCAGAGGTAGGTGTTTTTGAAACAATATTAATCATTCCTCCTATTGCCCCTCCGCCATAAAGTGTAGACACTGAGCCTTTTACTACTTCCACTTGTCGTAAATCTAAAGGTGGAATTTGCAAAACGCCTAAATTACCCGAAAAGCCTTCAAAAAGCGGTATGCCGTCGCGTAAAATCTGTGTATATTTTGAATCTAAACCTTGCATTCTAATGGCTTGATTTCCATTGGTAGGCGAAGTTTTTTGGATATGAATAATAGAAATATCCCCGAGAATACTAGCGACATTCCCTGGTACTACCGCACTTTCTTCATCCATATCTTCTTGACCAAGCACCTCTACTTTTATAGGTAAATCTTCAATGCGTGAATTGGTTCTAGTAGCCGTAACGGTCACTTCTTCCAAATCTTCTTTTGAGGGTGAAAGGGCGATAACAAAGGGTTGTTTATCTTCAGAAAGAGGCAACGTAATTTCAATCTGCTTTTTTTCATACCCAATAAAACTAGCTTCAAAAAGCTGTTTGCCAGTGGGAAGATTTTTTAATGTTACCAAACCATTGACATCGGCCGAACCACCAATTGCTTTTTTTGTGTTTAGCAAGCGAACACTTGCTCCGATAAGGACTTCATGATTTGTAGAATCCTCTAGTTTAAAGTTAATACTTAGATTTTGTGCAAAAATTGTTGAAGTGAACATCATCAACAAGGCTAGGAATAAAAGTTTTTGTTTCATTTGAATCCATTTTTTGAACAAACCTATGACATGAATTTGGAGGAAATTTGAAGACAGCAACTTCATTACCATTTCACTTCAAAAATATGTTCGTTTTCAGGTTCATTAAATTGATAAGAAAGCTTCAAACCGTAGTATTCTGCTATCTGATGCACAATGGCTAGTCCTAAACCTGTAGCTTCTGGATGATTAGGGTGTTTTACAAAACGGAGAAAGAGTTGCTCAACAGGAAAAGGCAAGGCTTCTCCTTTGTTTTTGATAATAAGTTGATTTTGGTGTAAAATACAGTTAATCTCTCCTTGTTTTTGGTTGTATCGAATCGCATTTTTCAATAGATTACCAACCAAAATTTCTGCTAAATACGGGTTTATCAATAAATATTGATTATCCTGAATTTCCTTCTTGATGACAATCCCCCGATGTTCAGCAAAAGCCTGATAAGTGTTCAAGAGGCCTTTTACTAACACGCTCATGTCTACTGCTACTGCCTCTGAAAACTGATTGTTTTCTATCTTGGTGAGCAATAACAAAGATTTATTCAATTGTGAAATCTTTTGAAGTGCTTCGGTAGATTTTTGAATATGTAAAATTTCTTTTTCGGGTAAATTATCTGACTGCAAAAGGGTTTCTAGCTCTAAAGAAATAACTGCAATGGGCGTTTGAATTTCGTGAGAGGCATTTTCAGTAAACTGCTTTTGCAAACGGAATTGTTTACCGATACGCTCTATCATTAATTGTAGCGTCTGGCTTAGTAAATTAAATTCCTCTGTAGCTTCGGGCTGAAAGAAAGTTTCAGACTGTTTATTAATTTGATATACCCTTAATTTGTCGATAATGCCATTAAACGGCTTCCATAATTGACGATATACCATAAAGTTCAGGAGCAACATTAGCAATAATAACCCTAAAAAACATAGTCCAACGCCAACTGATAATTTTGCCGCAATTTCTTCAAATTCTTCATAGGGCTGTTTCAAAGTAACTAAAAAGTTATGTTTTGGCGTGACAACACTCCCTTTCAAAACCCTGATGGCTGTTTTATGATTTTCGCGTAAATCTATTTCGGTAGAGTCCATCAAATAAGGTTGTATGTTGATAGATGCTGGAATGATTGCTAGGTGAGGATTATCATCAATCGTCAGTAGATTGAACTGACTAGGTGGGAATTCATTAAGCCTTTTTTGAACTACTTTAAAATGCGAAATCAATAATTCATCTATTTCGTGTAAGGTAGATTTATGAATAAACCAATTGAGCATCAGCACACCGAAAATGGCAATCGGCAAGGATGCTAAACTTAAATAGAGTGCTGTTTTAAGGAGTAATTTCATAATTTTTCTGAAAAAATATAACCTGCGCCATATCTAGTTTTTACATAATCTGGACAGCCCTTCTCGATAAGTTTCTTACGAAGATTTTTGATGTGGGTATAAATAAAATCGTGCGAATCGGCCAAATCCATAGAATCTCCCCAAAGATGTTCGGCAATCACAGACTTCGAAAGTATTCTATTCTTGTTTGAAATAAAGAATAGTAACAGTTCATATTCCTTGCCCGTCAGCTCTACTATTTCATCTTTAACACTTACTTGTTGGTTATCTGGGGAAATACTAATCACATCAAAAACTACTTTCGTTTTTCCATCAAATAATCTCCTCCTCAACACTGATTTAATTCTGGCATTCAGTTCAGATAAATGAAAAGGCTTCGTTAAATAATCGTCTGCTCCCAAATCGAGCCCCGTTAATCTATCCTCCAACGAATTTTTAGCAGACACGATGATGATACCTGCCGAGGTATTACGTTTCTTTAATTCACGAATAATCTCTAACCCGTTTCCGTCAGGCAAAGTAATATCTATTACTAAGCAGTCATAATCGTAATCATTTACTTTCTCAATGGCTTTGTGAAATGTAGCAACCGACGAAACGATATTGCCGTCTTGTTCTAAAAAAGATTGCATCGATGCCAACAGTGAAGGTTCATCTTCAATAAGTAAAATTTTCATTTTTCCAGTGTTGATTGACTCACAAGTTATTAAATGTTTCTGTAGGAAATCTGATTTTAAACTTAATAAAGATTCGGTGTAAGGTGATTAGGAGCAGTAGTAGCAAGAAGACAAAACCTCATAGCCATTAAGCCATGAGGTCTGGAGTATGTTAGTGCACATAGTTAGATTGTTTTACAAATATGAAGACTTTTTATTAAATTTAAAATGCGTATTTATACCTATTTTAAAGAAAAAAGATTTTTAGCGTAGTAAAAACATTTTACAAGAAGTTTTTAAAAAAGCCATTGACGTGGCTACCCTCACTAATATCGGTAGAAAAAACATTTTTGAGGTCACTAATTATCAGTTTATCCTGCCAATTTGACATTTTGTATTGCCTTGGAACTGTATTTGTAAATATTCATTTTATTAGAGTTTAAAATGTTTTAAGCTAAAAAATGACAAAATGACTATGCAAGAAAAAGGTAATATCTCGATTCATACCGAGAACATTTTCCCGATTATTAAAAAATTCCTTTATTCTGACCATGAAATTTTCCTTCGTGAGTTAGTGTCAAATGCTGTTGATGCTTCGCAGAAAATTAAAAGATTAGCTTCAATTGGTGAATATTCAGGTGAGTTAGGTGAATTGAAAGTTACGGTTTCTTTCGATAAAGAGGCAAAAACCATCACCATTTCAGATGCTGGTTTGGGGATGACGGCTGAGGAAATTAAGAAATATATTAATCAAATTGCTTTCTCGGGTGCTACCGAGTTTGTAGAAAAATATAAAGATAAAGGAGACGAAAAAGCCATTATCGGGCATTTCGGTTTAGGTTTCTATTCTGCTTTTATGGTAGCTGAAAGAGTTGATATTATTTCAAAATCATATCAAGAAGGTTCTGAAGCCGTAAAATGGACATGTGATGGTTCTACTGAATTTGAAATTTCAGAGGCTACTCGCGAGGCTCGTGGTACTGATATTATTTTACATGTAGCCGAAGACTCTCTAGAGTTTTTAGAAGAATTTAAGTTGAAACAAATTCTTGATAAATACTGTAAATTCTTGCCGATTGAAATTGAATTTCAAGAGAAAATTATCAATAATCCTTCGCCAATCTGGACAAAATCTCCATCTGAATTAAGCGATGAAGATTACCTTAAATTCTACGAAGAATTATATCCTTTTGCTGAAAAACCTTTGTTCTGGATTCACTTAAATGTTGACTATCCATTTAACCTGACGGGGATTTTATACTTCCCGAAAGTGAAAAATGAATTACAGCTACAACGTGAAAAGATTCAATTATACAGCCGTCAGGTATTTATTACTGACGAAGTAAAAGATGTTGTACCAGAGTTCTTGATGTTATTGCATGGTGTTATCGATTCACCAGATATTCCTTTGAATGTTTCGCGTAGTTTCTTACAGGCCGATAGTAATGTTAAGAAAATCAACTCGCATATTACTAAAAAAGTAGCTGATAAATTATCGGAGTTATTCAAAACTGACCGTGCAGATTTCGAACAGAAATTTGATAACATTGGTCTGTTCGTAAAATACGGTATGATTTCAGACGAGAAATTCTATGACCGTGCGAAAGATTACTGTTTAGTTCAAAACGTTGATGGTAAACATTTCACCCTGAATGAATACGCAGAATTTGCTCAAGAAAATCAGAAAGATAAAAACGATGATGTAATTTACTTGTACACAAGCGATGTAAATGCTCAGGATAGTTTTATCCAATCTGCCAAAAAACGTGGGTATGATGTATTGAAACTAGATTCAGTATTAGATAGTCACTTTATCAATCAGTTAGAAACTAAATTGGTAAAAACTAGCCTAAAAAGAGTAGATGCTGATACAATCGAGAAACTTATCGACAAAGGTGTTGCGGTTGATGTGGTACTTTCTGAAACAGAGAAAGAATCAGTGAAAAAGATTTTTGAAGAAGTAATCAACGATAAAAACAAAGTTGTTGCTTTAGAAGCAATGCCAGTTGATGAACTACCTGCCGTAATTACGCAAAACGAATTCATGCGCAGAATGAGCGATATGTCTCGTGCTGGTGGTGGAGGCATGAATATGTTCGGCTCAATGCCAAACAATTATATTGTTTCTATCAATGCAAACCATGCTTCGGTTGCTAAAATTCTTCAAACTTCGGATGTAGAAGAGCAGAAAAAATTAGCGAAACAAGTGTATGATTTGGCTTTGTTGTCACAAAATATGCTTACTGGGGGTGATTTAACAGCCTTTATTCAAAGAACAGCTTTAGCACTGTAATAACACTGATAATGATAAAAGCTCTGTTAAGATTTATTCTTAGCAGAGCTTTTGTATGATATAACCTATCCTTTAAATCAATGAAACTATGCTGTTTTTGATAGCATATAACACCAAACCCGTAACATTTCTGGAACCTGTTTTTTGTAATAGATTATTTCTATGTCCATTGACAGTCTTTACACTAATATAGAGTTTCTCGGCTATTTCTTCGGCTGTATATTGTTGACAGACAAGCTGTAATATTTCCTCCTCTCTTTTAGTGATGACAATATTCATTTTTTTAGCCTTTACTTTTTTGCCTATTCTGCCTTGAATTGCCTTCAAAGTACGCTCGTTAATATAAGACCCCTTGGAATGAACCGATTGAATAGCATCAAATACTTCTTGGGGATCGCTATCTTTTACTAAATAGCCATGTGCACCATGTTCAATTAAATCGGTTATAAAATTTTCATCTTCATGCACTGAAAGAATAAGGATACGTACTTGGGGAAAAGAGGCTAACAGTGCATTCGTTACATCCAACCCATTAAATCCCCTGTTGTCGGGCCGAGGTGGAAGTGAAATATCTACTAACATTACATCTGGAATAGTTTTGGCCTTATTTAATTTATCAATGACCGAATAGCCATCTCCAGATTCAAACACTACTTCAAATTTATTATTGGCAGCATAATTTAATATGCCTTTCATTCCTTCTCTGAAAAGTAGCTGGTCTTCTACCAAGCCTACTTTTATTTTGTTTTCCATTATTAAACGATTGTTTAGGTGGTGATGCTATAGTAAAATCTGTAGAATAATAATAATTATAAAGGATTTACACTATTATCAATTGGTATTTCAATAAAGGCATAAAAACCTTTCTCATTTTCATTATTACCCCACTTAAAAATCCCATTAAGGGCGGATACCCTACCTTCTATACTTTTAAGTCCTAATCCATCAGAGCCATTTTCAATGTTTATTCCACACCCATCGTCAGTGTATTTACACTGTATATCAAAAGCATTACACACAATGTTTAAATCAATCACCGTAGCATTGGCATGCTTGATGGTGTTGTTGATTAATTCCATGATAATTCGATAATAGCCTAAACTAATAACCCATGTGACAATAGGCATATCGCACAGCGCAGTCAAACGAATATGTATTTTCCCAGTTTTATTAATTTGGTCAGTAACAGCTTCTAAGGTTTTTATTAATCCAAATTTCTCCAATTGAGGTGGCATTAATTGATGGCTGATACTACGTATACTACTAAGAGCGGATTCTGAAAGCTGACGAACGTTCTCAATACCTGCACGCGTTTTGGTATCGTCTTCCACAATTTGTTGTTCTATCACTATTAAATGCATCCGCATAATAGACAGCACAGCACCAAGTTCGTCGTGTAAATCTTGAGCAATTCTTTTACGCTCTTCTTCTTGAATATGGATACTAGAACGGAGCAACTCATTCTGATAGAGTATTTTTAAGGATTCCTGCTTGAGCTTTTGCTCAAATAGGTTTTTATGAAAGTGTTGATTTAAAAGCACAACACCTATGGCTATTATAAAAACTATAATAGTCATAGGTAATATGGTTTCTACAATGTTCAATTGCGTGACCGCTTCCATAGGCTAATAAAAAAACAACCGTACATTATAAAAGAGAAAAACGCATGCAATATCCACGTATAAAGATTAGTATCTACCGAAAATTTACTTACAATAGTAGCCCCAAAATAAAATATCAACAAATTGGATGTATGATAAATGAATAATCCAGAGTTAATCCAGTTCAAGCTGATAATATCATTATAAGCATTTTGTTTAACGATATCGTTTAAAAAAACCATAAATGAAAATAGCGTAAGGATTATAATCAGGATAGATTCAATTGTTAATGCATTAGAATTGAAGGTGTAAATATTCTGTAAGGCTAGCGAATTGATGATACTAAAGATAGAGAATAATATGGTCATACACCATATTATTCTCTTATTAATAAAATCACCTAAGATTGTCCGATAAAACCAAGCTTGCAAAATAAAACCTACTGGAACGTATATATGTAATAAAGGCATATTGTTCATACGATATAGCCAAAATGCCAAAGACAACAACTGTATAAAGCTTGAAAAAATGATAAAATACGAAAATACACGTAATTCTTTTTTCAATTCATTAAAACAAGCAACAGTATACAGTAGTGTTAGGAGTATCGGTAAATCCGACAACATAAGTATCGTCTTGGCTATATTCATCCTCTATTACAGCTTTTTCTTAGTTAAAAGGTCTTCATTTGTTGCACACGTATTAGGGCAAGGGGTGTTTAAATCCAACATATATTGGTCACTATTCGGGTAACCTGCTAAGTCCCCGGGTTTAATTCCATGTCCATTTTTATCAAGCATAACATCTTTCCCACCGATAGCAGGAGTAACATCTAAATTGGCTCCTTCTACTGGTACTACAAATAATTTAAAACTTCCTGTAATTCCATTTTGCGCCTTTGGTTGATAAGCTAAATAAACACGAATATTTTTATAAGTGGCTTTGTTAAGTAATGCTGAGTCTAGACCCATGGCAACTAATAATTCTTGAGACCTAATTGTGTAAGCTCTAATAGGCACATCACCAAGTGTCTTACGGCATAATAAATCATAAGAATCAATATCAGCAATGGCACTGTCTTTTGGTATTAGCAAATCGCTGAGCGGTACGGGGCCTTCCTTTATAGTATTATTTTCTGACTTTGTACAAGCAGTCATGGTAATCGCACATAAAACTGTAGCGATTAATAAGTTTTTAGTCTTCATAGTTATTTTTATTTAGTGTTTATAAATAATAATTGCCACTTTTCGCAGGCTCGCTAAATAGTGCATTATTTAATACAATACAATAATAAAAAAAGCAACTCAACAAACTACAAAAGACCATTGGTATAGTCCTAAAAACAGGTATTTATACCCGTCATTTTTATCAAATCAGGTATAAATATCCGTTTTAAGAAAGGACAATTTTCAGTATGTGGTAGTATAAGAAGGAACAACAATGTGCAAAGTCCTGTTAATCTTAGTTTTACTGTTGTTCAGGGATAGGGTTTGGTTTTATGCAGTTTCAGAATACAATAATTACGACAACCCAGTTATTTTGTACAAATTGTTCAAATATGTTGGGCTGATGTTTTCAAAAATTCGAATTGAAATATTTTTTAGGGTGGGCACAGTTGTACCAAGGAATTTTAAAGGTATTTTACAAAAGATTACTTTTCTTTAAAAAGGCTTTTTCCTTTAAAAACCATTCCTATTGAAGCTATTCCTACTAATGTAATTGAATTCAAAGGCATTAAAATTGCCGCTACAATTGGCGAGAGCGTACCTTGTACAGCAAAAGTTAACCCAATACAATTGTACATTAGTGAAAATATATAACTAAAACGTATAAGCTTCAACGCAAATCTACTGTATTTCAAAAAGACTGGAAAGTCTTTCAAATGCTCTGCTGATAAAATCCCATCACTCATTGGGGTAAAATTCAGCGTATCATCCGTCACGGCAATGCCTATGTCTGCCTGTTTCAAAGCACCAGCATCATTCAATCCATCTCCTATCATAATTACCTTTTTGCCTTGGGACTGTAGCTTAAGGATAAAAGATAATTTTTCATGAGGGCTACACTCAAAACGCAAATGCTCTTTTGAGGTAAACCAACTTTCTATATGGGTCTTTTCATGCTGATTATCGCCTGATAATAAATATGTTTCATAATTTTCACCAAGGTTTTTTATGGTCTTTTCAATGTCTGCCCTGTAATGATTAGGCAAAGCAAAATAGCCTAAGTATTCGTCATCAATGGATAAATGAGCGACCGAAGCAGAGAAAGAATTAAGCTCTTTTTCAAGCGATGGATTGACAAAATTACCAGACCCCAACTTTACTAAATGTCCATGATATTTACCTTCAATTCCTTTACCTAGGGTTTCTTTAAACCCTTCAATGGCTAGAATTTGTTTTTCTTTCGATATTTCTTTTATCTTCTGCGAAATAGGGTGCGATGAATTATGCGCTAAAGAAACCACTAACATTTCTTCAAAAACTGACAACGGGCGTTTTCCTTGAAAGTGTGGCTTGGCTCCTTCCGAAGTTGTGATTGTACCTGTTTTATCAAAAACGATGGTATCGCAATTAGCCATCGTTTCAATAACATCCCCATTCTTTAAATAGAAATGCTGTTTCCCCAATATTCTTAACCCATTACCAAGTGCAAAGGGGTAACTCAACGACAGTGTACAGGGACAAGCAATAATCAATATCGCTGAAAAAGCATTCAACATTTTACTTGAATCCTGAAAATACCAATAAGTAGCCACTGAAAATGCTAATGTCAACACACCAAAAGTAAAGTATTTCCCTACTAAATTGGAAAATACTTTGATACGGCTTTGTTGCTCTTTCTGAAACGTATCATTGTTCCAAAGTTGTGTTAAGTAGCTTTGAGATACATCTTTTAGCACTTCCATTTCTATCGTCCCTCCTACTTGCCTTCCTCCAGCAAATAAAAAATCGCCCAGCTCTTTTTTTTCAAGGGCAGCTTCTCCTGTTACAAAGCTATAGTCTATCCTAGCTTCACCTTTATACAACAATGAATCCGCAGGGATTAACTCGCCATTTCTTATTAAAATTTTATCTCCCTTTTTTAAAGCACTTACTGAAACAGACTCTTGCACGCCCATCACTAAACGAGTAACCGCCAAAGGGAAATAGGATTTATAATCGCGTTCGAAAGACAGAAAATGATATGTTTTTTGTTGGAACCATTTGCCGATTAATAAAAAGAAAATTAAGCCTGTAAGAGAATCAAAATAGCCCGCACCATGATTGAAAACAACTTCATAGATTCCTCTGAAAAAAGCGACCAATATGCTTAATAAGATAGGAAAATCGATGTTTACGATACCTTTGCGAAGGCTTTTGTAGACAGATTCAAAGTAGCTAGAAGCTGAGTAGAATACTACGGGTATTGCCAATACGATGTTTAAATACCCAAAAAGCAATTTATAGGTATCGTCTTGTAGCCCTAAGTATTCAGGAAAGCTAAAGAGCATAATATTGCCCGCACAAAAACCAGCAAGGCCTAATTGTGTAAGTAATTTTCTATCATTGGGCTTTTGTTTTTCCTTCACTACATCATTCAACGACATCAAAGGCTCGTAACCTACTGAACTCAACAATTCGGCTAATTGACGAAAGCTGATACCGTGTTGGGCTACATTATGATTGAAGGTGACGGCTACTTGTTTCTTTAAAAAATCTACCTGCGAACGCTCAATGCCTTCGTGCAAACGGAATAAGTTTTCCAATAAATACAAACATGAGCTACAGTGTATGGTAGGAATATAGAAAGTAACCTTCGAAATATTTTCATTTTGAAAATCCAATAGTGTTTTGGCAATTTCAGGATTATCTAAAAAATCAAACCGTGAAATTTGAGGAGTATTACCAGCTTTTTTTTCTATTTCATAATAATTACAAAGATTGTTCTGGTCTAGAATCTCGTAGACTGTCTTGCATCCATCACAACAAAAAAACTTCTCTTCTATATGAATATGGTCGTCGGGGCATTCATTTCCGCAATGAAAACAAAGTTGAGCTATATCGGTAGTGGCAATCATGTGAGTAGCGTTTATTTTATGAGCAAGAATCCCAAAAGCTCTGTATCAAAACACAAAATTGATTTTTGATGAATCAAAGTTCATCTTTAAACAATTTGTAAAACATGAGTAAAGCAATTGATAAAACTGATTAAAGTCATTTACAAAAGAGATATAAATAGGGAATTTCGAAGATAATAATCCAGAAAATTTATGACTCCCAACTGTAATAATTGCGAATTCAAGAATTCGTCACTTTTCAAAAACTGTTCTCATGATGAATTAAACCATATCAACGATAGCAAATGCTTCAATACTTATAAAAAAGGACAGGTTATTTTTCATGAGGGGAATCGTCCTTTAGGGCTCTTCTGTGTATTCAATGGAAAAGTAAAAGTAAGCAGACTAGGGTCTGATGGCAAAGAACAGGTAATAAGGCTTGTGAAGAAAGGAGACACTTTGGGCTATCGGTCTTTGATTGAAAATACCAAGTATAGTGCTTCTGCTATTGCCTTGGATGATACACAGGCCTGTTTTATATCTGCTACAGAATTTAACAACCTTATTGATACCAATGTAAAAGTGGCTAGTGACTTAATGAGGATGCTTGCCAAAGTATTGGGGGATACGCAGGATAAATTGGTACACTTGGCAATGAAACCTGTCAGAGAACGTTTGGCGGAGGCTTTGCTTTTATTAAAAAGCACTTATGACGACAAAAAAGCTGAACATTTTTCGATTTCCATTTCTCGCGAAGACCTTTCTTCTATTGTAGGCACGGCCAAAGAAACTGTAATTAGGTTCCTTTCTGAATTTAAAGAGGAGGGAATCGTAAGCACTCGTGGAAGTGAAATCACTATTCTGAGAGCCGATAAATTATTACAAATAAGTAGTTTATACGATTAATTAATACTCCCTTACATACATTAGATACAATTATTTATAAGCTCGTTCTAGCCTTATTTTATCATTAATTGTATTGATAAAAATCATTTCAGCGAAGTTAGTAAAAGAGCTAACTTGGCCACAGATTAACAAACATTTACATGAATAAAGCAGAAAAAGTAATATTGTCCAGTGGTATTCAACTGAGTTTTAAACAAGGTGACTATTTGTACAGAAAAGGACAACACCCCGACTACGTTTTTTATATCAAAGATGGAAGTGTAGAATTAAGAGACGGTTTGAAAGAGGCTGTTGTCCTTAAAAACAAAAGGTATTTTTTGGGGTTAGAAGAAATGCTTTTAGAAAAAGACCATCCCTACTCAGTAAAAGTACTAGAGCATTCTATCTTTTTGATTTTTGAAAAATCTTTAATAGATGCCCTCATTCACGAACACACAGATATTCGTAGGTATTTTATGATGAGTATCTGTAATCAGATAGATGAAAGAAATACTGTTTTTGAATAAATTGGCAAGCTGATAAATGTCATTTTTTATTCAAAGTACAGTCATAATTTTCTATTCATTAATAAAGGAACTTTAAAACATAAATTAAATTTCAATTTTATGAAAACGATCCTTTTCCCTACTGATTTTAGTGATAATGCCAAACATGCAGCACAATATGCAGGTATGCTAGCAAGGTTATTTAATGCAAGAGTAGTTTTACTGAACATATATAGTATTCCTACTATTTCTGAATACCAATTGCCTTCTGATATTGAGAATTTCATCAATAGAAATAGAAAAGAAGCAGAACAAAACCTTGAAAAATTTACAGTAGATTTTATTAAAAAATCAGGGTTAGTTCCTGAAAGGATAACTCAAAAAGTAGAATATGGCTTAGCGACGGATAAAATTGTAAGTATAGCTAAGCAGATTCATGCAGACTTAATTGTGATGGGGACTAAAGGTGCTAGCAATATTTTTGAACGTTGGCTAGGCACTCATTCTCAGGAAGTAATGAAAACTGCTAGTTGCCCTGTTTGGGTTATACCAGCAAATGCTCCAATCAACTATCCTCAGCATTTATTGTATGCAGCAGATTTTCAAGGCGATGAAGTAGCTGCTATTCAAAAAATATTGACAACTACTCAGCCATTAGGCTCCAAATGTAAGGTTGTTCATATTCATGATTATTTTGAGCCTAATGGAGGATATGCCATTCAAGAAATGAAGGGCTTTTTAGAAGATAAGTTTCAAGGTAATAACTTAGAAGTGAAGTGCATCAATCGTGCTGAAATTATTGAAGGGCTAGAAACTTACATCAAGAATCATAAACCAGATGTTATCGTATTAGCTATTCATGAAAAATCTTTATTAGATAGATTTTTCAATGAAAGTGTAACAAAACATTTTATACAAGAAGGTAATTTGCCTCTTTTATTTTTCAAGAAATAGTAAACGAGGGTTATTGTTAGATAAATAACCCTCAATATTTTAATCTCGCCTAGTTAGCTACCTGCGTTCTATTCTCCTTGATTCGTCCAGCCCATTTTTCTAATAGCTTCACAAAAGTCTCTAACTGAAACGGTTTACCGATGTAATCATCCATACCTGCTGCATCACAGTCGGCCTGACAATCGTTCATCATATTAGCAGTCATCGCAACAATGACAGGTTGTTTGATAGCCGTATTTTGTCTGATTTTCATAGATGCTTCCAAACCATCCATTTCGGGCATCTGTAAATCCATCAAAACGATATCATATTCTTTTTTATCAAATGCTTCTAGTACTAATAGCCCATTTTCAGCCAAATCGGCTTCGTATCCCAATTTACTTAATACTTTAAGGGTAAATTTTTGGTTCATCGGATTATCCTCGGCAACCAATATTGATACGGGGAATCGTTCGGCAAAATCATTTGCTAATTTTTGAACGACGGGTTGAGTCAATGTTTTATCTGTCAAAGTTCTATTTTCTTTTATTGTTAAATTTGTCAGTATATTCTTATATAATGTATGCTGTTTTACAGGTTTTGTAAGTACCGAACAGAATAAATCAGGGTAAGCCTTATGTTGATCATCAGCAATAGAACTAAGCAACATAATGGGTAGTTGTGGTTTAATGGACTTAATTTTTAACGATAACTGTATTCCATCCATTTCAGGCATTTGCATATCTGTAATCACCATGCATATTTCCTGTTCATTCTCAATAAAAGTTAATGCTTCTGTCCCTGAAGAGGCTACCAATGGCATCATTTTCCATTGCTCCAACTGCGCTCTCAAAATACTTCTATTCGTTGAATTATCATCAACTACCAGTATTTTTTTATGTTCTAAAAATTCAGCTTTAGGCAGAATAGTACTTACAATTTCAGGTGATGTACTTTCAGCTACCTGTATTGAAAACGTAAAAGTAGTTCCTTTCCCAAACTCACTTTCAACACCAAGCGTTCCTCCCATCAAAGACACTAATTTTTCACTAATTACCAATCCTAATCCAGTTCCGCCATATCTACGGGTTGTTGAAGAATCTACTTGAGAAAATGCTTTAAACAACCTGTCTATTTTATCTGCGGGAATACCTATCCCTGTATCTATTACCTGAAAACCTATTTCTAAAGGAGCATCTTTTTCATTTTTAATCATAAATACCCTCACAAAAATTTCTCCTTGTTCTGTAAATTTAATAGCATTTCCTATCAAGTTCAACAATACTTGTCTTAATCTGAGGCTATCTCCCACTACTTGATTAGGCACATCTGCTTCTATTTGGCAAAGTAAATCTAATTTCAATGAAGCCGCTTTTACGGCAAAAACATCAAGAACCTCTTCAGTACAAACACGTATATTAAAGTCTTTCTTTTCAAGCTCCATTTTTCCAGATTCAATCTTAGAAAAATCAAGGATGTCATTAATTACCGTTAACAAATCATCTCCACAAGCATGAATCGTTTTAGAATAATTACGTTGTTCTTCATCTAGCTGTGTTTCTTCTAACAAAGATGCCACACCAATAATACCATTCAATGGCGTACGGATTTCGTGGCTCATTGTAGCCAAGAAAATACTTTTAGCGCGGTTTGCCTGTTCAGCCTCTTTTCTAGCTTTTCTTTCCTCAATCGTCGATTGCATTAATTGGGCTGTTCTGAGTTTTACCTCCTTTTCTAGCAATGCTTTTTTTACATTTACCAGCCCTATCCTATAACGATAAAATGCAAAAGCACCACTTATTATGGCAAAACCCATCAATACTCTAAACCAAAGCGTCATCCAAAAGGGTGGCGTGATAATCAAATCAATCGCTATTCCTTCATTATTCCACAAGCCATCATTATTAGATGCTTTTACCCTAAATATATAATGCCCAGGGTCTAAATTAGTGTATGTTGCCCCTCGTTTATTGCCTATATAATTCCAATCTTTGTCAAAACCGTCTAATTTATATGCATATTGGTTTTTTTCTGCCAAAGTATAATTCAATGCAGCGAATTCAAATGAAAACACTGATTGTTTCATATCAAGTTCTATTTTCTTCGTCTCATTAATGTGGCTTGTAAGTGGCGAGTTATTGCCAATCTCAACAGCCTTATTAAAAATGAAAAAATTAGTAATATAAATCGGCGGAACAAATGCATTATCTATTACTTTCTGAGGATAGAAAGCATTAAATCCGTTAGAGCCTCCAAAGTATATTTTTCCATCTGGTGTTTTTAAAGAAGAGTGTACTTTAAATTCATTGCCTTGCAAACCATCAGAAATATCATAGTTTTTAAATACCTTATTCTTCCGGTCATACCTTGACACTCCTTTATTCGTACTTATCCAATAGAACCCATCATTGTCTTTTACAATGGCATTGATTGCTTCATTCGGTAAGCCATCCTTCTCTTTCAATTTGGTAAAAACATTGGTTTTAGGATTAAAAATATTTAATCCACTTCCAGTCCCAATCCAAATTTCCCCTTGTTCATTTTCTATAATAACGTAAATCAGGTTATTGCTCAAGCTATTAGGATTTGAAGGGTCGTGCTTGTAATGAACAAATTGTTTGGTACGAATATCAAATTTATCAAGTCCATTTTCTGTCCCAATCCAAATATTTCCTTTTTTGTCTTCGCACAGGTTCGTTACAACATTATCACAAAGCGTTGTGTTATCCTTCGGATTATTGATGTAGCGGGTAAAAGTATGTTTTTTTCTATCATAGAAATTTAGCCCTCCTCGCCAAGTTCCAAGCCACAGGTTTGCTTGTTTATCTTTGATGATAATATTTACACTTTTAGATGAGATAGAAATAGGGTTATTTTCCTCTGGAAGATGATGCGTAAATACTCCTGTTTTAGTATTAAATAAATCAAAACCGCCTCTGTGATATCCCAAAGCCAATATATCTTTCTCCACTTCTAACACAGAAATGATGTAATCAGTACTCGGACTATTAATATTTTTGGGGTCATGTTTTAAATACGAAAATTGATTCGTAATTGGATTAAATTTATTTAGCCCACCTCCATCAGTACCAATCCAGATATTCCCTTTATAATCATCTTCAATGGCCAGTACAATATTATTATTTAGACTATTTTCACCTATTTGGTGCTGGAACAGAGGGAATTTACTCCCTGATTTTGGTAAATAACATACCCCTCCTGAATAAGTCCCTATCCACATATTTCCGATATTATCAAGGTATATGCTATAAACAGAGTTGCTACTCAAACTAGAATTATCATTAGGGTCATTTTCAATGGTTGTAAAGCCATTTGTTTTTCTATTGAAAACACTGATTCCTCCATTTTCCGTACCTATCCACAGATTATGCTCTTCATCTTCATTAAAAGATAAAATATCATCAAGGGCTAGGCTATTACGGTTCTTTGGATTATGTCTAAAAATCGTAAAGTTATTGGTTTTATCATTAAACTTGGCGATACCTCCTCCTAGCGTACCAATCCAAATAGTCTTTTCAGAGTCTAGGTACACTGTTTTGATAAAACTTGAAGAAATACTAGTAGGATTTTTAGGGTCATGAAAATACTTTACAAATTGCTTTGTTTCTGGATTAAACCTATTTAGCCCATCTTGCGTAGCAATCCATATTTCATGATTTTTATCTTCACAGATTTTGAAAATAAAATCATTACTTAAACTATTCTTATTATTTTCTTCGTGTTTATAAGAAATATATTTCCCCGTTGTTGGGTTATATAGCACAAGACCGAAATTGGTACCTAACCAAATTCGTTTTTTACTATCCTGAAAAATGTCTCTGACGATTAATCTTTTATCTATTTTAATACAGTGTGTAAAGACTTCTTTCTTACGGTCGAACTTATCCAATCCGATTCCCGTAGCTACCCAAATATTGTTTTCGTCATCTTCTAATATATCAAATACTAAATTATCACTGATGGTGTTGGGGTTATCTACTGAATGTTTGTATACAGTAAAATTATAAGCATCGAATTTATTGAGCCCTTCGCCCGTGGCAAACCACATAAAGCCCTTGCTATCCTTTAATATAGCTCTTACGTGGCTCTGTGAAAGTCCTTCTGTATTTGAAAATCTTTTGAAATGAGGTTTTTGTACTTGTCCAAATATGGGTATCCAAAAAGTAATTATCAAAAGGGTTGTTATATTAAAGCTAGACAATTTCATAATTTTATAAAGTGTGTGTGGTTATCTGAATCATATTTTCCTCTCTTGTAGGTTATCAAAACATACATAAATAAGGAAAAGACTGTCTTGTATTTTCTTAAAACAATAATCGGGCTAAAGTATGCTGAAAACGTTAAAAAATATTATTTTTTCTTTTTTAGAGATGAAGTAAATTCTTCTACCTTCCTAAACAACGCCTGTAGCACACCTAAAGGCAATAAAGTAGTATTTGTTCAAACAAATTAAAAACAATTATCCTATAAAAAAATAATGTTCCACTATTCAAGTTAAGCCTTTTTCCTGAGAAAATAAAGACACTTGAATAATGAAACATTATTTTTTATACTATTCTTTTAAAAAATATAAAATTACTTCTTTGAAGCTCTCTTTTCTAAATCTGCTCTTTTTAGCGTAATCAAATGTCCAATTGGTTTTCCACTACGATACGTAATTACTCTTAAAGTGATAGGACCTTCTGGCAAGTCAACGATAGAACTATATTTAGGTGAAAAACTGTCAGGCATGGTGTCATCAATGGTATAATAAATATCCAAATCTGCCAACTCTGTTCCTAGTTCCAAACTAAGTTTATTATCTTTTAACGTCGTTTTTACGATAGCATCATATACCGCACGAGAATAATTCACTTGTGCTAAATCCGCTCTTTCAAAATGTGCTTCCATGCGCTTTGCAAAATTATCCCAATTTTTGGATGCTTTCGGTGACCAATACACGTCTGCCAACGCCCACACTCTTGGATACGACATATATTCAGCATATCTCAATGATGGGATTTGCTCTGTCCACATATTTCCTTGTCCACCTAAAATATATTTAGCATCTACACCATCAGGCACAGGTTCAAAGCTATAACTTTTACTGACACGCAAACCTGCATAAATTGGTGGGTCTACAGTAGCTTCTCCTTGGTTATAATCTAAATAAGCAAAAGTTGTAGGTGTCATCACTACGTCATGTCCCATTTTTGCTGCTTCAATACCTCCTTTAATTCCTCTCCAACTCATTACGGTAGCTTCTGGCGAAATACCTCCTTCTAAAATTTCATCCCAACCTAGTAGTTTTTTGCCTTTTGCTTTCAAGATTTTTTCTAGGCGATTCATAAAATATCCCTGTAAATCTTCCACATGGCGAATGTTGAGTTGCTTCATCAATGCTTGGCAACCTTCGTCTGCTGCCCAAAAACCTTTGTAACATTCATCGCCACCTACATGGATATATTTATTAGGGAAGAGCATGGCTACTTCTGTAAACACTTTATCTAAAAACTCATACACTTTTTCATCCGAAGGGTTCAGCGTATTTTCGTACAACATTTTAAATGTACCGTTTCCGTACCAATCGGCCATCGCAGCCCCAGGGTTTACAAAAGTTTTTGGATTCTTGTTACAGCTTAATTCTGGATATGCCGCAATTGCTGCCATACTATGACCGGGCACATCAATTTCTGGCACAATCGTAACATTTCTGTCTTGCGCATAGGCAACTACCTCTCTGATATCGTCTTGTGTATAGAAACCTCCTACCGTAGCGGCTTCACCGTCTTTAGGAATAGCACGGTCACCAAAGTGTCCTGAACGAGGTACTCTGAAAGCCCCTACCTGTGTAAGTTTTGGTAATGATTTTATCTCTATTCTCCATCCTTCGTCATCTGTTAAGTGCCAATGGAAGGTATTATATTTCATTCTAGCCAATTGGTCGATGTATTTTTTCACGTCTTCTTTTGAAAAGAAATTACGACTCACATCAAACATTATTCCTCTCCATGCAAATCTTGGATAATCTGTAATTTTTACCGTAGGAATCGTCCATGAAGATTTTGTAACAGCTTTGGCTTCTATTTCCTTTGGTAATAATTGAACGAGTGTTTGAATACCATAAAATAAACCAGCCGTAGTATTAGCACTAACAATAACTGCTTTCGTGGTTGATACCAGAGTATAACCTTCCTTACCTATGTTATCATTGTTGGTTTCATTAAGAATCAACTGTATTGCACCGCCTTTGCCTTCTTGTGTTTTCAACAAAAATCCTGTTGGTGTATTTAGTTTCTGTACTAGCATATCAGCCATCGAACGTGCCGAAGCATTATTATAGCTGACAATGGTTGATTTAGTAAGGGTAAATAAACCAGCAGTTTGTTCAATTTCAACTGGCTGAGGAATAATATTTAAACTACTTTTTTGGGATTTGCCTGAAAAGCTTGCCAAGAGCAATACAATAAACAGTGTTTTTTTCATTTGGTTTTTTAATTTTTAATTGGACAAAGTTTTTGTTAAGTAATCAATAAAATTATAGCAACGTTTCCATTTATCGTAAACAATTAATAACTAGCAACTTGAAATACTTATACTTTTTTTAGAATCTAATTTCGATTTACTCATAAATATGTTGAAATTTATGTCAACCTATTTTAGGCAAGCACAAAGCACAACTAATCACCAATCACTATTTACTAATCATTACTTGACTGCAATAATACTATTTTAAATAATGATTCATCATAAGTGATGGTATTTTCCTTAGAAATTTTCCCTTATTTTGTTCACAAATTTTCTGATATTTATACAAGAAAATACCCTGAATTACCTGTAGAAAAATAAAAAATTACGCTACAGGTTAATTGATTATCAACTCCATTTTTATAAATAAACAATCTATGAATACCCTTAAAAAGCGATTTAGTGTACTTGGTCTTGTTTGGATAAGCCTCTTGGTGACCAACTGTACTCAAAAAATTTCATCAAATCTAAACTTAGAAAAATCATTATCCAATGTAGAAAGTATTAAAGGAAGAACCGAATACCTCAATTCTCCTTATGTCACTGCGGGCGATAGGTTGTATATGATAGGTCATCAGAACGGACAGTTTCCTGATTTGGGTTGGCACGTAGCAGGCGAAATGGGGGGCATTTGGGACCATCCCATCAAATTAATAGATGGCTTTACAGGAACAATTGTGATAAATGGGCAATCTACCTGCTTGTCCCATGCTGAAGAATTTGTTAATTATCCCTTTGCCAATAAACACGCTTATCAATCAGCCGTAAAAGGCTTATCTATCGAACGCTTTCAGTTTGTACCTGACGGGCAAGAAGCCGTAGTTGTAGAATATACGTTTAACAATACAGAAGCTACTGACAAAACGTTTACCTTCCTATTTGATACTTATACTGATTTACGCCCTGTTTGGCTAGGTGAAAGAACAGGAATGATAGATGGCAATGATGAAGCAACATGGGATGAAGCCACCAATACTTGGATAGCTAAAGATGCCTTAAATCCTTGGTTCGTCATGTTTGGTGGGCTGAATGCTAAAAAGGCAAATGTAACTCCTGTTTGTCATTATCAACCTCAAGGAAAAGGCTGTAGGGCAACTTTAAGTTTTACCCTCACTGTTTCTGCGAATAGCGCTAAAACCATTCCTATCACCATAGCAGGGTCGTATCAATCTTCACAGCAGATGAAAGATACCTATCAGTTTGTTCAAACGAATGCTTCAAAATTATTGGCTGAAAAACGATTACGCTATGAAGGTATTGATCATCAAACACGTTTGACAATTCCTGATAAAAAATTAGAACAGGCCTTTCGTTGGGTTAAATATGATACTGATTGGTTGATTCGCGATGTGCCAGAAATTGGTCGTGGCTTATCTGCTGGCTTGCCCGACTATCCTTGGTGGTTTGGGGTAGATGGCGAGTACGCCTTGCAAGGCTTAATTGCCACAGGCAGAAAAGATGTGGTTTATAATGCAATTGATTTGATTCATAAAATTTCAAAGAAAACCAGTGATAATGGCAAAATACTCCATGAAGTTTCTACAAATGGAGCCGTTTTTAACGATGGCAATATCAATGAAACACCACAATTTGCTTCGCTCATTTATAAAGTATATCAATGGACGGGCGATAAGGAGTTTTTAGCAAAATATTTTCCAACTATTAAAAAAGGGTTAGACTGGCTAATGACTAAGAATGATGCAAATGGCAATTTGTTTCCAGATGGTTTTGGCATGATGGAAATTCATGGGATGAACTCAGAAATGATTGACGTAGCGGTTTATACCCAAAAAGCCTTTGCTGATGCTGCTGAAATGGCGAAAGCAATGGATGATAATGCCTTAGCAACAATGTATTCAGCCAAAGCTCAATTAATCCGTCAGAAAATCAATAAAGATTTTTGGGTGGCTGATGCCAATTCCTTTGCTGATTTTATTGGTACTAAAGAACAAGCCTTACATTTAATTGATGATGCCATCATCAGAGCCGACACCCTTAAAAAACCGTGGGCAGTAGAAGAACTCAACATTACTAAAAATAAAATATCGGCATTGCCTCCTAATACTTCACAGGGTTTTGTGCTTCATCATAATTGGGTAGTGAATACTCCTATGGAAATGGGCATTGCTGATACTGATAAAGCCATTATAGCATTGAACACGGCCAGCAAATTTGTCAGTCCATTTGGTGTGTTTGTAACAGGTATCGACCGAGACGAAACAGCAGGGAAAGACGAAATGCCCACCTCGTTGAATCGGAAGATATTTACTTATACTGGAGCCGTAATGACCTTACCAACGGGCGTATTAGCCATTGCCGAAAACAATTATGGTCGCCCAGATAAGGCATTACATTATTTGAATGCAATGACCAAATCCTTTAGTTTTGCCTTACCCGGTTCTATTTATGAAGTCTCGCCCGACTATGGAATGGTAGCACAGGCTTGGAATTTATATAGTTATGGTGTTCCTATTGTCCAACAATTTTTCGGGATACAACCAAAGGCTTCAGAGAAAACGATTGTAATTCAACCGCAAATGCCAAGTACTTGGAATCAAGCGAGTCTGGAAAATGTAAAAGTGGGTGACAATGAAATAGGTATTCATTATGACAATAATAGTAATAACTTAACCTTGAAAATTGAACAATCACAATCAGATTGGAAACTTGTCCTTACTTTTCCGACGGGAAAATATCATCACTTTGTGTTGAATGGGAAGGTTGTAGTACCTATTAACAAGGGTAAATCGGATATCATTGAAAGTTCAGAAAAGAAGATAAGTTTAGTCCTAAATTAATATTCATATGAAAATTGTAATGATGCTTTGGATGCATTTGATTACATGGCAGACATTAGCACAAAAGCCAGTATTCCATCCCTTAAAAGACCCTAAACACCATGCTGGTTGTTATATTACAAAAGGAAACAATGCAACAATTGCTAATTTGTCAGAATCTGATGAGGAGGACAATATAGCGTTGTTTAATCTGACGGGAAAAGATGAAGCTTTTAAAGCCATAAAAGGCACAAAGTATTATTCCGAAGCTTTTGCCAATCAAAGATACAAAATATTGATTCATCAAACTTTTATCAAGAAAGTGCCTGATAGCTGTTTAGAGTATTATCGTTTTAAGATTAAGGTAATTTATCGAGGTAAAAACTACTTTTATCAGTACAAAGGTTTTTGTGGATGTTAGTAAATATAAACATGAGTCATCTCGAATTTTCTTGTAAAATAGCAAGTTTTAGAAAATTTAAGATTTATACTCGTCCTTACTTTTTGCCTTGATGCAAAAAGTAACAAAAAAATCAAGAATTCCTAATCGCATCGGCGAACCGACTCGCTCCGCTCAAACAGTAGGAATTCACTGCCCATCAATCATAAAAAGCGGTCAAAAATTAGTTTTTTGACCGCTTTTTTTATTTTAAAATTGGGTAACTCAATATTTTATTGAAATCTTATAAAGAAATTTTCTGTGCTTCTTCTTACTTTCTTAGCAAATGCCAAAGGGTCTTTACTAGTATCACGATAGCCAAGTGTCATGAATGCAACACTTCTTAGCCCTTTTTCTTCCAAGCCTAATAGCTCGTCTACTCCTTCAGGTTTAAAGCCTTCCATAGGTGTAGCATCTACTTGTTCGTTCGCAGCAGCGACGAGTCCAGTCCCTAAAGCAATATAAGCCTGACGCGCAGCCCAATGATAGTTTTCTTCTTTGGTACGTTTTAAAAAACCTTCGAGACTCTTTCTGAAACCTGCTAATGATTCTGGAGCAACACCCCTCTCAGATGCAATCAAATCTAAGTAAGCATCGATTTTTTCTTGTGTGATATTTGCCCAAGCCGCAAATATCAATAAGTGTGAAGATTCAACTATTTGTGGCTGATTATTAGCCACTGGTTGAATTTTACTTTTCAATGCTGGATTATCAATTACTATAACATTAAATGGTTGCAAGCCCATAGAAGAAGCTGATAAACGAATGGCTTCTAGGATGTTATCAACTTTTTCCTGAGGAACTACTTCCCCAGTCATTCTTTTGGTGGCATATCGCCAATTTAAAGTCTCTATTAGGTTCATGATATTTTTTATTTAATTGACAAATAAATGTATATACATTTAATGTTATTACATTTTTAAATTAATATTTAGTTCAAAACTAAATATTAATTTAAAAAAAAGCATGCCTAATAAAACCTATTTGACTATAATTGCTGGTCATCTATACTATTTATAGTGGATATTTAGAAGAATAATAGCCTACAAACTTCCATAATTCCTGTATATCATCCCCCAAAACTGGATAAGGAGCATAGTGTTCATTGGTTGATTTCAAAACAAGCACATTCATTTCGGCTAAATAATTAAAAACTTTTTTAAGTACTATGCCTTCACTTCTGGTTACAACGATGCAAACTGTTCCATCTTTGACAGTCTTCCAATTTTCTACATATTCAGCAAAGACCAAAGAGCCTTCTCGGAGGGGTAACATCGAATCGCCCTGAATTGGGAACACCCGATATTTTTTGTCTTTTGCCAAAAAAGGCACATTGAATACAGGTAGGTTACTAATATACTCTAAATCTCCATAGCCATTTACATATCCCGCTACTGCCTTGATGGGCACATATTCAATATTTTCTTCATTATCTAAATTTACTGTAGTAGTTAAAATTCGTAATCGTTCTTCTTGTTTAGGACTAGGCGACTTTACAGAAAGGTCTTCTTTCAATAATTCATCTATATTCACATTGAAATATTCCGCAAGTTTAACCAAATCTGTGTAACGCGGTTCTGCTCTACCGCTCTCGTAAGAACCCAAAGTTGACTTCTTTATCATTAATTCATCAGCCATTTTCTCCTGAGAAACCTTACCTTCTAGGCTTTTGCGTAAAAATTGTAGATTTTGACTAAAAAAAGTATCCATAAATTTGGTTTTTAATTTTTATTTTGAGTAAATTTATTCACTGAATTAACGCAGATGTATTTTGTAAATATACAAAAACTAGCCAAAAGTTCAAAAAGAATACTTTTTTTAATCTTTAGTTTTATAATATATATTTTCAATATGAGTTTTCGAAGAAATATATGTTATAAGTCTTATAGGGAAAAAATTGGACAGGTATAAGATTTTTATACCAAAGTGTTAAGGTTTTTGAGTACTGATTAAACAATCATTTTTTTAATGAATTCATAAACATCTTGTAAGAGATATAACTTCCAAAGACCATGAAAACGAAAACAAAACTTTTTACTTCGTATGATTTAATCAAAGCTATAGAAAGAGCAGCCAATTTTATTGATGCTGGCAATCATCAAGTAGTATTAGATAAATCAGAAGTTTTACCTGACAAAAGAGGGTATAGAGTAACGATTAAATATCACTCGTTTGCTCGTAATTAATCCTTTTTTTATTAATTCAATCATAATATGTGTTAGACAAATAAGGAGCATAAATTAAAGTACTTTTGTGTTTCTTAAACATCAATGATGTAACAAAACTGATGAAAAAGTCTATCATTTTATTATTACTATTTACATATACCACTAATATGTTTGCCCAAGGCTTCGACCTTGAGGGGCATCGTGGAGCAAGAGGCTTAATGCCTGAAAACAGTATTCCTGCTTTTAAAAAAGCATTGGACTTGGGGGTCACTACTTTAGAAATGGATGTATGTATTTCTAAAGACAAAAAAGTAGTGGTTTCGCACGAACCATATATGAATGCGTTGTACGTAACCAAGCCCGACGGTACACCAGTAAGCAAAGTAGAAGAAGCCACTTTGAATTTGTATCAGATGACTTATCAACAAATAAAGGAATTTGATACTGGGAAACGAGGAAATGCCTTGTTTCCAGAACAAGAAAAAACACCTACCTACAAGCCCTTACTTTCGGAAACGATAAAGGCTTGTGAAGCATATATAAAAGAAAAAGGCCTAAGGGCTGTTCAATATAATATTGAGATTAAATCTGAAGAAAAAGACTATGGCACCTATCAACCTGCAACAATTAAAGAATTCTCTGATTTGGTTTATCAGGAAATTATCAAAGCCCTACCCGCCAATAGGGTTATTTTACAAAGTTTTGATTTTAACGTGTTGATTTATTGGCACAAACAAATTGAAGCGAATCAGTATAAAAACATTCCTCTATCTGCTTTAGTCGAGAAAGAGGATCCAGCAAAAACATTTGAGGCTTTAGGGTTTTTACCAAGCTATTATAGCCCATATTATAAACTCTTGACACAAGAGCAAGTACAATATTGCCATGACAAAAATGTGAAAGTAGTGCCATGGACAGTGAATAATGTCGAGGATATGAAAAATATAAAAGCCATCGGCGTAGATGGTCTAATTACTGATTATCCCAATCGTGCTAAAAATTTATAAGCTCTACCCATAAAAAACAAGTTCTACCTATGATAAATACAAATTACACCTAAAGAATAATAAAGTCGCACCTAATAAAATTAAAGTTACACCTAAGAAAAAGTTGAAAGTTCTACCTAAAAAAATTGAAAGTTGTATCAAAAAAAATTTTATAGTTCTGCCCATACCGTTCTACACTTCCTAAAAACAAAAGAGCTCGGAAATTCCCGAGCTCTTGTATTATAATTACTCTCTTCCTAATAGCTTTGTTAAATGTTTGTGTTACATTGGGCAATTACAACTATCAAATTCCCATATTTACCTTTACAAACTCTCCTTTTATCTATTCTTAGCTATTCTACTACGTATAATGATTCTTTTTTAGATTGTTTAATGCTAATTTTGATTGATAACTTATCATCAAGGAGATTTATTTTACTAAATTCACTAAATTCGTACAGTAAATCTATTCACTTCAATCTAAAAATCAACATGAGAGGTAGCTTAAAGCTCATTACTGGTTTGTTGATTGCTACTTGTTCGCAAATAGCAACAGCACAACAAGCCCCCACAACCAATCCTTATAATGGCAATAAACGTTTTGAGCAATTAGAAACGATTTTGCCGACGCCTAATACTTATCGTACAGCTTCGGGTAGCCCGGGAAAAGAATATTGGCAACAACGTGCCGACTATGACATCAAAGCAGAATTGGATGATGTAGAACGCAAAATCACTGGTACTGAAACCATTACTTATTTCAATAATTCTCCTGACGAATTGCCATATCTATGGTTACAACTTGACCAAAACTTATTCCAAAAAGATGCTATCGGTGCTAATACTAGAACGGGAGGTATTGCTGGACAAGCGTCTTTTACACAATTCAAAGATTTAACTGACCCTAAAAAGTATGGATACAATATCCTATCGGTGAAAGATGCTAAAGGAAATCCTTTAAAGCACACGATTAACCATACTATGATGAGAATCGACTTACCCGTTGCGCTGAAATCTGGTGCTTCGGTTTCTTTCTCTATCGACTGGAATTATTTAATTACTGAATATTACGGTCGTTCTGGTTATGAATATTTTGCCAAAGATGGTAATGCCAATTATTTTATTGCTCACTGGTTTCCACGTATGGCAGTTTATAATGATGTATATGGCTGGCAACATAAACAGTTTTTAGGCCAAGGTGAATTTACACTTACTTTTGGAAACTATAAAGTAGCTTTAACGGTGCCAAATGACCACATAGTAGGTGCTTCGGGTGAATTGCAAAACCCAACACAAGTACTTTCGGCAGAGCAATTAAAACGTTGGGAAAAAGCAAAAACAGCTACTCGACCAGTATTAATCGTTTCTCAGGAAGAAGCTGAGAAGGCTGAAAAAGGGAAACCAACTGGCAAAAAAACTTGGATTTACAAAGCTGATAATGTTCGTGACTTTGCTTTTGCAAGTTCTCGTAAATTTATTTGGGATGCCATGCAAGTTGATGTAGAAGGCAAAAAAGTATGGGCGATGTCGTTATATCCGAAAGAAGGTAATCCACTTTGGGGGCAATACTCAACAATGGTGGTAGCACATACACTTCGTTCGTATTCAAAACATACAGTAGCATATCCTTACCCAGTGGCTTATTCTTGTCACTCTACGTCGGGTGGTGGTATGGAATATCCAATGATTTCATTCAATGGTGGTCGTCCAGAAGCTGATGGTACTTATTCTGAACAAGTAAAAGCAGGTATGATTGGTGTAATTATCCACGAAGTAGGTCATAACTTTTTCCCAATGATTATCAACTCAGACGAACGTCAGTGGTCTTGGATGGATGAAGGGTTGAATACTTTCTGTCAGTATTTAGCAGAGCAAGAATGGGATAGAGATTTCCCTTCTCGTCGTGGCGAACCTCAGTACATTGTTCCTTACATGAAAACTGACCCAACGCAACAAGTACCGATTATGACAAACTCAGAGAATATCATGGCATTCGGGCCTAATGCTTATGCAAAACCAGCTACAGCATTGAATATCCTTCGTGAAACGGTGATGGGACGCGAGTTATTTGACCATGCTTTCAAAGAGTATGCTCGTCGTTGGGCATTCAAACAGCCGTATCCTGCTGATTTCTTCCGTACAATGGAAGACGCTTCAGGTGTTGATTTAGATTGGTTCTGGAAAGGTTGGTTCTATGGTGTTGAGCCAGTAAACCAGTCACTTGAAAACGTAGAATGGTTTGGTATTGATAATATAGACCCATTAGCAAAAAATGCTGCCGCTAAAAAAGAAGCTGATGCTAAACGCCAAACGATGAGTAACATCCGCAATAAAACGGATATTCCTAAAACAGTAGTAGAAGAAAATCCAGATATGAGAGACTTCTACAATACTTATGATCGTTTTGCTACGACTGAGGCAGATAAAAAGAAATTTGAGCAAACAATGGCTTCATTGGCAGAAGATGAGAAAAAATTGGTAAACTCAAATAAAAACTTCTATGTATTAAATGTTAAAAACAAAGGAGGTTTACCAATGCCAGTGATTGTGAAAGCAAACTATGAGGATGGTACAGAAGAGGTATTTAGATACCCTGCTGAAATCTGGCGTTTGAATGATAAAGAAATTAAGAAAGTAATTCCTACTGATAAGAAAGTAACGAAATGGACATTAGACCCGTACATGGAAATTGCTGATATCGAAACAGAAGATAATGCTTTCCCAAGAGAACCTGAACAGCCAAACCGCTTTCAAGTATTCAAAGCACAACGCCCAGTTCAGCCAAACCCAATGCAACAACAGCAAAAGGCTGGGGCAGTTCAAGGAGCTAAAAATTAATGCTGAAATTTTTCAGTAATATTTTAGAAAGATGAAATACCTATAAGCCTAACTTAGGCTTATAATTAAAAAAGCATGGCAATGAAAATTGTCATGCTTTTTTTTAGTTATACTATATTTTTCAGAAGGCTATAAAAAGAAAGTTGCCCAGACGGAAACCATCTGGGCAAACTTAGTAAATAGTTCTACACCTATTAACTGCGAAGTTAGATAAAAAAATGGTATGATGTCAAGCATTTTATTAAAAAATCTTAAAAAAACCAATTTGGTGTCAAATATGAAAAGAATAAGGGTATAGCGCTTTTGTAACTATCTTTGCAAAAACAAACAATAAACATTAGTGATTTCTTTAAGCAAACGAATTGAAACCATACTTGAACAACGAAAAGAACAATCCCTTTTTCGTACACTTCGTATTAGCGAAAATTTAATTGATTTTTGTTCTAATGACTATTTGGGCTTCGCTCGTTCCGAAAAACTTCAATTGGCTATTCATCAACAGTGCAAAAATGGGTATCTATCTACAGGAGCTACAGGGTCAAGGTTATTAGCAGGGAATACGGCTTTTGTAGAAAATTTAGAAAAACAGATTGCCAATTTCCATCGAGCCGAATCAGGTTTAATTTTTAATTCTGGCTATGATGCTAACGTAGGCTTGCTTTCATCAATTCCGCAGAAAAACGATTTTCTTATTACCGACGAACTCATTCATGCCAGTATGATTGATGGAGCAAGGTTAAGCTATGCTACTCGTTATAAGTTCAGACATAATGACGTCGAAGATTTAACTAAAAAACTTGCTAAAATTGAAGAAGATAAAACAGCAAACCCACTTTTAAAAGACGCTCAGGTATTTGTAGCCATCGAATCCGTTTATTCGATGGATGGCGACCTTGCCCCTCTCCTAGCAATTGTTGATACTTGTGCTCAGTTCGGAGCAAATCTTATCGTCGATGAAGCCCATGCAACAGGTGTGTTTGGAAAACATGGCGAAGGCTTGGTAAATGAATTGCAAGTAGAAAATAAGGTTTTTGCACGTATTATTACTTTTGGCAAAGCATTGGGCTGTCATGGAGCCATTATTGTAGGGAGTAATACACTAAGAAACTATTTAATTAATTTTGCTCGTTCATTCATTTATACAACGTCTGCTCCGATGCATAGCCATATTAGTGTCCAATGTGCTTATGATTTGCTTCAATCGGATACATTCTCTAATAAAAACTTACATCATTTGATTGATTTTTTCAAAAGGCAAGCACGTTTAAATTCTACAATTGAATTGATAGAAAGTCCTTCGGCCATTCAATGTATCATTATTTCAGGCAATGAAAACTGTAGGGCTGTAGCTAATACTTTACAAAGTAAAGGCTTAGATATTCGTCCTATTGTATCGCCAACTGTGCCAAAAGGTAAAGAGAGATTAAGAATTTGCTTACATGACTTTAATACAGAAGAACAGATTTTGCAGATTTTTGAAGTACTAAACAAGCTTTAAAATTTATTTATGAAACAACAATATATCATTGCTGGCATTGGTACAGAAATCGGAAAAACATTTATTGCCAGTATTCTTACTGAAAGCCTTGAAGCTGATTACTGGAAACCTGTCCAATCGGGAGCATTAGATTTTACAGATACGAATGCTGTTCAAAGCTTAGTAAGTAATCGTAAAACTATCTTTCATCCAGAAGCCTATCGCTTGAATGAACCTCTTTCGCCTCATGCGGCGGCGGCTATTGACGGTATAGAAATTCAATTATCAAATTTTGAACTGCCAATTACCGACAACAATTTAATTGTTGAATTAGCAGGTGGACTAATGGTTCCGTTAAATAAAGACACTACTAATCTTGATTTAATTAAGCAATTAAATCTACCACTCATTTTAGTTTCTAAAAATTACTTAGGCAGTATTAATCATACTTTGCTTTCGATTGAAGTACTAAAAAGTAGCAATATCGACATCAAAGGAATTATTTTTAATGGAGAAAGTAATCCTTCATCTGAAGACTATATCTTGAATTACACACAAGTACCATTGATTGGGAGGGTAAATCAAGAACAAAACATCTCTCAAGAAACCGTAAAAAAATATGCAGAAGACTTCAGAAAAACACTTTATCATTGATGAACACCTGGAATATCCAGTAGAGAATATACAACATCCAGTAATTACGAATTTGAGCGAAAGAGATGCAAAAGTATTGTGGCATCCTTTTACACAACACCAAACGGCACCATTCTCTATCCCAATAGTTCGGGCAGAAGGAGTTTATCTTTTTGATGAAAATGGTAAAAGGTATATAGATGCTATTGCATCGTGGTGGGTGAACTTACATGGACATTCACATCCATACATTGCCCAGAAAGTAGCCGAACAATTTTTAAAATTAGAACAGGTAATTTTTGCAGGGTTTACTCATGAGCCTGCCGTAAGATTAGCAGAAAGATTATTAGAAATATTACCACCAAACCAGCAAAAAATATTTTATTCTGATAATGGTTCTACTTCCGTAGAAGTGGCGATGAAAATGGCGTTTCAATATTTTCATAACCAAGGGATTAGAAAGAAAACCAAAATCATAGCCCTTGAAAATGGGTATCATGGCGACACGTTTGGCACAATGGCCGTAGGGGCAAAAAGTGCATTCACCGCTCCTTTCGACCCTTTCCTTTTTGAGGTAATTTATCTACCGATTCCAGTAAAAGGTGAAGAGCAATTGGCACTAGATACCATGAAAAGTCTGATGAGTCAAGCAGATGAAATAGCGGCTTTTATTTTTGAGCCACTCATTCAAGGAGCAGGGGGAATGGTAATGTATGAACCTGAAATTTTGGAAAGCTTAATAAAACTAGCTAAAGAGAATGGGATATTGACCATTGCGGATGAAATCATGACGGGCTTTTATCGTACAGGTAAAATGTTTGCGACGGATTATTTAACAGAAAAACCAGATATTTTTTGTCTCTCAAAAGGATTAACAGGCGGTGCTATGGCTTTGGGTGTTACATCGTGTACGCAAGAGATTTATGACGCTTTTCTTTCGGATGATAGAAGAAAAACGCTTTTTCATAGTCATTCTTTCACGGCAAATCCTTTGGCTTGTACCGCAGGACTTGCCAGTTTGGATTTACTATTGAATGATGAAACACAAGACAATATCAAAAAAATAAATACTTTACATCAAGGCTTTATTCAGCAAGTTACACAAACATACCTCCACAAAATCGCTGACATCAGACTGAGAGGGACGATTCTAGCGATTGAAATAAAGGTACAAGAAGGCACTTCATATTTTAGTAATATGCGAGACATTGCTTATAATTTCTTTTTAGAAAAAGGTATTTTGATGCGTCCTTTAGGGAATGTGATTTATCTATTAACGCCATATTGTATCACTGAGGAGGATTTGGTATATGTTTATGGGTGTATTGAGGAGTTTTTGGGGGAGATTTGAAGATAGTAGGTTTTTATGTTGAATAATGTGGAGTTCAAGAGGATATGTTCATTTAAATGAATGGCAATTAATACAAGAAGAATATGAATTATTAACTTACAAAACCCTCTATAAGTCAATTTTATATTCTGTATTTTTATCTCTCCAAATTCAATCAAAAACATACTATGAAAAAGACATTGCTCTTGCTGTTTTGCTGTGCTTCATACTTTTCAATATTTGCCCAAAACCTTAACCAAAAAACATATTGCAACCCTGTAGATATTGGTTACCGCTATAATTTTGAACAATTGAACGAGAAGATTTCCTATCGTTCGGGTGCAGACCCTGTTATTATCAATCATAAAAATGAGTATTACCTTTTTGTCACTATTTCGGGGGGGTATTGGCATTCAAAAGATTTAATCAATTGGGATTACATCAAGCCCAGTATGTGGCCCATGGAAGATATGTGTGCCCCTGCTGCTTTGTCAGTCAGAGATACGCTTTATTTGTTTCAATCTACTTTTGAACAACGCCCTATATTGATAAGTACCGAACCCGAAAAAGGGAAATTACAATTCTATAACCGTTGGTTGCCTCGTTTACCTCAGTATATCGGGCCGTGGGATCCTGCCTTGTTTTATGATGAAGACCTAGACAAATGGTATATGTATTGGGGGTCATCGAATGTATATCCGATTTTTGGAGCTGAGCTTGACAAAAAACGTAATCTGACTTACGCCACGCCTTATAAAGGTTTAATTTACCTCGACCCTAAAAATCATGGATGGGAGCGTTTCGGTCGCGACCACCGCGATACTATTAAACCATTTACGGAAGGGGCTTGGATGACCAAACACAAAGGCAAATACTTCTTGCAATATGGTGCACCCGGAACAGAATATAATGTATATGCCAATGGGACATATTTAGGAGACTCTCCGCTTGGCCCATTCAAATATGCTCCCTATAATCCTATTTCATATAAACCTGGGGGATTTCTTACGGGAGCAGGGCATGGTAATACCTTCCAAGATAACTATGGTAATTACTGGAATACGGGTACGCCTTGGATTGCCGTTAACTGGAATTTTGAAAGAAGGGTTGCCATGTTCCCAACGGGTTTTGATGCCGACAATCAGATGTTTGCTAATACTCGTTTTGGCGATTTCCCGCATTATTTACCTACTAAAAAATGGACACAAAAAGACGAATTGTTTACGGGATGGATGTTGCTTTCTTATAAAAAACCGTGTGTGGCCTCCTCTGTACGAGATACCTTGAGTGCTAATAAAGTGACGGACGAAAATCCACGTACTTTTTGGGTAGCTAATACCAACAAAGCAGGCGAATGGCTCACGGTAGATTTACAGAGTGTACAAGAGGTAAAGGCATTACAAGTAAATTTTACCGATTATAAATCTGATATTTTTGATAGTAACGAAGAGCGAGTTTATGCCCAATTCAAATTTTATGCTTCTACCGATAACAAAAATTGGCAATTGATTTCCGACAATACAAACGAACCAAAGCGTGACAGACCCAATGCTTATATAGAATTGCCCAAACCTGTGAAGGCTCGTTATATTAAATACGAAAACATTCATGTACCAATGCCAAATTTGGCGGTGAGTGATATTCGTATTTTTGGGAATGGTGCTGGAAAGACCCCACAAACCCCCAAAAATCTAATCGTAAAACGTCAGGCTGATACACGTAATGCAGATATTACTTGGGAGAAATCTGCGAATGCTGTAGGGTATAATATTCTTTGGGGAATTGCTCCTGATAAATTATACCAAACCTATCAGATTTGGGCAGATGCCCCTAATAGTTTAGAGCTAAGGGCTTTAAGCGTAGGACAAAGCTATTACTGTGCCATCGAAGCTTTTAACGAAAATGGTGTTTCGGTTGTTAGTGAGGTGAAGGAAATTAAGTAAAAGAAAACGATAGCACTGCTTGCAAGTTGTACTATCGTTTTATTCTACTCGTCAGCTTGGTAAACATTAAAAAGATGAACTCAGCACGAACTATGGAATCTTATATCTTATCTAGCTATCATTTTTAACTTATGATAATCATTGAGGGATTCTTCAAAAGAATTTTTTCTAACAATACTCCTTGCTGTTCAGTTATCAAAATACAAAGTGTATTTTGATTTTAATATGAAAAAAACATTACGCCTTATCTTGGGTGACCAGCTTAATCATCAACATTCTTGGTTTCAACAACAGGATAAAGAGGTAGTTTACATAATGATGGAGGTTCGGCAGGAAACAGATTATGTAGTACATCATATCCAGAAAATCATTGCTTTTTTTGTGGCAATGAGAACCTTTGCCGATGCTTTAAAGTCGGCAGGGCATGATGTTATCTACCTCCGTCTAGATGATAGCAACAATTTGCAGAGTATCCACCACAATATTATCGCTACTATTCAAGCTTCAGATTTTGAGGTTTTTGAATATCAATTGCCCGATGAATACCGAGTAGATGAGCAGTTGAAAAACTTAGCTGTAGCATTACAGCGTTTAGGAAAAGCTTGCTATGCTATAGATTCAGCGCATTTTTTAAGTGAACGACTAGAGCTTGCAACCTTTTTTAAAGGCAAAAAAACATTTTTGATGGAGAGTTTCTACAGGATGATGCGGAAAAAATATAGTCTATTGATGGATGGTAATGACCCCATTGATGGTCGTTGGAATTTTGATGCAGAGAACCGTAAAAAACTACCTAAGAATCACCGTCCTGTTGAACCCTTAACGTTTGATAAAGATGTAACAGATGTTTATCAATTAATCATCAAAGAAGGCATTGCTACGATTGGTAACGTACAGCCTAAAAACTTTATCTGGCCAACATCTCGTGAAGAATCTTTAGCACTTTTGGCTTTTTTTGTAGAACATTGCTTACCTCTTTTTGGTACTTACGAAGACACCATGCACCCATCATATTGGTCTATCTATCATTCTCGCCTTTCTTTTTCGATGAATATTAAATTGCTATCTCCTTTAGAGGTTGTTCAGCAAGCAATAACCCATTGGGAAACCCACCAAGCAACAATTAGCATTGCTCAGGTAGAGGGGTTTGTTAGGCAAATTATTGGTTGGCGAGAATATATGCGAGGTATTTATTGGTGCAAAATGCCTGATTATGAATCAGTAAATTTCTTTAAACATACTCGTAAATTGCCTACATGGTTCTGGAATGCTCAAACCAAAATGAATTGTTTAAAACATGCCATTGGGCAAAGTTTGGACTTTGCCTATGCTCATCATATTCAACGATTAATGCTTACTGGGAATTTTACTTTACTAAGTGGTGTTAATCCAGACGAGGTGGATGTCTGGTACTTGGGTATTTATATTGATGCCCTACAATGGGTTGAAATCACTAATACCAGAGGGATGAGTCAATATGCAGATGGTGGGCTGGTAGCCACTAAACCCTATATTTCTTCTGCCAACTACATTGATAAAATGGGGCATTATTGCGATACTTGTTATTATGATAAAAATAAAAAAGTTGGGCATAAGGCTTGTCCCTTCAATAGTTTATATTGGCATTTTTATCATCGTCATCAAGATGTATTGGCAAAAAATCCAAGAATCGGTATGGCATACCTTACTTGGAACAAAATAAAACCTGAACAACAGCAGGAAATATTGAATCAGGCAGAGATTTATTTAAGAGATATTGAAAATTTATAGCGTATAGCCACGAATTTTGTAAATTCGGGAAAGATTTGAATGTATGATTGAAATAAAAGATATTAGAAAAGCCTTTAATGGGCGTGATATTCTACTCGGAATCGATGGCGAATTCAAGCCTGGCGATACTTCATTAATTATTGGTGGTAGTGGTACAGGAAAAAGTGTATTACTGAAATGCATGATTGGTATTGTAAAACCAGAACACGGGCAAATTTTATACGATGGACGAGATTTTCATAATTCTGATGAAGAAACTAGAAAAACTATCCGTCGCGAAATGGGCGTTTTATTCCAAGGAGGTGCATTATTTGACTCTAAGACCGTATTAGATAATGTCAAATTCCCCTTAGATATGCTGACAGACATGAGCGAGGAGGAGAAAATAGAAAGGGCTCAGCTTTGTTTAAAGCGTGTAGAATTGGAAAATGCTGGCTCAAGAATGCCTTCGGAGGTTTCGGGAGGGATGAAGAAAAGGGTTGGTATTGCCAGAGCCATTGTGATGAATCCGAAATATTTATTTTGTGACGAACCCAATTCGGGCTTAGATCCATTAACATCCGTAAAAATTGATGACTTGATTAAGGAAATCACGGATGAATTTAACATTACTACCATTGTAATTACGCATGATATGAATTCGGTGATTGGTATTGGTGAAAAAATCATGTTTTTATATAAAGGCAAAAAATTCTGGGAAGGTGATAGTAAAAATATCCGCACGTCATCAGTTCCTGAGTTGAATGAGTTTATTTTTGCTAATAAGCTTTTGCAGGAGGGGAGATAGTTTTCTGGAGACTTTAGGACTGTAGGACATCAAGACTAAAAGACATTAGACGCAAGACGTTAGATACAAGATTTTAGAATTTAAGGAGTTGGGACTTGAAGACAAAAGAAGCTAGAGGTAATATCTTTGAGATAAACATCAAAAAATATATCGGTATTTGTAGCGGCAACCCTAGCGGTTGCCGTTTTTGTTTCGTAAATCCATCAAATCAAAACGGCAACCGCTAGGGTTGCCGCTACTTTAGGGGATGTATAGAGCTTAATTCCCGTTCTCCCTTATACAATTATCTTTTCATATTTATTAGACTAAAAGTTTTACCTCTAGAGTCTTTCATCTAACATCTTTTAGTCTTATGTCAAGCATCTTTCGTCTTCAAGTCCTAAAGTCCTACCTCCTCAAGTCCTTAAGTCCCCAGAAAAATCAATCCAAAATAGCCTCTGCCTCCGCTAATGTTGCCTTGTATTCCGCTAATTTAGAAGCCTTTTTAGCATATTCTTTCATTTTAGTTGGTTGTCCTGAGCGCTTAGCAATACGTGCCAAAGCCATATAAGCTAGTGCATGATAATCCTTTGTAAAACGTTCATCATAAGGCATTTTAACACCTTTCAGCAAATAAGCCTCCGCAAGTTTATCGTCCTTTTTATCTTTTTCAGCAATCAATCCTTTGAAAATTGTTCCTGCACATTGAAACATCACGCCCTTTTGCTTTAAAATTTTGTCCGAAATAGTATCAGCATCGTCGTACTTCCCAAGGGCTGTCAGGAAGTCCATTCGTTGCATTTGAAAAAGTAAATTATCAGGATATTTTTCAGACAACATACTATTGTAATATAACGCTTTGGCTGGGTTGGCTTCATATTTCATATAGACATACCCTGCATAAAAAGCGGCTTCTGTTTTTACAAAAATTGTCTTCTTGGTAGCCAAATCTAATTGTTGTAAGCCTAATTTTTTATTACCATCCTTAAACATCCAAATAACGGATTTAATCACAGGATGAGTTTCTGGGTATTCAATACGATAATAATTATAAATGCCTGACGAATAAAGAAACTCAGGTTGTTTATCGGTCAGTGCCAATCCTTTCTTTAAATGAGAATAAGCTTTTTTAGCCACGCCTACGGCTTTCATAAATTCCTGATTGTCGGCATCGAAAGCAGCCAAATATCCTAATGTGGCCAATTCAAAGAAATTAGCTTCTACGTCCTCATCGTTTTTGTCAAGCATTGCCTCTGCCAAAGCCCTACTTTGATTAAGGTAGGTCAAATATATTTTTTGCTGATTGGGAAAATCTTTCAAAGGGAAATACTGTAATTCAGTTTGAATAGCCATTAAGGTATAAAACACTGGATGTTGGGGGTATTTAGCTTTTATCTTTTGGAAAATATCGGCTGATTCTTTGAAATCATACGAATACATTTTATCCAACCCTTGAGAAATTAATTGGCGAGTACTAGCATCGTTTAATATTTGAGCATTACTTTTAAAAAAAATGCAAAACGAAAATGTTACAAAAATGACTACTTTTTTCATATTGGAAGTTTAAATAAATAAAGCGGAATGAGTTTTTTGCTGATTGTCACACATTGCAAGTGGTAAATACTTACTTTTGTCGTGATATTTTTTAAATATTTATTAATATAGACGTTTATTTGTTAGATAACATCGATACATGATTTCATACGATTATTTTATACTTGACAACGGACTCAAAGTCTATGTTCACCAAGATTATTCCACCCCTATTGCTGCTGTTAACATTATTTACAACGTTGGCTCTCGTGATGAAGAAGAACACAAAACTGGTTTTGCTCATTTGTTTGAACATTTGATGTTTGGTGGTTCAAAAAATATTCCTTCGTATGATACTCCCCTTCAGAAAGTAGGAGGTGAAAACAATGCTTTTACCTCACCCGATATTACTAATTATTATATTACGCTACCAGCAGTCAACATTGAGACGGCTTTTTGGTTGGAGTCTGACAGAATGCTGTCTTTGTCTTTTGACCAAAAGGTTTTGGACGTACAACAAAAAGTAGTGATTGAAGAGTTCAAGCAAAGATACTTAAATCAGCCTTATGGTGATGTTTGGTTGAAACTTCGCCCTTTAGCCTACCAAGTTCACCCTTACAAATGGGCTACGATTGGGAAAGAAATTGCTCATATCGAGAATGCGGTAATGGATGATGTCCGTAATTTTTTCTACAAACACTATCTACCCAACAATGCTATTTTAGTAGTGGCTGGGCCACTCAGTGTTGAGGAAGTAAAACAATTGGCTAAAAAATGGTTTGAACCTATCCCTGCTGGCAATGTTATTCCTAGAAATTTACCCAAAGAGCCTATTCAGACTAGTGCTAGATTTTTGGAAGTAGAAGCAAAAGTACCGCTTGATGCTATCTATAAAATTTACCATACCCAAGGACGACATGACGTTGGTTATAATGCCGTGGATTTGACTAGCGATATCCTAGGAAGAAGTAAATCATCAAGGTTATATGATAAATTAGTGAAGGAGCAATCTATCTTTAATTCTATCAATGCATATGTTTCTTCGTCACTAGACCCAGGCTTGATGGTTTTACAAGGAAACCTCAACAAAGGCATTAGTATTGAAGAAGGTGACGCCGCCATTCAGGATGTATTAGATGATTTCTTGAAGAATCCTGTTTCAGAGGAGGAATTGACTAAAGTGAAAAATCAAGCAGAATCTACGTTAGTTTTCTCAGAAGTGGAATTACTTAACCGTGCTATGAATTTAGCCTTTGCCGCCAATGCTGGAAATGTAGAATACGCTAACGAGGAATCAAGTAAAATACAAGCGGTGACAGTTGATGATATTAGCGCCCAAGCAAAAAGTATTTTAACGAAAGAAAACTGCTCGACGATGTATTACCGTGCTAGCTAAGATTGTGTACTATCGCTTACAGTCGTCGGAATTCAGCTTTCATATTTTTATTTACTTTGCATATTTTTATCCTCTATGGAATTGAGCAAAAATTTTCAGTGAGCAACCATACAGATAACGGTTACATAGATAACAAAAACGGTTAAACCGATAACAGCTATAAAAACGATGAAACGTATCATCTTCTTCTTATTCTGTATTTCTTTATTTTCTTGCAAAAAAGATTTGCGTTTGTACGACCAAGACCCAAAGACTTTTTTGACACAATATGGTAAAGAAAACCCAGAAGATAAAGTAAAAGTACATACTGTTGGTGGAGATTTTATCATAAAACTCCATGCAGAAACGCCTTTACATCGTGCTAATTTTATTAGAAATGTAAAGGCGGGTTATTACGTTGATAGGATGTTCTATAGAAATATTTATCGAATGGGTATACAAGGTGGAGGCGAATATATGGATCAATTAGATTTTTTAGTTCCGCCAGAATATCGGACTGAGTTTACCCATAAGCGTGGTGCTGTGGCAATGGCTCGTTATGACGAAGGAAATCCCGACAGAGCCTCCTCTCCTACTGAGTTTTATATCATTACTAATGAGGCAGAAGCTCGACAGCTTAACGGTAACTATGTAGTTTTTGGAGAGGTAATTCAAGGTATGGATGTAGTTGATGCGATTCAAGCTGGAAAGGAATACTACGAACGCCCAGCCATACCTGTATTTTTTAGGATTGATATTTGGGAATAGGTATCGGCTGTCAGTCTTCGGCAATCGGATGTCGGATGTCAGCTTTCGGTGTGAGAAGCTAATTTCCCGATAATCATTATAGCATAAAATCCGAAGACCGAAAGCCGATACCCGACCACCACCAACAGCACAAAATCCGATGACCGAAAGCCGAAGACCGACGGCTATTTATTATAGCTTAAAACTTTTCTCTACCATTCTCATAATCGAATCACTATCGTTTAGGTCAGCAACCTCCGAAAGCTGAATCCATTTCAAAGCCGTTGATTCTGATGAAACGATTAATTGTTGATTCATGTCAGCCTCTAATAGAAACCTCACATCAAAATGTAAATGTACTGGTATTCCCTTTCGTTCAGGAATCACGTGAATATCAATATCAAAAATATCATTACTCAACACACCAATATTTTCCAATCCTGTTTCCTCCTCTGCTTCCTTTAAAGCAACATTCAATACATTTGAATCACCATCACAATGTCCCCCCGTTTGAAACCATTGATTAAGCTTTTTATGATGGGTTAACAAAGTATATTGACGAGACTTATCCAGAATCCAAGCAGAGCCCGTTACATGGCCAATCATCAAAGAACGCTCGAAACACATAGGATGTGATTTTACAAAAGAGGTGATTTCTTGATGAAATTTTGTCTCTGTCGCATTAAATGGTCGATGCTTTTCAAGCAATTGGAGCAATTGATTTCTGTGCATAGTATTGAATGATTATGGTAATGTTTCAGAGGTCAAAGGTCTAAAAAATATCTTTTAAAAAAAGCCATTGAGCGAAAAATTAAATTGTTGGTTTATTCCTTCGTTACTTTTATATAAAAATCTCAATTCAGCATTAATCAAAAAAATTATCATGAAAAAACTATTTTTAAGCCTTATACTAGGGCTTTCCCTTACTGCCAATGCACAAATACGCCTTCCTCAGCCTAGTCCTGCGGCATCTGTTGCTCAAACCATCGGAACAACTGATGTCAGTATTAAATATTCTCGCCCAAGTATCAAAGGACGTGAGATTTTTGGCGGAGTAGTAGCCTACGACAAAGTTTGGCGTACAGGAGCAAATGCTGCCACTCAAATTACATTATCCAACGAAATTAGTCTTGGTGGGAAAAAAGTAGCAGCGGGTTCGTATGCTATTTTCTCGATTCCAACTAAAGGAGATTGGACATTGATTTTAAACAAAGACATCACTGCTACAGAGCAAACGTATTCACCTGAAAAAGATGCTTTGCGTACTGTTGTAAAAGCAGTTGCGAATACAAAAACAGAATCTTTCACGATAGACTTTAGCGATATTACAGATAGTACTGCTAATTTGAATATCTATTGGGCAGATAAAAAAGCATCTGCTCCTATCGCTATCGAAACTTCTAAAATGGCAGAACTAGCTATCAGCAAAGCAATTACTGATAATGCCAATGCGATGCGTACTGCGGCTGAGTTCTTTTTAGGAAAAGGTAAATTGAGCCAAGCCCTAACAGCGGTAAATGCATCAATTGCTGGTGGTGAAACTTTCCGTAATGTATGGGTAAAGGCACAGATTTTAAGCAAATCTGAAAACTATGCCGAGGCTTTCCCATTAGCCCAAAAAGCTTTGGCATTGGGTAATGCAGATACTTCTGGTTCTTTCAGTTTCTTCAAAGATGCTATCGAAAAAGGCATTGTGGATTATAGAGCTAAATTACCAGTAGCTGCGCCTGTGACTACTAAGAAGAAGAAGGCAATGTAGTATATCATCAGTAGCACGACTTTCCAAGTCGTGAGGGAGAACAACCTTTAGTTCTTTTACCTCACACGACTTTCCAAGTCGTGCTACTAATTACTTTTTCAAATAAGCAATCAATACTTTTCTAATATCATTACGAATGTCGTTGACATCTTTTTCATCTGACTCTACAATACCTTTTATTGCTGGATTTTGAGCAGTCAGGTAACCAAAATTGGTTTCCTTGCCTTCAATCAAAAACTTTGGCATCATTACTCGATATTCTTGATTAATATCTAATAATTTCCCATTAATCAACCATTGTTTTTTATTTTCTTCATAGCTGATTTTATCCCATTGCAAAAAACCTCCATTGCCTTTGTTCTGCAAACCAGTTGCTAATATTTTGGCGAGTAGGCTTCCTGTTAGATTCACTTCAACTATTTTTCCACCAAAAGGTAATATCCTCATAATATCCAGCTGTGTAATTTTCCCAACCAATTGGTCATCTATTCTCACAGAACCACTATTGAAAACGGTACAATCTACAGGTTTTGTTGCCGCTGCCGACATAGCTTTGGCTATTAAATCCCCTAAATTAGTATGTCCATTTCGCATGGTACTTTCTCGACCGTCTAAAGGCGTTGAGATGTCAGCAACCACATCATTTTTATCTAACCCTGCTTTTTTCATGGCAACATCCATGATTTCCTCCCATTTTTTGACTACCAATGCTACTTCGGCATCATCTTTTATTTGTTCGTTTATTTTACGGAGTTCGCTATTAATCTCTAAAGATTTGGTTTGAGTATCAAAAGACAGGTTGTGGACATACGCCGTTTTGGCATTGGCATCCGCTTTAGCAATGATAACGTTACCTTCTTTAAATAACATATTATCATGGTCATGTCCGCCCATCAGAAGTTTTACATCAGGTAAAAGCTTTGCCAATTTTGCATCATCTACTTTGTTGATATGCGTAATACCAACTACAAAATCACATTGAAGTTTCAATTCTTCATAAGCCTGTTTAGCCGATTCAAAGAAATCATCATAATGCACATAATCCTTTTGATTGGAGGGTAATACCACCGAAAACATACCCATTTTCACTACTTTTCCAGTAGCATTTTTGAAAGTAAGAATAGTAGTTTTAGGGAAGGGAATTTTTGTGCCATTTACATTTTTTGCAAATGGAGTTAGCGTACCTTTATTATTTTGGAGAGCATTTGATGCCAGCCAATTAAATTGTGATTCATCGATTCTTCTTTGCAAATCTGCTTCATCAATATCAAATTCATGATTGCCCAGACCAACCCAATCAAAGCCTACACTGTTCATAGCCTCTACCATTTGGCGCCCTTTGATACTCTTTCCTTCATATTTAAAAGTGGCAATTAAAGAAGGGTTCAGAAAATCTCCAGCAAGGATGGTAACAGTATTAGGGTTTTTCTGGATTAATTCTTTTCTCAATGTCCCCAAACGAGCCATCCCTCCCACTTTTCCCCCTTCTAATGGCGAAATTTCATACACATCATTCAAATGCAAGAATGTAATGTTAACAACATTTTCAGATGATTTACTAGATGAACGCTGAGAGGTTTTACAGGAAGTGAAGATACTGGTTGCCAGTAAAAACAGTAGTAATATTCTTTTCATGGTTTGATAGATTTGGAAATGACATCAAATATTTACACAAGATAGCAAACATATGCTTTAACGCTCTAAAAAGCAATGATTCCTATTAGTAGACGATTTAAATCCAATTGACTACCCACGTCTTTTAAAAGTTGAAATGGAGATGTGATTATTGATAAGGTTGGCTTAAATAGACATAAATCGTGTTTAAAACCAAGCGTTGAAGACCTCATCCCTAGCGAGGGACTTAAGTCCCTCGCTAGGGATAAAATCTGATTATTAACAACTTATAAACTTATAAGTAATCTATAGGATTGAAATCACCTGTTAATGAAAACTCATACTCTCAATTGATTCTTTTGATACTTACAACTCACTAACTCACAACTCTTTTACTAAACAGACTAATTACCCAAGAAAAGCCAACCACCAATACACAGCCAATCACATTGAGCCAAAGGAAAGCTGTTAAGTCTATCCACCAAGCATAAATAACGAAGACTTCTGCCAATAAAGCCGCCCAGAAAACAGCATCACCTTTAATAGATTTGATGTAGAAAGCTACTAAAAATACGCCCAAAATAGTTCCATAAAACCATGAGCCTAAGATATTGACAGCCTCTATCAAGCTTCCGATATTAGCTGTAAATTGGGCAACAACAATACAGACAATACCCCAACCTAGAGTAACTAATTTTGAAGCATTTACATAATGTTTCTCCGTATCCTGTGGATGAATCATTCTTTGATAAATATCGACAATAGTACACGACGTCAATGAACTAAAAGCAGAGGCCATAGCCCCCATAGATGCCAGTAAAATAACCGCTATTAATAAGCCCACCATTCCTTGAGGCATATACTTAGTTACGAAGGATAGAAAAATATAATTGGTATCGTTGATATTAGCATCTGGATTGGTTTTCAACATCAAATCTTTCACTTCTTTCCTTAGGTCGTTGGCTTTTTTGTCGGCTGCTAAAGCTTTTGATTTTAATGTCTCAAGTTTTTGAGCATTGAGTGCTTTTATTTTTAAGGTACTTGTATTTTCATCTGTTTTGAGAACAGTATAAAGTTCCTCTACGACTTTTTTCTTCTCGATAAAAACCTCAGAGTTTTTCTTCATTAAAGCTTTATAGGCGGTTGTTTGCTCTACTTTGCCTAGTTCCGTTTTATTGAAAAATAGCGGTGCTTCATGAAACTGATAAAATACAAAAACCAATGAGCCAATTAGTAAAATCAAAAATTGCATCGGAATTTTAAAAATTCCATTCATTAATAATCCTAAGCGACTTTCGCCAATGGATTCTCCTGATAAATAACGACTTACTTGTGACTGGTCTGTACCAAAATAGGATAACTGTAGAAAAAACCCACCTATCAAACCCGACCAAACATTATAGCGATTATTCAAGTCAAATTTCCAATCAATGGCATCAAGTTTATCCATTTTACCTGCTACTTTCAGCGTATCCACAAACCCCATTTCAGTAGGCAATAAATGCACGACCATATAGCCCGCCAAAAACATCCCTACCATTACTACCAACATTTGTTGCATTTGCGTGTATGAAATCGTTTTTGAACCGCCATACATACAATAAATCGTTACTACAATACCTGTGACGATATTTGTCCAGTACAAATTCCAGCCTAAAATGGTTGATAAAATAATAGATGGCGCTGCAATGGTCACGCCCGTTGATAAAGCCCTAGGAATTAGAAAAAGAAAAGAAGCCATTACTCTGGTCTTGAGGTCGAAACGACCTTCCAGAAATTCATAAGCTGTAAATACATTTAGTTTTTTGAAGATGGGAATAAAAGTGATTGAGAGTACAATCATCGCTAGTGGCAATCCGAAATAAAACTGTACAAAGCGCATTCCGTCTGTATATGCTTGACCAGGGGCTGATAAAAAAGTAATGGCGCTAGCTTGGGTAGCCATGACCGAAAGCGTAACATGATACCAAGGCATCTGTCTATCTGCTAATAAATAGCCTTCAATATTCTTTTCTTGAATTCTTCCTTTCCATAGTCCAAAGCCAATAATCGTCCCTAATGTTAAAAGTAATACCAGCCAGTCAATATTTTCCATGTTAAAATTTTATAATTAGCAGTTTAAAAGAGGGTACCAAACCGTTTTATCTTGAAAACAATTCGTACGAATGCTAAAACGACAAATTAAGCCGACAATTTCGACTTAATTGAAGTATTCGCTAAAGAGATAAAATAGGATAATCATCAGCACCAAATTACCGACAACTATCCAGTAAAGTTGTTTCCATGATTTGATAAAAGGCGGTAGTGATTTATCTTTTTCTTGCATAATTATATCATTCTATTGATTTTGGTTGCTTGGTTTTCTTATTGAAACACTTACAAAGGTCGTAATAATTTCACGAACACTTGAATATTAAAATTAAGCACAAACAAAGGATATTGCAATTGATAATTGAAAGAATCGCATATGGATTAATCAAAATCTTGTACCATTGTTTTTGCATTCCATTTCAAGCTAATAGTCAAAGGCTATATTAGGCTAGTTAAAAGAAGCTAACGTTAGCAAATGGATGGATATAAAAATAAGAAGGAAATTATTTAAAAAATAATAAGCAACAACCAAAACAATAAACAACTGATATTCAAATACTTAATTTTTCAAGAAAAAATATTTTACTTTTTTTGTGTTTTTTTTTCGGAAAAGCTTGCAAAAAGAAAAATGGCTTCCTAATTTTGCACCTCCAAAACGCAAGCGGGCGTGGTGGAATTGGTAGACATACCAGACTTAGGATCTGGCGCCGCGAGGCATGGGGGTTCGAGTCCCTCCGCCCGTACTCATTCAAAGCCCTCTCAACCGTTACGGTTTTGAGGGCTTTTTTGATTTCGGATTGTTGATTTCGGAATGCGGATTTACGAAAGTCAGACAAACTGAGATTTAGCAAAATAAAAATTCCGAAATCCGCATTCCAAAATCCGAATTCATAAAGATGAACATTTCTCTCGAAAAAAGTACCCCAGTGAACGCCCGTTTGGTCGTATCAATTTCTGAAGCTGACTATAAGCCACAAGTCGATAAAAACCTTAAAGACTATCGTAAGCGTGCCAACATCAAAGGATTCCGTCCGGGAATGGTACCGATGCAAATGGTACAAAAGATGTTCGGTAAATCAGTTTTAATCGACGAAATCAATTCTGTTTTAGGCAAAGCCGTACCTAACTATATCAAAGAAAATAATTTAAGCTTAGTGGGTGATCCTATGCCATTGAACGAATTGGAAAATCCAATCGATTGGGATACTCAAAAAGAATTTAGCTTTACTTACAACATTGGTTTAGCCGGAGAATTCACTGTTGATTTTGATAAAATCCCTACTATCAATACTTACGAAATCGAAGCTACTGAAAAAGAAGTGGAAGAAACTATCGAGAATTTGAAACAAAATTCTGGAGAGCAAATTCACCCAGATACAGTAGAAGAAGGTGATATGCTTTTTGGTGTTTTCACTCAAGGAGAATGGACTGAAAAATCTGCTATCCCTTTCAAAGCTATCAAAGAAGAAGCTAAAGCTACTTTCATTGGTGCTGCCAAAGGAGATACTTTAACATTCGACCTTCAAGCTACTTTTGTTGACGAAAAATCAATCGAATTGGCTACTGGCAACAAAACTGGCTTAGTAGGTGAAGTAACTTTCACGATTGAAGATATCACTCGCAATGGTGTTGCTGAATTGAATCAAGCATTTTTTGATAAAGTATTAGGCGAAGGCAAAGTAAGTTCTGAAGAAGAATTCCGTAAAGAAATTCTAGAAATCATCAAAACTAACTATAAGCGTGAAGCTGAATATTTATTGAGAATTGATGCTGAAAAAGCTTTATTAGAAAACATCGCTATCGAATTGCCAGAAGATTTCTTACGTGATTGGTTAATCCAAGTAAACGAAGGAAAATTCACTCCAGAGCAAATTGATCAAGACTTCGAAAATGTTAAGAAAGACATTCGTTTGAACTTAATCAAAAACGAAGTGGCTACTCAAAACGAAATCAAAGTAGAATATCCAGAAGTGCTTGAAAGAACGAAAGAAATGATTCGTGGTCAATTCGGCATGTATGCGTCTGCTGACAATAGCATGGACGAAATGATTGAGCGTATTGCTAATGGATATTTAACTGATAAAAATAAGCAAGACAACTTCATGAAAATGTTCAATGAAGTATATGCAGCCAAAGTTTCTGACGTGATTTTAGCAAACGTTAAGACTGAAAGCAAAACTATTAGCGTAGATGAGTTCAAACAAGTTGTAGGAGCTTAATAAGTTTTGAGTGATGAGTTGTGAGTCTTGAACTTAAAACAATCAACTACAAATCAATAAAAAATCCCGTAAGGTCAACCTCTGCGGGATTTTTTGTTTTTATAATGTATGCATTAAACTCATAAACTTTAATCTCATAAACTCCTAGAAGCCTATTTTCTCGCGTTGTTGCTGATTTTGAATAAGTCTATAAGCCTCTACCAAAACAAGTTCCTCAAACTTACCTCTCCAGTAGTCTGATTCTCTTTTTAGTCTTTCTATTTCAAGTTGCAGTTTTTCCATTTCATTTTCTGAATTGAGCATTATTTTGGGTGTGATTACCTCTTCTCCAAAAAGCTCTAATACATGAATGTCTAGCAAACTGGCTATTTTTTGTGCCCTGCTAATGGTCAATTCAGTTTTACTGCGTTCGATGTCACCAAAGGCAGTTGTGGAAATTTGTAAAAGTTCTGCCATGTTCTCCTGAGAGTATCCTTTTAGCAGACGAGCTTGTCGTATTTTTTCTCCAATTTTCATAATTATCACCTTTTCTGATAAATTCTCTGTAAAACTGATTAGGATTATTTCATAGTTTTTGCATCTTTGCTGTCGAAGATTTTTTGAATAACACCAAAAATACTTCGATTAGTTTCAAAATTATAGAGAGAACTATTTGAAGGTTTTAAAAGTTATTAAAGCACAATCTCATTAAATTCCTTAGCATGCAATTGCTAAAATGGTTTATTTGATTTAATTTAACAATCGACATATTTTCAATTTTATAAATTACCGTTATGTTTCCAAAAGAATTAAGTTCAGAAGAATTCAGAAAATACGCCGTACACCATAGAGGTTTGAACGGTTTGGCAGTAGACCAGTACATGAATCAGGCAAATAATATTGGCGGTACTAGTCGTCCATTCATTGAAGATATGACACAGTACATCATTGAAGAACGTCCGATGCGTTTTGCTCAAATTGATGTTTTTTCACGCTTAATCATGGATAGAATTATCTTCATGGGTGTTCCTGTGGATGATTATATGGCTAATATCATTGTAGCTCAAATGTTATTTATGGAATCTACAGATGCCAAAAAAGACATTATGATGTACATCAATTCACCAGGTGGTTCTGTATATGCAGGTTTAGGTATTTATGATACTATGCATTATATCCGTCCAGATGTTTCTACTATTTGTACTTCATTGGCAGCGTCGATGGGTGCAGTATTGTTGGCTGGTGGTACAGCAGGTAAACGTTCAGCTTTGCCACATGCACGTATCATGATTCACCAACCTTCAGGTGGAGCTCAAGGACAATCACGTGATATTGAAATCACTGCGCGTGAAATCGTTAAAATCCGTAAAGAATTATACGAAATCTTAGCACAACACTCAGGAAAATCATTTGAAGAAATAGAAAGAGATTCAGACCGTGACTACTGGATGCGTGCAGAAGAAGCAAAAGAATACGGTTTAATTGACGAAGTATTGACAAGAGTATAAAATATTCTTGATACAAGAAGTAAATTAAATGAGCGTATAACTAAAAATGCTTATTACTTCCATGGAAGTAGTAAGCATTTTTTATTTTTAAATCTGTAATTTTGCGAAGGAAATAATGAAGGCACAATTTTGTGTGTAAAGATATGAGACAACAGCAAGCCCATTGCGTTCTTTGCGGACGTAAGCAAAACGAAGTACCATTATTGATGGAAGGTATGGATGGCCACGTTTGTAACGAATGTGTAACCCAAGCCTACCAAGTAGTTCAGCAAGAATTAAATACTGAAAAGAATAAAAAAGGCAAAAACAATAAAGCTGTATCTCCTAAATTCAATCTGGTAAAACCAATTGAAATGAAGAAATATATTGACCAGTACGTAATTGGGCAATATGAAGCTAAGAAACACCTTTGTGTAGCCGTTTATAATCACTATAAACGTTTGATGCAACATGATGTAAAGACAACATTTGATGATATTCAGATTGAAAAATCAAACATCATCATGGTGGGCGAAACTGGGACAGGTAAAACATATATGGCAAAAACCATTGCTAGAATGTTGGAAGTACCTTTTTGTATTGCTGATGCTACGGTGATTACTGAGGCAGGATATGTGGGTGAAGATGTAGAAAGCATCTTAACACGCTTATTACAAGCTGCCGACTACGATGTAGAGAAAGCTGAAATGGGTATTGTGTTTATCGATGAAATTGATAAAATTGCTCGTAAATCTGATAATCCTTCTATCACTCGTGATGTATCAGGCGAAGGTGTACAACAGGCCTTATTGAAGTTATTAGAAGGGGCTGTAGTAAACTGTCCGCCACAAGGAGGCAGAAAACACCCAGACCAAAAGATGATAGCGGTAAATACCGAGAATATTCTTTTTATTTGTGGTGGTGCTTTTGATGGTATCAAACGTCATATTTCAAAACGTTTGAATACTCGTCCCATCGGTTTCAGTTCAGACGATACGTTCTTGGATATGTTTGAAGAAGAGAATGTAATGAAGTTTGTTACTTCTCAAGATTTAAAATCATTCGGTTTGATTCCTGAGCTATTAGGACGTTTGCCTGTAGTAACTTATTTAGACCCATTAGACCACAAGACGCTGTTATCTATTTTGACAGAGCCTAAGAATGCCATTACTAAACAATACCACAAATTATTCGAAATGGAAGGCATTGACTTACAATTCGAACCACCAGCGTTAGAATATATCGTTAGTCAGGCAATGGAATATAAATTAGGGGCAAGAGGTTTACGTTCAATCTGTGAATCAATCATTACGGATGCGATGTTTGAACTACCATCTCAAGACGAAATCAAAGAATTTAAAATTTCGCTGGCTTATGCTCGTGAAAAATTTGAGCGAACCGTTTTTCATCAAATGAAAAAAGCCGCTTAACGCATATTTACTACCCCAACAAAAAGCCCAAATGATAATTTTGGGCTTTTTATTTAGCAATTAATTTAATTATTCAACGTTTCTTTACAAACACTAAAACCTAATAATATGCAAACAATTAAACTAACTTTCATAAGCATTTTTGCTTTAATGGTAGGAGTATCATGTACTTCTCAGAAAACAATCATTTCACAAAACCAGCATGAGTCACAAAAGGCCGTTGAAGTGGCAAAAGTAGAACAAATGCCAAGTTCAACGTTGATGATTGAAGCAGCCCATGAAAAGCCAAGTCCTGTGTTATATGCATCAGCATCAGAGGTTATTCACATTGATGAAGCAAACAATGAAACAGCCGTTGAATTAAAAAAAGAAAAAATCAACGCAATGTTAGACAAAGTAGTTTTACAAAAAAATGAAAGTAAGACTATCGCTACTACTCGAAAGGCTAATTTCGTAGAGAAACTTATTATTAAAAAAATAGAGAAGAAAATGAAAAAAAGTGGAGTACAATCTGCTGATTTTCATAGCTGGAATCCAAACTTAAAAATCGGTGTCATTCTTTTAGGCGTTGGTATCGTATTAGCCATCTTTGGGCTAGGCGTCGTAGGTGGTATATCAGCCTTCATTGGGTTGTTATTTGTCATCTTAGGCTTACTTCAAGAGGTATAAGTGGTTCAAATCTGCCATTCTTCATAATTTCTTTGTCGAATAAAATATTTTTTTACAATTTCGGTTTTTATTGAAACCAATTATTCACGACGCTTATGTCTTTTTTCGACAAGTTGAAAAATGTTTTCCGTGGCAATAATCCTACCATTGAAAATACAAATATAGAAATACCCATCACAGAAGAGGTATTATCAAACGATGATACGTTGGTGCAAATAAATAATATTGCACCAACGTTTTCTAGTCCTGTCAATGACCAACCCGACTGGCTTATCAATGAAGATATTCTAAGAGATGAAGGCGTTATCTTTGGGTTGTCGGGTTCTAACCCAGACGAAAAAATCTCCATCATCCGTCACTACTTTTCTCAACAAACAGCCGAAACGGAAAAAGTAATGGCCCAACACCAAGAAGAAATTGGTGAGTTGAATTATTGGATTAATGAAAAGGAAAGTTTAGTTAAAGATATTGAACAGCAAATTCAGTCTCTCAAAAATCAAGAATTTACCGAACAGCATCATCTATTAAGAACAGTAGTTGGGTTAGCACTAGCTATAGGTATTGCGGTAGGTAATTATTTCTTAATTAAAGAATCGTTGCAAGGACAATTCCAAGAAACTACCTTTATTGCTTTAGGAGTATTTGGAGCGGGAATGTTCAACCTTTTCGGGCGTATTTCATTCCTCCACGACGAAAGTAAAGTAAGCACTTGGAAAAGACTATTAGAAGAAATAGGCATGCCTTTGGCAGCATCTTTCTTTGTATTTGCCCAAATTTATGCTACAAAACCTCCCCTTCAAGCATGGGCTTTGTTCGCTTTCATATTCTTTTTATTCATGTTTTCGGGCAAATTGTTCTTAGGAAATTTAACCATTTTCAAGGATGATTTTACCATCTTCCAAAAGCGAAACCAACTTTACAAAGATAAAATCAAGAAAGTAGCCGAGTGGGAAACAGACATTGAGAAACATAAAGCCGAAATCGAAAAATATCGACAAAGGAAACAAGATATTTTGCCTGAACTGACTAAATTAAGCACTATCAATTTGAAATTAAATGCGCAAAGAGATATGCTGATTAAAGTATTTGAAAGTGAATATCATTTGGCTCAGAATTATAAAAATAGGTTGAACAACAATCAAGTGACAACAATTTTAGGAGAAGAAGAATAACATGGAAAATACAGAACAAAATAACAATCGTATGCCCGTAAATACTACGCCTTCGCATACTGAAATGTACGATTTTCAACATGGCTATCATGGAGGACTAGAATCTGTTGATAGAAATACTTATGAAGGTTTTTTGTCTTCACAAGTAAATTTCGAATGGTTAAGCCGTCAGCTTAATGAAAAAAAACAAGAACTTTCTGATTTAGAAAAAGTTACTGAACACATTAAAGCTCGCTATAAAGAAGCTTATGATGCTCTTCAAGAAAGAATGTTAAAGGTAAATCTTGCAGGGAAAAATCGTGACCGTCTTGAAAATCAATTAGCTGAAAATCAAGAAACCTCCTCTACCCTTCTTGAGAAAAGAAAAATCAATTCGCATCAATACTCATTGTTTGCAGGTATTATTTACTTTCTGGCTGGTGTATCGTTTGTGGCAGGGGATTTAATTATTTCACACGAAATCGTGGCTTATGCCCTCAATATTCGTAATAATGTTGAAGCGTGGTCATTTGCTGTTGGTTTAGCCATGTTATCTATCCTTTTGAAACCTGCTTATGAAAGATTGGTCGAGTCGCCTTATACGTCTGCATCTTCTTTAAATTCTAAAAAGGTATACGTTTGGTTCAAAAGTATTACGGTAGTTTTTGCAGTGGTTACTTTGTTTATTTTGGGTTGGTTCAGGTATGAGGCCTATAAAACCGACAAAATGAAAGAGGGCGTTAATAAATCTATCAAACAGTTACAAAATCAAAGCTTTGACCCTCTTAATCCAACGGCTCCATTACCAGTAGCAGTTACTAGACAAATTGATGAAAAGTTAAGAATTTTTGATCAACTGAATGAAAAACTAGTAAACAGTCCTTGGGCTTTGGCTTCTTTTGTGCTTTCGGGTGTATTATTTGCTTTGGCTGGCGCAATTTGTTTAGGTATTGCATTCCCTGTTTTACAATGTTACTGGGCTAAATGGTTACAAATTGACCCTAAGTTAAAACGACTTAAGAAGGAGAAGAAACAATTGATTACTACTTTAGAAGGCGTTGAAAAAGAGTTGGCAGACAATATCACTCAAAAAAATATTTTTGAAAACGATTTGCAATTGCTCCCTTCTTTTGAATCGTTAGAGTTACAAAAGAAAAGTCTTTTAGAAGAAATTAAGGATATTGAAAGAGAAACTCGTTTAGCAGAAACAGATTCAAGGATTGGCGCATATAACGATGGTTTTGGAAAAGGTTCGATGGTAAGGGAAGTAATCAATGCTGATGAAGTAAATCAATTTGTAAGAGATAATTATTTCGATACGGCTACTTTGGCTAGTAAAGCAAAGGCTTCATCGGGTGATAAAGCGATGTTCTCTAAACGTCCAAACCTTCGTCCTCACCAGCAATTACGTAAATTAATTTCTGAAGACTTTCAGGAGGAATAGTTTTTTAATTTGAAAATTTGAGAATTTGAAGATTTGAAAATTAAAGGATTGGGAAATTTGAAGGTTTGAAAATGTAAAGGCTTATTAAATTGATGATTTAAAAAAAAGTTTAGGAACCAAGTCATGATTTACCAATTCACAACTCACTAACTCACAATTTAATCAATCACAAATCACTAACTCACTCAATAAATACATGACTATAAAGACAGCAAATACTGAAGCAGAGGTTCGAAAATGTTGGTATGTAATTAGTTTACTTCGTCCACATCTCACCGAAGACGTATTTGTAGAAACAGTACTCGAAATGCTGAGTGAGGGCTATCAATTAGCTTATATCGAAAAAGATGATGAAGTAGTTTCTGCCATTGGTTTCAGATATTTACAAATGCTTTATAATGGCAAGCAAATCTATATCGACGACCTCACTACTTCAGACAAAGTTCGTGGCGAAGGCTATGGAACGGCTTTATTAGATTACGTAATCGCCCTTGCCAAAGACAGAAATTATGATTGCGTCACGTTAGATTCTGGTCCTACACGCCATACTGCACATCGTTTGTACTTGAACAAAGGTTTTCATATTAGTAGTTATCATTTTATGAAGAAACTATAAAAGTAATAAAACATATATAATATTTGCACATTTCAATAGATGAAAAAACTAAGCCTAATTACACTCGTAACAATTTGTTTTAATACATTAAACCTCTTCGCACAAAAAAGTGAAATCAAACAACCTTCTTCATTTTTCCCAAAAGAAAAGGCACAAGTTTTAGTAGTTGGTACTTTCCATTTTGATTATCCCAATTTAGACGTCAATAAAATAAATGATGGCGATAAAATTGATGTATTGAAGGAACCCAAGAAATCTGAAATTACAGAACTAGTCAATTATATTAAAAAATTTAAGCCCACAAAGATTGCTATTGAAGCCACTCCACAATGGAATGCTACAGAAAAACTCAGACAATATAAGGCAGGAAATTCAAGAAATGAAAGAGACGAACGCTATCAAATAGCGTTGAGGATTGCTAGTGAAATGAAAATGGATACTATTTATGGTATTGATGCTAGTTCTTTTGATGAAGATTTAGTAAAATTAGATTCAGTATATTTTCAAAAGTTATTCAAGGATTTTGATTTCCAAAATGACGATAAGTTCAATGCAATGTATATGAAATGGTTTGATTATGAAGAAAAATTGCCAGTCACGACAAACTTATTGAAATATATCAAACGCATTAATACTAGCGAATCTCATAAATTAGGTTATGGAGCATATCTGGTAGGAGATTTTAAATTAGATAATCAAAGAGGTGCCGATATCTTATCAATATGGTGGTACAATAGAAACTTGAGAATATTCAGAAAACTGCAAGAGATAACCGAAAGTAGTAAAGATAGAATATTAGTAATCTTTGGAAACGGACATGCTGCTGTATTAAGGCAATTACTAGAATCTTCGCCAGAATACAAGTTTATTGAATTTGATAGTTTGAAATAATTGTCAACATTAAAAGCTGAAAAAGTAGAATACGCTATATAAAACTCAATAAGGATAGAGCTAAACATTATAAACACTATCATAAATCGATAAAATTCACGTTATTAATCTCGATTTCACTAACGTATTTCTATTGGTCGATAGAAAAATTACTTTTAGTTTTTTAAACATTATTACAACCAATAAATAAACCTAAACATGGGAATTTTAAATGCATTGATGGGCAATTCATCAGAAGTTTCTGCTGATAAAATCGCTCACGAATTCGAGCCAATTTTGATTGAAGGAGAAGTGATTGTAAAATCATTTAAACTGATTAGAGATATGTTTGTTTTTACTAACAAGCGTTTGATTCTAGTTGACAAACAAGGGCTTACTGGTACTAAGACAGACTTTATGACGATTCCATACCATTCTATTAACTACTTTTCAAAACGCAGTGCTAGCTTACTAGACCTTGATGCCGAGATTTTGATTTGGATAAAAGGTTCGGCACAGCCTATCCAAAGAGAGTTTAGAAAAGGTGAAAATATTAACGATGTTTACAAGGCACTTAGCACTTATGTATTAAAATAAGACGTATATTTTATCATGATAATCCCGCAAAGTTGTAAAGAACTTTGCGGGATTATTTTTGTAAATTACCATTTACCATCGAAAAGCAATAATTTTGTAAGATTAGCACAAATTTAAACCATACAATGAATCAAACTGAAACTCAATACAGAGAGATTATTGCTATTTGCAAAACATTATTTCAACAAAAAAATAAAGATTATGGTACCTCATGGCGAATTTTAAGATTGCCTAGCTTGACCGACCAGATTTTTATCAAAGCTCAAAGAATACGCTCAATCCAAGAAAAAGGAACACAAAAAATCGAGGACGGCATCGAAGGTGAGTTTATCGGAATTATCAACTATTGTATCATTGCTTTGATTCAAAAAGAATTGGGTGATTCTACTAAAATGGAGTTTACAGAACAAGAAATCAGTGATTTGTACGATATTCAAGTAGAAAAAACATTGGCTTTACAAAAAGATAAAAACCATGATTATGGCGAGGCTTGGAGAGATATGCGTGTAAGCTCAATGACGGATTTGATATTGATGAAAATCTTTAGGACAAAACAAATAGAAGATAATCAAGGCGTTACATTGGTATCAGAAGGCGTTGAAGCCAATTATCAAGACATGATGAACTATGCTATTTTTTGTATGATACATCTAAAATTTGAAGTGTAATAAGAGCAGCTTTGGGTTAATTTAGTTTATCAATCACTAATTCACCATTCACTCAATCACAACTATATTCATGAAGTTAATTGCACATTTCTCTAGACTTTTTGTCGGAATAATATTTATTTTTTCTGGTCTGATTAAACTCAATGACCCTGTTGGTACGGAGATTAAATTAGAAGAATATTTTGATGTATTCGCCACAGACTTTCCTTTCATGGCAGGCTTTTGGGAGTTCTGGATTCCTTATGCCTTATATATTTCCGTTTTTTTATGTGCATTAGAATTAGTACTAGGCGTATGCCTATTAGTACAGTATAAACTCAAAACAGCTTCTTGGATATTATTAGCTACGGTTATTTTCTTTGGCTTCCTTACTTTTTATTCTGCCTATTTTAATAAGGTAACAGATTGTGGCTGTTTTGGTGAAACTATCAAGTTGAAACCGTGGACTTCTTTTATCAAAGACATGATTTTGCTGTTTTTTATCTTGATAATCCTGTGGCAACGCAAAATATTTGCTGATAAGAAAACAGGGATTATTGTGGGTATTTCTGTAGTATTTTCATTATTCCTAGGGATTTATGCTGTTAAATTTTTACCTCCTTATGATGGACTTCCTTATGCTATCGGGCAAGATATTCCTAAAAACATGAAGCCTTCTGCTCCTTTACAGTTCAAATATATTTATGAAAAAGGCGGAGAAACCTTGGAACTAGACCAAATGCCAACCGATACTACATATCATTTTAAGGAAATGATTACGCTGAATCAAGACGAGGCTAAAGCTAAAATAACCGACTATAATATTTGGAAAGATGGCGATTCTACTGATTATAAAGCTGAAAGTTTTGTCGGTAAAAAATTGATGGTGGTGATTCCTGTTATTAAAAAAGCAAATACTAATCACGTTAACGAAATTCGTGAATTAGCTAAAAGCTTGGAAGGGTCTGGCATACAAGTTTGGTTAATCAGTGCTTCTAGTGAAGAAGAAGTAAATAATTTCAGACATGAATTTCAGTTAGCCATTCCAAACTATAGTGCTGATACTAAGGTTCTAAAAACCATTGCAAGGGCTAATCCTACACTTTGGTTGTTGAAAGATGGTATCGTTAAAGGGAAGTGGTCGCATAATGCACTGCCCGATAAAAATGAAGTAATAAAATCTTTACAGTAAAATTTGCAAGCACCTTCAGGGAAGGATTTTAAGCATGAAAAATATTTTTTTAATAGGAATGCCCTCTTCAGGAAAGAGTACTCTAGGAAGACATCTTGCTAAAAGACTCGATTTTCAGTTCGTAGATATGGATGAATTAATCGAAAAGCAAGAATTAATGACTATTCCAGAAATATTCAAATACAAAGGAGAAGATTATTTCAGACAGGTTGAAAGCAAAGTATTAAAAGCCATTCAAGCGGAACAAAAACTAGTCATTGCTACGGGTGGAGGAGTTCCGTGCTTTTTTGATAATATGGATTTTATCAAAGCCAATGGTACCAGTATTTTCTTGAATGTTCAGCCAGAAGACTTATTGAAGAGAATCCAGAAGTCGGATGTTAATCATCGCCCATTAATTAATAGAAATACTACAGAGGATACCCTCTTAAAAAGCCTTCAAGAACGCTGTGCTGCGCGTTTACCCTATTATCAACGTGCAGATATACAAATAGATGGGAACATCGATGTAGACCAGCTTCTATGGATTTTGGACGAAATGACACAAAAATAATTTTAGCTACAAAATAAAAGCGATTGAAGGATAACTATCCTCAATCGCTTTTTATTTAAACACTATCCCAATTTATATTAATACTCTTTTAATATGTAAAAGACGAAGGCAAAGACGGATGAATTACATCATAGTCTTGGTCAGGTCTTGGTTTTTTAAACAAAGCTCTGAAAGTGTTAGCCATATAAAAAATATCTTCTACTTTACTTTTAGCTATTCTCATCATGTATTGGTTTACGCCATTACTAATAATGCTATTAAATACATTACGTAATAATACCAATTCCTCTTCGTGCTCACAGAAGTTTTTAACTACATACATTGTAAAGCCACGATCACGTTCGCTAGAGTTGTAGAGTATCAAATTAAAGTCCATTTCTTTGATAAATGAAACTACCTTATTCTTAGAAAAATCATAAAACATATTTTTTGAATCGACTAAAGAATCTAGGATTTCTACTTCATTATTTGTAATATATAGGTTTTCAGTAACCTGCTGAGTTTGCTCTTCTAATATCATGTTTTTAAGTATTTACGCTGTTTATTTATATACTTATTCTTAATTAATAGTTGAATTTTACTATTTCGTACAACATTTACAAGTATTTATACTTATTTTTTTTCAAAGACTAGCACCCTCCTAAAAATCATAAAATTGACATTTCAGCAAAAAAGATGATTCCCAAGAAATGAGGTTTAAAACAAAAATCAATCAAAAAAGTACAATTTTAAAAAAGTGATTATCAGGAATGGTATTTTATAAAAAGGAGGTTCTTTTTTTGAAAAAGATGATGATAGAAATGTATTTTTTGAAAAAAAACACTTTTTATGGTTAAAAACCGTCTTTTTTTAAGCTAAAGAGCTCAGGTTTAATATTTTAAGGTTTTATCAGAAAAAATGTGAGTTTTACAAAAACTAGCTATAAAAATTGACAATTAAGATTTTCGTCTTTTTTTTTTACCCTTTCGTCTCATTATCAAAATTTTGTCGTGAAAGGGACATAATTTTAACCCAGAACAATAGAAATATTATTCCTTGACGATAATAAAAATCATTGTTAAGAATCATTACAATGATTAAGAGAAAAGGGGGTGTTTTTGATTGTCAGTATTCGGCCATTAAAAGTATCAAAATAGATAAAGCCTTTTGATATCTTGAAAATATTCAATTCGACAAGACGCTCAGTACATGAGCATTTTATATATCTTAATTGAGAAGTTTAAAGAGGTTTCATAGCAAAGCCACTCCGATATTCGGGGTGGCTTTCTTTTTGTGGGCATTTATAAGATTATAAGAAGGGAATCTAAACTATCGTCTTATAGAATAACAATATCATCGGCGTTAGCCACTTCAAAATTCTGTGTTTTCAGATTAGCTGTTATTATTTCTGAGGATTCTCTGGCGCGAGCAATAGCAATTACATTTTTCTTTTCGTCTATAATTTCAAATACCTCTCCTTTTTCAAAAACACCTATTACTTTTTTGATACCTACTGCCAACAGACTTTTCCTATTTTCAAGGGCCAAACTTGCTCCCGAATCTACCTGTACTTTACCTGCAATAAGACTTCCAGAAGCTAGCCATTTCTGACGAGCATTTAAACTTACTTTTTGTGATGCAAAGCTAGTTCCGTTTTTATTGACCAACGCCTTTAGGATTCCATCTTCTGGCTTCATCCCAAAAATCACCACTTTAGTACCCATACTAGTTGCCAAACGAGTATAGGTTAGTTTTGAAATCATACCTCCTAAGCCCAAAGAAGATTTATCATCATTGGCTAAGCCTAACACCGAAGCATCTACTTTGGCGATGTATGGAATAATATTTTTTTCGGCATCTAGCAATCCTCCTACTGACGTACAAAGCAATAAAGTATCAGCCCCAAAACCCGTAGCGATTAAAGTTGCTAATTCATCGTTATCAGAAAACTTTAATTCTAAATTACTGACAACATCATTTTCATTGGCAATCGGGATTATGCCATTTTTCCAAAGTTCCTGATAGGTCTCTTTTAATTGAAGAAATTGATTCCTATGGGCAAAGTGATGTCTTTCGCACAAACTTTGCGCTACCGTAATACCATACTTTGAAAAATATTGGGTGTATTTTGCTAACAATAGCGGATTCCCAATGGCCGCAGCAGCTTTACGCTCGGCAATGGTTCCTTTATAATTTCCTATAAAACTTTTGCCTGCTCCTACTGCTCCAGAAGAAACCATAACAATCTGATATTCATGATGTAAGATAGAAACTTGGCGAGCTATTTCTTGCAAGATTTCCTCGTTCAATTCTCCAGACTTATGTGTAATTGAAGCCGTTCCGAATTTGATAACAATAATTGGTTTGGACATTTTAAATGTAAGCGGAAATCGCTTATGCTAAATGAGTAATTTATAAACTGAGGTAATACAACCACAAAATTACAACATTCTGAATCTTTAACAATTTAGGTAATAAATTATAGCCAAAAAAATATCTTTACTTTTATGACTTGAATAAATGTTTCAAATCTACATTAGCAAAATCGCAATGCTTCTCTAACGCTTTTTTTAGCGACTTCACATAATCAGCTCTTGAAATTTCAATTGCTCCGAAGCGTCTAACATTATCATTGATAAACTGGGTATCCAGCAAAATAAATCCTTGTGTTTTTAGAATTTCAATTAAATAATGAAACGCTATTTTCGAACCCTCAGGCTCTTTATAAAACATTGATTCTCCAAAGAAAACTCCTCCAATGGAAACGCCATACAACCCTCCTACGACACGGTTATCAATATACGTTTCTACAGAATGTGCCAATCCCATTTTATTTAAATCGCTGTATGCTTCAATAATTTCTTCCGAAATCCACGTCTCATCATCCCCTTTTCTAGGCATAGCACAATTGCGCATTACTCCTTCAAAATCAGCATTGATTCTAATTTCAAAATGTTTTTTATTCAGTATAGGTTTTAGTGACTTTGGTGGTTTATAGGTATCAATAGGAATAATTGCTCGGGGGTCTGGTGAATACCAATATAAAGTACCATCGGTATCTGCCATCGGGAAAATCCCGTTCATATACCCATAAATCAAATCATCGGCAGTTAGTTTACTCGTATTTATTTTGGGAGAAATAGACATTTTCCTTATTCTTTCTCTTTGTTAACGTTTATAGAATTATTTCTATTTAGTAAAAACTTAAACTCAAAAGTTAGTGTTATATTACTATCAAACTAATAACGCAATTTGCTATATGATATTTCATGTTATGTGATATCACTATTGATAATCAATTTTAATTAAATAAACTCAATAATCCAAATATAGATGATTATTTACACTCATGCTGATTCATAAAATAAAAGTAGATATCATCAGTAAAAATGTGAGCATCACCCCTTATAAAAAGCACTAAAAAGCGATATTTTGGCTTTTTTCTATTAAGTTTATATAAAATTGAAAAAATATATTGCATCTTAAATTTAGTTTTGGTAAACTTTGCACGATTATTCGTTTTTACTCACTTTCAACTCGGATAACCCATCAACCAAAATGGTTTACGAAGTAAAATTCATATCATATTCGTATTCTCCTATGCCTATTTTTAGGCGTACGTTCTTCCGTAGGGTCTGATCCCTAACGTATTTCTATTTACCCATGTGGTAGAGTTTTTCGACATCCCATTTGTTTTTTTTAATCGATAATTCTTAGGCTTTCATTTCTGAGCCGAGGTTTATTATCACCTTGTTTTTCTAACTAAAAACAATTTCCAAGCTAAGTCTTAAAGTGGAAAAATTATCAGCTTCTGAGGTTTTAACTAACAATTATACTGTTCAGGTTGCTACAACTGAACACTTGCATCTTGCTGAGGCAATTTGCCATGAAATGGAAGAATCTGCAAAAGCTCGCGGTACGGGCATTGCAAAACGTTCTCCAGAATACCTTCGTGACAAAATCAAAGAAGGCAAAGCCATCGTTGCCACCGATTCGGAAGGCGATTTTATTGGTTTTTGTTATGTTGAAACGTGGGAACATGGAAAATTTGTAGCTAATTCTGGATTAATCGTAAAACCAGAATGGAGAAAATATGGCATAGCAAAAGCCGTAAAAGCAAGAGCTTTTGAGCTTTCAAGAACACGTTATCCTGATGCAAAAATCATAGGTATTACTACTTCGTTGGCAGTAATGAAAATAAACTCTGAATTGGGTTACGAACCAACTACTTTTAGTGAATTACCTGTGAACGATGCTTTCTGGAAAGGCTGTCAGTCGTGTGTAAATTACGACGTATTGAGCCGTACAGACCGTAAGCATTGCTTATGTACAGGAATGATTTTCGACCCTGAATGGGAGCGTAAAAAAGCTTTAAAAGAACAAGAAGAGAACCAGTCTAATACAGAAGTTTCTGAAGAAAATACACATGAAAAATGGAATTTCTTGAAAGACGTAAAAGTATTAGAACGCCTAAAAAACATTAAAGAAAAAATGTTTTTGAAAATGGCTGAGAGAAGAGCATCAAGACAAGTGATGTAGTCAAAATTGTTAATGCGTGATATATATCACAACAAATTATATGTTTTCATAGGCCTAGCCTTTTCCCATTATAAATTTTATAAATTTAACTATTAGCATATCGCCTACAGCGTATTGCTTAGAGCAAAAAATGAGTAAACCAAAAGTAATTCTAGCATTTAGTGGAGGGCTTGATACCTCTTTTTGTGTAAAATATTTAGCTGACGATTGTGGTTATGAAGTACATTCAGCCCTTGTTGATACAGGTGGTTTTACCGCTGAGGAGCTAAAGGACATTGAAGCAAAAGCTTATGGATTGGGCGTAACAAGCCACGTAACATTAGATGTAGTTGAAAAATATTACAATGATTGTATCCGCTATATGGTATATGGTAATGTATTGAAAAACAATACTTATCCCCTTTCAGTATCGGCAGAAAGAGTATTCCAAGCGACTGCCGTAGCGGAATATGCGAATAAAATCGGTGCAAAAGCGATTGCTCATGGAAGTACTGGTGCAGGAAACGACCAAGTGCGTTTTGATGTGGTTTTTCAAATCATGGTGCCAGAATGTAAGGTAATTACGCCAATCCGTGATATGAAATTATCGCGTGAAGCGGAAATTGAATATTTAAAAGAAAAAGGCGTTGTTCGCGACTGGACAAAATCTACTTATTCAATCAACAAAGGACTTTGGGGAACATCAGTAGGTGGTAAAGAAACCCTTACTTCTTATGGATATTTACCAGAATCTGCTTGGCCAACACAAGTAACGGCAACGGGTGAAGAAACAGTAAAGTTACATTTCGAAAAAGGACAATTAGTGGGTATTAATGATGAAACATTAACCCCTGTTCAAGCAATTCGTAAATTGACAGATATTGCTGCTCCTTATGGTGTAGGTCGTGATATCCACGTGGGTGATACAATTATTGGTATTAAAGGAAGAGTTGGCTTTGAAGCTGCTGCCCCTTTATTAATCATCAAAGCACACCATTTGTTAGAAAAACATACGTTAACGAAGCAACAATTATACTGGAAACAAACTTTAGGAGAAACTTACGGAACGATGCTTCACGAAGGGCAATTCTTAGAGCCAGTAATGCGTAATTTCGAGACTTTCTTAGCAGATACTCAATCGAATGTTTCTGGAACAGTACAGATTCATTTAGCTCCATATCGTTATCAATTATTAGGTATTGAATCTAAGTTCGATTTAATGTCTTCTATTTTCGGTTCGTATGGCGAAATGAACAATACTTGGACTGGTGATGATGTTAGAGGGTTCTCTAAAATCGTTTCTAACCAAACAATGATTCATAGAAAAGTTACAGAAGCGGGATTGTAAGAGTTGCGAGTGATGAGTTATGAGTTTATTAAAATATTGTTGCACAATACTTTTTTACATAAGCTACTTATAAGAGAATCAATTTATTTCGCTTACTTAATGTACTTCGTTTAGTATTTTCATTAAACCTAAATCAAGGAACAATATGCTCACAACCATCAAAGGAACTTATGAAAATGGGCAAATTACTTTAGCTGAAAAGCCCATTTCAAACCAGAAAGTGAACGTAATCGTTACATTTTTGGACGAGGAGACCATTAAAAAAAATCCAAATAAAAACCGAAAAGCAGGAGGACTTAGCGGTAAAGTATGGATGTCTGAAGATTTCAATGAACCTCTCGAAGATTTAAAAGATTATATGTAATGCAACTCTTATTAGATACTCATACATTGATTTGGTTTTTAGAAGACAACCCTCTGCTGAAAACCAAATCAAAACAACTGATTGAGGACGAAACTAATGATATCTATGTTAGTACTATTAGTTTTTATGAAATGAGTATTAAACTTTCAATTGGAAAACTTGTGCTTCCAGATACCTTGGAATTTACCATTGATAAAACGATTGAAAAAGATATCAAAATTATTGACTTAAATCGACATCACTCCATTCAATATCAGAGCATTCCTCTTCTTCCAGAGCATAGAGACCCTTTTGACAGAATGTTAATAGCTGTTGCTGTTCATGAAGATTTAGTGATTGTATCAGCCGATGAAAAATTCAAAAACTACACCTCGATAATTAATCTTATCGAAGCATAGAAAGTAACTAAAATAGTTCTAAAAATAAAGTATTACAATGACTAGCCATCTACATAAGCATCTTTCTTTTATTATTTTACTAATTATTACGAAGACTGCTTTCTCTCAAGAGATTAGCCTTGATTCATTAGCGAAGCATCATAAAAAAATTGCTATTTTGCCTGTTAAGGTTTTGTATGTGTATAGAACCCTCCCCGAAGGCTTAAAAATTGGAGATGTTAGGAATAAAGAGTATGAAGATGGCTTTTTACTACAGAAGAAATTAAACGACTATTTAAAATTAAAAAAAGAGTTTGTTGCTGTTGAAATACAATCATTTGACGAAACAAATAGTCTTTTAGCTGAAAACGAAATTACACTACAAGATATAAAAGATTTACCTGCTGATTTTATTTGCAAAGTATTGGAAGTTGACGGGATAATTGAGTCTGAAGTTAGACTAATTGCATTTTTAACCAATGAGGAAAAACTTGGTAATGACATGTTATCTGTTGCGACTATCATTGGTGCGGCACTAGTACCAAATGCCATTATAATCAGGAATAAAAATAAAGTTGATAACACTATATTTTCTAACATGAAGGTTTCAGATGGAAATACTGGAGAAATAATTGGAAAGTTTCCTCTATATACTGAAGTAGGAATATTTAATTCCTCAGAAAAAGTAATTGATAGTATATTATGGATAAACTTCAAAAATACTCCTTACTATAAAAAATAACATGATAAAAGTAGGCATAATAGGTGGTGCGGGATATACAGGAGGAGAATTGTTAAGAATCCTGATTCATCACCCAGCAGTAGAAATCGTTTTTGTTAATTCAAAATCACAAGCAGGTAAGCCTGTTTATAGTACCCATACTGATTTATTAGGAGACACTGATTTACTCTTTTCAGACGACCTTCATACAGATATAGATGTGGCTTTTCTTTGCTCAGGACACGGAGAATCCAAAAAGTTCTTGGAAGCAAACCCTTCTTTTAAGAATATTAACATTGTTGATTTAAGCACAGACTATCGTGACCAGTCTGAAGGCTTTGTGTATGGATTAGCGGAGTTACAAAGAGAAAAAATCAAGACGGCTAAACATATCGCCAATCCGGGCTGTTTTGCTACTTCAATCGAGTTGGCTTTGCTACCTTTAGCTGCTGCTGGCATTTTGACGGATGATATTCATATTTCTGCCGTAACGGGTTCAACAGGGGCAGGACAAAGTCTTTCTACTACGAGTCATTTTTCTTGGAGAAGCAATAACATTTCTATTTACAAAGCTTTTACCCATCAACATTTACAAGAAATAGGGATGGTAGTAAATACTTTGCAAAATGGCTTTGACCAAAATTTTAACTTTATTCCTTACCGTGGAAACTTTACGCGTGGGATCATGGCGAATGTTTACACAAGCTTTGATGGGACTTTGGAAGATGCTAAGAAACTATACAAGAAATATTACGAAGCCCATCCTTTTACACACATTAGTGATAAACCTGTGGACGTAAAACAAGTGGTAAATACGAATAAATGCCTTATTTCATTGGAAGTGCACAATGGAAATTTATTGATTTCAAGTGTTATCGATAACTTAACAAAAGGTGCTTCTGGGCAAGCCGTTCAAAACATGAATTTGATGTTTGGCTTAGATGAAAGAACTGGATTAGGCTTAAAATCTGTTGGGTTTTAATAGTGAAAATAACATATTATCCGCTGATTTACAACCTCCTACATCTTGAACTTAATTAGTATGCTTCTCGTTAATCTTACTAGTTGATCATTTTCCTGATAATTATATTATTGTCCAAGAACCTTTACTTTAATTAATAAAAAACTTAAAATGTATAAACTTTTTACTGCTTTTTTAGCCACTATATTATTTATATTCTCAAGTTCAGCGCAAGACAAAAAACCATATAGCCGTAAAGGTGAGTATTTTTTCTTCTGGGGATATAATCGTTCGGAATATGCTAATTCCGACATACGATTTAAAGGAATTGGCTATGACTTTACGTTGTACAATGCTACAGCTAAAGACTTACCAATTGCCTTTAGTCCGGGTGTTTATTTTGATATTACTAAGTTATCAATTCCTCAATATAATATCCGTTATGGTTATTTTTTTAGTGACCACTGGAGTATTTCAATCGGCTCAGACCACATGAAATATGTAATGGATGATAATCAAACCTTGGAAGTATCAGGGCATATTTCAGCACAGGTATCAGACCCTGCCATTGTTGTAAACCCTGAATATGTCGGAGATTTCAATCATACCCCTAAATTGGTTCGACCAGAAGATTTTTTACATTACGAACATACGGATGGCTTTAATTATTTGCATGTAGAACTTGACCGCTACGACCGAATCTGGAAAGCAAAAAATAATATTCAAGGCGTAGATTGGTTAGTGGGTGTGGGTGCTGGAACGCTTATTCCAAGAACAGATTCACATTTGTTTAGTATTGGCCGAAACAACCACTTTAATTTTGCTGGTTATGGTGTTTCATTGAAAACTGGATTACGCTTTGATTTATCACGAAGGTTTTTCCTCCAGACAGACGTCAAAGGAGGCTTCACAAGACTTAATCACGTTCATACCACTGGAAGAGATTCTGATTCAGCCCAACAAAGCATTTGGTTTGGTGAATTTTATGGTGCTTTAGGCTATAAATTTGGTAAGAATAGGGTGAAATAATGGCTAATAGCTTTAAGCATCGAGCAAAAGTATTAGCATAAATAGATATTTTATTTTTAAACAATAAAAGGCTTTTACTGACAGCTCAAGGCTGACAGCTCGAAGCTTATCGCTAACAATGAATCTTTTTAATGTTTATCCACTTTACGACATCACTCCTGTAAAAGCAAAAGGTAGCTACCTTTGGGACAAAAATGGTGTTGAATACCTTGATCTTTACGGAGGGCATGCTGTTATTTCTATTGGTCATGCACATCCATATTATGTTGAAAAACTGACAGAACAATTACAAAACATTGGTTTTTATTCAAACTCTGTCAATATTCCTATTCAAAGCGAATTAGCGGAGAAATTAGGTAAGCTTTCGGGTTGCGAAGAATACGATTTATTCCTTTGTAATTCTGGGGCAGAAGCCAACGAAAATGCGTTAAAAGTAGCTTCTTTCTTCAATGGCAGAAAAAAAGTAATTGCTTTTTCAAAGGCTTTTCATGGTAGAACAGCGGGTGCTGTTGCCGTAACAGATAATAAAGCCATTGTAGCCCCTATAAACTATGATGAGCACGTTACTTTTTTACCATTCAACGATGCAGCAACGCTTACAGCAAATGTAACGGAAGAAACTTGTGCGGTAATTATTGAAGGTATTCAAGGAGTTGGCGGTATTAATGTTGCATCAGATGAATTTCTAAAAGCCGCTCGTGAGGCTTGTGACAAAACTGGAGCGATTTTAATCTTGGATTCCGTACAATGTGGTTACGGACGTTCGGGTAAATTCTTTTCACATCAGTTCTCAGGCATCAAACCAGACTTAATCACCACTGCTAAAGGTATGGGGAATGGCTTCCCGATTGGTGGTGTATTTATTGCACCAAAATTCAAAGCTAAACATGGTATGTTAGGTACAACTTTCGGTGGGAATCACCTTGCTTGTGCGGCTGCTGTGGCTGTCTTGGATGTGATGAAGGAAGAAGCTTTGATAGAAAATGTAGCTAAAATGGGCGAATATCTATTTGAAAAACTTAGCAAACTGGAAGGTATCAAAGAATTACGTGGTCGTGGATTAATGATTGGTATTGAGTTTGAACAACCTGTTGATAAAATCAGAGATTCATTATTATTTGACCACCATATTTTCTGTGGATACGCTGGCAAGCATACGTTGCGTTTGTTACCAAGCCTAGCTATTACACAAAAAGAATGTGATACGTTTTTACAAGCCCTAGAAGAAGTTATTTCAGTAGTGGCTTAATTTAATAGAGGCATACATAAAAAGCTGAAATAAGATAGTATACCTTATTTCAGCTTTTTCAATTATAGCCGGATAGCTTTATTATCTTTCACATAAAACTTAGCATTTCTTATTTCTCCTGCTCCTTTAAAAGATGCCCGTAGCCCAACAATCATTCCTAAACTTTGTTTAAAATCACCCTCAAAAGCCAACTTTTGGTTAATAAATATCTTAGCTTCACGGTTTTTCACTTCCATTTTAATATGTATCCAATCAGAAAAATCTACTCCAAAGCCAGATAAATCTAAGGTTTTACCCTCGTATAGCTCATTACCTAAAACAACATTCAATTCACCAACACATCCTTTGATTGAAAGTGGAATGACATGTGCGCCGTTCATACACATTAAAACTATTTTCGTTTTATGACAAATGCCGTCTCCACGATTAAACGTATTTTTAATGTCTGTTTCAAAAACAAAATTATCACTAGGTATCTGTAAATCTTTTTGCACTTTAAAAATACTTACCCAAGGTATATTCTTTTCTAAATCAAATTTTTGCCCTGTCAAATCTTCTTCATCAATCGCTATCACATTTTCTTTGGTAGCTTGCTTTTTAGGTAAAAAAACAGGCATAGATTCTTTATCTATTGTCCTTAGCCAACCATCAGTTTCAATATATAAATCATGTTCTTTAACAATCGAATCATTGAGCACCAGTTTAGCTTTATAATAACCTGGTAAATAATAAGTATTCGCAAACTGATGTTTATTTTTATCTACTTTAACACGAAGTTTACTATCCCAGCTTTGTTGTATGAATACGCTATCAGCATTAGAATCTTTTGCATCATAATAAAACAATACAGTATTAGGCACGCCTAAAGTCACGGGCATACTACTAAACAATACTTTACCATAAGTAAGAGGCCTAGATTTATGTTGAAATGCCCAAATACCTAATAATAGGCCAACCATGAAAAAGCCTATGACCCAAAAATATCCTTTTGAAATACTTCTTGGAGGAGTATTCGTAACAACCGCAGTTTTATGAGGAATTTCTTCATTGACATCTATCTTAGGTTGAAAGCCATTTGAAGTAAAAGCTCGCCAATTTTCATAATGAATAAATTGAGCTAAAGCATTCAGTGTCGTCAGATTGGGTGTGCTATCATAACGGACTTTCCCCCACAACCTTTTTAAGGTACTATTGCTCAGTGAAACTTTAGTTACTTCAAATATTCTTTCGCTCAGTACATCAAAATCTTGATTTTGCCAGTGTTCGCTATCCCCCCACTCTAATTGTTTTTCAATTAGTTCTTTACATTTATCAATATAAAATTTTTCGTTAGTCATTACTAATCAGTGTGATACATTTTGAATAAACTTGAACAAGTGATGAACAAGTAGCTTCAAGAAGTTATAGTCAAATTTGAGGCGATAAATTTACTTATTCACTCAAAAGTACAAAAAAAATGAAAAAGACTATTTTGTTATTGACCTTACTCTTATTGAGTATCCAATTTTTTGCACAAGATAAAGCTACACGCCCTAGCCCTCCTGCACAATTAACCACAAGCATCAACGGGAAGTCCATCGTTATTGATTACAGTCAACCTGCTGTAAATGGACGAGAAATATGGGGGAAACTAGTTCCGTATGGACAAGTATGGCGTGCGGGTGCTAACGAGACAACGGCTTTTACTACTTCAAATGACATAGCAGTAGAAGGCAAAGCATTATCGGCAGGAAAATATGCCTTCTTTGTTATTCCAAATGAAAAAGAATGGATTATCATTTTTAACAAAACGATAAAGTGGGGTGCATTCAGTTACAAACAAGATGAGGATGTTTTACGCGTTACTGTACCCGTAAAGAAGGCTAAAAAGTTTTATGAAAGACTCACTTATGAAGTTTCCTCAAAAAATGAAATATCATTGCTTTGGGAAAATGTTAAAGTAAGCTTTAAAATAAAATAAATTATATTTTCACACAGTGAGACGACTTCAATATTTCAAGTCGTTTTACTGTGTGAACAAAAAATCTTTATTCTGATAAAACTTTCCCAATAATCTTACTCCAAACAAACGCTTCGTATTGAGAATCAATATTGTTTGACGATTTCTTGTTTATATCATAAAGAGCCAATAGCCGCTCATAGGTTCTTTTATTAGTGTTAGAACTATCTTTCCATCTAAAAACCTCACAATTTTCAGCATCAGTTGCTTCGCCACTGAAATGTCTTGATAATGATATGTAATCAATCTTTTTCATAAAATGGATGAAAACGAAAAAAAACAAACTGTTATAAACTATTGTAAGTTAATTAGATGCTATCTATATCAATAGACTTAGTATTAATTAATAAGTAACAAAATTTGAACAAAAATTATTAAAAGTATTATAAATACAATAAGTAAAAAAAAACAATGCCACTGTACAAAATCCTATAGTATAACAGCAACAAATAAGATGATTATCAAACACTTACACCAATAATTATCCAATTACATCTACAAAGTTCACCTCTTATTTAAGGACATATTATGGCACAATACTAACATTTATGAATTGATAGAGCTTATCCAAAATAATTCAGATTTTGATATTAGCCAATAAAGTAATTATTTTGCGTTTCTTTTGGGTTCTATAGAGTCTATCAGAAGGATTAGTATCACATTATAATTTCATTATCAAAAACCTTGTCTTTGATGCTTTGGAGCTGATAGATAGCGAAAATCAATAACTTAATATTTAAAAATGGCATTAATTACCAAAATCAGAGAAAAGTCGGGGATTGCGGCGGCGGCAATCGCCATCAGTTTAATTCTCTTCCTTGTCGGTGGAGACATTTTTCAAGGTCGTTCGAGTTTTTTCGGCTCTCCCAAAGATGTAGTTGGTGAAATCGGAGGAGAAAAAATCAAAAATCAAGATTTTCAAAAGAAAGTTGACGAAATTACGCAACAATACACACAGCAATCGGGTCGTGGTCCTGGAGAACAGGAATTAGCGATGATTCGTGACCAAGTTTGGAACCAGTACATCATGGATTTGGCCTATGGCAAAGAATATGAAGCATTAGGATTAGCGGTTTCTCCTGCTGAATTGGTTGACATGGTACAAGGGACAAACATTCACCCATCTGTTCGTCAGCAATTTACTAATCCTCAGACTGGTCAGTTCGATAAGGGTTACGTTATTCAATTTTTGAAAAATTTCAAATCTTTGCCTCCTGCTCAACAACAAGCTTGGGTAAATTTTGAGAAATCATTGAGCCAAGATCGTTTAAGAACGAAGTATGAAAACCTTTTAAGAATGTCAACATATACTACCAATGTTGAAGCTCAAAAAGACTATACTGCTCAAAATTCAAAAGTGGATGTGCGTTATTTATACGTACCTTTTTATTCAGTAGCGGATTCTACTATTAAAGTAACAGACTCTCAGTTAGAAGACTATTTGTCATCTCATAAAGATTTATTTAAAGGACAAACTACTCGTTCTATTGAATATGTTACTTTCCCAATTATTCCTTCAAAATTAGACACTGCTTCTTTCTACAACGATATCAAACGTTTGGCGAAAGAATTAGCGATTGCTAAAAACGATTCAGCTTTTGCAATGATGAATTCGGACATTAAAACTCCTTATTATTCTACCTTAGCTGAAATTCCAGAAGCAGTAAAAGGACAATTAGCTAATATGACCCCAGGAGGTATTTATGGCCCATTCAAAAATGGCTTAACATACTCTATTTACAAATACGGTGGTATTCAAAAAGATTCATTATTCACAGTTCGTGCTAGCCATATCTTAATCAATGCGCCAAAAGATGCTTCTGATTCTGTAAAAGCGGCTGCTCGTAAACGTGCTGAAGGTATCTTAGCTCAAATTAAAGGTGGTGCAAGCTTTGAAGCAATGGCACAACAATTTGGTACTGATGGAACTGCTCAACAAGGTGGAGATTTAGGTTACTTCAAAAACAATGGTGGAATGGTAAAACCTTTCGAGAACGCAGTTTTTGGTTTCTCTGGAACAGGTTTATTACCAAACATTGTTGAAACTGATTTCGGTTACCATATCGTAAAAGTAACAGAAGCTAAAACGAACACTCGTTATAAATTAGCGGCAATCAACCGTACTATTTCTCCAAGTCAATCTACTATGGACGAAGTTTTACGTAAAGCTGATGCTTTTGCTGTAGCTAACACGACAAAAGCAGCATTTGAGGCAAGCTTGAAAAAAGACAAATCTTTATTGATGCTTCGCGGAGACAGAATCCCTGAAGGAGCTAGTAGTTTCAATAACTTACAGAATGCACGTGATATTGTTCGTTGGGCATTCAACGAGGATACTAAAGTAGGTGATGTTTCAGAAGTATTCCAAAATGATAATCAATATATCGTTGCTTTAGTAACAGGAAGTACTGATAAGGATGAAGTAAAAGTTGATGATTTCAGAGAAGAATTAACAGCAAGAGTAAAAAGCGAATTGAAAGCAGAACAAATTGAGAAAAAGTTAGCTGGTATTTCAGGTACTTTAGAACAAATTGCTCAGAAATACGGTGCAGGTGCTTTAGTTGAAACAGCTACAGACATCACGTTAGCGCAAGGTGTATTAAGTAGTGCAGGTGCTGACCCTACAGCGATTGGTAAAGCATTTGGTTTAAAAGTTGGAAAAAGATCTAAGCCTTTCAAAGGTGAAGGTGGTGTTTTCATCATGGAAACTACTAAGTCTACTCCAGCACCAGCTATTGCAGACTTAACACTTTATAAGAACTCAGCAAAAATGATGGCTGCTCAAAGAACATCATTCTATATCAACGAAGCAATCAAAGAAAATGCTAAAGTTGTTGATAACAGAGCTAAATTCTTTTAGTAGTTATTAAAAATATTCTTAAAAAAAGCACTTCTTCGGGAGTGCTTTTTTTGTGGCTAAACTTCAAAGAGAATCATCATCAGTCTTCTGTAAAGTATACCCTATAACACCTTATTAAATTTAAGTATTTCAAGATTATATTTACTTATACTTTTAACGACGAAAGTAAAGTTATGGTAATCTCAACGTTTAAAAAATCAGCAATATTTTTATCCTGCATACTTCTATTAGCTTGTGGTAGCACAGAAACACCTGCTGAGCTAGCAACTATTGAAAGTAAACTTCCAGATAAGATTGATTATAATATTCATATCAAACCTATTCTATCAGATAGGTGCTTTAAATGTCATGGGCCTGATAAAAACAAAGTAGAGGCGGGTTTGCAATTAACAAATTTTGAAGGGGCTACAGAAAAGCTAAAAAGTGGAAACAGGGCTGTTGTAGAAGGCAATATTGATAAAAGTGAGTTAATTAAAAGAATCCTTTCGCATGACCCTGATATGGTGATGCCTACTCCAAAATCTAATTTAACACTAACAGATGAAGAAAAAGCCTTATTGATAAAATGGGTCAAACAAGGGGCTGAATACAAAGAACATTGGGCTTTTACGAAGATTGAAAAACCAGAAGTGCCAACCGTAAAACAACATGAATGGGTTAAAAATCCTATCGATAATTTTATCCTACAAAAACTAGAAGAACAACATATCAGCCCTTCCCCTCATGCTGAAAAAGCTACTTTGCTTCGTAGGGTTTCTATGGATATTACGGGACTACCTCCTACTGTTAAAGAATTAGACGCCTTTTTAAAAGATACTTCTCCGAATGCTTATGAAAAAGTAGTAGATAGATTATTAAAGTCGCCACATTATGGTGAAAAAATGGGTGTCGAATGGCTAGATATTGCACGCTATGCCGACTCGCACGGTTATCAAGACGATGGCATAAGAAATGCATTCCCTTGGCGTGACTGGGTAATTAATTCATTTAATAGAAACCTGTCTTATGACAAATTTGTTACTTGGCAACTAGCAGGTGATTTATTACCAAATCCTACGCAAGAACAATTGATGGCTACTTGTTTCCTGAGGAATCACCCACAAACACAGGAAGGCGGTGTAGTTGATGAAGAATATCGAACCGAATATGTCATTGACAGAGTAAATACCTTTGGTAAAGCATTTTTAGGCTTAACTGTTGAATGTGCCAGATGCCATGACCATAAATATGACCCAATAGCCCAAAAAGAATTTTATCAGTTATCTGCATTTTTTAATAACAACAACGAATCAGGCATTATTCCTTACAATGGTGAAGCTTCACCGACTGTAATGATTCCTACTGCTGATATTCAAGCTAAAATTGATTTTATTAAGAAAAAAATAGCTCCTTTTGAGGAGGCTATTAAACCTACCTATCCAATCTATCGTAAGAATTTTGACCAATGGGTATTAGCTGCCCAAAAAGAACCCTCAAAATTTGCCACAAGCAATAAAGACCTTGTTGCTAATTTCTCTTTTGAGCGTATTATTCCTAAAACAAATAAACGCTTTGATAATAATCTTAAGAAAGAAGTAATTGAGGTAAAAAACATTGCTTATCAAAATACCGCGGTAGATTCTATCGGTGGGTGGATTGCCGGTGATATGGACAGAAGACCCAAGTTTATTAAAGGGAAAGTGGGAAATGGCATTTTATTTAGAGGTGATTGTGGTATTGATTTCCACAGGGCTTTGGATTTTGAAAGAGTGCAGCCATTTTCTATAAGTCTCTGGATAAACCCTCTGAAAAAAGGTGAGCATGGTCCTATTTATAATTCTTCTAATGGCGAGTTTGAAGGACAAAGAGGCTACAAGTGTTGGCTATTGTCAGATGGCTCTTTGCAAGTAAGCCTTAGCTATGTTTGGCCTGCTAACTGTATTGATATCATTACGACTGATAAAGTACTTTACAAACAATGGCAAAATATTACGCTTACGTATGACGGAAGCAGTAAAGCATCAGGGGTAAAAATTTATCAAAATGGTCAAGAAATGAAGACGACTGTATTGGTTGATAATTTAAAAAAGTCAATGAAATTTGGCGAACATCATACCAATTGGTCGAGTTTACCTTTTATGATGGGGAAAGAATTTCATGAAACAATGCAAAATTTTGCGGTAGATGAATTAAAAATTTATACGCGTCAATTGTCTCCAATAGAAATACTAGGACTTGCCAAAAACAAAGAACAGGTTTCTGACATTCTGAAAACACCTCGTAATGAATGGACGGCGACACAAGCGCAACAGCTTTTTGATTATTTCAGGCTAAATTTTGACCCTTATTTCTCTGCTTATTCCAGAAATCTCCTCCAACTGAGAGAAAAAGAAAATATTTTGGCTACCGACATCAAGGAAGTAATGATAATGAGCGAACGAAAGATTCCACGAAAAACCTTTATACTCAATCGTGGCTCTTACGATGCTCCTTCTACAGAAGTAACTCATGGCGTTATTAATAAATTGCTACCTTTTGATGATGATTTACCCAAAAATAGATTAGGGTTAGCCCAATGGCTTTTAGATGAACGCCATCCGCTTTTTGCTAGGGTTGCGGTGAATCGTTTTTGGCAAAACTACTTTGGCTTTGGTCTTTGCAAAACTTCTGATGATTTTGGAAACCAAGGCGAAATGCCATCACACCCTGCTTTGTTAGATTGGCTGGCTACTACTTTCCGAGAGTCTGGCTGGAATATCAAAGCCATGCAAAAATTGATTGTAATGTCTGCTACTTATCAACAGTCTTCAAAAAAGCGTAAAGATTTAATGGAAATTGATTCCGAAAATCGGTTGCTCGCCAGAGGACCAAGTTATCGTTATGCACATGAGCAAATCAGAGATGCCATTTTAGAAGGCAGTGGTTTGTTGGTGCATAAAATTGGTGGGTCAAGCGTATATCCTTATCAACCGAGTGGCATCTGGGAGGCATTGGCTACTAGAAATGCTACTTCCTATCGTCAGCAACATGGAGATTCATTATATCGCAGAGGATTGTATACTATTTGGAAACGTTCCTCTCCTCCTCCATCCTCAATTACATTTGATGCTCCAGAAAGATACTTCTGTGTAGTAAAACGACAAAAAACATCAACGCCTTTGCAATCGTTGATTATGATGAATGACCCACAGTATAATGAAGCTGCTAGAAAATTAGCGGAAAGAATGATGCGTGAAGGTGGGCAAAGCCCAGAAACTAGAATTACGTTCGCTTATAAAGCCATGATTTCGAGGTATCCTCGTCCTACAGAAATCAATGTGCTAAAAGCATTATATCAAGAGGAATTGGCTGATTTGAATAAAAAACCTGCCAGAATAAAGGAACTTTTAAGCGTTGGTGAGTCACCCATTGACCAAACCCTTAATCAAAAAGAATTAGCGGCTAATACTGTATTAGCCATGACGCTCATCAATTTTGATGGCACGCTCATTAAACGATAATCACAAGAATGCCTATACCAATTGCCATTGGTTAGAATGGATAACCAATGGCAATATTCAATACTAAATTCTCTTTTCTCCAATCAGGGCTACCTAAATTAAAATCTTTCAAGACCCAACGCTCGTTTTCTGGCAAATATGGCTTGCGTACTGGTGTTGCTAAATCGAAACGAAGTACTAAATAGTTAAAGTCTAATCGTAAACCTATCCCCGTACCTATCGCTACTTGTTTGTAAAAATCTTTGCCAAATACGGCATCAGCACCATAAATATCCGCATCATTCTGCATCCAAACGTTCCCCGCATCAATAAAAATAGCTCCGTGGATATATTGGTTAAATTTGGCTCTAAGTTCAGTATTAAATTCTAATTTAATATCACCAGATTGCCCACCGATGGTTTGTTCCAATAATGAACCTGTTCTTAAATAACTTCCTGGTCCAATAGTTCTTGCTGGGAAAGCACGAATACTGTTATTTCCCCCTGCTACATATTGTTTTACGGTTGGCAAAAAGTATGAATTACCGTAAGGTAAACCATAGCCTACTAAGAAACGATTGGCTACACGAAGCGATTGGTTGATACGATAGCTATATCTAAAGTCAGCATCAAATTTTGCATACTGTGGATAGGTTACTCCAAACAGTGTTGTTGATGAACCATCACTTGATGTTAATTTAGATAATAGACTTGCCAAATTACCTGCCACTTCTACACCCCCTGTAAATGAAAAGTTATGGGTACTGTTTGCTTTATTTTGAGGCATATACGAAAACGTATAAGCCGTACTAATAATGATTTTATTATCAAGAATCTCTTCGTACAAAATTGGATTTCTAAAATACTCTAAAGCAAAGTCTTCACTGAAATTAAAAGCTTTTACTAAATTGACCAAAATAGGGGTAAAAGAATGTTCTATGGCTGTACTTTGTTTCCATGCATAAGTAAGCGATGTTCTGAGGGATGTAAGGTCATACAATCCTCCTCTTTTTAGTTGTTCATAACCGACATTAATGCTTGTTTTGGGTAAAGACTGATTTTTAGTTGGGTTGATAGTAACGAAGGGAATTGTAAACCTCGGTAAGGTCAAATTACTTTCTATCGAAAATCTAGTAGTATTCAACGCACCAAGTGTACTACTTGCTCCTCCTACTTGAAATTCAATCCCAGCATTGGCAGTAACTTTCAATAATTCTGCCCCTTTGAACGCATTTTTATTTACCCACGATATACTGATATTAGAACCCGTATAGTTGTTGGATTTAGTCGTTCCATTCAAATCAACCACTACAGATTTTGCTTTTAGAGGGGTTAAATAATAAAACACATCTAAAAGTGCTGAGTCTGACCGAGGGACTAATTCAAATGTATTTTTTACAAATTTAAAGTTTCCGTTCAAGTTGATTAATCTCGATAAGGATACGTCTTGAACATTGCTACTATATTTTACTCCACGACGAAAACCAATCGCATCAGCAAATATTTTTGGTTTGAATGATGCTGTTCTATCAAATACTTTTATACCATCAAAGTTTATTTCTTGTTTTTTTAGGGTATCAGCTGTCGTAGATTCACCATAATCTGATAATACGTGTACATCTCTAATCGAATAAAGTTTTCTGGCTACTTGTGATGTAGAAGGCTTTATCTCAAAAGTTAGATTTACTTTATGAGTGGCAAACGAAGAATCTGCTTTGATAATGATAAAATCTGGTCTGAAATAATAAAACCCTCGTCTTTTCAAGACTCTATCAATACGTTCACGTTCAGCGGTTATCACATCAAACTGATAAGGCATTCCTGTTTTAATCATTGATCTTGCTTTGGTAGCGACAAAAGCCTTACTGAAAACACTGCTATCTTTTACTGAAAAAACAACAGTATCAACGATGTATCTTTCATGTAAACTAACAGTATATTCGGCTGTAGCTTTTCTGTCTTTTTCAGATAATACCCCAAATGCAGACGACCTAAAATACCCTTGGTTATTTAATAATAATCCTATTTGTTTAGAATTAGCCCCTACTACACTTTTGCTTGCCAACACTGGAGGTTCGCCAAATTTTTTCCTAAAGAAACTCTTAAATCCTTTTTCGCTTTTGGGTTCGCCAAATAAATAATAAAGCCAAACCTTGTACGGGAAACCCAAAATTGTGGCATTTGGCTTAGGCTTAACAAATGCTTCAAGCTGTGTTTGAACTGTTTTAGCTTCTTTCTTATTAATAACAGAATCCTTCTGAATCTTAATTTTTGCTCCCACATACAGGCTTTCGCCAGCTGGTAATTTTTTAGTAACCGAACAGCTTGAAATGAATAATATTAAGCATATAAATGTGAAAAACACCATCCCTGTAGAGGATGATATTTTCCAAGGCTTTGAGGAATATATAAATGTTTTGTTGTTCATGTTGATTTCCTTATAGAGATAAGCTATTTACTTTTGGACTTGTTAAAAATTTCTTTAAAAGTGCCATATTCTATCGTTAGCGTAAAACCAATACCTGTTTCAACTACAAAACCATCTAAAACAGACTGAAATTGGTTTTTACGAAAAGCCTTAAAGAGGTAACGCCCATCGTTTGTCAATTTATAGTTGACTAGAAGGTTATCAAATACTTCCGAAGACCCCCTACTGATATTCGTTTGATTTTCTAATTCAAAATTTCGCCCAACTTTAATCTGAATCTTATCGTTGAAAAATGCTTTAGAAAGTCCAAGACTTAAATCAGTTCTAGCACTTGACTTTCCGCCATAAAAATCTTGAGTTGAGGATAAATTTACGTCTAAATCAACACCTTTGATAAGGTCAGAAGCTAGCTGATCTAGTTGGTCTGACAGTAACTTACTTACACTTTGGCGTGCTAAAGCTTCTGTACCACTACCACCACCACTACTTGAGAAAAAGTCGGATGATTTTTCAGAGAAAAATCTATTCAGAATCAATAAAGCAAATACTTGCTTGTTTACTTCATTGGCATCCAATTTATTCAAGCGAGCTTGAATATCGCTGATAACAGTAGAACTCACTAATTTCTGTGTTTCAGAAGGACGAATCTTGAACGTAATATCAGGCTTCGTCAAACGTCCAGCCATCGTTAGTAATACATCAAATTGAACTTTTTGTCTGAAACGGGCAACATCTTCAGTCTCATTCGACATCAAGTCGAGCGGTGCTGTTTCAGTGGTATATATCGCAGTAATGTTTACATCCGCATTCATAGGGTCGCCAGACCAAATAATGCTACTACCTTTTTGGATGGTAAACTGACGTTTAAGTACCTCGAATGTTAACCCATAGCTTCCCTCAGTAAGGTCGTAAGAACCTAAAATAAAGGGTTGTCCATCTGGCCCTATACCAACATTCAACCGTGCATTACCTTTTACTTTTAAATTATCTCCATTCAGCTCATCTACTACAATCGTGAATTCAGATTTATCATCGGCTTCTATATTGAGTGACATCTCAGAGAAAAAATCATTTACTACTGACAATTGTGCAGTATCTTCTTTAGCGAGTGCTTCGTTATTATGGTCTACAAAAATAACCACACCTTCGCTTTCACTTTGCTCATCTAAACTGGTTGGTACAATGACAGAAATATTGCTTTTTTCTCTGACTTTAATATCTCCTTCAATTTTAGCTGCCGATGAGATTCCTTGTATTGCCAAATGGGCATCTACAAAGCCTGTTCCATAGAAAAAGTCATTATCTTTTCTATTAGAGTTTAATACCATAAAGTTTTTGGTATCAACCGTCAAATCGTATTTTACATTAGGAATATCCGCTAACGATACCGTACCATCAATTTTCAAAGGCTGATTCAAGGTATCGCTCATCGTAAACTGCTTAAGGCGAATAGTAGTCCCTTCAAAAAATAATTGCTGTTTATCTACCAAAAACCTACTGCCAAGTTGCGAAACATTAAAACCGACATTATTAAAGCCTAAGTCACCTACTATCTGTGGATTAGTCGTCGAGCCTTTTATCGTAGCTTGCCCTTGCAACCATCCCTTTGCTTGTTTTAACTGACCAAAACTAAAGGCCTGTACTGTTTCAGCACCTAGCTTTCTGATTTCTAACCTCAAATCAAAAGGATTTTCATTGTTGAGGAAGTAATTTCCTGTTATTTGTAAGTCGTTATTGGCATTAACTAAGGTAGCCTTGGCCGTTATTTTTTCAGCCGTTTCATTGAATACATTGATGTCTAAATTACCGATAGAAGTCTTCTGGAAAAAGAAATCCGTCACTTTCACATCACCCGTAAATGATGGAGAAACCATATAATTGCTCAAGAGGATTTTCCCATCAATTTTTCCACTTGCCATTGTAGAGTCAGGCACAAAAAGCGTGACAAAATTCTCAATCCTAAAGTTTTCAGCCGTCACATTGATTGGTCCATTCGGTTCGCTAGTGGTACTAGTCACTAGTAAGCGTTGTTTCTCTTGTTCTATTTGAAAATTATTAATCAACAAGCCCGCTTTGCCATACTGTATAAAACCAGTAGAGTCAACAGCCCAATCTTTATAATTTAATTTTAACCCACCTTTTACTAAGCGAATTTTGTATTGATTATCGGCATTTTGAACCAATCCAGCCACTTCATTTCTATTCTGGTCTATAGAATCTTTGAAAATAGCTTTAAACGTTGCTGTATTGTTGGCGACAGTTCCATTCAAAAAAGTTTTTCTGAGCCTAAAAGCACTCATTTCTACCCCAGATAATCCAGCTTGATAGGTCAACGTTTGTTCGTTAGCATATACGTTAGCTCTAAAATTTGACACTTTAATGGTATCATATTCCAGATTGGGTGAAACTAAGCTTATCTTCATTACCGTATCAGCCTTGTTATTAAGCATTGCCGATAAGCGAACAGTATCTAGTCTAGTCAAGCCCGGCACAAAAGCCTTGAAAAGAGGATGTTTTACCACTTTTGCCTCAATAGATACGTTATAAGGCTCAGTAATAGGCTTATACGCAATATCAGGAATCGTGAAATAGCGATTGATATTTGTAAGGAAAATATCAGATAACTGTAAATAATTGAAATCTCCTTTTACGGTAGCCTTTAAAAAAGGTGCTTGAATATCAAATCTTTTTCCTGTTGAGGTATTTTGAGCCGTTAGAATGGTATTTTCAATTTTTATTGGCTTCCCATCTTGGAAAAGCGTCGCTTCATTAATTGTAATTTTTCCACTTGGATTATTCGGGTCAGTCGATGGCATATCAACATCTATATTCCCGTGAATACCGATATTATCAGCATAAAAACCAAGCGGTTTTAAGTTCAATTCTGAAATCGCTATGTTTCCTTGAATACCCGGAAATTCTTTCGATAAATCAACCTTTGAATCTATTCTTAGCGTAATATTTGGGTCTGTTATGTGGGCTTTTAACTGAGCAATTTGCTGTGCGATAGTACTCTCGAAAACTAAGTTTTTATAATTATATCCTTTTATTTCAGCCTCTTGAATAGTACCTTCAATAGCCGTATTCATTGTTTTTAGGTCTAACCCCCTGCCTTTTACTTTCGCATTCAACGTTAGTTTACCTACGTTTTCTGTTTGTTTGATAAACTTGCCAACTTCAAAAGCAGTCAAGCTCATCGTACCTTCGTATTGCTGATTTTTATCGGCTGTAATATTAACTAGTTTACCATTAAAGGCAGCCGCTCCCATATCTGTTATTACTTTGGCATTAATTGCCAGATTCTGGATTTTGCCATTAATAGTCCCTATCAAATTTACCTTATTAGGCAATTCAATGCTATTAGGAATGGTATTAGCAGGTGCTAATTTTAGTATATCGTTCTTAGTAAGCGAAACCTCTTTGATATTTAATTTTAAAGCAACTTTGTTTACATCTGGTAAACCAGTGATAGTTCCCTGCATGTTGGCTCTGGCCTGACCAAAGCCTGTCAATGAAAACTTACTAATATTTAAATTATTGACATATCCTGTAGCCAATCCATCCACTTTCACTAAAGCTTTTTCATTGCCTTTGAAAGGAGGCATTTTGGCAAATTCAGGCATCAATAATAGAATATCCTGAAAAGCAACTTGGCTATTTTTAAGGCTCAATTTAATTTTTGAAGCCCCTATATTTTTACTTAGCTGGTCAAAAGAAGCATAACTCAGCGATAGCTCGTCTCTGATAATGGTATTAGGCGTTTTGATATAGAGTTTTTTCAAAAATGCCTGACGATTAGTATAAGCAAAATCTGTCTGGAATCGTTGGAGTTCAAAGCCAGATTTTTCTTTGAATGAACTTGAATATAACCACCCTGAAATATTATCAGGAGAGAAATAGAAACGCTCTGCGTTCATTTTCAAGTTATTGATTTTTAAATTATTGGGGTCAAGTCCTTTCTTCAAAGCAACTTGATTTTGCTCTTGATATTCAATATTATTCTTATCGAAGATAATTTTATCTACCAATACTTTCCAATTACTAGGTGCTGTAGAGTCAGCCTTTAAAGGTACTTTGATTTTGTCTTTATTAGCTTTTTTCAGGAAACTAACTTTAGCATCTGTATTGTATAAATTGACAGATTTTAAATGAACTTTCTCACCCGCTAAATATACTTTATCCCCCTTCACATTCAATGCACCCAATTTTACAGTATTGACTAAACCTGCACTTTCTTCAACGATATTCCATTGAAAGTTTCTGGCATCAAATTCCCCAAAAGCTAAATCTAGGGTATCAGAAGTTGAGGTCGGTTCTGGTGGTGAATTTTTAGGCAAAGCCTGATATAATCGCAACGATAAGTTTCCACCATTCAAGGCTAATTTATCTAAATGATATTGAGAAATAGTGGGATTAATGTCTTTAAAGGATGTTTCAACGTTGTCTAATCTAACCTTTGCATCTACTCCTGTAACATCATCCAGATAGGTTACTCTTACTTTATTCAGTAAAATATTGGTTAAATAATAATCCAGAGGAGTGCTTTTCTTAGCTGTAGTATCAACAGTAACACTGTTGTCAGTGCTTGCAAATGCTTTTAAAATATAGTTGAAATTGAAGGCTGTATCAGGAAGGGTACGCTTTATGTTGATGTTAATATTTTCTAGTTCAAGTTTATTAATACTTACTTTATTCCTTAATAAGGCAAGCATATCAATATCTACATGAATTTTATTGCCATAAATTAAGGTATCGTTTTTGTCATCAGGCAGATAAACTCCCTCAAGGGCAATCCAGTCGGGAAAACTGTAGCTAATTCTTTTGATAGTAAATGGTTTTTTGAGTTTTTTTTGTAGGTAATAAACTACTTTTTCAGTTAAAAATAGTTCACCGGCGGGTGTTCTGAAATATAAGAATAGACTTATCAGAACAAGTACTAAACTTAGTAAAATAATGCCCGCTATTTTTAAAAATTGTTTCATTACTATTATTTCATATGGTTTAAAGCTAATGCAAATAGGTAATTATTTATCCATGTATGTGATGTGTGTTACAAAAAAATATCAATCCAATCTGTTCAATTGGATTGATATTTACTATTTATTTTTTAGCGTTTGAAAGTATTAGCGTCAAAAACTGGGTTAAAAATGAAGACGTTTGTCAACTTAACCACTTTTTTATCAATACTGCTGTAATAAGTACCTGCTGATGGATATTTTAATCCAAAATCAGAAGTTGTGTAAACATTATAATCTTGTGTAATTTCTTCACCAGTAGGCAATTTATATTTAGCCTTCGTAAGGAAATTAGTGATATTATCAAAATACAAATCGTGCTTGATATCTTTGCCCTTCAACTCAATATGGTGTAATCTTTGGGCTCCAATCACTTCTAAACCTACATAAGTAGCGATATATCCTTTCTGTTCATAATTCAAGAATGGTAACAAGAAATCGCCTACTTCTCTTTTCATATTCGCTTGTTCTTTTGCACTTAGGTCTTTTACGTCATAAATAATAGCCTTATCACGGCTTCCCGTCGGAATTTTCAAAAAGGCATCTGCAGTACTTTCGCCATAAATAAAACTACGCTTCATAATCGTTTTTGTTTTAAGCATAGAATTATCTACTAATGATGCCTTCACCTCCATGTCATAATCAGTGGCTGCATTGGCAACAAACGATTGCTTTAAGGTATAAGTCTTTACTTTCTTCCAAAGTGGCAAACCCCCAGTACTTTCATAAAATTTATTGAAGACAGAATCGGGTGATTGTGCAAAAGAATTGATAACCAGAAAACTCATTATCAATGTAATAATGCTTATTTTTTTCATGAGATACGTTTGAAATTAATGTTTTTAACTGCTTTTTGTCTATGGAACTCTAAAATACTCAGGTATATTGTTTATATAAACAGTGTTGTCTACTATAAATGGTTTTTTTTCCGAGATAAGTAAAATATTAATGTTTTTTTATGGAAAAATATCATTCTGTTTTAAAACAACACAAGGAATGCCGTAACATTCCTTGTGAATATATGCCCTCTGCCCACCGCTAGTAATTCATCTTATCCTGAGAGAAAATCAATGCCGTATAAGGGGCAATTGAAATGGAAGCGTGATGTTGCATTCCGTCATATTCTCCTTGTACTGTGCTAATACTCGTTGAATCAAAATTATCAAAGCCTTTATCATAGCCTTCCCAGTCGCTATTAAATCTCAATTTCCATATTCCCTGCTGAGGGAAGCCTATTGAAAAATCTTCATAAGACTTATTAGAAAAGTTAAGTACAACCACTGTGTTATCACCAGGCTCACCTTTGCTCCAACGTTGAAAAACTATAATCTTATGCGTTTCATCAGTTTTAATAATTTGAGTATTCTGCCCTGTTAATCCTTCTGTATTACCGTCATAATTAAGACGTAGCTTAATCAAATCTCGGTGCAAACTAGTGAAAGATTTAAACTTTTTGGCTCTACTCCAATCAATAGGGTCTGTATCCGAAAACCATTTATCTTCTAATAGTTCTTGCCCTTGAAATAACATTGGTATTCCTCCTGCTGTCATTACCAAAGCAATGCCCAACGATGCTCTTTTCTTTGAGTACCAATTATTAACATTATCAAAAGCTATTTCTTCAGCTACTCTTGCCTTACCGTTCGCAACTTCATCATGTGATTCGGTATAGACTACTCTTTTAAAAGTATCTCCTGAATATTTATTTAACAAAGCAATACAGACACTTTCTATGCTACGATTTTCGTCTTCTTGTGTAATTAAAACATTCCTGATTGGATGTACAAAATGAGCATCCCACTGGCTACCAAAGCCCAAGCCACATTCATTGCCTAAATGGTCTGTTATAGAGTCTAGGCCGTGTAAATCCTCTGCTATGACGATTTTCCAAGGATATTTTTCAGCAACTTCTGCATTGATTCTCCTGATTAAACTTAAGCCTTCTTGAATAGTAGTGCCTAAATCTTCATTAGCTTTTACACTTCTGATGTAGGGTGTCATGTCCATTCTGAGTCCATCTACTCTGAATTCTTCCAACCACATAATAGCATTATCGCGAATGTACTGACGTACTTCTGGTCTTCCATAATCTGGACGTGTGTCTCCCCAAGGAGTAGCCGAACGCCAGTCGTTGTAGAAATAAATACCACCTAAACCGTTTTCTTGCCAACCGTCAAACTGCCACATATCCATATCTGTTGGTCCAAAATGATTATAGACTACATCTAAAATCACAGCGATACCGCGTTGATGAGCAGCTTTGATAAATGCCTTGAAGGCATCGGGGCCACCATAGCTTGATTCAATCGCAAACGGATACGAGGGGTTATATCCCCATGAAAAGTCTCCGGGAAATTCAAAGGGAGGCATCACTTCTATGGCATTGATTCCTAAGTGTTGTAGGTAATCAAGTTTTTCAATTAAGCTATAGAAATCGCCAACTTTACCTTTTTCTTTCACATAGTAAGTACCCACATGCAGTTCATAGATAACCAACTTATTCCAAGTTGGCATTTGAAAATCATCTTCTTCCCAGTCAAAATTACTTTGGTCATATATTATTGAATTCCCTATGGAATTAGTTAGTTTGCGAGCATACGGGTCGTTTCTTTGTAAATCTCCAGATGGTGTTTTCAAAAAGAATTTATATTCATCTCCAGCTTTAGCACTAAAGACATTACCACCCCAATAGCCATTTCCTTCATGTTCAAGAGGGAATTCGGATGAATCCCAGTCATTAAACGAGCCAAAAACACTTACTTCTTGAGCATTCGGTGCCCATACCCTAAAAAATACTCCATTTTCGTGAATGATTGCTCCCATTCCGTCAACAAGAATTTTTTCATTCTCTACATTATTATTTTGGCTTCCCATGTTGATTAATAGTTGAACAAGTTTCGGAAATTATTAGTGATATAGTCTTCATATATAAATTAATATGCCAGTAAAATATTTAAAAAGTAGGTGGATTTGTCAATACAAATTCTACACAAATTTTTATAAGTGTGAATTTTTTTCTACAATTCTATCAAGGATTTATTTACTTATCTGAAAAATTAATGATAGTTCAGTAATTTTGTAAACTCAGGGTTTTTACCCTTTTACAGGCTCATAACAACGAAGTTTATGAGCATAATTCTTAAACAATGAGTGATTTAGCTTGGCTTGGTAGAACCAAATTATTAATAGGCGACGAAGGTATCCAGAAACTACAGAATGCTCATGTATTGGTTGTAGGGCTTGGTGGCGTTGGTTCTTTTGCTGCAGAATTTATAGCCCGTTCGGGTGTAGGAACGATGACAATCGTGGATGGTGATGTCGTCGACCCTTCTAATAGAAACAGGCAATTGCCTGCTCTTTCAACAACACATGGACAGCCTAAGGCTGACTTGATGGAAGAACGCCTATTGGCAATTAATCCTGAGTTGAAGTTGACAAGTATTCGTGAGTTTCTTTCGCCAGAAGCCGTAGAAGAAATATTAACAAACAATCATTTTGATTACGTGATGGACTGTATCGACTCTATCACTCCGAAATTAATGTTATTAACAACGGCGCATCACAAAAATTTACCCATTGTAAGTTCTATGGGAGCTGGTGGAAAAGTAGACCCTACAAAAATTCGTACGGCCGATTTGTTTGATACCCGTGAATGTTATCTAGCTTCACTTATCCGCAAGCGTTTGCGTAAACTTGGCATTCGTTCAGGCATTAAAGCGGTTTATTCTACAGAAAAAATGATGGAGGAATCTTTGATGTTGACCGATGGCTCAAACTTTAAAAAATCTGCCTATGGTACTATTTCTTATATGCCAGCAGCCTTCGGAGGAGTTTGTGCTTCAGTTGTTTTAAGGGATTTACTAGGGCTCCCTATCGAGATGGAAAAGAAGCTAAAAGCTTTGGCTAGCCGAGAAAAGAAACAACAGGAATTAGAAAAAAAGAGGAAAATGAATAAATAGAAAAAAGGCAATTGTCATCGTGACAATTGCCTTTTTTCTTTAAGCAAAATTCTTTTCATGTTCTAAAAACAAATCTTGAAGTTTCTTCGTGATTTTACCCACCTTGCCGTCACTAAATACTTTATTATCTGTTTGAGTAATAGCTACAATTCTTTTCGTACTTCCTGTCGTAAAAACTTCGTCCGCATCCCAATATTCTTGGGTCGTTAGGTCTCTTTCCTCCACAACAAAATATCTTTTAGCAAAATTAAGAATATGCTTTCTGGTAACGCCAAACAAAGCTCCATCTACTGGAGTAATGATTTTTTCATTTTTAATGATAAAAATATTACTTCTTGAAGACTCTGAAATCAAACCATTTTGATGATACAACACATCGTCAGCACCATTTTCTTTCATTTTGGATAACGCTCTAATCGGCACAATATAATTCAGCGTTTTTATTTCAGGAATTTCTCTTCTGTATTCAACACTCATGAGCTTCATCCCCACATCGGCAGGCTTGAACACAAAGGGTTTACCCATTACGATTAAGTTTGATTGTTCAGCAGGGGTATAGCCATCAGGAGAATAACCGCCAGTCATTACCATCTTTACACCTAACAATGCTTGCGGATGTAGGTTTATAATCTCTAAAATGATATTTTTAAGTTCTTCACGAGAAGCCGGAATTGTTAATCCCATCAACCTCGCAGAATTTTCAAACCTATCCAGATGGTCTTCAATAAAAATAGGTTTTCCATCGATGGCCCTAAAAAAATCAAAAATACCATACCCTCTTAGCAGCCCAAGGTCAGTTACATGAATATTAGCCTTTTCTGTGGGAACAATTTGGCCATTTAAATAAATATACTCTTGCATTTTGTTGTTAATGAAAAGAATTGAAATTTATAACTCATTCATCCTTTCGTATTTAGAGCTTAATTTTCAATTAAAATTTAACTAAAAAATATACTCAATATTCGAAATATTAATAAAAGACGGATTTAGAAAAACCAATGGATTAGGAATAAACCAAGGTTATAAAGAAAGGAAAACACATGGAGGTAGCTTCGAAGTTGGATAAATTACAAGGCTTGATATTGCAGAACAATATCAAGCCTCGAATTATATATTAAACTTCACAGCTTTTTTCTAAAATATTTTGTAGCCATTCATTAGGCAAATTATCAACAGATTCTTTCAGCAATGCATTCCATTTTTTGGTCACATCGCTCATATCCTCTTTCGTAAGACGATGTTCAATTACATTGAAACTATCTTTTTGATAAACGATTACATCAATCGGATAATCAACATCACTAGCACTTACTTGGGTAGCATCAAATGATAGAAATCCTAATTTAAGGGCATCTTCCAAAGATGTTTCATAAGACAAAGTACGGTTCAACAACGGTTTTCCATAATTTGAATTACCAATGATTTGATATTTCAATCCTTCATTAATTTCTATCCAATTACCTTCAGGAAAAATCAAAAACAATTTATGTTCGTCATCATGAGGCATTTGTCCTCCCACGATTGAATGTAAATTAAAATTATATCCTTCTGATTTCAACATTGCTTTATCTTCCTCAGCAACTTTCCTAATCATTTCACCAAAAGCATTGACGGCTTCAAACATATAATCAAACTTACAGCCTTTTTCTTCGGTGAGTCTATTGAAATAAATGACAGATTTATCACGGATTGATCTTAATCCTGCGGTCATTATAAAAAGAGAATGGTTACCTACTTCGTGGATAGATACCTTTTTGTTGGAGTAAACCTCCGTTCCAGCAGTAATTCTAGTATCTGCAATAGCTACTAAACCGCCACGTACTTTAATCCCTAAACAATATGTCATTTGCACAGTCGATAATTTATTTGAACCGCTGGCTCAATCAAGTGTTTTTATACTAAACAGGCAATTGTTAAATTGCGGGTTTAATCGTACAAAATCAGTTATAGATGAAACCAATGATTCCTGCCTTTTTGTAAAAAGTGGTTTTATAGTTATAAGTAAAAATAACTAACATACAAAAGTAAAAAAACTACTTATTGTTGTACCATATTTAGGGGAATTTCTTCGTTGATTACGGGTTTTAAATCAAAATAAGTTTGAAAGATGGCTTTACCCACAGCGTTATTTTTTTGTTGAAATTCATCAAGATACTGATGCAAACCTGTGTCAAAAATATCTTTAATTTCGGTAAATTCTACTTCCGAACGCAACTTACTCAAGGCTTTTTCTGCTGGGTTTGAATAAGAAGCTGTAATGGCTGTTCCAGATATTTCATAGAGTGATAATTCAGCCTGACGAATACAGTGCATTACTGAACGTGGGAATTTTTTATCAAGCAATAAGAAATCTACAATGGCCGACGGATTCATTACCTGATATTGCTGACGAAACATATTGTAAGCACTTACTGATTTTAATACAGACGACCAAAGCATTAAATCAAGCGGGGAACCTACGGCTCCAATTTCTGGTAAGAGCGTAAAATATTTTACATCCAAAAATCTTGTTGTTTTATCGGCACGCTCAATCAGTCTGCCTAATCGCCCGAAATGCCAGCCTTCACCTCTGGTAATGGTAGAATCCACAATTCCATAAAACAACTGGCTACCAGTTTTGATATTTTCCAAGAATCCCTGATACCTTGCCAACTCCCAAGACTTACTTTCGGCAGCGGCGTCTTTTACCGTCCAATAAATTTGATTGACATACTCCCACATTTCACGAGAAATACTCTCGCGAATAGTTCTTGCATTCTCACGAGCTTCAAGCAAACACGATAATATCGAGTTTGGATTTTTTACATCAAAAGCCATGAAATACAATACATTTTCACGAGTTGGGGCATCATAGTGTTTCTGGAAGATAAAATTATCTGCCGTCGCAATTATCAATGGCTCCCACTGTTCAGGTACGTCAGGAGGTAAGTCAAGTGCTAAATTGAAGTTTACCGAAATAAAACGGGCATAATTATCGGCACGTTCGATGTACCGATTCATCCAATAGATAGAATTTGCTACTCTGCTAAGCATACATTTGGGTTTAATACGTTAATGGGAAATTCTGAAAATAATTTCGCTTCTCAACAAATGGACATCTGATAATTCATAAAGAAAAATTAACGTTTTCTTGACGTTTACCTATTCATAAAATTAGAATAAAAATCTATTTAATCAACACCTTCTTCGTGAATTTAGCAAGTTAAAATTGATTAAAATCATTCACTCTTTTTTTAGTCATATTTTTCCTTGAAAAATAATTATTCTACTTTTTAATCATAAATAAATTAAAAATAAGTGATACACAATAATATTTTTTTTATGCTATATTGCAAATAGTTATTTAACTTTTTGTTAAAATAACCAAATTAATATTAATCTTTTCTAAAAAACACATGAAAAAAATTTTTCTGCTTGTAATCCTTGCGGTGCTTGGATTTAAGGGGCAAATCTATGCCCAAGACAAAACGATTACTGGTAAAGTAACAGATGCTAAAGACGGTATAGCCCTAGCTGGAGCTTCTATCGTAGTAAAGGGTACTAAACTTGGAACGGTTGCAACTAGTACAGGAGAATTTACATTAAAAGTACCTACTTCTGTAACTACACTAACGGTTTCATTTATTGGTTACATAACTCAGGAAGTACCAGTGGGTACAGGTGTTTTAAAGGTGGCTCTTGTTGCTTCTAGTAATCAGTTAGATGAAATTGTCATTTCAACTGGTAGTAGAAACTCTAAAAGAACGATGACAGATACCCCCTTACCCCTTGATATCCTCTCTGCTGCTGATTTGAAGTCTACGGGCCAAACATCATTCGACAAAGCCCTTCAGTATCGTGTGCCATCTTTCAACACAGTGAACACTCCTGTAAACGATGCTACATCATTGCTTGACCCTTACGAAATCCGTAACATGGGCCCTAGCCGTACCTTAATCTTGATTAACGGTAAACGTAAAAACACAAGTGCTTTGATGTACATTCAGACTTCGCCCGGTCGTGGTGAATCTGGTGCCGACATTTCTGCTATTCCTCAGCAAGCAATTAAGCGTGTAGAGATTTTACGTGATGGGGCTTCTGCACAGTATGGTTCTGATGCTATTGCAGGTGTAATGAACATTATCTTAAAGGATAAATTTGATTATGGCTCGGCTACATTAACGATGGGAGTTACTGGCAAAGGGGATGGAAAACACATTGGCTTTGCGGTAAACAATGGTTCTAATTTTGAAAAAGGATACATCAACTATACCATTGATTTTAGCCGTACTACTTTGGCAAATCGTCCTGGGGTAGTAAGTGCTGATGCGGAAGCGGATGCAAACCTTGGTTTTGATGCCCCTTTGGCACAAGTTAAGAGCTTCTTAGCCATTAAGCCAGATGCTGGGAATATCAATGGTCAGCCAGAAAATACGGCTGCTAAATTCTTGGTAAACGGTGGATATTCAGTAGGCGAAAAATCTGAGTTTTATTATACCGCTGCTTATGTCTATAAAAGAGTAAACAGCTTTGCCAACTATCGTACGCCTTATTGGAGACCTACTGATAATGGATTGCTAACACCTGCTGGTCAAACATATATGGGTTATGTACCTACTTTCCAAGGAGATTTGAATGACTACACTGCTACTGTAGGTGTTAAAAGTGAAACCAATGGTTGGAAAACAGATTTGAGCTTTACAACGGGCGGTAACAAACAATTGTATACTGTTTCGAATTCAGTAAACCGTAGCTTAGGAAAGAACTCGCCAACTTATTTCAAACCAGGTGGATATGAATTTAGCCATAATGTTGGAAACATTGATATTTCAAAACAAGTAAGTGATAAATTAAGCCTTTCATTTGGTTCTGAGTTCCGTGCTGAAACGTTTACAGTTTTTGTAGGTGATACTTCTTCTTATGTAGGTACTGGTGCTGATTCATTCCCGGGAACAACGCCTAACAATGCTGGTTCAAATAGTCGTTTTAACTTCGGTGGATATTTTGACGTAGCTTATGATTTCACTGATAAATTCTTAGTAAACGGAACAATACGTTCTGAACACTATAGCGATTTTGGTGATGCTACTGTTTACAAAATCAGTTCACGTTATAAAATAAGCGATAAAATCACATTACGTGGTTCATATTCTACAGGTTTCCGTGCACCATTGTTGCACCAAATCTATCAACAACAAGCGCAGGCTAGTTTTGTACCAGGACAAGGTATTCAAACAAAAGGGGTTGTTAATAACGTAAGTCCACAAGCTTTTGCCTTGGGAGTACCAAAATTAACGCCTGAAAAATCTACAAACTTTACGCTTGGTTTAGGCTTAAATCCTACTAAAAACCTAAGTGTTACTTTTGACTATTACAACATTAAAGTTAAAGACCGTATCGTATTAGGTTCTGAAATTTCAGGTACTGCTGCTGGTAATACAGCTTTAGATAATATTTTGACATCTAACGGTATCGTTGCTGTAAGTTTCTTTGCTAATGCACTGAATACTACTACTTCTGGTCTTGACTTCGTGGTTTCTCAGAAAAACCTTGAATTAGGAATGGGAAAATTGGGTATCAACTTAGCAGGTAACTATACATTCGTAAATGAATACACTTATATCAACAACCCTAAGGTAATTGCTGATGCAGGTAAATCTATTTTTGATAGAACACAAGACGCTTTATTATTCTCATCTCGTCCAAAATATAAAGTAATTCTTGGCTTCGATTATTTAATCAAAGGAATAAGTTTCAACTTGAACAATACGTTGTTCGGAAAAACACATTTCCACCAAAATGGTTTGGATGCTAATACAGATACTGAATTTACTCCAGCAGTAGTTTCAGACTTGTCAGTTAGTGTACCATTCTCTTCAAAAGTTACTTTCACATTTAATGTAAACAACATTTTGAATGTAATGCCTAAATGGGATTTTGTAGATGTTAAAACAGGGGTTAAAACACGTTATGATGTAAATAACAACGTGCCATCTGCTAAATATTATGAACAATATAATTTGATTACGTTCAATGGTCGTTATTCAAATGTTACTTATGATGGCTCACAATTCAGCCAATTGGGTACTATTTTCAATGCAAGTTTGAATGTTAAATTTTAAGAATGCTTAGTTACACAAAAAGCCAGTTGCTCATTGAGCGACTGGCTTTTTCTATGATAACCCTCGAAAGTATGCTTGGAACTTGAATAGCTTAGAAGAAAATACCAAAGCTAACTACGCCCTTCACATAACTATTACTAATGATAGCAGAGCTATACTCTGCTGTATTATTTAATACGTATGGACTATAAGCTTGTTGTGTTTTTGCATAAAGTCCCGTCACATCAACATAAAAATCACCTGTTCTAATACCGATACCCGATGAGTAAATCATGGTAGAACGATTGACTGCATTAGAGCCTTGGTCAAAATTAAATGAGTACGGGCTAGGTTGGTAATTCACCCCTGCTCTTAAACTTAACAAGCCTAATCTGTATTCTCCACCCACTTTAACATTAAACACATTTTTTAAATCACTTTGTACCTTTTGAGTATAATAATTTAAATCGTCAGCAAGGTATTGGTCATTAGCAGTGGTACTCATTTTTGTACCACCATACGCTAGATATTCCACATCGGCAGAGATAAACCCTTTTTTAGCAAAGAAAAACGCTGCTCCTATATTTAATTTAAGAGGTGTTCTGAGTTGATAATTATCACTAAAGGCAGTAGTATTTAACGTAGGGACATATGTTAAATAACGACTACCATTTTTTTCCAGAATACCATACCCTGCATTTTTTAGCTGATTAATTATATTTAGAGGGGTACCGTCCAATCCAATACCAACACCTGCTTTACCAGCATTGGCACTGTTTACGTCAGCTTGCAAACTAGAGCTTAGGGTTTCATCAATATCATACCAAGTAGGCGTAGTGATTGATGCCCCTAGGCGAATCATTTCATTTGGCTTCACAATTGCTCCAAATGTTAAATTAATACCGCTTCCGCTTGTTGAATAAAATTTAGATTGAGTCAGTCCATTAAAAGAAGTATTGTTTAGGTACTGTTCATTGTATTGCGAACGTGTTTCGTACCTAAAGCTTGGAATATCTAACGAGAAACCTATATATGTTTTTTCATTAGGAGTACCTCCATAAGCAATAGTCCACTGGCTTGAACGGCCTGTAGATTCAAAGGAATATTTTTGGTTTGAATCAAAAGAACCCTCCGTAGCTACAAAACTAGTATTTCCTTGGTTATCAGTAACAGGAGTGATTAAATACGACCATGCATAAAGATGTCTAGTTAAATCAAAATTGGGTGCTTGTTTCAATGCATCTGTAAAATCATTTGCCCCTAAATTATAATCATTCACTTCTCTGTTTACTTGATTAGCAAAAGCATCTGCTATTGAACTTCTATTATTTCTTCCAGCAAACTGAATATTATTATAAAAAGTATTTTGTCGAGAATAATTGATTGACCATGACCCACGCCATCCCTCTTTATATTGAGGCTGGCTACCTCCAAATACTACACCGATATTAGCAATATTGAAATTGGTTTCGTTCGCTTTTGTATTTTGATTAATATAATTTGAAGTGTTTGAAGTGCTTTGGTAAGCTGGAGTAAAATTGAACTCTGAACGTGTATAAAAGCCTAAACCCGCTGGATTACCTATGGCCGAACTAACGTCTGCTCCTAAGGCCGAATGCGTGCCTCCTAAGGCTTGAAAACGTGCTGATCCTGTGGGTGCCGTTTGGCTAAATAATTTTGCTAAAGCATCGAAGTTATTGTCTTGGGCATTTGCGGATACAACTGATAATATCGAAAATGCAGCAATTAGACGAATAGGGATTTTCATATCTAATAAATTTTAAAGAATGTTATGGATTTATTGAATAAACACAACATTGTTAGCAAGTGAGCAAAGCAATTTGTAATTTAGACTAAGACATTCAAAACACCAAATGCCCTCATTTCTTTTTAAAGAATCTTTTCAATAAAACGTTAAAAAGCCTCACAAAGTACTTCTCTGTGAGGCTTATTGTTTATATTAACTTTTAGAATATTTTTAACGTGGACCACGTGAACCGCTAGAGCTAGATCCTCCTCCGCCGCCACCACCGCTTGAACCTCCGCTAGATGAACCACCCCACGATGAACTGGTAGTTGTTCTACTGCTGTTGTTTGATGATGAATTATTATTAGACCAATTCCAAGCGTTATTGTTAGTATTGCTACTACGATTGTTAGTAGTATTACTGCCAGTGCTATAAGCAGAAGTTGCTCTTTGTGGACGAGAATAATATCCATCGCTACCATTTGAATAGCTAGAATTTGTTCTTGCACCTCTTTGATTACCATTTGCAGTACTTCCGTTATTAAAGTTACCGTTATAAGCCGACTGTGAATAATTATCACGAGTACGTTTTACAGGCGCTGTATATCCACCATTTGAATAGTTACCGTTCGCACCAGTAACCACCGAGCCATAACCATAATTATTATACACATAAGTATTGCCATAATACCCTCTACCACCGTAATAATTATACCCCCAAGGGTCATAAAAACTATTATATCCCCATGGACTGTATGCATATGAATTATACCCCCAAGGACTGTAGCCGAAACTATAGCTAAACATAGAGCCATAACCCCAACGACTACTTCCCCATCCCCAAGAATCATAGGCATAAGGAGAATAATATGGGCTATAACCGTATGGACTCCAAGTATTATATCCATAACCAAGACCAAACGAAATACCTGGATTTGTATACCAGTTATTTACACCATAAGAATTGTAGTTATTGTAATTACTATATGGAGTTTGGTTTTGATAATAGCTACGAGAATTCATCCAATTTTGTGAATAATATTCATCAGTGCTTTGTGATGTATTGTTGTTTCCTCTATATTCTGGGTTACGTGTAGCATATTCTTCTTCATTTTGAGAAGCATAGAGACTTTCTCGGCTAACTAATGAAGCAGGACGAGCTTCGCTAGCAGAAGCGTAGAGATCATCATACACCCCCGAAGAAGACGATTTAGCGACTTGCTTTGGGGAGCTACATCCCCAAACGGCACTTACCAACGCTAAGGCTGAAAAGAGTTTGATGGATTTTAGAATGTTCATGTTCTTGTATCGTTTAAGATTCTTGTTAATGATTTGGTAGATGATTTAATTGCTAAATACTGGAAAACCAGACCAGAAATTAAAATCAAGAAACAATCGGCTTAATTTTTGTGTCAAACTTACAACAAAAACTTATCTTTGCAACAAGTTATTCACGTCATTAACAAAATTATTTCTTGGAAAGTTGCAATATAAATTATTGATACTGAGATTATAATTTATAAAGCTTGGTATTTATAGGTATGACAATTTATAAAACCATTACCCCTATCTAAAGAACGTAAATAATGATTATTAATTATTTTATTTTTTAATTACCAATTTATACGAAATGAGCAAAAGCCTACCAAAACGTAGCGAAAATTATTCTGAGTGGTATAACGAACTCGTGAAAAGGGCTGATTTAGCCGAAAACTCTGCCGTCCGTGGTTGCATGGTAATCAAACCTTATGGTTATTCTATCTGGGAAAAAATGCAACGTGCTTTAGATGATATGTTTAAAGAGACTGGCCATACAAATGCTTATTTCCCCTTGTTTGTTCCAAAAAGTTTGTTTGAGGCTGAAGAGAAAAATGCAGAAGGATTTGCCAAAGAATGTGCCGTTGTAACGCATTACCGTTTAAAAAATAATCCTGATAAGCCAGGAAAATTAATGGTTGACCCTGAAGCTAAACTTGAGGAAGAACTCATCGTTCGCCCTACTAGTGAGGCGATTATCTGGAGTACTTATAAAAACTGGATTCAGTCATACCGTGATTTACCTTTACTAATTAACCAATGGGCAAACGTAGTTCGTTGGGAAATGCGTACACGCTTGTTTCTCCGCACGGCTGAGTTCCTATGGCAAGAAGGGCACACCGCTCATGCTACGAAGGAAGAAGCTGTAGCCGAAACAGAGCAAATGCTACACGTTTATGCCACTTTTGCCGAAGAATTTATGGCTGTGCCAGTAATTCGTGGTAAAAAGTCTGCTAACGAGCGTTTTGCAGGTGCAGAAGAAACATATTGTATAGAAGCCATGATGCAAGATGGCAAAGCTTTACAGGCAGGTACATCACACTTTTTAGGACAAAACTTTGCCAAAGCCTTTGATGTAAAGTTTGTTTCTAAAGAAAACAAACAAGATTATGTTTGGGGTACATCTTGGGGCGTTTCTACTCGTTTGATGGGTGCTTTGATTATGGCGCATTCAGATGATGAAGGGTTGATACTTCCTCCAAAATTAGCACCTATTCAAGTAGTAATTGTACCTATTTTTAAAAGTGAAGAACAATTGAATTTAATTTCAGAAACGATTTTACCAATTGTAGCTGAATTGAAGAAAAAGGGGATTTCTGTTAAGTTTGACCATTCTGATAAACAGTCGCCTGGCTTTAAGTTTGCTGAATATGAACTAAAAGGCGTTCCTGTAAGGCTTGCGATTGGTGCAAGAGATTTGGCTAATGGTACTGTCGAGGTAGCTCGTAGAGATACAAAAGAGAAAAAGACCTATGCTATTGCAGACATTGTAGAAACGGTAAGTAGTTTGCTAGAAGATATTCAAGTAAACATCTATCAAAGAGCATTAACATTCAGGGCTGAAAATACTTATAAGGTTGATACCTGGGATGAATTCACTAAAATTTTAGAAGAAACCCCTGGGTTTATTGCAGCACACTGGGATGGTACTTCTGAGACAGAAGAGAAAATTAAAGAACTCACCAAAGCTACTATTCGCTGTATTCCTTTGGATGCTGTGGAAGAAGAAGGTAAATGTATTCTGACGGGTAATCCTTCGACTAAAAGAGTGATTTTTGCTAAATCTTACTAACATCCGTTAGTATTTAAAATAACAAGCCCTCAGTTTACCTAAAAACTGAGGGCTTTTTTTCTTAGACGGACTGTTTTTGTTTCGTATAGTAGTTGTATAAACTAAATGATTAATGGGGTGTAAAGCCCTGTGTTCTTAGGTGTTTTTTAAGTTTTTCTTGATTCATTGTAAGCCTTTGATGTGAAATTGTTCTCAACATTCTTACTTTAATTCTTACTTTTAAAGCCATAGTTTCAGACTTGAGAGTATTTCTACCTCTCAAAAGTTCCTCAGTAATATTAACCGCAAGGATCTCAACTGCTTCGATATCTAAAGTGGTTATTGTGCTTAACATATACAGTAATCATTATTAAGGAAAGATGTATCTGTTCAAAATATTAATCAAAAGGTATCGAAAAAAATTATGGGTTGGGTATGGTATGTTAGTAATACATTAGTTCACTTATCATTAATGGTTAGCTAGTTCTCTTTATCTCAGATACGGATAAGAAGGCAAAAGAAGTAGTGGTTAACATTTGGTAAAATATACGTTTGCAAATATTGTGGGAACAAGTGTCAATATGTTAACATCTGGGTTCTATTTTAGTAGTATTTTAGAAAAAAGAACCAATTTTCGACTTTTTGGAGGAGATTTGATAGTTTTTAAGCACTTTTCAAGGATTTTCCGAGCACATCAAAACCTATAGCACTGCTAAAGAAAAAACAAATTTTGCTGCTGAGAGTTACGATAATTACTATTTTTCTCCTTAAACGCTGGAGATTTAAGGTTAGTTTTTAATTTCTTCCATATATTCAATAGGTGTTTTTCCTGTGTGTAATCTAAACACTCTATAAAAATTGCTCTTCGTAGAAAAGCCCGCTTCGTGGTATAATTGCTCAATTGTATACTTTTTAAGAATACCATCTTTTAATAATTGGATTGCATAGTTTACCCTCCACTCATTTTTATAATCTGTGAATTTTTTTAAAAGATGATAATTAAAGTAATAACTAAGATGGTGTATCGGAATGTTTAAAGTTTCTGATAATTCTATGATGGTAAAGTTATCATTTAGGTAAGGCTTATCTTCTAAAAAATATGTTTCAATAATAGCATTAATTTCTGCTAACCGAGCATCATCTAATTTAAAGTTAGGCTTGTTGGATTTCTCTATTTTGACTTCTGCTAGTGTGTCTTCAATAAAAAACTCTTCACCTTCATCTGAAATTCCATATAAAATTTTTGGGAAAAAGAATATTGAAACATTTAATAAAAAATAAATAAAAATTGCATAGTCCATCAAGTCATTAATGAATAACCCCGCATTTAATGAAATATCAAAATTATTTCTAACTAAAAGTGATAATGTTGCTAGGGTAATTGTTAAAACAATACTGAGTATTGAAAACACCCATAGCCACTGGAGGGTTGAGGTAAAAATAGTTTTTTGAAGTGAATGACCTTTAACATATTTATAAAGCAGATGTATTTGTGCAAGGCATAAGGCAAAATTGAATATGGGTCTTAAAACAAAGTAAAATTTAAAGTTAAATAAAAAAGTCGGTGCATATACAAATATATTATTGATATCATGGGTGATAAACTTTGCTATTTTAAGCTTATGCTCCATAGGAGCAATAATGAATGGGAAGGTCTCAATTAAACTTAAAAGGGCAGGTAAGATTATCAGAAAATCCCATTTATTAAATCTTACTTTTTTTAAAAGCATAAATTTCACATACCAATAACCAAATGGGCGAACGAGGAATGATAATGGAATAATTATGCCATATAATAAAGCAACAAAAAAATCATCCTTATTCTTTAAAGTACTTAAATAGTACAAGGCAAAAATACCCATTGAAAGGAAATGAAGAGATAAAAAGATATTTGCCTTGTTTTTATTTTTTAAATAGGGGAAGCTGAATACTCCCACAATTATGCCGATAACGTACACAATTCTGACAATTTCAGATTTAAAATATTCTAGCATAATGCATTTGTTAACTTAATATCGAATATATCAACTTAAAAAAGAAGAAATAGGTCTTAAGTATATTAAAATATTGCAATATAAAACAATTTTATTCTAATAAATAGCTTGTATTGATGGGTATGTAAGCAGTTGGGAACTTAAAGTAAATACTTTTGGATAAATACTAATAATTAATCAGTAGAAATAGAAGAAATTTAGGCATTAATTTCTTCCAGAAATTCAATAGGCGTTTTACCTGTATGTAACCGAAACACACGATAGAAATTGCTTTTTGTAGAAAAGCCTGCTTCATGGTATAGTTGCTCGATAGTATATTTTTTTAAAATTCCTTCTTTCAATAACTGAATAGCATAGTTTATTCTACATTCATTCTTGAAGTCTGAGAATTTTTTTAAAAGATGATAATTAAAGTAATAACTAAGGTGGTGTATCGGAATATCTAAAGATTCCGAAAGCTTATTAATCGTAAAGCTATCATCTAAATAAGGCTTTTCTTGAATAAAATATTCTTGAATCATTGTCTCTATTTCTGACACCCTAGCTTCTTCTAATTTAAACGATGGTTTTATTTGATCTTCTACTTTGTTATTTACAATGATTTGTGGTCTAAATGTAAAAGAAGTATTGGTTTCAGGTTCTGCCAATAAGCCATAGAGCATTCTAGGAAATAAGAATACTGAAATATTTAAACACAAGAAAAGGGCATTAGAAATATTCATAAATACGATAGCTCCATCATAATTCAGTTTAACCTGATGGTCGAAAGTATTGAGAACTAGAGAAACTACAGATAATGTAATGGTTAATGTAGCACCAATCAATGAAAAAGTCCAAAGCCAATTATAGGTAGTGGGATAATCAGTTTTTGTCTGTGGCTTATCTCTAAAATATTTATAAAGCATCACCAACTCTGCAAAAGAAACGGCTAAACTAAAGAGGGGTCTAAATGTAAAATGAAATGTGGGCGTTGTAAAGTACGTAACGGGGTGTCTGAATATATTATTTTGATCCTCTATAAGAAGATAAGCTAATCTAAGCTTGTTATCGAATGATGTCAATAAATAAGGCATTACATCAAACACATAAAGTACTGCTGGTAGTATTAAAATATAGTCCCATTTTTTAAATGTTATTTTCTTAGTAAGCATAGATCTAACATACAGATAAGAGATAGGTCTGAACAAATATACTAAAGGAGCAGTAGTGGCATAGAGAAAAGCTACGATACTAGGATTTCCATTATTTAAAAGGTTATAATGCAATAGCGCATAAATACCCGAAATAAGGAAATAGGATGATAAGAAAATATTAGATTTATTTTTACTTTTTAGATAGGGAAAGGTTATTAATGCAATGATAATACCAATCGCAGAGAGGCTTTTGCATATTTCATTCATTAAGTAATCGAGATTATGCATATTAAATTATTAGAAATCCTGTTAGATTAAAAAGAATCCTTGCTGAAAATTAAGAATAACAGAAATAAATTATGACTTTCCCTAAGTAATATGCTAAATTATTGCAATTGGTAATATAATACAAAAAAATTTGTATTATTTCAACTTAAATATAAACACTTGAGTAAAAAACACTACTATAGATGACAAAATTTACTCTTTTATAAAGTATTTTACTTCTTTAATTCATTTTTATAAGTAATTCCATCCTTCATCACAAATTTCACTTTTTCCAGAATACTTACATTTTCTAAAGGGTTGCCTTCTACGGCGATAATATCTGCAAACTTTCCTTTTGAGATAGAACCAATTTTATCTTTCCAATCTAACAAATCTGCGGCATTGATAGTAGCTGATTGAATGGCTTGAAGGGGACTTAGCCCAAATTTGACCATATAAAAAAACTGTTTAGCATTCCATCCATGTGGATAAACGCCAGCATCCGACCCAAAAGCAATTTTCACGCCTGCCTTGGCGGCTTTCTCAAAATTTTCACGTTGAAGTCTGCCTACTAGTCTTTCTTTTTCAATAATTTTTTGAGGATAACCCAGTTTACCATATTCACTTAATATATAGTCGTCATTGTAAATATCAGCCACTAAATATGTACCGTGTTGTTTCATGAGTTCTATTCCCTCTGCGTCAATAAAACTGCCATGTTCCACCGATGCTACACCAGCTTTAATAGCCATTTTAATGGCTTGTGTGCCATGAGCATGCGCGCAGGTCTTGCGTCCCCAAATTTTTGCTTCATCTACGATAGCATTCATTTCCTCTTGCGTAAATTGAGGTGCTCCTACACTTTCTTCTTCAGATAAAACACCCGCACTCGCACCGAATTTTATGACATCTGCTCCGTATTTAATATTATAGCGTACTTGTTTTCTTAATTCATCCACGCCATCGGCTACGCCACTCATTTGTTTAGGAAACTGCCATGATAGAAAGGGAGAGAATCCATTCAAATCTCCATGACTGCCCGTTGAACCAATAAATAATGTAGCTACTTTTAAACGTGGGCCGACGATTTCTCCATTATTGATAGCATTTCTGACAGCGACATCAACAAAGGCCGCAGCACCAACATCTCTACAAGTTGTAAAACCCGCCTCTAACGTCCTTTTAGTAAAGATATGAGCCGTAACAGCATAGTCCATCGGTGTTTTTCTAAAAATATCTGCATAATAATCACCACTTGGTTGAGCAGTGATATGCGTATGACAGTCTACTAAGCCTGGTAAAACTGTAGCATTACTCAAATCAATGATTTCTGCATTTTTAGGAATCGCTAGGTTTGAGCCAATATTTACAATGATATTGCTATCAATGAGAATAATTTGATTTTTCAGGACTTCTCCAGATACCACGTCAATCAATCTCCCTGCTTTTATCGCCTTAACTTTCGTTTGAGCAAGGGTAACATTAATCATTCCTAGAAAAAGAGCAGTAAATATTTTTAGTTTCATGATGAGAAGATTTCTTAAGGATGGCAAGATAAAATATATTTTTTGAATTATTATTCTGCCAAATTTAGCATTTGATAAATTTTATCTGGAGTAGTTTACGAGTACTAGACAAAATGACTTTACAATTTTATTTATCTTTGGTGACTTTTGTCCTTAAATAGTTTAATAAAAATTTATGAATATCAATTGCAAGGGTAAACTTATCGACTTAACTATCCCCAGAATAATGGGTATATTAAACATTACGCCTGATTCATTTTATGCTAATAGTCGGTATGATGACTTATCGAAAGTACTTATACAAGTTGAAAAAATGCTTTCATCAGGTGCTACCTTTTTAGATATTGGTGGACATTCTACCAGACCAGGGTCTAGGCCTGTTGGTGAAGAGGAGGAATTATCAAGAGTACTGCCTGTGGTGGAAATTATTATCAAGCATTTCCCAGAAGCATTGATTTCTATTGATACTTTTCGGGCTGGAGTAGCACTAAAATGTGTGGAAGCTGGCGCCATCATGGTGAATGATATAGCAGGAGGTTTGTTGGATGATAAAATGTTTGAAACCGTCGCTAATTTAAATGTACCCTACGTTTTGATGCATAGCAGAGGTACTCCAGAAACGATGCAACAAATGACTCATTATGATGATTTGGTGATGGATGTGCTGGATGATTTACAACAAAAAGTATTTCAATTACGCCAATTAGGGCAAAAGGATATTATTATAGATTTGGGCTTCGGATTTGCCAAAACCATCAATCAAAACTATATTTTGTTGAATCATCTCAGAGACTTTGAAGTGATGGAATGTCCGATGCTTGTCGGAGTATCCAGAAAATCAATGATTTGGCGAACGTTGGATATATCGCCCAATGATGCGTTGAATGCTACTACTGTATTGAATACTATAGCTTTGACGAAGGGAGCTAATATCCTCCGAGTACATGATGTTCAAGAAGCAATAGAAGCTGTGAAACTAGTGGAGATGCTGTCAGTAGAAGAGAATTGACTATCGACATCCTAACGAATTACTTAATAATAACTCGTTAGGATGTTGAGGAATAAACTAAGCTGTGACAAGTAGTTGTGCCAATAAGTAATCTGCAATCAATACAGCTATACAGCTATTAGTAACGGCTGCTGTACTGGCTTGACCAACTTCTAAAGCTCCTCCACTTGTAAAATATCCTTTAAAAGCAGAAATCGAAACAATCAGGAAGGCAAAAACAACTGATTTAATCAAGGCAAAAGGGACATTGAATGCGTTAAATTCAAATTGAATCCCTTGAATATATTCCTGAGGTGAGATTGCTCCTGTTAACCAGCCAGCCAAATAACCACCATAGATAGAAAGGAAAGCGGCAAGCGTAACCAACATCGGGAAAACAATGATAGAGGCAACGACTTTGGGTAGTACCAAATATGAGGTAGAATTAATACCCATTACTTCTAAAGCATCAATCTGTTCGGTAATACGCATCGTCCCTAATTCACCAGCGATATTTGAACCTACTTTCCCTGCCAATACGATACCAGTGATGGTCGGGGCAAATTCAAGAATGGTTGAATCACGAACAATTAAACTGATGATATAATGCGGAACAAAAGGGTTATCTAAATTGGCTGCGGTTTGTACACAAGTAACAGCTCCTAAAAAGAAAGAAACAATTGATACAATCAATAATGAGCCAATCCCAATCTGTACGGCTTCATCAACGGTTAGCCTAGTATATACTTTGAACTTTTCGCGGTTCGAGAACAGTTTTCCTAAGAAAATAAAATATTTACCTATTATTGACATTCTTTCTGAGATTATTGAAGCATGAATACTTCTAGGATTAGAAAAGAATTTAAACCTTTTACAGATTAAACGACTTTAAGTTAAGATATAATAGACAAAGATAATGAACAAAACGATAGTAGTAACAGGTGGCACAAAAGGTATTGGTAGAGCCATCGTTGAAAAATTTGCAAAAGAAGGCTTTTTAGTAATCACTTGTGCCAGAAGTACTGAGAATGATTTACCCGATAATGTACTTTTCTTCCAAGCTGATTTATCAAAAAAAGCAGAAGTATTGGCTTTTGCTAATTTTGTAAAATCTTCTACCCCGCACGTTGATGTGTTGGTAAATAATACTGGTTATTTTTTGCCGGGACAAATTCATAATGAAGAAGAAGGAACTTTAGAGACCATGATTGAGACTAACCTCTACAGTGCTTATAACCTGACAAGGGCATTGGTCGGTGATATGATTACCCAAAAAGCTGGTTATATTTTTAATATTTGTTCGGTAGCCAGTATAGTTGCCTATACTAATGGGGGTTCATACTGTATTTCAAAATTTGCCATGCTGGGTATGAGTAAGGTTTTGAGAGAAGAACTAAAACCTTATGCCATCAGGGTAACGAGCATTCTTCCGGGGGCTACTTTTACCAACTCTTGGGCTGGTGTTGAATTGCCCACCGAAAGATTTATCGCTTCTGATGATATTGCAACAGTAATCTGGACTGCCTATAGCTTACCTTCCACAACTGTTTTAGAGGAAATAGTAATGCGTCCGCAACTAGGCGATTTATAAATTATGGTGCTGGCGTCATTTTTACAGTGGCGTCAACATTTGAAATACCTAATTGTGGGAAAGATGCTTTACTGCTAAAATCGAAGTTTTTGTCAGTAAGCTGAATGACGGTTAAAGTGCCTGAACTGATTCCAGCAATATTAACATCTGTAATTTCGATAGAAGTTTCGTTATTGGTGAATTTCCAAGTGCCATTGCTTGAGGTATTACCATTCGTATCAATGGCTGTAACCTTGCCATCGGTTTTGAAACTTAATCTTACTTTAGATAAGTCATAGCCATTATTAGCTTGGTCTCTTGTATAAACAACTACTAAACCGCCAGAAGCTGACGCCGATTGTACTTGCCAGATTGTACTTGTAATATTTTCTGTTTTGGTTTTGACAACGATATTTTCATCTTTCTTACAAGAAAAAGTTGTACAAAAAACAATTAAAGCCAATAAAGTGATTTTTAGATAAGACATTTGATATTTTTTTTGAATGCGTTTTTGATAAGTAACGCTGAAATACATCAAAAGATTTTAAATAGGTATTATCTCTCTATTAATATTGGTCATATTCTCTAACAACCCTCGCTCAGAAAATAGCGAGTGTTGTTAGTTTATGAAGATAAATGACGCGATTAGGATAGATTATACTTCTATCAAATTTTTGTAATCGTACTTTTTATAAAAATCAATTTTGCCACTCTCTTTTTTTAATTCAAGCAATTCATTTTTAACCTGTATTCTATACCAATATTCTGGTTTGGTATGTGAGAAAGAGCTTAACTTTAACACTATTTCTGTATTCAATTTTCGCTCTCCTGCCAGATACTTATGTAAATTACTATCCTTCATTTCAAATAAATTAGCCAATCTTTTCTGAGAGATATTTAGTGCCTTTAAATACATTTTAACGAAATCAAGTATTTTTAACATTTCGCCATTTTCAAAATCATTTTGGATATAGTCCTCTATTTTATATTGAATAGATAACAGTTGATTTGTCAATTTTCTTTCTTCGGTTTGAGCCTTAGCGTGTATTAAAATAAATTCTTTTAAATCATTTCGCTTATCATCATTCCAAATTTGGTTAATTTGAATTTCTTTATTTTCCATAATTTCTATTGTAAAAATTCATTGATTAATTTTTCGCCTCCCTCAGGTGGAATAACCATTGTCGTTTCTCCGAACCTTAGGGCATTATACCTTTTTGAGTAAAGGTTCATTAATCTAATTTCGTTTACTTTATCTTCTTCTAAGATATCAAAAGCAAGCCATCCTTTAAAATCTCTTTCTCCATGAATAAAGCTTAACCTACAAGCAAATGCGATAAGACATCCAGCGACTTTATCATATTTTCTATTATCTCCATGATTATGAGGTGCAATCTCAATATAAGCCATATATGGCTCTACACTATCTTTCATTTTGAATATCAAACAGCCTTCTATAACATTTGAAGTTTCTTCACAAACTAAAATATATGTTTTAGTCCCTTTTACTTTGGAGTGCTTCTTAAAATTAAATCTCCATCCATCAGTTAAAGAAGGAAGGAGAATATTTTTTTTGATAGCTTCACAGATTTCAGCGTCTACGTGCGAGTCATCTTTTACATTAAAAATTTTAACCTTCATTTAATTCATATCATTATATAAATATACAACATTTATTATACAAATTGTATATTTTGTGTAGCTAATTGATACTTCTAAACCAAAATTGGTTTAACAACTTTCCCTGCAACATCTGTTAGTCTGTAACGCCTTCCTTGATGTTTAAAGACCATTTTCTCATGGTCTATTCCCATTAAATGTAGTAGTGTAGCTTGAAAATCATGTACATGTACGGGGTCTCGAACGATGTTATAGCCAAACTCGTCGGTTTCGCCATAAGTTATTCCTTTTTTAACCCCTGCCCCTGCCATCCAAATGGTAAAACATCTCGGATGGTGGTCTCTTCCATAATTATCTACTGTTAGTTTTCCCTGTGAATAATTCGTTCTACCAAATTCCCCTCCCCATACTACTAAGGTATCTTCTAACATTCCTCGCTGTTTTAAATCTTTAATCAAGGCCGCAGAAGCTTGGTCAACATCTTTGGTGATTTTCTTGATATTTTCAGGCAAGCCTCCGTGATGGTCCCACCCTTGATGATACAATTGAATGAATTTTACATCTTTTTCTGCCAACTTCCTAGCTAACAAACAGTTTGCAGCAAAAGTACCAGGCTTGCGTGCATCGTCTCCATACATTTGATAGATATAGTCGGGCTCTTTCGAAATATCTAAGGTTTCTGGTACAGACGTTTGCATTCTATAAGCCATTTCATACTGACTAATCCTTGAATTGATTTCAGCATCTTGCTCTTGTTTAAACTGTTCTTGATGCAATTTCCCTAGATAATCCAACATTCTTCTTCTTGAGGTTCTGTCCATGCCGTCAGGGTCGTTCAAATATAAAACAGGGTCTTTCCCTGCCCTAAACATTACCCCTTGATGTTCAGAAGGTAAAAAGCCATTTCCCCATAATTTAGCATACAGCGGTTGGTCATAATTATTTGAACGAGAAAGTAGGACACAGAAAGTGGGTAAATTTTTATTATCAGAACCTAAGCCATAACTTACCCAAGAACCCATCGATGGGCGTCCAGCTTGTTGATTACCAGTCTGGAAGAAGGTCACGGCAGGGTCATGATTAATGGCCTCTGTGTGCATCGATTTTATAAACGTAAGTTCGTCTGCTATCTGATGATGATGAGGTAGTAAATCGCTCATCCAAGCACGTGAATTGCCATATTGAGCAAACTGGAATTTACCCATGGCCAACGGAAAAGATTTCTGACTGGAAGACATTCCTGTCAATCGTTGTCCTCCACGTACTGATGCGGGCAATTCTTGCCCAAACATTTGTTTAAGTTTGGGTTTATAATCAAAAAGTTCTAGTTGCGAAGGCGCACCTGATTGGAATAAATAAATAACTCGCTTAGCTTTTGGAGCGAAATGTGGTGTGCCATTGCTAGCTAAAGCCTGTAAAGGATTGATGATAGAACCCAAAGCAGTAGCACCCAAGGCTAAGCCAGATTTGAATAGAAACTCTCGACGACTCAATTGGCGTTCAACGTCTTGAATATGTTCTTTAACATTCATCTTTTTATTGAATGAGTTATAAATTAGTCAACAATTATCACAGAATATGTTCTAGAGGTTAATGTTTGCTCAGATACTTTCAAGCAAGTAAATATATTAACTATAAATATAAAGTTTATCCTTGTTATAAGGAGAAACAAGCTCAAAAAGAAAGGCTAGCACTGATTCCATTGTGTATTTACACATTGAAATCAGTGCTAGCCTTAATTCAATAAAAAAGAGTATTAATGTATTTTATAAGAAAGACCAAAAGATAAATTTGTTCCTCGCTTGCCCACAATGCCAACATTCAGGTTAGCAAAAACGCCTAAACTTTTGAAGATGAATAATCGTCCCCCTGCTTGTGCATAAAAGGCTGTTCCCGAGGCATCTAAAATTTTCCCATAGAGACCTCCTATATAAGGGTCAAATTTACTTGGTTTATCGCTGTCTTCACCCGAAAAGTGATAATTCAACCCTACGCCCAGAAAACCATTTTCATACTTATTTCCATTTTTAGTATTACTACCATACCACGCTCTGGCATCTAACCCAAAATTTCTGGCTAAGCCAAATTCGCCTGCCAATAATACAGGCATCACATTATCGTTATACACGACACCACCTTCAATGACCAGTAACCCTCGGTAAAACACTGGTGGCTGAATTTCCTTTTGATTAATAACCTCTCCTGTAGTTGTGTTAACAGTCGGTTTTGTTCCTGTTACCACAGTATCAACTTCCACTACTACTGTTCTTTTAATAGTATCAGACTTCTGTGCATACATTGACAACGATATTGATATTAATGAAATAATCAATAAGTGAGCTTTTAAGGCAAGTACCTTTTTCATAAGTTTTACTGTTTATAAATTTCCTATTTAACATTACATAAATTGTACCAAGATAAAATTATGCGATTTAGGGTAATTTTATTCCTATTTTGAAGTAATATAATTATTAATAATGGATTGATATTAGCTATCTCCCAAAACTTTTCCCTACAAAACAAAAAAGGAATAGCTCACAAAAGCTGTTCCTTTAACCAAAAACCCTAACTGCTTAATTAGTATTATTATCTTATAAAAGATTTCTTCTTCAAAATGGTCGAACCAACTTCACACCTCAATGCTATCGACATATATATTGATTAAGTAAAAAGGCAAAGGGAGGATTCTCCCTATCCTTTATCGAATACCTAACCATTACTAAATTAATAATCTTTTGAAAGTAGTTCACACCAAGGTTTCAAGAAACAGGGAAATCCATACAATCTCCCTGTTTAACTATGCTATAACCACTTTTAACTTATTCATACTGGTCTGGAATTTCATATAAATATGGGAGTAGACTACCACTCCCCATTTATCACAATCTAACCACTATGAAAAAGACAAAATATCTTTATTGACTAGCCTGAAAGATTTATTGAATTTTCTCTTGAACTTTATCAATTTGCTTATTCAAATCTTTCTTAAATTCTTTCCAGTCACGTTTCTTTTCACTTTTCAACTCTTCTAATGATTTATCTAACTCATCTAATGAGTTTTTCAATTCATTTTTCTTTTTTTCTAATCTAGCTTTCTCTTGTGCTGATGCATGTTTGATGTCTTCGTCAGCTTGTTTAAGCTTGATATTGATTTGCTCTTTGCTATAATCAATCTTTGAAACCAAAGCATCTTTTTCAGATTCAATATTCTTACTCACATCTTTAGCTTCGTCTTTCAACCCCTCAACAGTACTATCTGTTTTCTCTTCCACTAACTCTTGAGCATCTTGAGCTTTATCGGCTATATCTTGTTTCTCATTTCTAGAACAAGAAAAAAATACCGAAACAATCATTAAAGCAATTACTGAATTTCTCATTGTATCTTGATTTTTTTTTGGACAAAAAAAATATACCAATCTAAAAAAAATTGAGCCTTCAAATAAAGTGTGTATAAAAAACCACAAAACAAGGTATTTGTGGGGAATTATGTAGAAAATACTACACAATATCAATTTTTTCTGAGAACATTTAAGTTCTATTGGTAAAACATCAAAAGATTCAAACATTTAATCTATGTGTTGTACTTAAAAATATAAAAAACATATACCATCTCTTTTTATGGTATATCTGAGGTAAATTTGTTGTAGAGGTGAGGTTAAATTGCTACAATGTGGGAGAATTTTGTCACTTTGCATACCCATTTTATAAAAAAAAAAACGAATACCTTAATGATATCCGTTTCTATTATATTTCTAAAAAGCTTCTCGTTAATCAGCTTTATCTGCCTTCTTTTTTTTACCCTTCACCAATGATTTTACATCTTCAGTTGTTTCGTTAATTGTCTCAACCAATTCAGGTACAAACTCTCTCATCTTCTTTTTCTTCTCTTCCATAATCCGATTATGGTCTGGTTCTCCTAATAAAAACCCGAATGGCTTTAAATCTGTGATGGAATCAAAGAGAACTTTCAAGATAGCCACAGTAGGCAGCGAAAGAGCCATACCTGCGATACCCCAGAGGGCCGAGCCAAGTAATAACGCAATAATGGCTACTAAACCATTGATACTTATTTTAGACCCTACTACTTGTGGTGTAATAAAATTGCCTTCTAAAAACTGGACAAATATAAAAACCCCTGCTACTCCTACTGCATACATGGGCGAGTCTTTGGTAATCAATGCCATAATAATTGGCAAAATAGAACCTATCAGGATACCAATAAAGGGAATAACTAACAAGGCTGCTGCCAAAAAGCCAAAAAATATGGCATAGTCTATTCCTAAAGCCAATAATCCAATCGTATTTAAACTTCCTACAATGAACGTAACCGTAATAAGGCCTTTTAAATAACTATGCACTACTTCATAAATCTTTGTCAGAACAGTATCTATCGCATACTTACTCACATTTTTAAACACTTTATAGAAAAAGAGTTTGAAGAAATCGCGATAATACAATAAGAAGAACATATAAATCGGAATCAAAGATAGATTACCAAGCATATTCCCTGTCATTGAAAGTGCAGATGTAAATACAACTCCCCCACTTGATAACATCCCCGTTGCGTACTGACGTAGTTTGTCATTCTGCATTTTCCGTCCCACATGAAAGTGTTGTTCTGTCCATCTTTGACATTGCAAAAACAAATCTGTAAATCGCTTTTCTAATTGCGGAAACATTTCAGAAAAGCTAGCTATTTGTGTAGAGGCCAACCAGATAACTCCAACAGAAATCACCAGAAAGAGAATCAAGGCAATAGTTACGCCTGCTACCCTACCCAATCCTATTTTTTCTAACCAGTTAGATATTGGGAATAAAGCCATTGCTAGAATAACTGCCACGTAGAAAGGCACTAGAATATCTTGTAAAACCACTAGCCAATACACTAGTATGGTTACTGATATCAGTGAAAATGCAAATTTTAAAATGAAAGGAAATCGTTGAGCCATCGGAATAGGTTTTATTTAATTACAGCCAATCTGGCTTATTTCTGGGTTTAATACTTTAAGTTAGATCATTTTATTGCTCACAAAAAAAAAGGATTGTAAGATAATACAATCCTTATATGCTTTTAACATATAATTGTTTAGCTAACAACATTCTTAACATTTATAACTTAATAACATGTAAATTCCTTAAAATACAGCAATATTCAGCATTTTGGCCTTAGTAGTCCTATTTACGTATTCATTCATATTTTCAATGGAAGTGCTCAACTTACTAGAAGAAGCAAAAAGAAATTTCAATGCTAAAGAACATTAAAATAATTACATCTCTTTGTGAATAATTGATATCAGCACTGTAATTAAAGCAAATACTAAAAAAAGGTGGACTAATCCATTTATACTAAACATAAAAACGCTGATTACCCAACTTATTAAGAGTAAAAAGGCAATCATAGAAAAAATATTTTTCGCTAAGGGAGCTATAATTAAATTATACATATCGGACAATTACATATTTGGTTTCTATTACTTTATACGTAATTAATCGCTAAAAGGTAACATTTGTTAAGCATTTTCATTAATTAAATTTTGATGCCACAAATAAAAGGCAAAATTGCCTTTTAAAAGGCCACAAATGTAGAAAAATATCTACATTTTTATACAGGTTATAATGGCATTATAATATTAGCAGATTAGTAACATCAAAATAATACAACAATGAAATATACCCTAAAACATAAATTCAAAGAATATACTAGTTTTGCAGGAGAAGTTTTTGGTGAATTTTCAAATGATAATGCTACTAAACTGAGTGCCTCTTTATCTTATTATACTATTTTTTCGCTTGCTCCGATGCTTATTATTGTGATTTCAGTAGCGGGTATTTTTTTTGGTAAAGATGCCATACGAGGCGAGCTTTTTGGGCAAATAAATCAACTAATTGGTAATTCAGCAGCTAAGCAAGTACAAGAATTGTTAAAAAATGCAGAAAAGTCGAACCAGTCGGGTTTTGCAGCCATCATGGGTTTTGTCACACTTTTACTAGGAGCAACAGGGGTTTTTGCAGAAATTCAAGATTCTATCAATTATATTTGGTCGTTGAAGGCCAAACCTAAAAACAGTTGGGTAAAATATCTTATCAACCGTTTTTTATCTTTTTCACTCATCATCACACTTGGTTTTCTTTTATTGATTTCTTTAACAATCAATGCACTGTTAGGACTATTCGACACACAACTTCAGCGGTATTTTGAGAGTAGCTTTACTGTATTCCTTTTCAGCTTCATAAATATTATAGTCATTTGGGGAATCATTACCCTCCTCTTTGCCGTAATTATTAAAGTACTGCCCGACGGTAAAATTTCTTGGAAAGACACCTTGATTGGCGCAGGTCTTACTTCCTTGCTATTTATGGTAGGCAAGTTTTTAATTGGTGTTTATCTCGGACAATCGGGGGTTACTTCCACATTTGGGGCGGCTGGCTCAATTGTTTTAATCCTATTATGGGTGTACTACTCGTCTATTATTCTATACTTTGGGGCAGAATTCACCAAAGTATATACTCGCCGTTATGGCACGCCAATAGAGCCTAATAGCAATGCCGTATTTATCATCAAAAAAGAACTTGAAGTAAAACACCCAGTAACAAACTAATCTTAAAAATTATGGAAGCAGTTTCATTAAATCCTATAAAGATAAAATCATTACAAGTATTCAATTTTATCTTCTTTATTGTAATGGTAATTATGAATGGTTTAGCAAATGCTTTACCACTCAATGACAAAACGACCAAGGAATTGTCAGACCAATATCCTAATTTGTTTGTGCCTGCTGGTATTACTTTTTCTATCTGGGGAGTAATCTATTTTCTATTGTTGCTGTTTTGCTTTGTGCAGGCAAAAAGTCTTTTTCAGAAAAAGCCTGATCCAACCATAGGTTTCGTGGTAGACGAAATTGGCTTTTGGTTTATCATCAATGCTATCCTTAATTCGTTATGGATTTTAGCTTGGCATTATGAGTTTTTGACCTTATCAATGGTTATTATGATTGGGATTCTGGTTACATTAATCAAAATCAATTACCATATAAAAGCAACTCAGCCGTATCTTAGAAGTGCTACGAGGTTTATTATAAAAGCATCGTTTGGTATATACCTAGGCTGGATTTGTATCGCTACAATCGCCAATGCTACGGCTTGTTTAGTTGGCTTCGGATGGACAGAAGGCTACATCCTTGGGCAGTCTTGGGCAAGTATTATGATTCTAGCTGGAAGCTTTATTACCTTCTTATTGGTTATTGATTTAAGGAATAGTTATATAGGATTCGCCACCATTTGGGCTTTGTGTGGTATCATCATCGCTCGTTATAATGATACCATATTCTATCAATACATTGTATTTAGTGCTATTTTAGGGATTGTAATCATCATTGCAAGTATAGTAATGGCTTCAACCATTCTATTGTTTTCTTCTAGGAAGAAACTCCCAGAACCACACAATCCCAATACTACGATACCTGAGTAAAGGTAATCGTAAATTTTGTACCTTTTTCTAATTCTGATTCAACCTCTACCCTCGCTTTATGAGATTGAATAATGTTGAGGGTAGCGGCCAAGCCCAAGCCAATACCATTATTTTTTGAAGTAAAATAAGGCTCAAAAAGGCGGTCAATATGTTCTTGACTAATGCCTACACCGTTATCTTCAATTGTAACGATGGCAAATTTACTCCTTTGGGTAGCCTTAATTATCAAAATACCTTCTCCTTCTTTCATAGCCTCAACCGCATTAATAATAATGTTGAGGAGGGCTATTTGAATTTTGGCTTTATCAACATCAATCCAAATTTCTGATGAGTAATCGGTAATTAATTGAATATTCTTTAAGTTAATTCTATCTATTGCCTGTTCAATAGTACTATCTAAAATTTCCTGTAAAGTATATCTACTAAAGGTTACTTCAGACGGTTTGGAAGTATTCAATAATTCAGAAATCAAGTCATTGATTCGCTGACTATTTCTTCGTATAATATCAATAAAGAATTTGGCATCTTCGTCATCTTCCTCAAAATCAACCTCCATCTGTTCAATCGAAAGATTGATGTTGGTAAGTGGGTTACGAACCTCATGAGCCAAAGTGCGAACTAAACGCCCAGTAGCGGCCATTTTTTGATAGAGTAAAGAATCACGTTCATCTTTCTTTCTAGCTGTAATATCATGAATGATACCTAGGTAATATGGATTACCATCGCTATCTAACTGGCGATTACAGTGAATAGAACATTGCTTTTTTTCTCCAAATTTAGTTTCCAATAATACTTCAAAGTCGCTGATTTCCCCTTCAGATTCCAACTTATTAATAAATTGCCGACGGTCTGCTGCATGAACAAAAACAGAATAGCTTTTTAGTCGATAAAGCTCCTCTTCTGTGTAACCAAAAAGTTCGGCTGTTGAAGGAGTAAAGTAATTAAAAGTCCCATCTAACCGAGCGGTAAAAATGGCCTCTTTTGTTTGATCGAAGATATTTCTATACTTACGCTCACTTTCACGGAGCGTCGAAAGCGTATTAGCTCTTTCTAGTGCATAACGGATGCATCTTTCTAGCTTGTCAGCGTCTAAATCGCTTTTCACCAAATAATCAAATGCACCAAGTGACATTGCTTCTACGTCTATACGCTTATCACCTTTCCCTGTTAGTAAAATAACGGGAGCTTTTAACCCATGATCCGTACCAGCTTTTAGTAAATCAAGACCTGTTTTAGACCCCAACAAAAAGTCAAAAAAGCATAAATCGTATTGCTTATTTTTGATTTTTTCTACTGCATTATCAAATGAAAAAGCCCAATCAATTTCAAATTGTTGAGTTTCAATATCTCTTAGATAATCTTTTGTAAGCAAAAAATCATCTTCATCATCATCAACAAGTAATAATTTAATAATAGTAGTGTTGTCTCTCATATGCTATTTTATCAACTTGGGAATTCAATAATTTCAAACCAATATTTCCCCAAAGTACGAATTACCTCTATAAAACGGGTAAAAGTTACGGGCTTAGATATAAAGCAGTTCACCCCTAAATCATAACTTTTGATGATATCTACGTCCGAATTAGAAGTAGTCAATACAATGATAGGTATACTGCGTAAATCAGCGTCAGATTTTATAATTTTAAGGGCTTCTCTCCCATCTATTTTAGGCATATTCAAGTCTAAAAGGATAAGGTCGGGACGGGGGTTTTCAATCGGATTATTAAACTTGCCATTCCGTCTGAGGTAGTCCATTAATTCAACGCCATCTTCAACAGACTTTACTTGATTTATTACATTATAATCATTTAAAGCTTCTTGAGTCATTATTCTGTCATCTTGATCATCATCTGCGATTAGAATAACTACACTTTTCTTTTGATTCATAATTTCTTATTTAAACTATCTGGGTCAGTGGGTAAAAATATTGTAAAGGTAGCCCCCTCGTCGGGTATACCATCAGCCATAATTAATCCTTGGTGGTTTTCTACAATCTTTCTACAAATTGCCAACCCTAATCCTGTTCCATCAAATTCTGCCCTACCGTGTAACCGCTGAAAAATCACAAAAATCTTCTCAGCATATTCCTGCTCAAAACCTATCCCGTTATCTTTTACTGTAATTTTATAATAATTCTTATTCTTGTAGTCTAAACCCAATCTGATTAGTTCTCCTCTAGTAGCCTCTTTGGCATCAATATATATTTCTGGAGTCTGGTTAGGTTTTACAAACTTCAATGCATTGCTGATTAAATTTTGGAACAATTGATGCATTTTAGGTACAGATGCCTCCAGCATCGGCATTTTACTTACAAACACCTGAGCATTGGTTTCATTAATTTTTATTTCTAAATCACTCAATACATTTTCAATCGTTTTATTGAGGTCTAAATGCTCAAAAGTTACCATCTTTCTTGACAAACGAGAATATGACAGTAGATTCTCCATCAAAGCCTCCATTCGCTTAGCAGAATCAATCATTCTAGAAAGATAAAAACGTCCATTTTCATCAAGCTGTTGGCTATATTTTTGATTAAGTCTATCACCAAAAGCTGTAATTTTTCTAAGAGGTTCTTTTAAATCATGTGATGCTACATAGGCGAATTGCCCTAATTCTTGATTGGTTTGATTGAGCTCTTCTATTTTTCGTTCAAGCTCTTTTTCGTAAACTTTTAATTCTGTTACCTCGACTGTATTGCCAATTAATTTTAGTGCATTTCCTTCTTCATCAATCGTTACCCAGCCTTTGGTATGTACATCTTTCTCTATACCATCCAAATCAACTATTTTATGCTCAAAAGAATACGGTTCCTTATAAGTTATTGCATTGTGAAGGACATTTTTAACATTTTCTAAATCTTCGCTCGGCATTCGCGTGTAACAAAAATCTACATTTAGCTTAGGAGGAAGCTTAGTAATATCACTTCCAGCATACAGTTTTTTTAATCCATCAGAAAATTGGATGTCATCTTTTTGAACATTCCACTCATAGCTACCATAACTCATCATAGCTTCAGCCTCCTTGAATAAGTCTTTGCTTTTTCTGAGTTCATCATATGCCTTGGATAATTCCTCTACTTTTGATTCTAACTCCTGCTTAATTTTTGTTATTTCTGTAATATCATGCGAAGTACCAAGTACCCGAATTATTTCTCCTTTTTCATCTAAAAAGCATTTACCTCGCACTGCTATTTGCTTGATATTGCCTTTATTATCCAGTATTTCATGCTCATATTCATAGATTTCTTTTCTCTCATCTAAGGCATCCATAGTCACTTTGATAACCCTAGTGATATCTTTAGGAGAGATATGTTTTTGATAAAATCCATAAGGCATCAATGAGTCTTTAAAGTCATTTTTGTCATACCCAAACATTTCGTAAAGACCATCAGACCAAATCACAAAGTTATCACCTACCCACCATTCCCAACTACCATAGTTAAATAACTTCTCAGCATCATTTAATTGGTTTTGTACTTGTATTGTTTTATCAACAATCTTGTTCTGAACGGTAATATCATCTGCTAAGACCATCAATACACTTGGCAGGTCGTTATCATCCTTTTCCGTTAAGGTAATTTTATTACTAACCGTAATTTTTTGCCCCGCTTGTGTTTTTATTTTCAACACAACTGTTTGGCTATCATTAATGGCAGCATCCTTAAAAGAGTCTTTTAAACATTGGAAAAAATGTTCCGCAGATGTGAAATTTTGGATGGGGAATACCTCTACATCATTAGAAAATAATTCTTTCGGAGAATAGCCTGAAACAATGTTATTTCGAGTATTTAGGTAAATGGCCTTTCTGTCTGTTAAATCTAACAGATATACAAAACTAGGTATTGCTTGCAAAAAGCCATTGAAAATATCCGATTGGCTATCAGTATCCGTTTTAAATACTTCTAACAAATATTTGGGTACGTCCATTAATTTATATGTATTTTGGGCATTATTTAAACTAGGAATAATAGGAAGTGCTTATAACTCAAATACCTTCATTTTGTTATAAAGGGTTTTTCTATCAATCCCTAGAATCCTGGCAGCTTTGCTTTTATTAAAGTTTACTTCTTTCAACACCTTCAATATCATATCATATTCAGCCTCGATGGCCGCTGATTTCAGCGAAGGTTTTGAAAATATCTCTGCTGGAGATGTAGTCTCTTGGATTTCATGAACAGGCTCAACGGAGGGTACGGGTGTTACAATTGGTGTTGGATTGGTTTCGGTAAATAATAATTTGGCGTAATTCGAGATTTCAAAAGGAAGTGTTTTCGACTCAATCCATTCTCCGTCAGTTAATAATGTCGCTCTTTTTATTACATTTCTCATTTCACGAAGATTACCATACCATGCATAATTCATAAAATTATCAATCACATCGGCAGTAAACCCTTTCACCTTTTTCCCTAATTCTGCATTGGTTTGATCTAAGAAAAACTTGGCGAAAACCATAATATCCGCCTTACGGTCACGTAATGGCGGTACATCAATACTAAATTCGTTAAAACGGTGATACAAGTCCTCTCTGAATTTTCCTTTTTTAGATGCTTCAATCAATTTTTCGTTTGAAGCCACTAAAATTCTAACATCTAAAGGAATTTCTTTGGTCCCTCCTATTCGTTTCATTTTTCTTTCCTGCACTACCCTCAATAAAAGTACTTGTACTTCATAAGGTAAATTAGCTACTTCATCCAAAAAAATCGTTCCACCATTGGCCATTTCAAAGTGGCCAATCTTCTGATTCAAAGCTCCAGTAAAAGCTCCTTTTTCATGACCAAACAATTCCGACCCTGCTAAGTCTTTAGAAATAGCCCCGCAGTCCATTGCTACAAAAGGCTGGTTAGCTCTTTTGCTATGCAAATGTATTTCTTGGGCAATAGCTTCTTTTCCTGAACCGCTTTCTCCGTAAATCAATACACTGTAATTAGTAGGTGCTACCAATTCAATCTGGCGAATCAAGAATTTTGATTCAGCACCATCTCCAAAAATATAATTGGCAGGTTTAGCAGGTTTCTTTTTTGAGGATGTACTTACAGTCCCCTCAGTTTCTTCTCCTAAATCTTGCATACTACCTTTTTCAGTTTCTACACTTTCTAAGGCTTTCTTAATTGTCAGCAAGATTTCATCAGGGAAGAGTGGCTTTGTGATATAATCATAAGCCCCCATTTTCATCACATTTACTGCAACCTTTATATCTGAATAACCAGTAATAATCAATACCGGTACAAAGGGAAATTTCTCTTTGATTTTCAATAGTATCGTACTACCATCGGTATCGCCCAATCTAAAATCAGTCATGATTAAATCTGGTCTGAACTCCTGAAGTAAATTCAAGCCTGTATTACCATCATGTGCAATTGCTACTTCATAATTATTTTTGGTCAAAAAACGACGAAGTAGTAAGCATATATCAATATCATCGTCAATTACTAAAATCCGTTGCATAGTTCTATTGTTGAGTAAAGAGATAAAAGGTAATCTTAAGAAAGCCAGTGTGTACGCTTCTTAATCATTAGAATCTCTAGTTTATTATAGTTGTCTTCTTAGTTGTGCCGAAGAAATATTCAAATTTTCGCGATACTTAGCTACAGTTCTTCGCGCAATGTTGTACCCTTGTTGTGCCAATAACTCCATCAATTGAAAATCATTAAATGGATTTTTCTTATTCTCATTCGATATTAAATTAGCAATAGCCTGTTGAATCTCACGGTTTGAAACTTCCCCTCCCGAATCCATACGTATTCCTTCAGAAAAAAGATCTTTTAAATTAATAATTCCAAAGGGTGTCTGAGCATATTTACCACTTGTTACTCTTGAAATTGTTGAGATATCCATACTAATTTGAGTGGCAACGTCTTTCAAAATCATTGGACGTAAACTACTAACATCCCCATTTTTAAAGAAATCTTTTTGAAGATAAACAATCGACTGCATCGTTTTGAGCATCGTCATTTCTCTTTGTTGAATCGCTTCAATAAGCCAGTTAGCAGAGCTTATTTTGTTACTGATATATTGATTTGCCGCTTTATCTTTGTTGGAAGTGATAGCATTGGCAAAATCTTGATTAATTTTTAACGAAGGAATTCTACTATTATTCAAGGCGATATCTATCTGAGTATCTCCATACATATTTGTTTCATACGTAATGATGTAGTCTGGAATGATATTGTCTTTTATCGCAATGGAAGACGTCTCTCCATCAATCACAGGCTTGGCATTTAAAGCAGTAATTTGTGCTAAGGCAGCTTTCAATTCATCTGAAGTTACTTCTCTTAAACGCATAATTTTTTCATAATTACGCACTGCTAGTTCGTCCATATTAAAAGCCACAATATCAATTGCTAAAGATACCTCCTGTCCTCTATCTTTTTTATATTGAAGCTGTCTCATCAAGCACTCCTGTAAATCTGCTGAAGCAATTCCTACAGGCTCCATCATCCTCAATACCTTTAGTAATTGCTCTACATCAGTGGCATCCACAAAGAGCCCGTTAGCAAAAGAAAAATCATCAGCAATTTCTTCTGATGTGTAAGTCAAGAATCCCTCGTCAGTTAAGGAATCAATGATGTAATCTATTAAAACACTTTGCTTTTCATTCAAGGGTAAAAAATGAACTTGGCTTTTCAATTCAGTACGCCAATCGGTATTTTGTGCGATGGGCAAGCTATACAGTTCATCGTCCTCACTATGATTATTTACTTTGGTTTTATAATCGGGGATATCATCATGAGCATATTCGTCCCAGTCAGCATAGTCGTTGTCTGGTTTACTAATATTTTGAAAATCATCTACTTCACCATCTTTATCAAAATCATCTGAAGTATCCTCAGTAGCTACAGCCCCTTCCTCTAACAATGGATTTTCTTCCAATTCATTTTTGATACGTTCTTCCAACTCAAGTGTTGATAATTGCAAAAAATTAAGCATTTGTATTTGCAAAGGCGTAATTTTGAAAGTCTGTCTCTGGCTCTGAGATAAATTCATCATGGTAATATAGTTTTAGGAGTGACGACTACCTATTTTCAATTAATGAGCCGTAAATTTGTTTTTATTTATTTTTTTATAAAAAGCTATAAATAAAAAAGACAATCAATTGATTATCAGATAGTTAAACAAATATAAATATTAAATATAAATATTCTAAAAAAGTATAAAACTATTTGGGGAGTTGGTGGCTAGTGATACTTTTGCACAAGTTGTGAAAAATATTCCACAGTTTGTAGAAACACTTTTAATTTATTGAAAAATTAAAATAAACCATTTATCATATTCCTATCATTCATATAAAATTGTTAAAGTTATTTTTTTTAAGTTTTTATAACTCTTTACTTTAAAATTTGTTATACCTTAACAAATTGTTAATTATGCAAAGATCTCAAACCTTACAATTCATTATAGCTTCTTTTATAGGATTTGCCTTTATGCTGGGTGGTTTATCTTGGATTTCTTTCGAACAAATTTCTTTAAATAAAGAGTATGCCCAATTAGTTGAACATACTCAATCTGTACTATGGTTAAGTGAAGAGCTTATCTCCTCTATGAAAGATGTTGAGACAGGCCAGCGAGGGTATATCATTAGTGGAAATGCTACTCATTTGCAGACTTATAGAGAAGGTAAATTAAAGGTATTTGCAAGATTAGATACCCTTAAACTATTAGTAGCTGATAATCCTGTGCAGTTAAGAAGTTTAGGTAAAATTGAGGCGATGGTGAAAGAGAAAATAAAATATGTAGATTATAGTATTAATACTACCAGTAACAGTCAACCACTAGAATTGAATGTATTTGAAAAAGGAAGGGAGGCGATGGATAATCTTAGGGTGTGGATTTCTACTTTTCAAAGCAACGAAAAATCACTACTTGATACAAGGGTGCGTTCCAAAACTCACGGACAGTCGCTCTTGCCTATTTACCAAATTATGCTTGCAGTTGCCTCTTTCACACTGCTATTTATATCATTCTTCTTAATCTATTCTGAACTTAAAAATCGTTTTAAGTTTCAACGTGCACTGGAAAATAAAATTGAAGAACTCAATCGCTCCAATACTGAATTAGAGCAATTTGCTTATGTGGCATCGCATGATTTGCAAGAACCACTCAGAAAAATCAGGGCTTTTTGCGATAAGTTATTGGTGAGACAAAAAATGTTCTTAAATGAGGATGGACAAGAAACGCTTGACAAAATTTCAGCATCGGCTACCCGAATGCAAATATTGATAGATGACTTATTGAATTTTTCGAGATTGGTAAGTCCTAAAAAACAGGAACTAGGATACGTTAACCTAAATAACATTATAGAAGATGTCTTGAGTGATTTTTCAGAAGTAATCACTCAAAAAAATGCAAGTTTCTCCATTGCTAAACTTCCAGAAATAAAAGTTTATAGTTTTCAGATGAGACAGCTTTTTTTAAATATTATTAGCAATTCATTAAAATATACGAAAGAAGGAGTTTTGCCTAAAATAAATATTGAATATTCTACTGTACAAGGTAATAGCATTGCGCAACTTTCTAGCGTACATGAAGACCGTTTTTTCCATAAAATTACAGTACAGGATAATGGAATTGGATTTGAAGAGGAATATTGTGAGAAAATTTTCGTAATTTTCCAGCGTTTACATAACCGCAATGCCTATCAAGGTACTGGTGTTGGCTTAGCTATTTGCAGAAGAGTGATGAATAATCACAACGGCTTTATTTTTGCCGAAGGCAAATCGTATGATGGAGCAACATTTAGTATCTATTTCCCAATTACTGCTTAATAACTTGATGAAATGAAAAAAAGATACGAAATCTTAATTGCTGACGATGATGATGATGATAAGTTTTTAGTAAAATCGGCCTTTGATGATTGTGCTTCTCATATTCCAATTCAATTCGTTGAAAATGGTATCGAAGTACTAGAATATTTAAAAAATGAGGGACAATTTGCTGATAAACTTAAATTCGCTAGGCCATCAATTCTTATTTTAGACTTGAATATGCCTAAGAAAGATGGTCGAGAGACACTCAAAGAAATAAAAACAAATCCATTATTAAAAAACATACCTGTAATAGTATTAACAACCTCTAAAGCCCAAGAAGATATTAATCTTTGCTATTCTTATGGTGCTAATGCTTACATAGTTAAACCTAATTCGTTTACAGAGCTCACTGACATTATTACAGTCATCACAAAATTTTGGCTAGAAATCGTGACACTCCCTCCTGTTATCGGCTAAACAGTTTTTCTTACGTGGTGATGATTCTTTTTTATAGGTACGTTATCTATTGATATTGTTGTTAACACAGGCTCAGGTTTTTCGCTGGTAACATCTTTTACCCACATCAGTGCTTTTTCTAACAAACCTCTTCGAGGCTTTGATGGATTTTCTATGGGTTTATTTGTTGGAGCAACTTTTTCTTTAATCCAAGAAACAGATTCTTCCACCAAATTACCCTTATGGTTGGCAACGTAATTGCTCAATAGATTCTTGGCAAAAAAAGGAACTACTAAGCGTGTAATCCATGACGCTCGTCGTAAAATTAAGTTTCTCAAGATGGCATCAACGCCTAAATTGAGCCCAAAATTTACCAAGACATTATTTCGACTACTCTGAACAAACAATTGTTGAGTTGCACCTGCAATCTGACGAACTGGATTTATTTCAGCTTTAAGGTCTTCGAAATCTTTACTAAGTTTGGCTTTGGAAACCACTATTTGGTTTTCAAGGCGTAGCTTTTCTGCTTTATATTGATCAATATTTTGTATTTTCATCTCCGCTAGAAAATTTCTTTAAAAAAGAATTTATTAAAGGCACTTTTATATATTTATCTTTCAAAAGCCAAAGTAAAATAGCAATTACGACATACAACATTCCGACGTATAGGAATCCAAGCGCAAAACTATTGAAGTGTTGCCCAATAAAAAACGCCAGCGAAAAGCTCATAAACAACAATACAATCATACCTATGACAATAAAAATCAAAGCCGTAGCGGCACTAGTGATGCCGTCTGCCGCTTTATAAGAAGCATTCAACACACCTAATTTCCACTGTGCCTCAATATATTCTTTAGCGTGTTCGAAGACGTCTTCAGAAGTATCTTTAACTTGTTCAAAAACAGTCATAATTTTATTGAGTAAAACTTGATTAGAGATAATAATTGACAAGTAATGCCAAGGCATTACAACACCACCTAAATAAGTTCGAGCTGACCAAAGGAATTACCAAAGGTATTTTTTGGTCAGCTCATTCCCTACTAAGCTCCTGCTACATCTCTTTGTGCCGACTTAACAGTGTTAACAGTATTATCTGCTATTTGCTCAAATTCGTCTTTGGCTTTGTTCTTCCAACTTTTAGCTCTGCTTTCAGCATCTTCAACTAGCGCTTTCGCTTGATTACCCCTTGCCTGAACCATACTTAATAATTCATCTGCCCAATTGTTAGCATTTTTCTTTACAATCTTTCTTAAATCAGAACCTTTTTCAGGAGCGAATACTAACCCAATTGCTGCACCAACCGCTGCGGCTGCCGCAATTCCAACAATAATTTTTGCGTTGTTTGACATGATAAAAATTGTTTTAGTGTGAATCTTTAATATCTTCGTCTAATAGCTTGAATAAAACCTATCAAAACGTTATTCCTATTTCTCATCTTAAAATTTTCATACCTTAAACAAATACTTATTTTTTTGGATAGTTTTGAGGTACACAATCCTCAAATTGTGGAATTTATCTTTTGGCTTTAACAATCTTTATATTACACTGGCATGATTTTTTATTAGTGTTCTTCATATATGTAAAACTTAAAAAGTTCAACATAAATCTTATGCTGTTTCCTATAACCATTAGTGTTTAAAAGGCTGACAAGACTAAAATTTGGACTGCCAAATGCCATGAAAAATGTAGCTTTAATTATCGATGATGAAAAAGACACCTGCCTTTTATTAAAACATTTTCTTAAAAGAAAAGGTATTTCCTCATTTTATGCTCTGACGCTCCAAGAAGGAATTGGAAAAGCTTTGGAGGTAAAACCTAACTGGTTGTTTTTAGACAACAATTTGCCAGATGGGTATGGAATTGACCGTGTAAAAGAGATAAAATCTATTTCACCCGAGTCTAAAATAATAATGATTAGTGCGATGGGGAATTTATATGAAATTGCTACCAGTGTTGGTGCAGATTTATTTATAGAAAAGCCTCTGGACTTCACTAAAATCGAGAAATCACTTACTTTGTAAAACAGATAATTCGCTATAATTGGCACAGGATATTTCTTTATTGCCAATTATACTCTACTACTAATTTAATCTCTAAACCTTTATTTCCACAAATAATTTAATCTCTAAACCTTTATTTCCACAAACCCAAAGGATAAGCAATTTTACTTTTGGCTGTAATTAAACTTACAGTTTGTGAAGATAAATCTCCTATTAACAATAAGTCATTTTCAGGCTGATATCCGTCAGAAGTTGCCAATTGTAACTGTATTTTATCAATCAAAATATTTGGCAATTCACTTTGGCTATCCATACACTGGCATGGTTTATCTTGCTTTATTTTATTAAGTTCCTGCAAAAGTTCCTTGGTATCTCCTGCTTTTTGCTCTTTGCCCCAGCCTATCATTTTGTTCATCCAAGTGTTGTATATTGGTCTGAAAGGCTCAAATTCAAAGACTAAATCAGGATATTTCCTTAGTAATTCTGCTCCGTTTTTATACAACTGTATATGCCCAGAATCGATAAAACCAACAAAATTGCCACCCCATGTAAGACCAAATGCTTCTGTTAGGCTATCTAAAGGGCGATAAAAAACTAAGTTATTAGACATTCTTCCTCGGCGATTATAAATCGCAAAATCTGCCGCTAAACCGAAATTATGCATTGAAACTGGTGTAGCCGTTTTGTTCTTTCCTAAATAATGTAGTTGACGGCTCGTAGAACGTAAATCTGAAACTACTTTGATAGAGCGATATTTCCGTTTCATGATAGACAATACAGAATCCCTTTTCCCAAGAAAAGTTTTACGCTCATCTCCTAGCATATTTTCCCATCGATTGTATAAATAACTCGGCTGTTTTACTAATGCCCACAGATAGGCTTGTTCTTGCCAAGTAATATTTAAGTCGGGAAAACCAGTGATATTTATAATTTCCGAATCTTCAGCATCATCCCCAGCCTGTAATGCTGTTGCCTGAATATTGCCCAAAGTATCCACAAAAGCGACATAAATATTCCTCGCTTTTAGATTTTGTTTCAGCAAAGTATCTGCTAGATAGAATGGCTGTGTAAGGGTGTATACCTTCAACTCATTTACATATTGTGTTGTATCACAAGTTAAATCCTGCCAAGAATCATCTTTAAATAAATTTGATGTGTTATCAATCAAATTACAAGCAAATAAGGAAACCGAGGCGATAAGTATTTTTAGAAAATTTCTTAAGAGTAAGGCAGATATGATCATAAAGTATTAAGGAATATTTATACCAAAATACAAGAAAATAGCCAATCAGGCAATTAATTCAAGCATTTAGTTTATCTCGCTGGGCTAAATACAAACCAGCTATCACTAACGACGTCCCGATATAGGTATAAGGTGTGATAGGTTCATCCAAAATCAATGATGCATAAATAAACCCAAAAATAGGATTGAGGAAAAGCCAAAGTGAGGCTTTTATGGGGTCTATTTTGAGGAGATATAACCACAATTGTACTGCACCGATGGATACTGGAATGGCCAACCAAAGCACAGACATTGTAAATTTAAAGTCATATACATTCTGCGACCAGTCAGTAAAGAAATAAGTAATGGGTAATAAGAAAAACCCTCCTATTAATACCTGCCACGCATTAATGGTAGATAATGACAGATGCCATGTTTGGGCAGAATAATAAACCGTCCCTACTGAATAGGCTATCATACTGGCTGAAAGAATGAGTAATCCCTCAACATCGGCAAAACTCTGTTGCAAAAGTGGGTAAGTAGCGATAGCTACCCCTGAAATACCCAATATTAAACCAAAAACCTCTGTCCTTTTTACGGAACGACCAAGCCAAAAAGCAGATAAAACACTAATAATGAGTGGATTTGTTGCCACAGCCAAACTTCCGATGCCTGCTGACACATGTTTGAGTGCTACAACAAAACATCCTAAATATACCGTGACATTCAAAAAACCATAAATGGCGATTTTTTTCCACTCTTGCGTATTTGGTAGGGGATTTTTCTTGACAATGTGGCTATAACCTAACATTAAAATGCCTGCCAAGAAAAATCTACAACTACCGATGACAAAAGGTTGGGCCGACAAAAGCCCAATTTTGGTGGCTGCTGATGCTGATGCCCAAAGCATTGCAAAAAGCAACCCTATAATAATATTTTTCATTCAATACGATTCTTATACTTCAATAAGCAATACTAGGCTAAATCAGTTTCAAAGTTGAGCCTTTTTAGCGTAAAAGTGTGCCTAATTGATGCTAAAATCATATATATACGGGAATTAATGTTGATTATTATTTACTTTTTCCCTTCAATTACGTCTTTATAACTTACCAACTGTATTCCTTTATTTAGAATAGCTGTCTTTACTTTTTCACTCGTAAAAATAGTCGTCACATCTTGGCGCCCCTTGGCTACATCCTCATAACCGATATGGTATATAGCACGAAGTTCGTCATTATCAAGCCCAGGATGTTCCACAAACACGTAGGTTTTGCCGTCTTCTAGTTTATCCAGCATGGCAATAAAGGCCTCAATCCTATCCTCAGTACTTTTATTATTAAAGTCAAAACCAGTATAAGCCACATTAATATCCTTCATCGAATCTACGTCTACCATAGTCAGCTTATACTCTTTTGCTACACGTCTTGCCATATTTTTCACTTCCTGTGTAAAGGCCGTACTGCCCATGTGACCAGAAACATGACTCAACCGAGGAATATATTTCAACGCCATCTCAATTTGAGCTCTTAATTCTTTTTCAATGTCTTCAAGCTTCCAATCATTATCCAATACCGCTTGTTTAGGGTAATTATTGTTGTGGAAAAGCATTGGGTAAAAATATCCATCCTCATTTCGTAGGCTTTTTGCCTCAGTGAGGGGTCTCCATTTTACATTATCCCATTCGCTAGTAATGGCAAAATGTAGCCCTACATCTACAGTTTTATTTTCAGCCAGTAGTTTCACCGCTTCTGGAAACCACGGCGACGCCACAATCACTTCAATGGATGTTTCGATACCTTCTCTATAAGATTTTATCAATGCTTCGTTGCCTGAATGTGAATAACCCATATCATCCCCTCTGACGATTAGCTTAGGTGCATTCGCTTTATTACTAAATAAAATGCCTTTAGCGATGCTTCGTTTTCGATTGAGGTTAAATATGCTTTGGAAATCAACCGATACACTTTCGCCATCAAAACTACAAACGATGGTTTCTGTATGCGGACTTTCGATATAGCGTAATGTTAATACCAAGGTGTTTTCATCTTTCCATGTATAGCTTCCTGCTACTTTGAAGGCTGGTAGTCCTACCCTATTCGCTTTTGCTCCTGCTACTAAATACGGTCCGAATTTGGTAGTTTCAGAAAACTCCCATTTCCCCGCACCAAAAGGAATTTGATGAGTAGCTGAATCGGTTTTGAAGGCTACTTTACAAACACCATCGCTGAAATTAAATTGTATATTTTCAAAACTTCTATCGCCCGTAATCATCCCAAATGTTTTGCCCGAAACCTTCGCTTCTATGCCAGAACTATTACTTTTATTAGGAATGGCTAATGCCAAAGAAGCCGTTTTTTCTTTCAACTTAGCTAACATCGTAGGATTAGCAGGTAATTTTTTGGCTTTGAAAGCAGGTAAAAGGTATTTCCAGAGTAAATTAAATTCGCCTTGCATATCAGGTGCTTCGGCTGTAACAATAATTACGGCATCTTGCTCTGGCAAAACGATGATAAATTGCCCATTGGCACCATCACCTCTAAAACCATTGTTTCTACAACGCCACATTTGATAACAGTAGCCCTGTAGCCAATCGCTAGAATCCTTTTTTGCTTGTGTGGCATTAGGGTCTTGCATAATTTTCATGGTCGAGGCCTCCTCAACCCATGATGCTGGCAACACTTGTTTCCCTTTCCACACTCCTTTTTGTAGAAATAATTGACCAAATTTGGCCATATCCTCCGTTTTGAGGCGCAATCCCCAACCACCTGTATTGATGCCTTTAGGGTCTACTTCCCAGTCTATCCCACTAATGCCCAAAGGTTCAAAAAGTCTTGGTTTTAGGTAATCAATCACTTTCTGACCTGTTACTTTCTGTACAATAGCTGATAGCATATACGTAGCCGTTGAATTATACAAAAATTTAGACCCTGGTTTGTTGACAATAGGCGTACGTAGAAAAGCTTTTACCCAGTTTTCATTTTTGCCAGCAATTTCGCCTGTTGGGTCGGTTGCATGCCCGACGCTCATAGTCAGTAAATCTTTTATTTTTAGCTCAGCTAGATATGGACTAATCTGTGTTGGTAAATCTTCTGGGAAAAAAGAGATTACTTTATCATCCACACTCAATTTTTTTTCTGTTACAGCAAAACCTATAGCAGTAGCTGTAAAGCTTTTGCTGACCGAATACATCGTATGTTTTAAATCATTGGCATAAGGATTCCACCAAGATTCGGCCACTACTTTGCCATGACGAAGCATCATAAAACTATGAAATTCGTGTTTGCTTTTTGAAGCGGCATCCAGAAAATTAATAATGGCTTCAGAAGAAACGCCTTCTGCTTCGGGCGTACTTCTTGGAAGAGCAACTGGCTTTTGAGCCAATATTTGAAAACTGACGAAGAGGAGAATAAATATTTTTCTCATTACAGAATGATTAAGGATGAAAAGCTGATTGTTTTTAACAAATTAACAAAAACTAATCAATAAATAATCCTGTTCTGTATTAGCAAAGCCCATTTTTTGAAATGATACAGGCAACTATTATAAATAACAAAGGTCTCATGATTTTATTCTCATGAGACCTTTATTAATTTAAGTAATCTATGTAAAATAAATACTGAACCTGAACCCAAGTAATGACAACTGACCATACATCACTCACAATTCACAACTCTTAACTCATTTACTTAGGAAACTTCATCTTATAATCTACTTTAATATTGCCCTTGGTAATATTAGCAAGTTTGTTTTTCAACATTCTCTTTTTTACAGGACTTAAATGGTCTGTGAAAAGAATACCATCGATATGGTCGTATTCGTGTTGAATAATACGAGCCGCTAAGCCTTCAAATTCTTCAATATGTTCTTTAAAATCAACATCTAGGTATTTAATCTTAACAAATTCTGGACGATATACGTCTTCTCTGATATTTGGAATAGACAAACATCCTTCTTCAAAAGCCCATTCATCACCATCTTCTTCTAATATTTCGGCATTGATAAATACTTTTTTGAAATCCACTAACGATGGGTCTTTATCTCTTTCGTCTAAATCTTCTCCTTCATTAAAAGGGCGACCATCTACAACAAACATTCTGATGGCTAGACCAATCTGCGGAGCAGCCAAGCCTACACCAGAAGCATTGTACATGGTTTCAAACATATCTTCTGATAACTTCTTTACATCAATCGAGCCTTTTTCTATATCAACGGCAACTTTTCTAAGCACGGAATCACCGTAAGCAACTATAGGATAAATCATTTTCTGAGTTTTCTGAATGCGACTAAATACGTCGTTTTGTTATGTATGTGATTTGCATTTCCAAATCTTCCTACAAAGTTACGGAAAAGGTTTATTTTTTCTTTCTTCGCTGCAAAGCTTCCTTGGTGGGAATAGTGTGTTTTTCTATTATTTGTTTCTTTTCCCCTGCCACACTCTCTGTTTTACGATGTCCCCAGATGCGTTCTTTGGCAATTTTGGTATTTTCTTCAAAGTTGATGATAGGAAACGGATAGTCTTCCCCCAAATGAAACCCATGAAAATCTTGTTCAAGATTCGTCATCTTCCATGGTTCATGGATGTATTCAACAGGGCATTTTTTTAATTCGGGAAGCCATTGCTTGATAAAAATACCTTCGGGGTCATGTTCTTGCGATTGTTTGATAGGGTTATACATTCGCACAGTATTAATACCCGTAACACCTGCCTGCATTTGAAATTGTGGATAATGTATGCCCGGTTCAAAATCTAAAAACAATCTTGCTAAATGTAATGCACCTTCTTTCCAATGATGAAATAATTGGTGTGTAAGCACCGAAACCAACATGGCTCGCATCCTAAAATTAATATAACCCGTTTCATGCAAACATCGCATACAAGCATCTACCAGTGGGAACCCCGTTCTGCCTTCTGCCCATGCCTTATAGTGTTCCTGATTTTCTGAAATAGATAAAGTATCATAGCCACGGTTCAGGTTTTCGAACTCCATACGGTCTTCCATCTCAAATTTTTGAATAAAATGACAGTGCCAGCGTAATCTCGACCCAAAATTATCTAATTGCCATTTCAAAGCTGGATTAACTTTAGATGTTTGTAAACCAGCCTGATATACTTGTCTGATAGAAATACAACCCCAAGCAATATAGGGCGAAAGCCGACTACAACCTTTGCGTGAAGCCAAAGGTTTAGAAAGCGATTTAGCATAGTTTTTAGCCCTGTCGCTCAGAAAAGAATTAAGATAACGGTGTGCAAAGCTTTCTCCACCCGGTTGTTGGGTTTTATTGAAGGCATAACCCTTAAAAAGTATTTCTGGTGAAGAAATTTCTTGTAATTGGGTACTGTTCAACGCTTCATTTTCTGAATACCAATGTGTAAAATCTGGCTTTTCAAGGGATTTACTCATATATTTGTGCCAGTCTTTTACCCAATTTTCTCTATTCTTTTTCCCTCGTATTACTCCATTGCTCTGATATTCCAACCATTGAATATTATTATTCTTACAGAAAGCACTCACGGCTTTATCACGGTCGTAAGTAACTTTTAGTCCTGTTTCTTCATGAGAAAAAATCTTGTTGATAGGGATGTTTTGCTGTAAATTTTCCAAAAAAGGGATTACCTCTGAGTAGATAATTTTGATAGAAATCTGTGGATTAATACCTTCCAATTGTTGATTTAAATCTTGTAGAGCCTCCCAAACAAATTGCCAATGTCTTGGTGAATAATGAGGGTCTTGTATTACGGTAGGTTCAAAGCAGTAGACCATCAGTAACGGTTTTTTATCCGCCAGCGCGGCCGACAACGCGGCATTATCTCGTAAACGAAGATCCCGTTTGAACCAAAGTATATTAATCACGATATTGGTTTTGAAGAAAGATTGAATACTGACTAAATCATAAAAGGTAGATTTTTGTTTAGTTTTATTGATACAATACTTTTTTTAGTTCAGTAAATACCTTATTTTCAAAACATTATTTAATCTACCTAGATCAATGAAAAGAAACTACTCTATATTTCTTGCTTCTTCGAATGAACTGCTTCATGAGCGTAAAGAATTTGAGATTGCCATCCGCAGACTTATGAAACACTACGAAAAAAAAACGTAGCAATCAACCTAGAAGTTTGGGAAGATATGGACGACGCCGTTAATACTACTTGCAAACAGGAAGATTATAACGAATACCTACGAAAATGCCAGATTTTTGTGATGTTATTTTGGACTAAAGTAGGCAAATACACGCGTGAGGAATTTGACCTTGCTTACCAATTGTTTCTGAAAACGGGTTCTCCTAAAATGTATTTGTATGAAAAAACCGAAGCAAAAGAGGACATCAAAGACTGGGAAAAACAAAGTAAAGATAATTTCATTGCTTTTTTGAAGAGAGAGGGGAAACAGCAATTTCAATCAACCTTTGAACATCCTGATACTTTTATCCGCAAATTTGAGAAGAATCTTGAAGGTTTATTTGATGACCTAACTAATAGTCTTTTTACTTATGGTAGTATTGCCAAACTGATTAGCACGAATGGTGCAAGAGAACCTTTGGGTTTTTTGGGTAGAGAAAATGAACTCAGCATCATCCGAGAAAAACTTGGTGAAAGCGGAAAACTAATGCTGATTAATGCCGAAGGGGGTATTGGTAAAACTACTTTAGCCGCAAAATATTGGCATGAAAACCTCTTCAACTACGAATACAATGCATGGCTCTATTGCGAAAATGGAATTATTGTTGCCCTAAAAGAATTAGCTCCCAACCTTGGTATTGATTTGGCAAATATGGATGAAGCTCAGCAACTAAAATCCTTAAAGGAAGGCTTGTCTAAGTTACATGATAATTTTCTATTGGTGTTGGATAATGCTAATGATGCCAAAGAGATAAGACGATTTAAACAAGAGTTTGAAGGCTTTCATTGGCACGTACTATTTACTAGCCGTTGTAATGATGTATTGGATAAAAGTCAAGAATTAGCCATTACTCATCTTCCTCCAGAACTTGCAAAAGAGCTTTTTAAACGCCATTACCAAGAAAATACGGCGGATTTTGAACAACTGCTTGATAGCGTATTAATAGCCCTTAATTATCATACATTATTAATTGAAATTTTTGCTAAAAATCTTAAAAAGGCTTCTAAAATTGGTTTAGATTTAGAGACCTTCTTAAATAAATTAGAAGATGAAGGGTTGTTTTTGGGTGAAGATAGTTTTCAAATACAAACGGAATATACGGGAGCTATTAAAAAGAATGCTGCCAATACTGACGAAATTTTAGAAATATTATATGATTTCACTAAACTCTCTGAAAACGAACGCTATGACTTGGTAAATATCGCTTTATTACCTGCCGAAAGTTATACGGATGTCTTTTTAAGAGATTTGATGGCAGACAATGACAAACTAACCCAAAAAAATTATTTGAATACGCTGGAGAGTTTATTTCAAAAAGGGTGGCTATCAGGTACTATCAATGAAAATTATCGTATTAGCCCCGTGATACAGGAATTGACCCTTAAAAAAAATCTATATACGCTAGGTGAGGATGCCCAAGGATTATTAAACAAACTTAATACTATCTTAGAAACAGATGGTTTTAATTTGATAAATATTAACCTTTCAGATGCTATACCTTATATAAAACCAGTGGAACATTTAAGTAAATGTCTAATCCAATATCTAAGTTGGGATATTGCTTATTATAATTTTTGCGCTGGTGTTTATTATGAAAACACAGGAGATTTAGATTCTGCAAAAAAATGCTATCAAAATTATTATAACATATTCCAAAAATATTTAGCGCTTGAACCTGAAAATCTTGAATACAAAAATGAACTAGCCATTTCTTATGGAAAATTGGGAGAAATTTACAAAGCTACAGGACATTGGAAAAATGCGCTCTTTAATTTTAAAGAAAGAAATCGTATAGGAAAAGAAATCTACGAAAGCAGTCCAGAAAATCTTGAATACAAAAATGGACTGGCTATTTCTTATTCAAAATTGGGAGAAATTTACGAAGCTACAGGACATTGGGAAAAGGCATTGATTAATTTTAAAGCACAGAATGAGCTTGCGAAAGACATTCATGAAAGCAGTTCAGAAAACCTTCGATACAAAAATGGACTGGCTATTTCTTATGGAAAATTGGGAGAAATTTACGAAGCTACAGGACATTGGGAAAATGCTCTCTATAATTTTAAAGAAAGAAATCGTATAGGAAAAGAAATTTATGAAAGTAGTCCAGAAAATCTTGAATACAAAAATGGACTGGCTATTTCTCATTCAAAATTGGGAGAAATTTATCAAGTCATAGGAGATTGGAAAAATGCACTCCTTAATTTTAAAGAAGATTTTAGATTAACTAAAGAAATTTACGAAAGCAGTTCAGAAAATCTTGAATACAAAAACAATCTAGTTATTTCTTATTCAAAATTGGGAGAAATTTATCAAGCAATAGGAGATTGGAAAAACACGCTCTTAAATTTCAAAGCACAGAATGAACTTGCCAAAGATATTCATAAAAATAGTCCTAAAAACCTTTCATACACAAATACGCTGGCTATTTCTTATTCAAAATTGGGAGAAATTTATCAAGCAATAGGAGATTGGAAAAACGCGATGATTAACATAAAAGAAACAATTCTGTTATTTCAAAAAATTCATAAAAGCAACCCAGAGAATCTTTCATATAAAAATGGACTGGCTATTTCTTATTCAAAATTGGGAGAAATTTATAAAGCAATAGGAGATTGGGAAAAGGCATTGATTAATTTTAAAGTACAGAACGAGCTTGCGAAAGACATTCATGAAAGCAGTCCTGAAAACCTTGAATACAAAAATGGTTTAGCTATTTCTTATGGAAAATTGGGGGGAGTTTATAATGCCATAGGAGATTGGAAAAATGCATTGACTAATTTTAAAGAAACCACTCTGTTATTCCAAGAAATCTATGAAAGCAGTCCAGAAAACCTAGAATACAAAAATGGACTGGCTATTTCTTATGGAGAATTAGGGGGAATTTGTGAAGTCACAGGAGATTGGAGAAATGCACTGATTAATTTTAAAGCACAGAATAAATTGTCCAAAGAAATTTACGAAAGCAGTCCAGAAAACCTTAAATACAAAAATGGGCTAGCTATTTCTTATGGGAAACTTGGAGGTATTTACGATGCTGCAGGAGATTGGAGAAATGCACTGACTAATTTTAAAGAAACAACCCAATTATTCCAAGAAATTTATGAAAGAAGTCCAGAAAATCTTGAATATAAAAATGGTTGGGCTATTTCTTATTCAAAATTGGGAGGAGTTTATAAAGCCCTAGAGGATTGGGAAAATGCTCTAATTAATTTTAAAGCACAAAATAAATTGGCCAGAGAAATCTACGAAAATAGTCCAGAAAACCTAGAATACAAAAATGGGTTGGCTATCTCATATTCAAAATTGGAAGGAATTTATAAAGTAACAGGAGATTGGGAAAAGGCACTCATTAATTTTAAAGAAGAGTTTAGATTAACTAAAGAAATCTATGAAAGCAGTCCAGAAAACCTTGAATACAAAAATGGACTCGCTATCTCTTTTATAAAATTAGCTACTATACTAGAGTCTGAAAAACGATACAAAGAAGTTATCAACACTTTAATAGAGGCTCAGTAACATTTTCTGGAAATTTATCAAGTTACACAAGGGAGTATTATCTTATTTACTTATAATTATGCTTGGGCTTGCTGGAAAATTTCTAATATTTATCAAATAATGCCCAATAAAGAAGCCTTTAATGAGCTAACAATCAAACAAATTCAAAAAGAAGGCTACGAGGTACTAAAACCTTTGGCTGATGCAGGTTTTTTACAAGAAAATCAGAAAACACTTTTTCAATTATTAAATGAGGGTTTGTGATTAATTACCAATTAATATCTTAAATTTTTCCTATGCCAACCTTTATTAACATCCATACTCATCATCCTTCCGTAGAGCCAAAGACTATGAGTGTCATCAACGCTCAAACAGCTTCTGGCTGGATGGATTTATCAGTTGGGAATTTTTCAGTAGGTTTACATCCGTGGTACATAAAACAGGAAAATATAGATAAGGATTTTGAGGAATTAGCACAATTAGCAAAGCATCCTAATGTATTAGCCATAGGCGAATGTGGGCTAGATAGGTTAATTGATTTGGATATGAATATTCAAGAGGAGGTATTTATTCGACAAATACACTTGGCTGAAACTTTACAGAAACCTGTGATTATCCATTGTGTCAAGGCATTTTCAGAATTAATCGCTTTGAAAAAAAGGCTGAACCCCAAAGTTCCACTCATTGTTCATGGGTTTAATAATAATCCCCAGATTTGTGGTCAACTGGTTCAGCATCAATTTTATATTTCATTGGGAAGTGCCTTATTGAATTCTCAATCGAACGCTAGTAAAAACATTTCATCTATTCCAATTCAGCAGTTATTTTTAGAAACAGACGACAAAATTTGTTTTATTTCGACTATATTTGCCCATGCTTCAACCTATTTAACGCAACCTGTTGAAGTTTTACAAGAACAAATATTACAAAATTTCAAAAAAGTAGTAAGTGCCGATTCGAGCGTGGTATGAAAAAAAAAACAAGAGTTAAAAAGCCGGTTGAGAAAGTGATTAAAACAGGTATTCCTCACACACCACCATCCATCCACTACCAACCCATTAGTATGCAAAGAAACTTTTATAAAGCCCATCCGTGGCATGGTATCCAGATTGGAGACGGCATGCCGAAAGTAGTGACTGCTTTCATCGAAATCGTATCGACTGATACTGTAAAGTATGAAATCGACAAAGAGACTGGTTATTTGAAAATCGACCGTCCTCAAAAATTCTCTAACATCGTTCCTGCCTTGTATGGCTTTCTTCCTCAGACTTATTGTGGAGAAAACACGGCTCAGTTTGCTCGTGAACAATCAGGAAAAGTGATTGAATCTGGTGATGGTGACCCATTAGATATTTTGGTGCTTTCTGAACGTACCATTACGCATGGAGATATCATCTGTCAGGCTATTCCAATCGGTGGAATCAGAATGATTGACAAAGGAGAAGCTGATGATAAAATTATTGCGGTATTGAAAGGCGATTCATTATATGGAAGCTGGACAGACATTTCTCAGTGTCCAAAACCAATTATTGATCGTTTGGTTCACTATTTCTTGACGTATAAAAATATTCCTGGCGAAGAAAAAGTAGCCGTAGACATTGATGAGGTTTATGGTGCAGAAATTGCTCATCAAATTATCATTAAATCAAGAGAAGACTACCGTAATTTGGTAGGATAATACTTGATTTGAGGATTTGAAAATTTGAAAATTGTAAATGCGAGGAAAGCCGATAACAATCAAACATCCTTACTTTATAATATTTTCAAATTTTCAAATCTCTAAATTTTCAAATTATAAAACCACTTCTCCGTACAAATCAAATTCTTCGGCACGATTTACTTTTACGTTCGCAAAATCGCCTAAACGTACATATTGACTAGCAGGAACTAATACTTCATTATCTACCTCTGGCGAATCAAATTGTGTTCTTCCGATAAAGTATCCTCCTTCTTTTCTATCAAATAATACTTTATAAGTATTCCCGATTCTGTTCTGGTTCAATTCCATCGAAATATCTTGTTGCAAAGCCATTATCTCATCAGCACGTTCTTGTTTCACTTCGGCAGGTACATCATCTTCAAAAGAATGTGAGTGTGTGTCGTCTTCATGCGAATAGGTAAATACACCGAGACGGTCGAAACGCATTTTCTCTACAAACTGATATGTTTCTTCAAAATCAGCTTCTGTTTCACCCGGATGACCCGAAATCAACGTTGTTCTTAAAGCAATTTCAGGTACTTTATCACGAATAGCATTGATTAAATCTTCAGTTTTTTCACGGGTAATTCCTCTACGCATTCGCTTCAATACTTCTGTTGAGCCACTTTGCAAAGGCATATCCAAGTATTTACAAATATTTGGGTATTTCGCCATTGTATCTAACACATCCATCGGAAACCCTGCTGGGTAAGCATATTGTAAACGAATCCAATCAAGCCCTTCTATGTCAGCGAATCGTTCTAATAATTCAGAAAGGTTTCGCTTTTTGTAAACGTCTAATCCGTAGTAGGTTAAATCTTGGGCAATCAAAATTAATTCTTTCGTACCACGTTTCACCAATGATTTAGCTTCAATGACTAAGTCTTCGATAGAACGAGAAACGTGTCCTCCACGCATCAAAGGAATAGCACAGAAAGAACATGGGCGGTCGCAACCTTCAGCAATTTTTAAGTAAGCATAGTGTGTTGGTGTAGTCAACAAACGCTCGCCAATTAATTCATGTTTATAGTCTGCTTTTAAGGTTTTTAGTAAACGAGGTAATTCGTTTGTACCAAAAAAAGCATCAACTGCTGGAATCTCAGCTTCTAATTCGTCTTTATAACGATGTGACAAACAACCAGTTACATATAATTTGTCAATAATACCTGATTCTTTGGCATCAACATATCTTAAAATAGTATCAATAGATTCTTGTTTGGCATTATCAATAAATCCACAAGTATTTACAATCACAACGTTGGCATCGTCTTTTTTAGACTCATGCGTAACATTCATGCCATTGCCTTTTAATTGCGTATAAATTACTTCTGAATCCACTAGATTTTTACTACAACCCAGTGTTACTATATTTACTTTATTCTTACGTAATGTTTTAGTTTTCATTTCAACGAACCCAAATTCAGTGGGAAATTATGTGTGCTTTGGCACGGATTGTCTGTTAATAGCAAGGCTTTTATCTAAATAAGCGTCAGCCCTTTATTCAAAAGATGATACAAGATATATTTTTAGCCTTTTTCTGAATTAGCCTGCAATTTACAACAAAATTTATCAGCATTAAGCTTTAAAGAGAGAGGTTCTAGCTTTTCTTTTGGTTTAGGAGCAATAAGAAGAGTATTTAAGCTTTATATTTGGGACAATGAATCCTTCTCTTTCGAAATCATCGTTCATTATTCTCCTTTATTTACAGTGAATATTCTAACTTTGTAGTTCGAAAAATTAAGCTAACTCGTTTCAGAATTGTTGATTTTAGCTATTCTAAATCAATAATTATTCAAATTTTCAAATTAACCTTCATGGATTTTAATTTCAAACAATATCATATGCGTTCAATTAATGCCGCTTCGGCAGAGGAACGTGCAGCTATCAACCAAGAATTAAAAGATTTTTACGCTTCTTTGAACGAAGAAGACAAAAAGACATTTAATACGCAATTACAAACATTTATTGCAAGAGAAATGGGGCGATTGAAAACTGACTATGAGGCAATTAAGCAAGGAACGCAGAACTAGCTATGAGCTATGAGCTATGAGCTATGAGCTATGAGCTATGAGCGTTTAGACTCATGGGTAAATTTCATTTTAATATCTAGCTATTTTAATAAAAAGCTAAAAATGAGCTGTGAGAGTTTCGCTTTGGGTTTTATTATAACCTATAGCTCTTTAAAAAAAGCTCAAAGCTCACTGCTGATAGCTTAAAGCTAGAAATCATAACTAACCGAAACACCAGAAACATTAGCCTTTGAAGCAGGTGCTGCAAAACCTCTTAAAGAATCTGACGAACCAAAGTTAATTCTTTCATAACGAAGCTTAATCGTCAGCTTTTTAATTTTTGCACCAATTTCTACGGATGGTGATAGTTGTCTTTTTAAGTCTAGTTCCGCATTGGGCAAGTTAAGATTCTTTTCATCTAATTTCAATTTCGAGATAAGCGGATAGCTACCAGAAATCCTTAAAGTAAGTTTCACTTTAGACTTAGTAGCATAATTTAACTTAGCACCGAAAGATGGAGAGAGAAATTTGTATTTTTCTTCAACCAGCAAAGGACTAGCCTCTGTACCATAATCAGTTGAACGGCCCCAGATTTTAGCTTCAAGTCCTAAAAAAGGCTCAATAGAAACATTAGAACTATCCCTTAATTTAAAAGGAACTCCAACGTCTACGTTGATAAAACCTCCACTGTAGGCTGTTTTAGGGGAAGAAGCAATAAAGCTACTACTGCCAAGTTTATCAAAAACAGAAGCAAAAGCAAGTGGTGGTGATGTACTGATAATACTCTGGCCTATTGTTTTAAAAATAGTTGTCCCAAAGCTAACGTTTAATTTTTTACTAGGTTTAAGCTTTAATTCTATTCCTACTTCGCCGATTGTATTTTTTTCTAACCAATTTACATTCCTGATTGCACCAGTTGGTGTAATCGTGATAAACTTCAGGCTATCAACAGATTGGGCAGTAACACCCAAAGATGAACCGCATATTATGAAGGTTAAAAGTATAAATCGTTTCATATAACAATGGCAATAATGAGATATAATTTTCTCAATTAAATACAAACGCAAAATTAATTCTTAAATTGTTAAATCCACGACAATTTAAAATACTTTTCCCCTGATTTTTTCTTAAAAAAACTTAAAATATTTTCTTTACTTGAAGAAATTTATAGGGCATCTTTGAAAGATTATTTTCTATTCAACACTAATTTCCACAAATCTGATTCAGCATATTCCTTAATGATTTTATTTCTATCTGCTAATAATTTAGTGAGGTACTTTGTTAATATTACTTTGTTGAAAATTTCACCCAATATCCCATAGGGGGATTCAAAGATGAAAACATCCGTCATAATTACGTTTTCATCTTTTACCTCAAAAGAATGATTGTGAACAAATGATTTAAAAATACCTTTAAGCTGTTCGTCTCTAAAATGATTTGGATAACTAAATGCCGTTATAATTGATGTCAATTGTTGTTTGATACCAAAATGTTTTGCCTCCCAAGTGACAGTCTCTCCTAAATTGATAAGACCTGTCGTTGTCCCATCAATTGCATTTTCATTCGTATGAGCAGTAGAAATTTTGTGTAAATCTATGCTCCTAGCTAAATCAAAACAGATTTCAATATCTGATTGTATGATGGTTTCCAGTGTGATTTTTGGCATTTTATTTCAGTTATCTAGCTAACAATCTTTACTTATCAACTCCCGCTTCAATAACTGCTTGGACGCTCGTTGGTACATTAGACAGAAAATCATAGCCCGTCAAACGTTCTAATTCATCTACCGATGTCCTATATTTTTTCCAGTCGTCTGCTCCTATTGCATTCTGATTGGGCATATTTACAGCAATTACCCTAGTTTTAGTATTGATACGAGCCACATCTTTATCCCCAACAGGTAAAACCACAATTATTTTCCAGATAGATGCTGGCACCAAGATGTTATTATTTTTACCAATTGCTTTGGCACTTCCATTGCTACCAGTACCGCCTTCACCTAAAGTTCCTGCTAAAATGTACAACTCATTTCCTTGGTCAATCAAAGTCCGAGTGTATTCTTCTAGATGTTTCCAGATTCCACGGTTATTCTCAGGTGCTTGTGGAACCATGTTCGTCATGAAAAAAGTCTCTTGGTTTTCCTCTGGACTTCCATCACGGTCATCCGAAGGGCATAAATGTCCTCTATCAAATCCTGCATCCGAATAGTCTCTTGGAGTAACTTGATACCAACCTGCTGGTAAAGTATTATCTGGTCGGAAATTATTTTGGCGAGCAGCATCGCCTTTCCAAGCTTTGCTTAAATGCCAAGAAACCCAATTAGCAATGTTTTTACTTTTATTATACGAAAGTGTGTAGGCATTTTTTGTTAATAAATAATTATTAGGGGTTGACGTATTAGCCACTGCTTTTGAAGGATTCCCCAAGGCTAAATTATCATCACGAGTAGGCACCAAGGACACAGTTACCTCCACTTCTTTTGGTGCTGTAGTGGTAGTAACAGGAGGTGCTACAGTGGTTGGTTTCGCATTATTTGAGTAAGTAACAATGCTAATATCATCAATATTTAATCGATTCGCCGTGCCATCTGTTTTTCTGATTTCAATCCTACTTGGCTTGGTAAAATTTACTTCAAAAGATACCGACTTTAGCTTTTTATCCTTCGTTTTTATGGCTTTCCCCATTTTCATCCAAGTTTTACCCGCATTGGTCGAAACCCAAAGCTCAAAACTTGCCTCCTCATCTGTGCCATAAACACCATACTTCAATTTCACTAGTTGAATGCCTGTTGGAATATCGAAGTTCATCGTCAATTTGGCATTCTCTTTCATTCTAACAGACTTCTCTCCGTTTTTCAAGTCGTTTTCAGCACTACCAATCATGGCATTGTCCAAATTCCATTCACCAGTAGCAGTACTTATTACATCAGCTTCATAACGACCTTTTGAAGCCGTTTCAAACTTCTCTGGAAAGTCCTTCGCCGTTTTGGTGGTTGGCTCTTGTAGATGGCTATCAAAAGCATAAGATGTTGGTGTTGTGTAGGCTGTACACAAAGAAAGAACAATACCAATAGAAGTTAGTAAAAAGGATTTTCTGAACATTGTTTTTGAAGAATAAGCGTTGAAAAACAAAATAACTTGAATGAATTGAATATACCTAATCTAAAAAGAGCAAGAGTAATCCATACTCGTTGCTCTTCTTATGATTCGACTTACATACCTTAGATAAAAATAATCAAACAATCCCTAATTTAATAATTAAGTGGTCAATGTAAAATAAACATTGTTATAATGTTAATATAAATCACAACATATCAACACTTTAACACACTAGCTCATCACTTAAATTACTGCTTGACGTACTCTAACCAATTTTTCTAACAATTCTTCTAATTTATCCAAAGGCAACATATTTGCCCCATCAGATTTTGCAATAGCAGGATTCGGGTGTGTTTCAATAAAAATACCATCTGCTCCTACAGCAATAGCTGCTTTTGCAATGGTTTCAATCATTTTTGGCTGTCCACCCGTTACGCCAGTTGTTTGATTAGGTCTTTGTAATGAATGCGTACAATCCATCACTACAGGTACACCATGGGCTTGCATTTCTGGGATATTGCGGTAGTCTACCACTAAATCGCCATAGCCAAAAGAATTACCACGGTCTGTTAAAAATACCTGTGCAGAAGGGTTTTCATGCAGGATTTTTTCAACGGCAAATTTCATAGAAATACCCGCCATAAATTGTCCTTTTTTGATATTTACAGCTTTGCCTGTACGGGCAGCAGCAGCTAATAAATCTGTCTGACGACATAAAAAAGCTGGTATTTGCAAAACATCTACATACTTCGCAGCCATTTCAGCCTCTTGCGACTCATGAATATCAGTCACCGTTGGTAAGCCGTAATGATTACCAATTTCTTGTAAAATCTCTAAGGCTGCAATATCACCAATGCCTGTAAAAGAATCTAATTTGGTACGATTTGCCTTGCGATACGACCCTTTAAAAATATAGGGAATACCAAATTGGTCTGTCAATCCTTTAATTTTTTCTGCAATTTCATACGCTAAATCACGGCTTTCAATGGCACAACTTCCTGCCATCAAGAAAAAATTATTGGTTTCGGTATGTTTTAATTTTGGGATATTCATGTTTTGAGATATTGTTATATATAATTTACTTCTGGACTCAATTTGATACCAAATTTATCCACAATTGATTGCTGAACTTTTTCGGCAAGGGCTTTAATATCATTTCCATTGCCCCCACCATAGTTTACTAAAACCAAAGCCTGACGAGCATGAACGCCAATTTGTCCATCTCTAAAGCCTTTCCAACCTGCCTGTTCTATCAACCAACCTGCTGGTACTTTCACGGTGGTTTCGTTAATTGGATAACTTGGTAATGTCGGAAAATCTATCAATAGTTTTTGATATTGCGTTAGCGGAATCTCTGGGTTTTTAAAGAAACTTCCAGAATTACCAATTTCGGCAGGGTCGGGCAGTTTACTTTTACGAATAGCAATTACGGCATCGCTAATAGCTTTGATAGACAGTTCCGTAACATTCATTTCGGCTAAAGTCTTCTGAATATCACCATAGGCTACTTTAAAATTTGGCACTTTGTTTAACTTGAAAGTAACAGCCGTAATGACGTATTTACCTTTTAAAGTATGCTTAAAAACACTTTCGCGGTAACCAAACTGGCACTCGGTTAAGGTAAAAGTTTCTATTTCGAGTGTCTCTAAATTAAGCGCCTGCAATTCTTCAAAAACATCTTTTATTTCTACCCCATAAGCACCGATATTTTGCATAGGAGCCGCTCCTACCGTGCCTGGAATCAAAGAAAGATTTTCAATGTCTGCATAATTATTTTCAACACAATACATCACAAATTGATGCCAAATCTCACCAGCCCCAGCTTTGATATGAATGTGGTTTTCATCTTCAAAAACTTTTTCTATACCCTTCAAGGCAATTTTTACTACTAATCCTTCGTAATCTTTAGTCAATAAAAGGTTGCTACCTCCGCCTAAGAATAATTTATCAAGTTTCTTGAAATCAGGATTTTGAAGTATTTTTTTTAAATCCTCTACTGTACTTACTTCAACGAAATATTGTGCAGAAGCTTCCAGACCAAAAGTATTGAAGGGTTTTAAAGAAATATTTTGTTGAATATTCATGGGTATTTATAAATCAAAAATCAGGATTAACTCAGTACAATACAGCAAACAAAGTTACAATGAGTAAAGGGTATTTCAAGTTTTTGTCAAAAATTGTATCTTTGATGAATTCTTCTTTTCTAATACCACCAAAAGTCTATTTGAAAAACTCAATTTTATATGCAACGTTTCCTTTCAATTTGTTTATACATATTTTTAGTCATTCTAAGTGCTTGTTCTTCAAAGGTAGTTTCTAGCAAAGGGTCGTCCTCTGGTAGTGCTAATTCAAAAACATCTCATAAAAAATTAGACAAAATTTATGAGGAGGATTTGTCGCAATATTTACCCAAGTATAAAAAACTAAACGAAGCTGGCGATACATTAAGCGATGATAAAAATAAGTCAAAAAAGGGTTATTTAACAGAAGAACCCATGCACATCAACAAGAAACTGGATGCTATTTTAGATACTATCTCGGTTAGAAACAAAGGCGTACGCTATGCTAATGGTTTCCGTATTCAAATTTATGTGGGTAACGATAGAAAAGCGGCTGATGATGCCAAAATTTATACTTACCAAACTTACCCAGAGATATTCCCTTACCTTAGTTATCAACAACCCATTTATAAAGTAAAAATTGGCGACTTCCTTAATAGAATGGACGCTGAAAGATACTTTGTAAACATCAAAGAAAGCTATCCTTCAGCCATGATTTTGCCTGACAGAGTAGAAATTAAAAGAGGAATATTGGTGAAATAAAGTAATTGTTAGCATTTTGGTTTAAGTACTCTAAGCTAGCTTTATTGAGCAAGAAAAATCATTTTATCGTTTTGATACATTAATATACCCTGCTAATTCTAAAAAATATTAGCAGGGTATTATTTATTCTGTAAATTTGAAAATTATTCATAAAACTGAACAGACAAAGCAACATAATTTTATTTAAAGTCTTTTCTATTTTTGTGTGAACGCAATCTGAAATTGAAGAAATTCTATCTCTATTTAAGATGAAATATTGCTTATTTTTTTTGCTTACAGTTGTGTGCTTTACCAAATCATTGGCTCAGCTTACTGATTATCAAGTGTTTTTTGGGAAATATTCAGAAGGTTTGGTTGTTCGGAAATGGGTGCAAAATGGTAATCTGATGTATCTGGGCATTAACCCTAATACATTAAAAACTAGTATTATTAAAAATGTAGCCGTTCAACCTCTCCAATGGGATGAAGTACTGCAAGGCTATCAAAAAAGCAAATATATTCAAGCGTGGAATTTTGAAAAGGCAAAAGATTATAGACTGCAAGATGCTGGCATCGAAAAAAGTGATTCAACCCTCAATGGGTTTAGTTTAACTGTAGATTTATGCCCTTCAACCAAACCCCTTGCAAGAAGTTTTTTCACAAGTGTTATCAAAGGTTTTGAAGTTTCTGAACGCCCTGTGCCTATTACGATTACCGTAACTGGATTATGGATGAAAAGTCATCAGGATGATTTAAAATGGTTGATAAGTCAGGAAACTGCTGGGAATTTAGAGATTACTTGGGTTAACCATAGCTTCAATCATCATTATGACCCAAAATTACCTTTAATCGATAATTTCTTACTTGAAAAAGGGACAGTGATTGCCAACGAAGTATTTTTAAATGAACAAGCTATGTTGATGAACGGTCTTGTTCCCTCAATATATTTTAGATTTCCGGGCTTGGTTTCCAGTAAGCCTATCTTTGATCAGATTCTTTCTTATGGACTATTACCTCTCGGCAGTGACGCATGGCTAGCTAAAGGTCAGTTAATAAAGCAAGGAAGTTTAGTATTAGTGCATGCAAATGGTAATGAGCCTCTGGGTTTATCTCTTTTTCTATCACTTCTAAAAAAAAATGAAGGCAATATCAAAAATAAAAAGTGGCAACTTTGGGATGTTTCCAATTTAATTTCTAAAGAATAAAAGTATTTTTTGTGGATATATTCACGAGAAACGCACATATAAATAAAACAATCAAAATAAATTTATTATCCCCAAATCCAAATATTTAACTCATGTCAAAAATTAAAGTTGGTGTAGTCGGTACCGGTTTTATTGGACCCGCGCACATCGAAGCTCTTAGAAGACTTCCTAATGTGGAAGTAACTGCTCTTTGTGAAGTAAATATCGAATTAGCTACTGCCAAGGCTACACAATTAGGCATCGAACGTCCTTGTACATTTGAACAACTTTTAGCAATGGAAGACATTGTTTGTGTTCACATCTGTACGCCAAACTTCTTACATTATTCGCAATCGAAAGCTGCTTTATTGGCAGGAAAACACGTTGTTTGCGAAAAGCCATTAGCCAAAGATTTACACGAAGCGGAAGAATTGGTAGCATTAGCTGCTGAAACTGGCTTGGTAAATGCGGTTCACTTTAACTTGCGTTATTATCCTTTGGTTCGCCAAATGAAAACGATGCGTGAAAAAGGTGATTTAGGTGAAGTATATTCAGTAATCGGCTCTTATTTACAAGACTGGTTATTTTACGAAACAGATTATAACTGGCGTTTAGAACCAGATAAATCTGGAGATTCGCGTGCTATTGCCGATATTGGTTCGCACTTAATGGATATTATCGAGTATATCACAGGATTAAAAACAGTTGAAGTAATGGCTGATTTTAACACTATCCACAAAACTCGTAAGAAGCCATTGAAACCAGTAGAAACGTATTCAGGCAAAATGCTTCAACCAGAAGACTATGCTGATGTACCTATCACTACTGAAGACCATGCCAACGTATTATTGCGTTTTGACAACGGAAATCGTGGTTCAGTAACGGTATCACAAGTTTCAGCGGGACGCAAAAACCAATTGAAACTAGAAATTTCTGGTGGCAAGAAAACATTTGCTTTCAACTCAGAAGCACCAAACGAACTTTGGATTGGTAACCGTGATGGCTACAACCAATCATTAATGCGTGACCCTTCTTTAGCTTATCCAGAAGCAAGTGCTTTGATGACTTTCCCTGGTGGACACAATGAGGGTTTCCCTGATACTTCTAAGCAATTATTCAAGGAAGTATATGCTGCCATTGCGGAAGGCAAACAACCAGAAAAACCAAACTATCCTACTTTTGCCGATGGTTACAGAGAACTATTAATCTGCGAAAGAATCCTTGATAGCCACAGAAGCCAAAGCTGGGTGAAGGTATAGCGTTTAGTGATGTTATAAAGTTGTGAGTTAGTGAATGGTGAATAAAAATTCATTACGACGCTAATTCACAACTATAAAATTTATTGTTACTACACAATCAGACAATAGATAAGTGCAAAATAGTTTTACAAATAGAGAATTTGCAGAAACAATGTTCCAAAGAATAAAAAGCTTTGGACTTAGGTGTATTCCTGTTTGTGATGAATTATTTTTAAGGTCGTTGTCTGCCAAAAATATTGCACGACAATTAGCTCGCTCTTCTGCTTCATCTGTTGCTAATTATCGTGCTGTAAGAAGAGCAAGAAGTAACAGAGAGTTTTTTGCCAAATTAAGTATTGTCATTGAAGAACTGGATGAAAGTATTTTTTGGATAGAATATTCAATTGATGCTAATTTCTTTCAAGAAGTAAAATTGAAAAGTTTAATGGAAGAAGGAAATGAAATATTAAAAATTCTATCAAAATCTAGAAAAACAACAGGAGAACTATTGAGAAAAAAGAGTTCAGACTCATAACTCACTCATTCACAACTCACAATTAATTCCATGAAAACAATCAAAGGACCAGCTATATTTTTAGCTCAATTTTTAGATAATACAGAACCTTTTAATACCCTTGATTCTATCACTTCTTGGGTAGCTGATTTGGGATACAAAGGGGTACAAATTCCTACGTGGGATGCTCGTGCTATCGACCTTCAATTAGCAGCAGAGTCAAAAACGTATTGCGATGAACTAAAAGGAAAATTGGCTGATAAGGGTATCCAAATCACTGAACTTTCAACGCACTTACAAGGACAGTTAGTAGCAGTAAACCCTGCTTATGATGTAATGTTCGATGGGTTCGCTCCAGATTCAGTAAAAGGCAATCCGAAAGCTCGTACAGAATGGGCAGTTCAGCAATTGAAGTGGGCTGCAAAAGCGTCTCAAAACCTAGGTTTGAATGCGCATGCCACTTTCTCTGGTGCATTGATGTGGCATACGGTATATCCTTGGCCACAACGCCCTGCTGGTTTGGTTGATCAAGGCTTTACAGAATTAGGAAACCGTTGGTTACCAATTTTGAATGCTTTCGACGAAGCAGGTGTTGACCTTTGCTACGAAATCCACCCTGGTGAAGATTTACATGATGGCGTTACGTTCGAAATGTTCTTAGAAAAAGTAGGCAATCACAAACGTGCTAACTTGCTTTACGACCCATCTCACTTTGTATTACAATGTTTAGATTATTTACAATACATTGATTTCTATCACGAAAGAATCAAGATGTTCCATGTAAAAGATGCTGAGTTTAATCCAACAGGAAAACAAGGTGTTTATGGTGGCTATCAGTCATGGGTAAATCGTGCTGGTCGTTTCCGTTCTTTAGGCGATGGTCAGGTTGATTTTGGTTCTATTTTCTCTAAATTAACACAATACGGTTATGATGGCTGGGCAGTGTTAGAATGGGAATGTGCTATTAAAGACCCTGTTCAAGGTGCTACTGAAGGTGCTCCATTTATTGATTCACACATTATTCAGGCAACATCTAAAGTATTTGATGATTTTGCTGGTGGTGGTGCTGATGTGGAATTGAATAAGAAAATTTTGGGAATTTAATTCCTCTTTTCTATTAGCGGGCGACTTAAGTCGCCCGCTAATAGAAATTTGCCTTGCTAATAAAAGTATACACCCTCAATAAAAATATGCAATGACAGGAAATCTAATCTATATCTATGTCCATACTGTCTGGACAACAAAACACCGAGAGCCCTGTTTACACAAATCATTTCGGTACAAACTATTTGAGCATATCAGAAACCATGCTCATAATAAAAACATCCAACTTGAAATAATCAATGGAGTGGAAGACCATTTACACTGTCTTTTCAAGATGAAATCGACTCAAACAGTAGCTGAAATAATCAAAGTTTTAAAAGGAGAATCTTCCAAATGGGTAAATGAATCTGGATTTGTGAACAATCATTTTCAATGGCAAGATGGCTATGGTGTATTTTCTGTTAGTCCACAAAATGTAGGAAAAGTAAAACGATATATTTTTAATCAAGAAAATCATCATAAGGTTAAAAATATAGATGATGAATTCTTTGAAATGATTAATTTGCTGGCTGAATAAATATATTTCATTTCTATTAGCTGGCGACTTCAGTCGCCAGTAAAAAGTTTAAATTCTATGCGTCTTTTCCAATCCGAATCCGACATCGAAACCCTAATCGAAAAATTTAATACCTGTACCTTACCAGCAGATGCTTGGACGCATGAAGCCCATTTAGCAATGGGCGTGTGGTACTTGCGCCAATACAACCTTACACAGGCAATGTTATTGGTTCGTCAAAGGATTATTCTATTCAATAGTTCGGTGGGGGGACCTGTAAGTTTTGAGAGAGGTTATCATGAAACCCTTACTTGGTTTTGGCTCAAGACCGTTGATGCATTCTTAGATAGATTTGGTAGAGATAAATCCTTAATAGACACTTGCAATGCTTTTTTAAGTAGTGAGTATGCACTACGAGACAGAGCTTTGTTATTTTATCAAAAAGAAGAAGTATTATCCTTAGAAGCCAGAACATTTTTGGTAATGCCTACCAATACTTCCCTCCCTTTTTAATGATTAATTTTACACCACGGATAGTAATGAGAACATGAGCCCAAATAGCGCCCAATAATCCAAAATGTTTTTTGAGTACATCGTAGCGGTCTAATAAAGAACGTTTTAATTGTTTGTTGGAAATCCCTCCTACCAAATATTTGGCTACAACAGTATCTAAATACTGTATTTTTTTAGCTCTTTTTAAACATTCTATCTCCCAATCAACATCGGCGCTCAGGTTATTTTCTAAGTAAAATGGGGCTATGCTCCTACGGGTTATAAAAGCTTGATGACATACCAACATACCCAAATTCATATCTTGCCATTTAAGGTTTTTAGGCAAACGATGAGGTGTAATTTCTGAGCGTAACCCTTGAATATTCCCGTTCTCTTCTACAAAATAAGTATCTCCGTAAAATACATCTGCCTTAGTATCTTCCAAAGCCTGCATAAAAGTCGAAACCACTCGACTATCATTAATTTCATCACCCGCATTCATAAACCATACAAAATCGCCTGTGGCTAGTCGCAGACCTTTATTCATCGCATCGTACAAACCTTTATCAGGCTCAGACACCAAAAGATTTACTCTTTCTCCATAAGATTTTGCAATAGCCAAAGTAGCATCCTTAGATTTTCCGTCTATGATGATATACTCAAAATCTTGATTGGTTTGTGCTAAAATGCTTTCGATTGTCCTAGTTAGAAACTTCTCGGCATTATAAGTTATCGTGATAATACTTAGTTTCATTGTAATGATTCGTATAAAGCCTTGTATTGTTTGGCAACTACTTCTTCGGCATAATGCTCAACTACTTTCTGCCTTGCTTTTTCACAAATAGTGGCATAATCTGCTTGAAACAATGTCCAATAAATTCCTTGGGCAAGTTCTTCAGCAGATTTGAATGTTGCTAAATAGCCATTCTCTTGGTGAGTAATCATTTCTGGAATACCTCCTGTGGCAAAACCAACTACGGGCGTAGCACAAGCCATAGATTCCATGATGGTATTAGGCAAATTGTCTTCTAAGGACGAAACCACAAAAACCGATGCTGCTGAATACGCCAAAGCAATTGTAGATAAGTCTGATAGCTTACCCAACACATTTACTTTGAATGGAAGGTTGTCAAAATCGGATGCTTGGGCTTGTCCAAAAATAATTAATTCAATGGTATTTTTATCAACCGAATACTTCTCTTGCAGAATCTCTAATGCTTCTTTGAAATAGACAAATCCTTTTCGAACATCACTGATTTTTGCAGCAGCAAAAAGGATATATCGCTTATTGCTATCCAATTCAAAATGCGATTGTGCTACAGCTTTAGGTGAAGGCTTAAACAAATTGGTATCAATCGGATTGGGAATGGATATAATCTTTTTACCTTGTAATAAAGTACTTGTTCGTGCTATGTCTGCTAGCCAATCACTACAAGCAACGATGGTAATATTGGCATCTTGAAAAATCTTTTGTTTGGTTTGCCAAACTTGATGAGAGAGATCAGTTGGAGAAGGATTTTTGAGAAATTGAAAACAATTACCACAACTGTTTTCATAATTGTGACAGTCTCTTGAATAATGACAGCCTCCCGTAAAAACCCACATATCGTGTAAAGTCCAGACGATAGGCTTTTTAGTTTCAATAAGTTTTTGGATAGCACTTAGCGAAAGAAAACCAAAATTTATCCAATGCAAATGGATAATATCTGTCTCTTGAATCAACGAGTGTTGACTAATATCAACCCCAATCTTTGCCTGAGAGAAGATAAATCTTACTGCTTTTGATTTTTCGAACAAAGCAAACTGATAGCGGTCTAAAGCAAACCTAGCTAGGGCAACTTTCTTTAAAAACCAATTGGGGGCTATTGTTTCAACATTAGAGGCATTCCCTTTTTTGTCTTGTACAAGCATCTTTGATAATAAGCCATTGCCATTTAAGGCTTTGTTCAGGCGAGAGGCTGCGATAGATGCTCCGCCAAAAGTATCAAATGTGCTTAAAATCGTGATTTTCATATTATGGACGATAGCCAAAAATGTTTAATTGCAAATCCATTAAATCATTGCCTTTGTAACGATGATTGATGAGAGGTTGTGTGCGGTCTTGAGCAGAATTGATAAAGTATCTAAAACCATTGTTAGCCATGATATTCAATATTTCTCCTAATTCCTGTGCTTGTTCTGGGAATGCATGATATTCAATAAAGATATTTTTCACATGCTTTAGCGAATCTGCACAGTCTTTCAACACGGCTGTTTCTGCTCCTTCAATATCCATTTTCAGCATATCAACACTTGGTGTTGCATCAAGTACATCTTTCAAGCGAAAAGATGCAACTTTTACTTTCGCTCCTTCACCATAAATAGACGCACCATCCGAGCCTTCAGAAGCAAATTCAATTCCTTCGTTGTCAATCCAAACGGCTTTGTTAATTACTTCTATATCTGAAAATCCATTCTTATTGAGATTTGCCTGTAAGATTTGTGCAATTTTTGCATCTGCTTCAAAAGCCGTAATCTTCGCATCGGGATACTGTCTTTTGAAAAATGCACAGCTCGAACCAATATTCGCTCCGCAATCTAATATCACTGGCTTTGCAGAGGTAGTATTGAATTTATAAAACTGCTCAACAAAAATTTCTTGAAACTGGAAAAGGAAAGACATACAGTCGGGTACTTGAAATGTCATCCCTTGAAAAGTTATCTCACGCGCTTCATAGCGTTTTACATCTCCGTACTTTCTGAAAAGTTTAAGTAATTCTCGACTTTCAGGTGTTCTGAAAGCATGATATGGGCCTTTTAATATGTATTTTAAAACAAACATTTTAATATGGTCATCAGCGGTCGGCGTGGGGCTTTCAGCTTTTCTTTGATATTTTGTGTATAGTTTTTTACCCGCTGATTTTTAGAGATTTAAACCGCTAATTTTCGCTGATTAGTTAAAAGCAATTTATTAACTCAATAATTAATTCAACGACTTACACCTGATTGCTAACAGCTTAAGACCGACAGCTTTCAAACGCTCTTTGGTAATTTTTAATTACTACATGAATGTTGACTTCATCTCTGATAATTTGTCCAGAGTTTAGTCCCATTTGACGAGTTTTTGCTGGGTCTGACAAAAGTACGGCTAATTTTTCAAATAAATCATCTGCATTCCCATCGTCAAAAATATAGCCATTGTAGCCATCTCGTACTAATTTCTTTTCTGTTCCATCCGCTACGGCACAAACAATTGGTTTATCAAAACACATAGCATCGTTGATTGACAAACCGCCCATCCCAGCCAACACATACACTAAAGATGCATTAAAGTATTGTCCTAGTTCTGTCATTTTATACACACCGCCCGTAAAAACAACTTGCTTTTCGATGCCTAAAGTGATGGCTTGTTGTTTAAGATTTTCTTCTTCAGGACCAGTACCCACAATGACTAATTCAGCGGTAGGAAACAGTACTAAGAGTCTTTTGAAAACATCTATCAGCATATCAACCCTTTTCCACTTTACCAATCTACCCACATGCAACAATCGTAAAGGATTTTCTGGCAAAACCGTATTGATTCCTTCAATTTTAGCCTTGTCTGCTAAAATCAAATCGGTATCTGGAGAATTATAAATAACAAAAATCTTTTCTTTGGGTACTCCATAACTGCCAAATATTTCATAAGCCTCTTCGGTATAATCTACGTGAGCATCTACCAAATTAAAGGCTCTTTTGTATGAATATTTTAGCAAAGTATATTTTAATTTAAAAGCCAAACTGTTTGGTTTTAAATTAGTTTGCATCGTTTCAGAGGCTACTCCACCATTGGCATAATAATCCAGTGCTTCTTTAAATTTGGGGATATTAAATGGAATCTCCTTTAAAATCAACTTGATTCCCATGCTTCTTATTTTCCAAAGCAAGAATGGATTATACACAAAAGCCAGAATATACGGCCAAATCGTAACGATTACATCAGGACGTTCGGCTTCAATCGTTTCAATAAAGTTTTTGAAGAAAGGTTTTCCCCAAAGTGTTTTGTATTCTTCTAAGAAATGTACTTTGAATTCAATGCCATCTAAGGTTTGATGTACGCCAGAGCCAACGGTCTTTCCACCACTTTTAGGAGCAATCACAACGATTTCTTGTCCTTCAATACGATTCAAACGATTGAGTACCAAGTTATAATAATGTGGCAAGCCACCGAAAGTAAATAATATTTTCATTTTTATGGTTAGTGATTGGTGATTAGTACTTAGTGATTAGATGTGCTAACAATAAATCTATATTTAGGTTATCTGTTTTATATTTAAAACAAGACAGACAAAGTCCATTTTTAATCACTATTTACTAATTACCAATCACTTTACGAAACAAAGATTCTACTGTTCTATTTAAATCTTCTGAAATTCTAAAAAATAAAACTCCTCCGCCAAAAACAATCGTGATACAAATTGATTTGATGGCAATGTTTACAAAGCTCATCCAAATGTCCCCTTCAAAGCTCGGAATCAATAAAGTAATGCCGTAAGTAAGTAATCCCAACACAATGGTTTTGACGGTAGCCAAACTAAAAGGCTGTAATTGGAGCTTGTGTTTAATAAAGAAAAACTTCACCAAATTATACACTACTACAGAAACCAACATCGCCAAGGCCGCACCATTATAACTATAAATTGGGATAAAAATAAGGTTGACCAACAATAACACAATAAAGCGAATGATATAAAACCCAAAGTCGTATTTATAATAAGGAGAGTTTTTTAAAATTTCAGAATTGAGTCCCGTAGCCATATCGAAAACACTATATAAACCCACCATCAACACGACAAATTTTCCCTGACTATATGTTGCTGCATTGGGAATAATTTGAAAAACTTCATCGATATTCGTCCAAATACCAAGAAATAAAAAGCCTCCTACTATCAATAAGTTCAAGGCAGACTTTTGATAAATTTCTTCGATGTGTGCTAAATTATTATTCTTCCAAGATTCCGCTAAAAGGGGTTCACTGATAGAAGCAATAGCATTTCTGGGAATAGCTATTACCATACCGATGCTTGAGGCAATAAAGAAAATGGCTGTGCTATCTAATCCACCTTTATAGGCAGGAAGCATCAATTTTTCAATATTAGGTAAAATAGTTGCTGTTGCACCTCCCAAAATTGTCCATAAGCCATACATATACATTTCTTTAAAAATTGGTTTCTTCAAGAAACTAAAGTCGAAACGAAGATAAAGCTTACCTAAGATTTTGATATAAATTAATAGAAAACAGATATTCAAGCAATAGACCAACATAATTCCGTTAATCAATTGGTCGAAAGTAATGAACTTAAAACCAAAAAGTAAGGCTAAAATTGAATTAGAAGATTTTAGGAAAATTTCTCGGAGGATAGTCGGTACTACAATCCGCAAATGTACTTTACTGTAGGTTTCTAACGTAGAGGTATATAAAAGGAAAAAGGTGATAAAGGGCAAATACCAATAATATTGAATCAGCAAAGGCGAATTGTCCATATAAACAGACTGGAAGACACTCTTTACTCCTACATAAGCCATTAAAAACAAAACAAAGCCTACTAATGGAGCGAGCAGTAAATAGCCCAAAAAGCCATTATGTTGTTTATCAGGGTCAGAAAATCTACTAAAAAACCTTACTCCTACATGGGGCGTTCCTAAATTTGAAAAAGCAGCAAATACCTGTGGAAAACCAATCAAGGCAGTATATAGTCCTAATTGCTGAGGTGATAAAAATTTATTATAAAGAAACAAAACATTGACCGTTCCGATAATTACTCCGACGTAAGTAACGATTGAACTTTTGATGCTTTGACGTATGACGATGCCCATATAAAAGAATTAAACAACAAAATTATTTCGAGAACCCCCGTTTATACTTTTGTCTTGATGAATAGAGTTGAATAAACTTAATCTTCAAACCCAATCCGATAATGAGTATTTGCCAGCTTCTTTTCCAAGATTGCTGAGCAATTTGTGTTATAATGCTAGTTAACCATAGTGCTTGAAATTTCAACATGGCTTTAAAGAATCCCCAACGAACATTTTTAATCAAAGCCAAATACTGTCCGTAAAACTGCATTTTTTCAGAATAACTAAGCCCTGCTTTATTAATGCTTTTTGAACGATTTTCACGGGCATGAACAATACCAGCCTTTGGAACAAAGCCGATTTTATATTGATGAAAAAGCGTACGATTGACAAGGTCGACATCTTCGCCATACATAAAAAAATCAGGGTCGAATAATCCTATTTTCTTAAAGGCATCTACATTTAATAACCAAGCAGCTGCATTAATAAATGGAATCTCATAGATTTCCTGCTTTTTATCAAAAAAAGTATCTGAAGCCCATCGCCAGTTTTTAGACGTTGCCAAGTACATTCCAAAACCTTCATCCAAAGCTGTTTTAGTAGAGTTGTAATGTATAGGACTAATAATTCCATAGTCAGGATGTTGCTCTGCTACTTGTAACAAACGCTCAATACAGTCATTTTCAATCAGCCAAGCATCTTGGTTAAGTAAAAAAACAAATTCAGCATTTTGTGCGATGGCATACTCAATGCCCAGATTGTTAGCCCTCCCAAAACCAATGTTTTCAGTTAATTCAATCAGTTTTACATGAGGGAATTGTTTTTTAATTAATTCTTTTCCTTCTTGCTGAGGTGAATTGTTATCAACAACAATAATTTGTTGTTTAAAGGCACTATTATCAAAACTACTTAAACAGCGTTCAATCCATTCTATTCCATTATAATGAACGATAATGACCCATGTATTTTTATGAATGATAGCTCCCATCTTCCTAAACTACGCCTTCAACAAGCCTAAGTTTTTAGCAATCTCTGGGCGACAAATCAAATAGTTCGATTCGTCTGTAGCAATAATACTTTCTTGTAAAGTAGTTGTACCATCTTCGTCGATGCTGTAGAATAAATAATCACAACCCTTTAAAATTTCTTGAACTTGTTTACCCAACGCATCTGTAAAGATTTCGATTAATAACGTAGGTTGAAACTTTTGTAAATACTCACCCATCCCTCGTAAGGCTTCTGGCTCGTGCATTTCAACATCCACTTTCATCAAATCAATATTACTGATATTATTTGCTTCTATATAATCCTTTAGTGTTGTCGCCTTTACTTTTGCCTCAAAGCGAGTGTCTTTGTGCGTGGCATGACGAACATCAGAGAAATCTTTGTTCAACGTAGCACTATAGTTATTGGCTTCTGGAATATCATACAATGTAAGCTCTCCAGTAAAGTCGGAAACGGCCATCCATTCAGCCTTTACATCATAATTATTCAGCTTACAATTGGCCACATACTTTTCATGCGTTCTTTTCACGGGTTCAAAACCAAATACTTCTGCCTTTGGATTTACACTTTTTGTTAATAAAGAGTACATTCCCGTGTTAGCACCTACATCAAAAACAACCTTAGAGGTTTTTGATAGCTGTGTCCATAATCTTAAAGAATATCCTTCACGTCCAACGCCCAAGCCTACCCAAAATAAGCCATCTTCAATAATAAAGCCGTGAGTATTGTAATGATTGATGTAGAAAAATTTATCATTTTCTACTTTCACTTTAAACTTTCCATCAAAAAAAAGATGACGATATACAGATTTTGAAGGAATATAGACTGTTCTGATAAGCTCAAATAGTTGTCTTTTAAAAGGGATATGCTGATAAATTGTTTTCAGTACACTATTTTTGTTAATTTGTGTCATCTTTTAAGGTTCGTTATTGTATCTAAGGCAAAGTTACAGTTTTTAAGATAGCCCCAAAAATTTGATTTTACTTGACCCTAAATATTATATTAATTATTTGAGAAAACTTGATAGATGCATTAATCATCACAAAGAAAATATTTAAATATTTGTTCATCTACTTGATATAGCAGTATTCTATCTGAGATAATAATTATTTTAATAGTAAGTTAATTGCTCTTCTTTTTTAGTATGTTTATTTAGTAAAGTATTAAAAAATAGGATAAAATATAGCTCCCACAGAATCCGACTCATAAGCTTACTCATGAAAAAAGTTTTTTACATCTTATTCAGCTTAATTCTATTTTCCTATTCAATTATTGGTCAAGTTAATTTAAAAAGTGGACTAGTAGCTTGCTATCCCTTTAATAGTAATGCAAAAGACGAGTCTGGAAATGGAAATGATGGTACTATAAATGGTGCTACTCTAACAACAGATAGATTTGGAAATGCTAGGAGTGCTTATAACTTTAATGGGAGTAATCAATTTATTGAGGTTTCTGCCAATAAGTTTAAAAATAACAATTACAGTTTCTCTATTTGGACAAATCCTGACGAAATACCTTTTATAAATAACTATAGTTATCCTTTTTCTATTGGTGGACCAGGGGGAGATCAATCTTTAGACTTTAGTAATTCAGCTTATAATGCTACAGGATGGACTTTTGGAGGATATCTCATAGGCGATTCTCGAGTTCCCTTTTGTCACCAAGGATATCTACCTACAGTTCCAGCTTGGTTTCATATTGTAGGAGTGAGAGATAATAATACTATGTATTTGTATGTCAATGGTCAATTAGTAATGTCTGAAAATACAGGAGGATTCATGCCATCTTATGGTAACAATACTAAAGTTACCATCGGTTGTCGTTCATCGTTAGTACAGTTTTTTAAAGGGAAAGTTGACGATATTCATATTTACAACCGCCCACTTAATGCTGCCGAAGTAAAAGCTCTTTATAATGGCAATACACCGCCTATAATTACTATTACTAGCAATAGTGCTGCTCCTTGTGGAGGAGATAAAATAACTTTTACGGCAAATGGGGGTAGTACAACTTCTACATACTTGTGGAAGATAGATGATGTAACTCAATCATCAAAATCAAAGGCGCTAGATTATACTTCCCCTAAAAAAACGGGAGATTATCAAGTAAAAGTAGCTGTAGAAGTAACTGATGGAGAACCTTGTTTCCCTCAAAAGCCTTCAAAAAATGAACAAACTTTTATCATAAAAGAGTGTATATCATCTGATAAAATACTGATTCCGAATGCTTTTAGTCCCAATAGCGATGGCATTAACGATACTTGGGAGATATATGGAATTAAAAACAATGCTGATGTTATTGTAGAAATATATGACCGTTGGGGAGAATTAATTTTCTATTCTAAGGGATATTCTACTCCATGGGATGGTACTTATAAAAACAGCCCCCTTAGTGAAGGAACATATGCTTATGTGGTAAAATCAAGTAATGATTTAATATTTAAAGGTGCTATCTTACTAGTAAGATAGTTTTTATTGTACGTAATTATTGTAATATTTTTCTATTAATCACTAATGAAAATTTCTGAGAACGAGCCTTTTTTGAGTTCTTTTGAGCTTAAAACTTTTGGTATTTTTTTTATTGTACTTTCTGTCTTTTATACATTATTGATAACTCAATGGAATTACACACAAATATCAGATTTTAAAAACTATTATGATGAATCGCTTTTGTATCTAACAATGGGCAAGATGTCTAAACAGTTTCTTTTCTTTCAAGCTCCGGGCCATCCATTTCTGATAAGTAAGGTTTTTAGTATATTTGATTCATCCAACCCTTCTCTGATACAGTTCCTTAATCTTTGCCAATACCTTATTGCCATTGTTCTTACACACCTAAGCTTTAAAACGCAGTTGTCATGGATAAAATACCTTGGAACCATCAGTCTCTCCATCTGTGTATCCTACCTAAGCTTAATGGGCTTTTTAGCGGCAGAGTATAATTTTTTATTCTTTTTTGTGTTGGGTAATTTTCTATTAATCAAGTATTTGCAAAAAGGAAATTCTTTTGGTATTTTACCAATAACTTTTTTACTTTTATCAATTGCTTGTGTTTTTGGAATAGCTCAATTTGTTCGTCCACTGAGTTTTTATTATTTACTCTTTTTCGGAATAGGGGTAGCTTACTTAAAGTGGTTTAGTCCAAAAACGAAACTTTCAATGATACAAGCAACACTTTGGCAATATGTACTTGTCTTTATAGTATTCTTAATTGTTTCGATAGGTTTATATCACAATATATCGGGGAAATGGGCTTATCAACCTCCACAAAATGGTCTTTGGAGCATTTATGTAGGGTTTAATGCCAAAGCCAAAGGAAGCTATAATGCTGACGACATTACCCAATTCAAGAAAATTGCAGAACCGTTTGACTGGAATGGTGAAACTTTACGAACCATATTAAAACCAAAAGCTATTGAAAGAATCAAGGCTAATTGGCTAGAAAACATTCGTCAATCTCCACAGCGAGCAATGCGTTTATTAGTACCTTATTTTACCTCTTATTGGTTTTTTGCGAAAAGCGTTCCGCCTAATACAAATCCTATTTGGAATTTATTACTCAAAGCTATTTTTATGTTATCAACGCTTACTGTGTTAGTCAGTTATCTTAGTAATGGCATTTATCTTGTTAAACTGTTTAGAAAAAAGCAATTAAATTCAGTAGAAGTATTCGCATTTTGTGCTTTATTCAGTGCTTTTTTATATATTTTAATTCATGTTTTTTGTTTAGAAATCCAGCCCAGATATGCCGCACATTTGGTATTTTTAAATCTTTGGATTTTGCCCTTAAGCCTAGAAAGTTTCATACAACCAAACCAAAAATTTCAATGAATCGTCTTAACTCATTACTATTTTCTATGATGTTGTTACTGTGCAATATCTCTATGAATTTTGCCCAAGTACGCCGCTCATTAGGTCCTCCTGTAAACCATCCTACCTTTAATGAATATGCCCCTTCTATCAGCGCCAACAACAAAACAATGATTTTTGAAACCGACCGTGCTGGTGAGGGAAAATGGGAATTGTATTATACCACAAAAAATGAAAAAAACAGATGGACTCCCCCAAAGCCTATTGTTAATATCAACAAAATAGGGAAAGACAATGATTTGATTGGTGGGCCTTCTATTACCTATGATGGTAAGACTTTATATTTCTTTGCCTCTTTTGAAGGCGGTCAAGGCGATATGGACATATATTCTTCTTCATGGAATGGCACAGATTGGTCTGAACCAAAGCCTGTAAGTACTAATATCAATACCAAAGCTTATGAAGGTTTTCCTTCTGTTTCGTCTGATGGGAAATCAATGTATTTTATCCGTGACAATTTTTCTAAAAGAAAGGATAAGGCTTTGTGTTATACCATCTGGGTATCTAAAAAACAAGATGATGATACATGGGGTGTAGCCGAGAAACTCCCAGCACCCATCAATATGGATTGCGAGAAAGCTCCTAGAATAATGGCTGATAACCGTACATTGATTTTTAGCTCTGTTCGTAAAGAAGGCGTTGGTGGCTTTGACTTGTACCAATCTTTTCAAGAAGATGATGGTTCGTGGAGTACGCCTATCAACTTGGAATACATCAATACCGAGGAGGATGACCAATTTGCCTCTGTTTCTGCCGCTGGCGATTTAATGTATTATCATACAGCAGGTGATATTTACACCGTAACGATTCCTGATAAATACAGAAAATACAAGCTAGTAACGGTTGATGGAAAAGTGATAGATGCCATTACGAAACAGCCAATCGCTACCAAGTTGACTTCAAAGAGTTCTAATGTAAAAGAAAGGGCTATTAATACGGTGGTGGATGCCAACGGATTGTTCTCTATTATTTATCGTGTAGGAAGCAAATATGACATTACTACGTCTCCATTGGCTGATTATTTACCCTACCGTGGTAAAATGGATATGACTAATGCTAAAGAAACGGATAATATCGAGAAGAATATTGAGTTAATTCCAAAGAAATTAGTCTTTCAATTCCAATTATTAGACAAAGACACGAAGGCTATTCTGAAAGACCCGAAAGTAAAAGTAATGGATGCCGAAACGAAGCAACTATTAGAAGTAAAAGTAGATAAGGATATTGCTAGTGTTACTCTTGAAATTGGAAAGCCTTATAAATTTGCCGCCAATGCCTTAGGATATGCCTTTTTCTCTCGTGCATTCAAGCCTGATACAGTGGATGCTTTCCGCGATCGTTTGAAGAAAGTGCCGTTGGCAGTGTTGAAGAAAGATGTGGTAGTTCAATTACAGGATATTACTTTCGAAACTGGCAAGGCTGACTTAAAGCCTGAATCTGGTGAAGAATTAGATCGTTTGGTGACGTTATTGGATGGTAATAAAACTATTAAAGTAGAAATTTCGGCTCATACCGATGATGTTGGTAATGACGATACGAATTTGAAGCTTTCAGAAAAAAGAGCAAAGGCTGTAGTTGATTATCTAACAGCAAAAGGTATCAAGGCCGACCGTATGACCGCCAAAGGCTATGGAGAAACCCAACCGCTAGTGCCGAATGATACTGATGAAAATAAAGCAAAAAATAGAAGGGTACAATTTAAAATCAATTAATTGTTGTCGCTATTTATAAATAAAGTCCCTAGCATGTTTTATAACGCTAGGGACTTTGTTTTTATCAACCTGCCGACCTTAAAATTATTTATTGCCTCCTCCGAAATGATACCCTACTCCTAACCATGCCCTGAAAGTACCCGCTGTTCCGTCATAATTCACATAAGGGCTTAATTCAAAGTTAATGCTTACTTTTGGTGTCTTTTCAAAAGGATACGAACGCATTCCTATACTTCCAAAATAGCCTTTTACGACATCTTTATTATCGACAAGGGCTGCTACAATGCCTAAGTTTACCCCGCCACCAGCATAAATATTGGTGTTTTTAGTATAGCCAAGATTAACCATCAAAGCTGGTTCTGTATTCAAAGATGAAATAAATGAGTTCATCTGAAAACGGAAATCCATCCAAATAACTTTTGTAGGATTGGTAGCCACAGAAAGTTGATTACTAAAAGGATAATAGCTGATAGCTTGTGCACTAACTTTTTGAGCGAAAAATTGTAAAATAAAGATTATTAAAAATAGCTTTAATAGTTTCATGAATTCGATTGTTAGGTTCTGATTATTTATTCTGTTAGTATGTTTTATTTTTCTATTTATTTTCCCGCAGATATTGCAGATTAAAACCGCTGATTTTCGCAGATACGCATTATCAGTAAAAATCAGCGTAAAAAATCTGTGTAAATCAGCGGGTATAATCGTTACAACTAATGTTAACGAAACTCAACTCAAAACTCCCAACTCCTCAGTATCCTAATTCATTCAAAGCGGCTTTTGCTTTGTTATCTATAGAATTTTTGTACTCGTGTTTTTTATACGATATAGCTTTTTCAAAATAGCTTTTTGCCTTTACCTTCTCTCCTTTTGCCTGATAAATATAGCCCAGTTGCAAGGCTGAACTAGCGCCAAAAGATACGGTCTGCTGTTCAGATAATACAATAGTACGTTCATAAAAAGGAATTGCTTGCTGAATATTGTTTGATAACTGCAAAATTCTTCCTTTTCGGTAGTTAAATTCCATTCGGTCTTGAATTAATTCAAAATTACCCTCAGAATATTTTTCTAAAATTGCCAAAGCTTTATCGTAAAAACCACCATCACAAGCCAAACGAGCTTTCATCAGTATTTTCTGACTAATAGGTTTTTTAGGGTTATCTGCTAAATAATTTTCGGCAAATTTAGTAGCGGCTTTGTCTGCTTCTACAATGTTTTCTCCAGAAGCCTTCACTCGCTCTAAAAAAGCTCTTCCTTTCGCATCTTCATTATTCAGCCAATAACAAAGGAATATTTTATAGTAAGTATCTTTTACAAAGTTAAAGCCTTTGTATCGAGGCAAAAAATTTTGAAAGCCTTTTGATGATAATTGGTATTGTCCCTTTTGCAATAAAATATCGGCTTTAAGATATTCCAGAAAAGGAAATGCTACATATTCGTTTCCTTCTGGACAGTTTTCTAGGATATTATATGCTATCTCGCTTTTACCTTCTTTCATTAAAGTAGTAGCACCCAAAAACTGGAATAATAGATTATCTTGATGGTGATGGATAAACTGCTGGAACTCATTGAGTTTTTTTGAATTGAATTTTAAAATATAGGCATGTACAATATAATCAACCAACTGTGCTTCTGCACTAAAAATACTGTCTTTCTGGATAACATGTTGGATTTCACTTAACCCTAATTTTACATTCCCTTTTAGCCCAATTAGTTTAATAACCCACTGGTAATTTTCAGGAGTTGAGCCAATTAAAATATGCAATAAGCCTAATGATTTTTGATTGGGTAAGAAATCTGGAAATTCTTTAGCATTGGCTTCCAAAAGCTTGTAGGCTTTGATTATTTCCCAACTGCCTTTTGTTTCATGCCCGAATTTTAATTTCACAAAAGCGCTATGTAAGTGTATTTCTGCTTTTAGAAAACGTTGGTAGGGAGATTTTTTGTCTAGACTTTCGATAAAGTCCAATCGCTGGTCTTGATTATCAATGAATTTTTCATAGAGCGATTTATCTTCCGTAATCATTAATTCTACTAAATCTGCATAACTCTTCAAATAGGGATTTATTCCATTGACGGTCTTATCGTTTGCCAAAATACTTCTACCATTTGCAAGCTTCAATTTCAAAATTTCTGAATACGCCTTTTGCATAGAGGCATTCATATTGAAGTCTGAGGATTTACCTTGAAAAGAAAACAATAATATACTTATCCCAAAACACAGGTAAATGGTTCTGGAAATACGTTTAGCAAACCAATTGGAGAAAGTATCAGAGAGGTTCAAAGAGGTTTGTATCATTATAATAAGTTTATTATTGTACAAACGAAATTTATGCAATAATATTTAATGGCTTTGTCTGCTATTATACTCAATAATCATTAGTTAGTGAATATGAAAAAAGCCCATAACTACTATGTTACGGGCTTTTTAGATAGCAAACCTAAGGGCTTATTTTTTAGAAATGAAAACGATGTCTTCAACATCCGCCAAAATACGTCCGCAGTGTTCGCAAACAATTATTCTTTTCTTGTCTTTAATATCGGCCTGACGTTGTGGTGGTACTGCACTAAAACAACCTCCACAAGCACCACGTTTTACTAAAACAACCGCTAAACCATTTGGATAATTTCCACGTAATTTATCATAAGGGCGCAATAAACGTTCTTCAACGAATTTTACAGCCTTTTCACGGTTACTCATCAATTTTTGCTCGTCTTCTTCGCTTTCTGCAATCAACACACTTAGCTCTTTTCTTTTTGCATCAAGGTCTTTTTTACGAGTATTCAAACGAGTTTCTGTTTCAGAAACGTCATCTTTTTTATTCAAAATCTTGAATTCAAATTCACGTGTACGCTTATCCGCTAATTCCATTTCAAGTTGTTGCAATTCAATTTCTTTAGAGATTGCATCATACTCACGGTTGTTACGCACATTCATTTGTTGGTCTTTGTATTTATTTACCAACTTTTCAGCTTCTTTCTTTGCATTACGGTTTTTTGTAATGTCTTCTTCCAAAATAGCGATTTCTTTGTTGAATTTGCTAATACGGGTTTCAATACCAGCAACTTCATCTTCCAAATCACGTACTTCTTCGGGTAAATCGCCACGCATCTTTTTGATGCCATCCAAGGCTGAATCTATGTTTTGAAGCTTCAAAAGAGCTTCTAATTTCTGAGCAATGGTTGTTTCGGTTGCTACTGCTGCCATTGGTTATATTCGGTTTTATCTGTGTAACCGCTATCGGTATTAAGTTATTGTTGCAAAGAGACTAAATATCGTCGATTTTACGGAAAGATAATTAATCTATTCGGCCCAATAACAAATCACTGATAACTAAATTCAAAAATACTGTACAGGGTTTGTATTGACCTGACTTTTGAGAACCGCAAAATTACTAAATTTTTCAGACAAATACCTAACAATTAACTCCTTTGTATAAACTTCTGATTCATAATGTCCTATATCACAGATAATAATTTGATTTTCGGCATCAAAAAACTCGTGATATTTGTAATCTGCTGTAATAAACACGTCAGCGTCCTGTCTGATAGCATCTCTTAGTAAGAATCCACCCGCTCCTCCACAAAGCGCAATTTTCTTAATTGCTTTGCCTAATAATGGTGTATGACGCACCACTTTCAAATTCATTTTAGTTTTTAACATCGTCAAAAAATCAATTTCTGATAAACTTTCAGGCAACGTTGCAATAACGCCTGAGCCTACCTCTTGATTTTCGTTTTCTAAAATGCTTAAATAATAAGCTACTTCTTCATAAGGATGTGCTTTTTTTAAAGCTCTCAATATTTGAGACTCCTGAGGTGCATCAAAAATTACTTCTATCCTATTTTCTGATACTTCTTCAGCTTCATTCAAGGTTCCAATAAATGGGTCGGCACTGCCCGAAGGAGTAAATCTCCCTGTCCCTTCTGTCGAAAAGCTACAGTTTTTATATTCCCCTATTTGTCCTGCACCCGCAGTATGAATTGCCTCTAGTACTGCTTTGGTATTTTCGACAGGAACGAAGGTGACTAACTTCTTTAAAATTTGCTTTTTTGGCGAAAGGATTCTTACATTTTCTAAGCCCAACTTTTCAGCAATCATATAATTTACACCGCCTTTTACACTATCCAAATTGGTATGTGTAGCATAAATAGCAATGTCTTTTTTGATAGCCAGCATTACGGCACGTTCTACATAATTCTTTCCATTAAAACGTTTCAACCCTTTAAAAACAATAGGATGATGCGCTACGATAAGGTTGCAATCACGTTTAATGGCTTCATGGATGATATCTTCGGTACAATCGAGCGTAGCCAATATCCCTGTAACAGTAGTTTCGGGCGACCCTACAATTAAACCTGCATTATCATAGCTTTCTTGGTAGGCTAGCGGTGCGAGTTGCTCTAAATAATTGGTAATATCTTTGATGCTTGGCATGAGTCTGTGTTATTGAAATTGGATACAGCCTCAAAAATAGAAAAGGAGCAACAATATATTGCCCCTTTTTACAATTTAGGTTTAGAAATTAATCTCTTTCGACAGAACTCCCACCAGAAAGACTTCTTTCAAGCGTTGGAGTCCCTCGGTATCTTACATTACTTGCCCCTGAGGCTGTTACCCTCAAAAATCGGATTGCATTTACTTTTACTCTACTTGCGCCCGAAACATCAAGGGTTTGTTCACCTGTAATAAAATTGAAATTGTTTACCTGAGATGCCCCAGAAACCGAGCTGATAATTTTTTCGCCATATCCCTTCATAATCAATTGCGACGCTCCCGAAACATCAAAATTGAGGTTCTGAGCATCCAAGTCGGTTTCAAGTTTAGATGCTCCAGAGAGATAAATAGTTAGGTTTTTGACAGAAAATCCTTCAACGTAAGAATTGGATGCTCCATAAAAATCTACACTTCTCAACGTTGGCATCGTTATATTGATATTCATATTGTATCTGCGACTTCTATAATTTATATACTCAACATACAAAATACCGTTTCGAACGTATACATCTAAATCATTGAGGTCTTCTTCGTCACCAATGGCTTGTATTCCATAATGATTCCCTTGGGAAACATTTACATGAAATGCACTTCCCATCTTTAATTGATCAAAGTTTTTTAAATAAAAAAACTCTTGTTGTTCGCGATAAGCAGGCAGAGGGTCTTCTATGTGAATAAAACACGACGAAAGCGAAGTAAGCATAAATAGCGTTAAAGCAATTATTAAAGTTTTTTGCGAGGTTTTCATATAAATAAAGCGTTTAAGTTTTATGTTTGTTGAAGTATAGACAATAAGATATTCTTTAACCCCTATATAGCGCTAGATAATGATAATCTCTTCATAAAAGTAATGACGCCTAAAAATCTATATATTATTGCTGGATGTAATGGAGCTGGAAAAACGACTGCTTCATTCTATATTCTACCAAATGTGCTTGATTGTAAAGAATTTATTAACGCTGATGAAATTAAATTGCCAAAGAACTATATGTAATAATCCTCTGCTTTTTGGCAATTCAAATAAAATGCCTATTTTAGTTATAGAAAGATGAAAAGGTTTTATATTATTGTGGCGTAAGCAATTAGTGAAATTCCACTGTCTGAGCGAAGCGAGTTTGGAATTTCTTGACTTTCTTTTGTTACTTTTCTTGTGTCAAGACAAGAAAAGTAAGGACTTACAATAAGGAAAAAATGCTTTGTGGATATAAACAAAATATAATTTACAAATCTATTATTCAACATGGAAAAGTATAAAATCTTAGAATTACAAAATAGAATTGTTGAAGGCTTAAAAGTATCAGCTTCTAAAATGATTGAAGCTAAGAAGAAAAACAATGGAAATTTGGTAATTTTTAATGATAACAAAATTAAAATTATCAATGCTAAGAAAGTTAAGATATACAAATAATCATCCGTTTCATCTTTGATGATTATTTGTAAATTTAGTCGATAAAGAAATACCCTATGAAAGTACGCCCAAGTGTTGCGATTGTTGAAAATGAAAAAGTATTATTAATGCGTTATCGCTATGGTGATACAGATGTGTTTAATTTACCGGGTGGAAATGTAGACCCAGGAGAAACCCTCACAGATACCCTTATTAGGGAGTTACAAGAAGAATTAGGCATACAAATAGCGGTAGCAGAAATGTTGGTAGCAGGCGAAGTGATATTACCTCAGCAAAAAACGGATGTGCTTCATTGTGTCTTCAAGGCTACTATTATTGATGGTACGCCTATTTTAAATCCTAAGGAAACCTCTTCTTTAGAAGTTGTTTGGCAACCAATTGCCTCCTTAAAAAACTTAGCGATGTACCCGAATGTAGCGGAGGATTTACAGATTATTTTAGAAGGAAATAAAGTAGTACAATACCTTGGTAGAATAGACCAAGAATGGTATTAGAGGCTTGATTTTCATTAAACCATATCTCCATTACTTTCCTAAATCACGGAAATGTCTCAACATTTGCCCATAATCCATGCCCATTGATAGGCTCTGGACTGTCATTGAAATGCGCTTTGTTTTGGTTTCAATAGTCTTGGCTGATTCTATCCATTTACTATAATAAAACTGATGACTTTTGGGCATGGCATGAAAAGCTTTTGAGGCTTTTTCGTCATCTTCTAGGCAAAGCAATAGCTCCGCATTGATCGTCAGTTCACTTTTATCTTCTTCTAAACTTACTTGAACTGTCGCTCCTTCAGTCTTTCGAATGCCCTTTCTAATGGTTGCATTAATTGGCAAAATAAAGTCACCCTCGCCCATTGGAATAAGTGCTGTCAATTTTATTGAAAAATTATCTATTTTCCCTTTTACTCTAAAGCTCACACGAGTATCAGCCTTGATTTGCTGAGCAATATCAGCAGGAATTTCAAAGTATGTCCAGCCTGTTTTCTCTCCTTTTTTGTCAAATTTTTGAAGCAATGCTGTGAAAGTAATCATTTTATTGAGTGATTTTTCTGAGTGATTGGTGATTAGACATAAGTATCAGTTGTGAATTGCGAGTGTTGAATTGTGAGTTGTCATTTGTCCTTGCCTAAAATAGGTTGCCTTGTTTAAGTAAAATTCTAATCACCAATCACTAATCACTTAAACTAAACAGTATCTTTCTTCGCTGGCTTTATTTTGTTGAAAAGTCCATTTAATACACTTTTCTTTTGTTCCTCCAATAATTTTTTTGCCCTATCTGCTGCTAGTTTTTTGATACTATCAGCCGTAGCTTTGGCTTTGGCCTCCATGACATCTTTGTCTAAAATTACCTGCGACGGCAAACCATCTTTTTTGACATTTAGTTTTTCTAAGAGTTTATCTTTCTCCTCATTAATTTGTGCTTGTAAAGTAGCTTTTGCCACATCTTTTAATGAGTTAGCTGTGCTACTTCCATTGAAACCAAAAACTGGGTTTTTAAGGTTTCCACTCAATTGTAAATCGAATTTTACTCTGTCAGCTCCTTGTAAACTTTTGCCAGTCCATTTCTGAAATACATTCCCAAAAGCCTCTCCAATTTTACCTGAAGGCACATCCATCTGTAAATTATAATCCATTGAACCCGTCAGACCATGACGACCGCTAGCTGTTATTTTATAATCGTCAAACTTAATATCAAATGGCTTTACGGCAAACGTACCATCCTTTATTTCAAACTGCATCAACAAATTACTCAGCTTACTATTTTTCAAGTTCGCAATTTTGGTAGTTTCAATCAATTTTTGAACCAATGGATTACTCTCGGATATTGTTGCTTGTAATACTTTCATCAAACCATCTCCACTCAAAGTATTCAATTTAGGCATCATATCTTGCCCTAATTCTCCTCCAATTTGCATTTTAGAGGTTACATTACCAATTAAGTATTGAGCGACAGGCATCAAGTATTTTACAATATTCAAATGTTGATAAGCCTGCGCAATCTCTACGTTTTCAAGGTTCAATGCAAAGTCAAATAATGGATGCGCTAAATTTGAGGTATTATACGTACCACTAGTAGTAAATTTTCCACCCAACGATTGAAAAGCTACATTTTGCATTTTTACAGCACCATTCCCTACAACCAAAGCCCCTTTAATATTTTGCATTTTCATCAAACTGTACTGGGCTTCACCAATATCAGAATCTAGTACTAATTCAATGTTTTTAGGTATTTCAACTACTTGTAAAGGAGCAGACGTTCCAGCAGTACCTGCGGCAGGCTTAGGACTGTCAGTCATCCATTCATTTACATTGAACTTCTGCGATTTTACATTCATTTTCCCTTTTACAGTACCATTGTTTAAGGCATAGTCCATGTAATTGGTAAATGTCCCATCAGCAACAAAATCACTTGTTCCCAAAAAGCCCTTCGCATTAGTCACTTTGATAGCCGTTGGGGTAAAACTCATGTCAGCTGAAGTAACTTTTACACCTTGTGGATATTCTTTTGATACAAATTCAAACCCTTGCATCGTAGCCTTTCCAGAAGTTGGCAAACTAGCATAACGTTTGGCTTTCACGTCCGACATTTTCCCTTTGGTTTCAATATCTGCATCGATTTTGCCTTTCAAAGTCATATCCGTTAAAGGATATATTTTCGTAATCTTCGTTAAATCTATTTTACCTTTGGCTTTAATATCCCAATTATAATTCTCGAAATTTTCTATCACACCATTAGCCGTAAAAGGTTCTCCATCTAATACCATCTTCAATTCAGTAATGGCCAAACGAGTAGATGCTAAAGCGGCGTTAGTATTAACTAAATTAGCTTTTACATTCAAGTCTTGAATAGGTTCTGGGAATTTATCAGACTTTATGTAGCCATTTACCAAACTCATTACTGCATTTACTTGTGGAAAAGCTTTGGTAAGGGTATCATAAGTACCTTTGGCCTTTAAATCCATGTTATATAAACCACGCATGGTCAAGCCTTTCATTGGGAATATCTGCCCTATTTGTTGTAAATCTATTTTAGCTACTACGTCAGCATCTACTTTAGATTTCCCTAAACCTTCTATCAAAGCACGAGCAGTAATTGGATTTTTACCCAAATTCAGGTTAAACTTTTTAATATCTAATACTGAATTATTGAGGTCGTTGGTAGTATTGCTTGCCTTAAAGTCAAGGTTAATTCCTGTAACTGCAGTAGGTAAATCGGGATATTGAAACATGGCATTTTCTACCAATAAATTGAAGGCATAGGTAGGGAACGAAGTAGCATTCATCGTTCCTTTTACAAAACCATCGAATTTCATATTACCATCAGCATTCACCTCTTTAAACTTGTCAGTATAGATATTGGGCACCAATGAGAGTAAATTTTTAAAGGTGTTTTCTGGTGAGCCATAGGTGATGTCTAATACAATATTTGAGGTGTCAGGCATGGCTACTGACCCATCAAAATTGAGGGTAAAATCATTGACTTTCCAAGTATTTTTCGTGAATGTATACTTATTTTTAGCTTGGTCGATATTAATCTTCATATCTGCCGATAACGTTTTTTCATGCAAATACTCCGTTCCTCCGTAGCTAATTGAGGCTTTTTCTATTTGAGTATTAGTCGTCAAATCATAGATTTCTGAACCGATATTTCCCGAACCTTCATGAGAGATATTTTTGAGCGATACAAGTGTATTTTTTAGTCTATCGTCATAAGTAATTTGTCCGTCTGTCAATTTCCACGACTCAATTCCTATATTAAAATTACTCTTAGTTTTTGTCTCTTCCTGCTGAACCTGTAGCGAGTCCGTTTTGTAGATATTATAATTGGCAGAGCCGTCGGGTAATACCTTAATCAGAATTTTGGGACTATCAATAGCGATAGAATTAATCGCTACTTTGTCGCCAGAAATAATCGATTTTAAATCTGCTGCTAATGAAAACTCTTTTGCTTGAATCAACGTATCACTTGAAAATGGCGAGTAGCCTACTACTCCGAAGTCTTTTAGGGAAATCGTTAAAGCAGGGAAATGCTTGAAAAAAGATAAGTCGAAATCGTTATAATAAACTTTTGCCTTTACTTTTTTCTGAATTTCTTCATTGACTTTCGCTTGGATAGTATCCTTAAAAAAGAAAGGAACAGCAAAAAGAATTACTGCAAATAAAGTAATAATCGATAAGAGAATAATTAAGACTTTTTTCATAGTGAAAGATTTTTAGACACAAGACAGAAGATTCAAGACATTTTAATTATAAGCAAGAATTCAACAGAAAAGACAATTTAGGAAGATTTATAATCTATATAAAACTTATTAAGCAATAATATTTAAACTCTTTTTGCAAAGAATTTATTCTTTAAGGTTTACTAAGATTTTTTTCTTGTATCTAGTCTAGCGTCTAGTTTCTTGCTTCTAGTATTCTAACCAATCACCAACTTTTCAATCAATAAAATCAAAATATGAATTACTTTGATATGTACTTCTTGAATGCGGTCGGCGTAGCCGAAATGTGGTACTCTGATTTCAACATCAGCTTGACCATCTAATTTTCCTCCGTCTTTCCCAGTTAGTAATACAATTTTCATGCCTTTGGCTTTGGCGGCTTCTACGGCTTTAATAATATTAGCAGAGTTCCCACTTGTAGAAATTCCAAGTAAAACATCCCCTTTAATGCCTAAACCTTCTACAAAACGAGAAAAAATAAAATCGAATCCATAATCGTTGCCCACGCAAGAAATATGAGCAACATCTGAAATAGCAATCGCTGCTAATGAACGGCGATCATTACGATAACGCCCCGACAATTCTTCGGCAAAGTGCATGGCATCACAATGTGAACCACCATTTCCACAAGAAATCACTTTATTTCCTGAACGAATGGCTTCTGCCATTATTTCGGCAGCCTGCTGAATATCAGCAAGATTCTTTTGATTTGCAATAAAACTTTGAAGTACTATTTGTGCTTCATTGAGTTCTTGGGCAATAATATCAATCACGAATTTTCTATTTTTATTTTACTAATCTTTCAAAATTACGAAACATTACTTGAAACTTCTTGTACTAGTCTACTAAATAGAAAAGGCCTCGCCGAAACGAAGCCTTTTGAATACATTTTTATTTTTTCTTAATAGTCTCCGCCAGCACCACCACCGCCAAAATCACCACCACCAAAACCACCGAAGTCGAAGCCACCTCCGCCACTATTATCAGAGTGTCCTCCGCCAAAACCACCTCCAGTAAAAATAATTGGGCCACCCCAACCTCCACTGTTGAAGCCTCCGCCACCACCTCCGCCTCGTCTATTACGAGCTACGATGATAAGAACTACGATGACTAAGACAAAAACTATCGCTAAAAAACCAAAAGGACTTCCATCATCATCTTTGGGGTCGGCTTTGTATTCACCAGAAGCCCTTTTCATCATTTCGGTCGTAGCCTCATCCAAGCCTTGATACCATAAGCCAGCCTTGAAATTTGGAGATAGTATTTTATTGATAATTCTTTTGGAAATAGCATCTGTAATAGTCGCTTCTATGCCACGACCCGTCACGATTCTGATTTTACGGGTATCAGTAGCCCATAACAGCACCAGACCATTGTTTTTATCTTTCTGTCCTACGCCCCAATCTTTGGCAATTTTCATGGCAAAATCATAAGGGTCAGATTCTCCAGTATTTTTTACAATGACAATAGTTAGCTGTGTAGAGGTGGAATCGGCATACCCTCTAAGTTTTTGTTCTAATGATTCGCGTTCGGTACTACTCAAAATACTTACGTAGTCATTAACCAATCTTTGTGGGCTTGGTTTAGCGGGTATATCCTGAGCGTGCAAGCCAACATGTACAGACAATAGTGATAAACTAAAGAACGTACAAAGTATATAAATTGACAGTTTCTTAAACATCTTCATAAAAAAATCCCTTCCCTCTCCAGAAAAGGTTTGGGCTTATTTATCCAAACGAAATTTCGTCTGGTAATTCATTCGTGTCGTCTTTCTGATAAGGAAAATAATGTTTTAATTGCTCGCCAGCCAAGTGGATAGCCTTGGTAAATCCTTCGGTAAAAAGTCCTTGTAAGAAATGGCTTCTTAACAGTTCTTTTGTCGATTCCCAGAAGTCGTCAGGCACAACCTCATCAATCCCTTTATCGCCAATAACAGCAAATTTTCGATCTTCAATCGATAGGTAAAAAAGTACTCCATTGCGTTGGGCAGTCTTATCCATGCCAATAGCATGAAATACTTCGGCTGCTCTGTCTAACACATTAGGATTAGGACAATTCTTTTCGATATGTAATCGAATTTCACCAGAACTATTCAATTCTGCTGCCTGAATGGCCTTCACTATCTGTTCTTTTTGTACTTCATTAAAAAAGTTCTGAGGCATGATATTTAGTTAGTGAATGAGTGATTGAGTGAGTTGTGAATTAGTGAATGATTGAGAGGTTTACCACTGGAGTGATGAATTGGTGATTGTTTTTAATTAGTCATTGAGTGAACTAATGATTTTTATAAATATTAATTCACAATTCACTAACTCACAACTCACTAACTGAAAAATCACTAATTCGCTCAATCACTAACTCACTAAATAGCACAAGGCGAAAAGCGAAGATTGATATTGCTTCCTGCTTTTCGCCTTGTATTATTTCATCGAAAAACTATTTACTAAAATCAACCGTTGGCATCTTTGATGCACCTGCGTCAGCTTCGAAATAGCCTTTTGTTGTAAATCCAGAGAAGCTTGCAATTAAGCTATTCGGGAAAGTAACAATTTTATTGTTATAGCCTTTTACAGTATCATTAAAACGATCACGTTCCTCCTTGATACGGTTTTCTGTACCTTCTAATTGCGACTGTAATTCAGAGAAATTTTCAGTGGCTTTCAATTCAGGGTATTTCTCTGCTACAACCATTAAACGAGATAACGAGCCTGACAATTGGCTTTGAGCCTCTTGATATTTCTTCATATTTTCAGGTGTTAAATCCTTCGCATCTAATTTAATTTGTGTAGCACTTGCCCGTGCGTTAATAACATCGGTTAGTGTTTCTTTTTCAAATTTTGCTACCCCTTTTACTGTATTTACCAAAGTTGGAATCAAATCTGCACGACGTTGATAAGCAGTTTGAACTTTCGCCCAAGACGCTTCAACCTCCTGATTTTCTGTCGCCATGCCGTTTCTGACACCAATACCCCAGAATAACAATAATGCAGCAACGCCTAATCCAATAAGAAGTCCTTTTGACATAGTTTTAATTAATTAATTAATGTGAATATGTAATGTAATATAGAAGCAAAATAATTATGCCATTGCGTATTACTGTTTCAAATGTAGATATTTTTTTAACGCTTAAACTACTTCTATGCTGAATATTTGATTTTTGAATGTGAACGGTTAAAATATCATTTCATTTATTTTTGATACTCCACTTTCTTATATCAATCATTGCCTTTGGATAGTCAGTTCCTACTTGTACTGAAAACTTTCTTTGTTCTTCCTGTGTCAACAAAGCTACTGAATGTACTTTTTCAGCAGGAATATTTGCTAAAACAGGTAACCAAAACTTTACATATTCGCCCTTTTCGTCGTAGTTGTGGGCTTGTTTCAGGATATTAAAATAGCGGTTTTCTCTTGGGTCATTGCCGACGCCTGCCACATACAGCCAATTGCCCCAATTAGAACAAACATCATAATCTATCAACTGACTTTCAAACCATGCTGCTCCCCAACGCCAATCTATTTGTAAATCTTTGACCAGAAAACTCGCCACATTCTGTCGTCCTCTGTTCGACATATAACCCGTTGCCAATAGTTCTTTCATATTGGCATCAATCAACGGAATACCCGTTTCCCCCATCCGCCATTTTTCAAAAACACGCTTATCTTTTTTCCAAACTACGGCTTTGCCCTGAATGCCTTTTTCAAAAAAGATTTTATTGCCATATTTCAAAGCCACAAACCGGAAGTAATCTCGCCAGAGTAATTCAAAAATCAACCAATACGTAGAATCATTTTGAGTTCGCTCCATCTCATACTTTTTTACTTGCTCATAAATATATCTCGGCGAAATACATCCATTAGCTAACCAAAGCGAAAATTTAGAAGAATAATCTAAACCCAACATTCCATTTCGAGTTTCTTTATAAGTTTTCAGTAAGTCTTTTTGCCAAAAATATTCCTCTAATCTTTTAAGAGCCTCATCTTCCCCTCCTTTGTATGAATGTTGACTTGTTCTTGGGAAATTAAGCTTTGGCAATACACCAACCTCTACGTTTTCAGGAAAAGTAAGCTGTTTGGGAATCGGAAATGTACTTCTAACTTTAGTTGATTTTTCTACTTGATTTCTAAATTGTGTGAAAATATTGGGCAAATTTTCAATTTCCATCGGCAAATCATCTAAATGATAGAACGTGGACTGCCAGAAAAATTTCATTTTGATACCTTCTTTTTTCAAAGCTATTTCTACCAAAGTATCGGTATCGGTTTCCTCTGAAGTCACTTCTTCCGAAACGAATACTTTATCAATCAATAATTCTTTTGCCAATGTTGGAATAATTTCTTCGGGATGCCCCACTCGGATAATTAAGTTTGAGCCTATACTTTGGAGGTTTTTACGAAGGTTTTCGATAGATTCAAAAAGAAATTGAGTACGCAAATTACCCGTTTTCGGAAAGCCCATTGCCAGTTCTTGAAAAATACTAGGGTCAAGTACATAAAGCGGAAATACTTGAGAAGTTTGTTGCGAGGCCTTGAACAAAGCCTCGTGATCGTGAACACGTAAATCATTACGAAACCAAAGGAGTATTTTCATTGAAAACTTCGATTGAGAATTGAAATTGTTTTTAACTAACCCCGAAAACAACATCCTGTAATTGTATATTCGTAGGTAAATTGTAACAACTAATAATCGGGCTTAAGGTTTAGAAAAGAGTGAAAGCTAACTGGTCTTAGGCTCTCCTAAGACCTACAATAAATAAGGAGAGTATTGACATAATTTGAGATTCTAGAGGGATGTCTTATGTCATCGAAGATATATTATTTTGTGATTCCAGAATCATAAAGCGAGCGAAACGCTCTTTACCATTTTAGGTTGTAGGAAAAGCTTTCGACTAGTTAGGGGCGAACAAAAAGTACCATTCTGTCCGCCTTAGGATGGGGAATATTATTCTATTAGTCAATAATTTATAAAGTTTCTACTTTCCCGTAAAGTCTATTTTCTGTTGTTCTGAGCGAGGAATATGTCGAATGATACTTTCAATAATATATTCTTTTGTTACATAGGTGTTTACAGACGGGTCATATTTTTGAGTAACTTTTAACTCTACCTCTAATCTATCGCCTTTTGAAAATGATTGTCCATTATCTATCAATTCCATAAACGTTGTATCTTTTATTTTAGCAGATATTTTATTCCCCCGATGGTAAAATTCCCATTTTAAGTTAGCTTCAAATGATATTTTTATAATACTTAATAATGCAACTTCATGGGTAATTTTTGTTTCAGAGTCAATTTCTTCATGTAAAATACTCATTTGGGGAAAGTCATATTTTTCAACTTTAACCAACGTGTTCTCATTACTATCTGTTATCTCAAACGCATCTATCGATGGGTCATTTTGTAAGGTTTCAAAGTTTTGAGCTACAGCTTCATTTGCAAGAGGGCTATTTTTATAAACTTCATAAGTTAGATTTTGAACAATTATTACGTTTCCATTATTAGTAGTAATTGTAACTTTTTCACCATCTGATTCTGCTTTATGCTCTTTGTTTTCTTTAAGTAGCTTTTTGAGTTCTAAAAATTCTTTTAATGTTGTAATTATTGCTCCAAGTGTAAACATTTCAGGGGTAAAAAGGTGCTTTAATGCTTCTACAATAGTTTCAATAATTTCCAAAGAAACAAGAAAACTGCCTTTTTCAAGTGCTTTTATTTTTATCTCAATCTTTTTATCTGATTGGGATATTTTGTTTATTTCTTGTATTAAGGTTGTTATGTGTAATAGACTGTTAATAAAAATATTAGCATCAATTTGATGGTATTGCCCATCCTATCTTATTTTGAATCCGTTATCAATTGCTGAGGTTGGTGTTGTATTTGTCATATCTTTATCTTTTTCGGTTAAAGTCCAAAACTACAAACTCTATACTAAAAAACGAATATGATTAAGTAAATTTGTCGAATTTAGTCCCCTTATTGTTGCTTGTTCACCTGTTTGGAGCAGGATATTACGCTATATTAAACTGTGTTCTGCAACATAATATTTCAAAAACACAAGACATTTTATGGTTTGTTACGTTGTGGACTCAACTTACCACTAAAAGTTACATTCTAAGTATGCCAGATACAATCCGAAGTATTCTCCTACAACAAGTCATATTCTTCTAGAGAGAATCTTCTTCAAATACTTTAATTCAAAATCACTTTCTTCGTCTCGTGTATATACTATTACACCTCTGTCATTAATTAAAAACACTTTAGGTATCATATTATCACCATTGTAGGTGGCATTCAGTTTTTTATCATTAAAAATTTGAGCCCAATCCATTTTATACTTTTTAACAGCATTAGTAAACAAAGAATAGTCACTATCTTTTGAAACCGAAATAATTTCTAGTTTATCGCTTGAATATTTGTCTTTTAGCTCTTTTAATGTTGGTATTTCTTTAATGCAAGGTCCACACCAAGAAGCCCAAAACACCACTAAAACGTATTTACCTTTTAGTGATGCTAATTCAATTGTTTTTCCATAAATATCTTTTGTTTTAAAATCAGGTGCTTTAGCTCCTTTTGAAAGAGACATCACCTTTAGCGTTTTCATAATTTCTTTGCCTTCAAAACTATTTTTAAAGCTTTCAGAAAAGGTGGTGTTGAATATACTTTTCAAACTATCCAATTCAAACCCTGCTTTCATTAGTGTAGCAAATTGCCATAAGGAGTAATATAAATTGCCATTCTTTTTAATAAACTCCATCCGTTTATTATTCAATATTTCGCCTTTTGTTGCAGCTAATCTAATCAATGAATCAGAAGTACCCATTTTATCCCCATTACGTTTTAAAAATGTTGTAAAGTCATTTTGTTCATTTGCCACAAACAAATCCATTTTGCTTTCACCCATCTGTTTAATATCAAATGCGTTGGTTAGTTTTGTGGTAAGCAACGGGTTTTCAGTAGAATCGTTATTGCTTAAAAAAGTGATTGACGAAGGCTTACTATTTACCCAGAACTCTTTATAAAAACTACTATTTTCTTTTAAATACGTTATCGTTATGGTCGCGTATTTTGAATAAAAAGCCCCTGTTATGTTAGTTCTTCCGTATTTAAAAGACGGTTTAGTTATTGAAGCTATACCTTTCCCACCATTATAAGAAATTGATATTTTTTCGGTATCTAAATGTAGGGGAAATTGTATATAGACTGAGAAATGCTTTTGAGCATCTACTTTATAAAAAAATAGCGTAGTAAGCATTAAAACAATTAGGTGTTTTTTCATATTTATTTATGTGACTATCAATGGTGAGATGTAAATATGGGAAAAGTTTTTTTTGATTTTTATTTTTTAAGAAAACTTAACATTTTGAAGTAGAATTAAAACTTGAGATTCCTCCTTAGTCACAAAACAAGACCACTTCCCAACGAAAAGCCCATTTCCACTTGATTGAATATCGTGTATAGCCTGCTTGCTGAATGATGGTTGCTAAATCTGATTTTCGGAAGGCTCGCCAAACTGACAATTTAGCGTCGTTTTTTACCAAGTATGATTTTAAGAATAGTTTGGTAATCCATGCGATAGAATGATAAGCAAACCAATGGCGATGAATATCGTTAATCACAATGGCTAGGCGACTTTGTTGTTTGAGTTGCTTAAATAGTTTTATCAAACTCTCGTTATCAAAATGATGACAAAACAGCGTCATCGTAACAATATCAAAGGAATGTTGCTGGAACTCTTCTGAAAAAATATTCTGATATAAGTACTGAATTTCGGGGAATTGAGTTGTCCTTTTTTTAGCAAATTCAATCATAAAATCATTGGCATCAATCCCTATCAATTCAGCTTTTACCTGTTTCTTTTTTGCCCATTTTGCTATTACCATCAGCATATCGCCTCCACCACACCCCAAATCTGCTATTTTATAGGTAGGTTGTTGAGTAGTCAAATTGTTGAAGACAGTCTCAAGTCCACTAATCGTTACTTGATTACCCCCTAAATATTTATTGATGATAGCCAATTCTTCCAAATTCTGACGGAGGGCATCATTATCTAAATCTAAGTCGTCAATCAGTTCTTTTTCTGTACTTCTAAATGATAAATCTGGCATATCTTTGTTCGTAAATATTACTTTAAGGTTTATGAGTTAAATGTTTATAAGGTTATAACACATAGAAGTATACATCAATTAAAGTAAAAATAGCTTAATATATTTTATTTTCTCCAATCATGAATTTAGATTTAACCCATAAAAATGCCATTGTTTGTGGCAGTACCCAAGGACTTGGTCGTGCTTCGGCCATCGAACTTGCACTGTTAGGTGCTAATGTAACTTTAGTAGCCCGTAACGAGACTACACTCAAGGAAACTCTTCAAAGCCTAGATAGTTCAAAAGGACAGCAACATTCTTATTTCGTAGCTGATTTTTCTAAACCTGATGAAGTAAAAGCGGGTATCGAAAAACACCTTGAAGCCAATCCAGTAGTTCATATATTGGTGAACAATACAGGAGGCCCAGCAGGTGGCGCTATCATAGATGCCAAGATTGAGGAATTTACACAAGCTTTTTCCAATCATTTAATTTGTAATCATATTTTGGTGCAAGCCTGTGTTCCAAGCATGAAATCAGCAGGTTTTGGTAGAATTATCAATGTCATTTCTACTTCGGTAAAACAACCCATCAATGGTTTAGGTGTATCCAATACTACTCGTGGAGCGGTAGCTTCATGGTCAAAAACCTTGGCAAATGAATTGGGACAATTTGGTATTACCGTGAATAATGTATTGCCAGGTTATACTAAAACGGCACGTTTAGATTTTGTAGTAAACTCACGAGCCAATTCAGCAGGATTAGAAAAAGAAGCGATGGAAAAGGTTTTTCAAGCAGATATTCCAGCAGGCAGATTTGGTGAGGCAGAAGAATTTGGTGCAGCCGTAGCATTTTTATGCAGTCCAGCGGCAGCTTATATCAATGGCGTTAACTTGCCTGTAGATGGCGGGCGATTGAGCTGCATGTAAAGATGGGTTATTTTTGATAATATAATTCTCACCTTTACTATTAGCCGGCGACTTAAGTCACCGGCTAATAGTAAAGGTGAGAACTTTAAAGTGCTATCTCTATTCCTTACTTCCCTGTACTTTCGCCCCTGATTTCTTCTCTAATCCCGGTTGAAAAATCTCGAAGTTTTCTTTCTTTTTAGCATCTGCTACAATCTTACGTACATCTTCCAACAGTTTTTTAGCATCATAAATTACGCCATCTTTAATAGTATATTTTACACCTCCCACTCGAATTACTTCATTTTTATCTGTCAACTTAATAGCTCCTGTTCCGTAAAGGTTCTTTAGGTTTTTTAGCGGATTTTCTTCTAAAATCACCATATCTGCCAATTTACCTACTTCAATACTTCCTATTTTATCAGCCATTCCCAATGCCTCAGCACCTTTTAAACTTGCTGCACGAATTACTTCCAAAGGATGAAAACCTGCTTCTCTTAATAATTCTAGTTCTCGGATATAAGCAAAGCCATATAGCTGGAAAATAAAGCCTGAATCAGACCCAGCCGTTACTCTCCCTCCTCTGTTTTTATATTCATTGATAAATGCCATCCAAAGTTTATAATTTTCTTTCCACTGCACTTCTTGCTCTGTGCCCCATTCTTGCCAGTATGAACCATGAGAAATACGCGAAGGCTGATAAAAACGCCATAATTGAGGCATCGTATATTCTTCATGCCATTCGGCTCTGCGTGCTAACATCAATTCACGATTGGCTTCGTAAATATTAAAAGTAGGGTCGATGGTAAAATCTAGTTTTAGCAATTCATCCATTACTTCATTCCATCGTTTTGACCCCGGCTTGGCTGCTTGTTTCCATAGTTTACCTGCCTCTTCAAAACGATTTTGTTCATTACTATAATTATAATCTGCTGGATAATCTTGGATAGTCTGGCTTTCAAAAAGTGCCTCAGGCAAACCATACCAGTGTTCCATAGAAGTTAGTCCCGCTCTGGCAGAATTCAAAACATTCCAACGAGCCACATCCACTTGTGCATGATGATATGCCGAACGTAAGCCTAATTCTTTATTTCTTTTAATGGCCACTTCTATTACTTCTGGTCTTGCTCCGAAAAACTTTATACCATCAGCTCCTTTTTTGGCATTTTCTTCTACCCAAGCTTTGGCTTGTTCTGCGGTTGAAATGGTTTCCTTGGCTCCCATTCCAAAAGCTGTATATGCCAAAATTCTAGGTGCAGTAATTTCATTTTTTAAAGATTTTGCCTTTTGATCTAACACCCAGTCTAAACCATTCCCAGCCGAAGGGTCACGGATGGTAGTAATGCCATGTCCCAACCATAGTTTATAAACATATTCAGCAGGTGTTCCTTGCGACTTTCCACCTATATGTCCGTGCATATCTACAAAACCTGGCAACATATACATACCAGTACAGTCTAATTCTTTATCCCCATCATTCAGTTTTGGGCGACTCTTAGGGTCTATCGGAACACCCGGATACCCAACTACTTTGATTTCAACGATTTTATTTTTCTCGACTACTATATCACAAGGGCCTTGCATCGGAGAACCTGTACCATTGATAAGGTTTACACCACGGATAATCATCCGATTGTATTGACCTTCGCCTTCTGCTCTCGGTGGTGCTTTTTCTATTTGGGAATGAGCCTGAAAGGCAGTTAATATTAAAACCGAGGAGGCGATAAAGTAATGTAAATATTTTTTCATTTTAATTAATAATTGAAGAATGTTGAATGAAATGGGAAGAAGTAATTATTCTTTTTCCAAGATACGGAATTTATCTAAAATGTGTAAATTGAAGCTCATATCAATCTTTGAAATTTCTATTTTATGAATCACTTCATCAGAAATAACTTTTTAGCCATCTGTGTTACCTTGGCAGTTGTATATGCTTTTGCCAACGGTGCTACTATTTATCAACAAGCGCCTAAAAAGCCCGACGTTAATTTGCTTTCAATGCCTACGGCTTCTGATAAAGTTTTTGCCGATTATTGGTATAAAAACAAAGCGGAAATCAATAGTTATGCTTTGCAAAAAGATAATAATGGACAAAGTTCTGTTGGGGAAAGCATCATGATTTTTGTAACAGAAAATTTTAGAACGGATAAACAAGTAAAACTAGATGCGGATAATAAATCAGAGGCTACTAGTGTACTAAAGGTAAATCTTACAGAAAAATTTCTGACAGGTATTGCTGATTATTCATTAATGACTTCTGTTTTTTCAGCCATTGATACAAAGGCATTTCCACACGCATTGAAAGTAGCTACTTCTTTGCAAGACTGGAACGGAATGGCTTATTTGCAATTGAATAACAAGAATAGAGCTTATCAAATAGAAGGGAAAAGCTATACTGAAAAAGAAGTACAAGAAGATTTTGAATTAAAAAGAACTTGGCTAGAAGATGAAATTTGGAATAACATCCGCCTTTCGCCTGAAACTTTACCTAATGGTGATATTGAGATGATTCCAAGTTTTAGTTATTCACAATTAACTCATCAATTACCAACAGTATTGTCGGCTAAAGCTGCATTAAAAGATTATACAGGAACAGATTTTACGGAGAAAAAGCTAAAGGTATTTTCTATTACTTACCCAGAAAAATCTCGTTCAGTGGAAGTAGTTTTTCAAGAAGCTTTTCCATATAAAATTATGGGGTGGACGGAACATAATGTTAATCAAGGAAAAACTTGGACAACTAAAGCTATTTTAAAGAAAACACTTCTAAGCGATTATTGGACAAAGCATAGTCCAAAAGATGTAGCATTAAGAGATAGTTTATCGTTGCACTAAGGATTGAGTAAATGAATAATAGTTTTCAAGTATAAAAACGATTGTTCTAATTCTTTCTATTAGCTAGCAACTTAAGTCGCCAGCTAATAGAAAAATGATATATATATTTACAGCTTCTTCAACCATTATATATTATACCCCAAAATACTCTCAGGCGAATCATAGAATATCAAATCTCCTGATTTTTTCCCTACTTCTGCCCAAGCTAAATTTTCTATTTTCATCCCTACAACTGCACATGTAGGCATCGAGCCAATATCAGCATGCGTGAGGTATTCTGCGAAATAACTGATACTTGGGTTATGACCAACCAATATTACAGCATTTATATTTTCAGGAATGGCATTTACTGCATCCAAGTAGTGTTTAGGCGAGCTTTCATACAAATCACTTAATACATGTATCTTTTCGTCAGCAATACCCAATTGTTCAGAAAGTACTTTAGCCGTCATTTGTGTACGCTCGGCATTAGAAGTAATGATTAAATCAATGGGATTGATTTTGGTTGATAAATTTCTGCCCATTCTGGCGGCATCAATCATGCCACTTGAGGTCAGTGGACGGATTAAATCAGGGCTAACTGACTCTGAGGCTTTGGCATGGCGAACCAAATATAATGTCTTTGTCATTGTCTTTGTTTTGTTTCTATCTTCCAACTACGGTTCCTAATTCTTTGGATATTTGCTTTTCAATTTCTTTGGCTTTCATAAATAAACCCAATAAATGAGTCTGCTCATCGGCATCAGAAGTTTTGGCAAGCTGTTGCATCAAGTCTTTCATCTGTTGGTCGTTGAAAGCCTTCTTTAATCGTAAAATATTCTGATAAGCCAAATCTGCTAACTTATCGTCTTCGGTAGGAACAATAATTTCATATTTCAACCAAGCCTCAGAAGCTGAATAACGTTCAGTAACAAGGTTGATGGCTTCTTGTTGAATAGTTGGATTGCTGTGACTAATAAAAAATTTAGTATCCAATACGACTCCCTGCATAAATCTTTCTCGGCACATTGTCAGAATATCGTGATAGATAGGCGTACCAAAATTCATTCCATCAATCTCTGATAAAATATACTGCATCAATGTAACGCCTGGTGCTACCCCTGGGTCAACTTCCTTAATGCCATGACTAATCAACAAGCGTACACATTCTTTTTCTTGTAAAGCAATGCCTGTAAGCACCTTTGGGGGACTAACAGGAATATTAGGCTGTATATTTTGTACATTTGTTGTACGATTATTCGGTATAAAATCTGTTGGAAAACCCGAAAACTCATCTTCTTCTGAAAAGCTTGGTAAATCATCAAAATTTACATTGGGTTCAGGTTTACTAAGGGTTACTCCTGACGGTAAATCGTTTTGTAATCGCTGACGATTGGCATCTCTTTGGTTATCCTTTTCCCGTTGTTTGCTTCTTTCTAAAGAAATCTTATTGCTTTCGGCAATTAAAATCCCTTCATCAATCTGCATCAAATTAGCTGTTTTCTGAAAAAATACTGATCTTTTAATAGAGTCAGGAATTTTAGAAATACTAGCCACCATGTCTTTTATCAACTCGGCTCTTTTGAAAGGGTCACTTCCAGCTTCTTTGAGTGATAATTCTGCTTTAAAAGTAATAAAATCGCTAGCGGTTTTTTGTATATACTCTACAAAAGCATCCGAACCGATTTTCTGAACGTAACTATCAGGGTCTTCGCCTTCTGGAAAAACAACCAACTTTACGTTAAGTCCTTCTTCCAAAATCATGTCCATTCCTCGCAACGAAGCCTTAATTCCAGCGGGGTCACCGTCATACAAAACTGTAATATTCTGTGAAAAACGAGCAATCAAACGAATTTGTTCTATCGTCAAAGATGTTCCAGACGATGCCACTACGTTTTCAATACCTGCTTGATGCAAAGAAATAACATCGGTATAACCTTCTACCAAATAACAAACGTCTTTGGTACGAATAGCATTTTTGGCTTGGTAAATTCCGTAAAGTACATTCGATTTATGATAAACCTCTGTTTCGGGCGAGTTTAAATATTTTGCCTGCGTTTTATCATTTTTCAAGATTCTTGCACCAAAAGCAATTACTTTTCCTGATACGTTGTGGATAGGGAAAGTTACTCTATTTCTAAAACGGTCAAAGGTTTTCTGATTTTGCTGAACAGTCTCGTTCTCATTGCCCTTCAAAATCGTCAAGCCAGCCTTTACTAAAATGTCTACATTATATCCATTCCTGACAGCTTCTTTTGTAAAAGCATCCCAATTATCTAGGCTATAACCCAATTCAAACGTACGAATCGTTTTATCTGAGAATCCTCTTTCTTTAAAATATGGATAGGCTATATTTTTCCCTTCTTCGTGCTGAAAAAGGTTATCTTGATAATAGTTCTTAGCATAATTCAGCGCAATCAGTAAACTTTCACGTTCATTCTGTGCTAATTGTTGTTCGTCTGAAAGCTGTGTTTCTTGGATTTCAATGCCATACTTTTTGGCTAAATGCCGCAAAGCTTCGCCATAGCCCAGTCCTTCAATATCCATGATAAAACGGATAGCATCTCCAGCTTTTCCACAACCAAAACACTTATAAATACCCTTAGCAGGCGATACTGAAAACGACGGTGATTTTTCGCCATGAAATGGACAACAAGCCCAAAGGTTTGCTCCTTTCTTCTTCAAAGAAACATAATCACCTATTACATCGGCAATATCAGCACTTTGTCGGATTCGTTCTATGGTTGATTCATCTATACGCATACTCAAAATTACACCTTTTTGTGTTGTACAAATCATTTATAGCTTAAAATCGTCAAGAATATGTATTTTTGAAAACCTTTCAATATAACATCAACAAAATGAGTTTATCCTGTCAAAAACATCTTTTTAGCCTTGAAGAAGGTATTCATTATATCAATTGTGCCACCATGGCACCCAATCTTAAATCGGTAGAAGAAGCTGGTATTCAAGGAATTTTGCGAAAAACGCAACCTCAAAACATTACTTCACAAAGCTTTTTTGAAACAACTGAACCTGTTAAAAATGCGTATGCCAAACTGATTAACTGTCCCGACCCTGAGCGTATTGTGTTACTACCCTCGTCGTCCTACGGCATGGCAATTGTAGCTAAAAACTTGTATAGAAAGCCAAATATACGAGCAGGACAAGAAATTGTAATGGTCAGCGAAGAATTCCCTTCAGACGTATATGCTTGGGAAGAGGTTTGTATCAATTTAGGTTTAAAAATGAGGGTAGTTCATCCTCCAGCATCCTTAGAAAATAGGGGTAAAATATGGAATGAAAAATTGTTGGAAGCCATCACTAGCAACACTTGTTTAGTAGTAGTATCACCTACACATTGGGCTGATGGCACTTCTTTTAATACCGAAATCATTGGTCAACACTGCCGTTCGGTAGGTGCATTGTTGGTATTGGATGGCACACAGTCTATCGGAGCGATGCCTTTTGATGTACAAAAAGTACAGCCCGATGCCATCATCAATCCCGGATATAAATGGCTTTTAGGCCCTTATTCAGCAGGTGTAGCCTATTTCGGAGCTTTTTTCGATGAGGGCAATCCCTTGGAACGTAACTGGATAAATCGGGTGGGTTCTGAGGATTTTAAAAATTTGATTAATTACCAAACTCAGTATAGAGCCAAAGCGGATAGATACAACATGGGTGAAAGAAGTAACTTTATTTTAAACCCCATGCTCACTGCGGCGATAGAACAAATCAATGTTTGGGGAGTAAATGCTATCAATAACTATTGTGATGAATTGTTGAAAGAACCTTTGGACATTTTACAAGCACATGGCTACTGGGTAGAAGAAAAACCTTACAGAAGTAGCCATTTAGTAGGTGTCAGGATTCCTGAGCATATAGATTACCAAAAAATTCAAGCTGCCTTACAAGAACGCAAAGTTTTTGTTTCGTTCCGAGGGCAATCTATCAGGCTTGCACCACATCTTTATAATGATATGAACGATATCGATGTACTAATGGACGGTTTGTTGAAAGGTATTCAGTAATGGTAAGTTCTTATTTTTGACCTTTGATAAGATAATTACAACCTTTTTTCTCTTAGCGGGCGACTTAAGTCGCCCGCTAAGAGAAAAATATATAACCTATTTTTTTCCACGGAAAGAAGATTCTTTGGGGAGAATGCCTAAAAAATTTGCTTTTTCAAGCTTTCACGATTTACTTTGCATCATCAAGTCAATTTTCCTCTGAGGTTTCGACCTCCACAGGTAATTGATTTATAAAGAAGAAGGGAGAGAATAGGCTCTATGAACTTCTGGCAACCTACCGCTCGTAAAGGCAAGGTGCTAATTCCTACCTAAAAATTGTATAGTCATTTGGCTAGTTTTTAGGAAATATAAACCAATTACGAAGTACTCTCCCAGTCATTTTTTCATGCTGTAAAGTATTCGTCAGGTTTACGATTTATTTTCGTTTATCGTCATGATTTTATCGTGACCAAATTTGTCAGCTATTATGTCAAAATTAATTAAAATCACAACGGGCAATTACCTCATTGTTCATGGCTTCGACGCCAACAATAAGGAAATTATTGAAGAAGTAACTGTGGCTCAGAAGATGGTAAAGGTGGTAGCTATCAACCGCATACAGTCTATTTCTGAAAAATATATTTTGGTGACGGGTTCGCATGGACGATTGATGTACTGGGAATATGAAGAAAGTTTCGAGGATTTACAAAAGCAATTATCTTATCATTCGCTTTTGATTGCGTAAATAAAGGTTTCACTCAAATGAGTATTGGTGCTCAAGTCTTTTATACATTGAATAATCTTTTTAAATATAATCAAGCCTTTGAACTAGAGGCAGGAGGTGTTTTACCAGAAGTAACATTAGCTTATCAATCATTAGGTAAGATAAACGCTGATTGCTCTAATGTAATTTGGGTTTGTCATGCTTTTACGGGTAGTCATGATGTAGAAGATTGGTGGCAAGGGTTAGTAGGCAGAGGTAAGCTATTCGACCCTGACAAACATTTTATCATTTGCGTGAATGTATTAGGGTCACATTATGGCAGTACTGGCCCTCTTTCTATCAATCCAGCTACTGGCGAACCCTATTTTCATACTTTTCCTTTTATTACTATACGCGATATTGTAAATTCTTTTGATTTACTCCGCGAGCATCTCGGAATCACTCGAATCAAAACGTGTATTGGCGGTTCTTTGGGTGGTCAACAAAGTGTAGAATGGGCTATTTCTCAGCCAAATTTGATTGAAAACCTGATTCTGATTGCTACTAATGCACAACATTCACCTTGGGGGATTGCGTTTAATGAATCGCAAAGAATGTCAATTGAAGTAGACCCAACTTGGAAAGAAAGTCACCCACAAGCAGGTATCGAGGGCATGAAAGCTGCCAGAGCTACCGCCTTGATTTCGTATAGAAATTATGAAACCTATGGTGTAACACAAGCCCGTAAAGATGAATCTTTGGGCAAAGTGCATCGTGCTATGAGCTACCAACGCTATCAAGGAGAAAAGTTAGCCCAGCGTTTTAATGCTTTTTCATATTATGTACTTTCACAGGTGATGGATTCGCAGGATGTGGGTCGTGGCAGAGGCGGAGCTATTCAGGCATTATCACAGATTAAGGCTAAAACATTGGTAATGGGCATCAAATCAGATGCGCTGTTCCCGATTAATGAACAAGCCTTTTTGGCAAAACATATCCCTGGTGCTACTTTCCAAGCCTTAGATTCTCTATACGGTCACGATGGTTTTCTGATAGAAAGTCAATTAATTACTAAGGCTATTAAACTATGGCAGAAGTTTGTGAAACTAGATGTTAACCCGATGTATGATTTCTTTAAGAAATTGGAAAGGAAGAATTTGATAGAACAATAGAGTTGTGAATGATGAGTTGTGAGTTAGTGAGTACATTATTATTAGTCTTACATCTAGCGTCTAATGTCCACTGTTGTACTCACAATTTATCACTCACTAACTCACAACTAGGATTTCTTAGGAGGAATCAGCCTTTTTCTATGCCAATCTTTGGGATTATTCTCAAGCATTTTATTTATCAATATATAGACTACCATACTACTAACCGTCCCTACGACAGAGCCCGCCAAAACATCTTCAGGGAAATGTTGGAAAAGATAACATCTTGAATAACCTGCCAAACAAGCTAATAATAAAAAGAGCACAGACCACTTTTTGTTGATAAGAAAGATAGTAAGCAACGTAAAAACGGCAAAAGCAGTAGTGGTATGCCCAGAAGGAAAACTGAGGTGAATATTAATTTTTACGCCATCAACAAAATACCATTTTATATGCTTATCTGCAAAAAAAGCCATGGGACGGAGATTATCAAAACTAAGTTTTAATAAAAATGAAACTAGAGAGCTTAAACCCAAAGAAGCCGTAAGTATCAGAGCTTTATCATAACTAATAAATAAATAACATAGGATTATAGCCACAAAAAACCATCCTTCACCCAATTGTGTAGCCATTACAAAAAAGGAGTCAGCCCACAATGCATTATATCGGTTAATCAATACCATTTGGTCAAATTTATTGGTACTAAGCACCCATACAAGCCCTATAAGCCATACAACGATATATAAGCCAAAGTATAAAGGATTGTTTTTTATAATCTGTTTCATGGAACAAAGGTCGTTATCCAAAAGATATTTGGCAATAAGTACTGGTAATATTTTGTTCAATACTTGTCATTGTAAAAAATAGTCCCTAATTTTGCAGTCTTTTCGATGAAACCAAGTGAATAAGAGCATATTAAATACATTTAAGATTGACATCTTCCGCCTTGAAAACAAGCATTATGTGCATGAATTTGAGGGAGGTGATGACTTTTTTGTGGCATTAGAGCAAGATTTAATCGAAAAAGGGAATTTCAAAGCAACCGTTACTTTAGATAAATCGGAAGTAATGATTCAATTATTGTATCATATTGTAGGTTCTGTAGAACTCACTTGTGACCGTAGTTTGGATACTTTCGACTTCCCTGTGGATATTACCCAGAAAATGATTTTAAAGTTTTCTGATCATACCGAAGAGATTACAGATGAGTTAATGTTGATTGATAGAAATACACAGTATATCAACGTAGCTCAAGATATTTATGAATTCATTGGTTTACAGATTCCAATGAAAAAGCTTCATCCCCGTTTTCAAGTTGAAGAGCAAACATTTTTATCAAGTTTGGATGATGATGATTTAGACGAAGACTTTGAAGATTTAGTGTGGGAAGATGATGACGAGGGAGAAATTGTTTATTCTACTTCAACCGGAGATTCAGATGATGATGACGACGATGAAGAAAAAACAAACGATGATGAACCCGAAATAGACCCACGCTGGGCTATTTTAAAGAAATTGAATAATAATTAATAATTTGGCCACCATACTGGCAAATTACGTTTTTAGATAAATAAAGAATAACAAAATTAAAGAAATAAGCAAATGGCACATCCTAAACGCAGACACTCGACAACTCGTAGAGATAAAAGACGTTCACACGATTTTGGAACTCCAAAAACAATCACTACAGATCCAACAACTGGAGAAATTCACTTACGTCACCGTGCTCACGTATTTGAAGGAAACTTATTTTACAAAGGTAAAATGATTGTAGAAGGTTATGCTGTTCAAGCATAATTAATTGATTTTGGGAATTGTCTATCTCTTAATGTGCTGAATATCAACATTCAAACGAAGAATTGACAAAAAACTATCAGTTTTCAAAACTATTTTCAAACAAAAACGCTGTTTCACACTTCATAAAATGTTATTTTTGTCATTCCGTTAGTGAATAACCAAATAATAATTGAATGAAGATAGGGATTGATGCAATGGGTGGAGATTTCGCCCCAAAAGCTATCGTTGAAGGAATAGTATTGGCAGCTCAAGAATTACCTGCTGGTGTAACCATCGTTTTGATTGGTCAGACGGCAGCAATTCAGCAGATAATTGATAACCAAAATTTTACGGGTTCTAACATTGAAATTGTGGAAGCAAATGAAACAATAGAAATGGGTGAACATCCTGTAAGAGCATTACAGTCTAAACCCAATTCCAGTATCGGAGTTGGGTTTAAACTTTTAAAGACAGGAGCAATTGATGTCTTTGCTTCTGCGGGCAACACAGGTGCAATGATGGTAGGTTCGTTGTTTTCTATCAAAACGATAGAAGGCATTCAACGCCCTCCTATTGCTGGTTTTGCACCACAGATAGACGGCAATTTGGCCGTAATTCTTGATATTGGTGCCAATGCTGATGTTAAACCTGAGATGTTAGCTCAGTTTGGTCTTTTAGGTTCTATTTATGCTAAAGCAACGATGGGGATTGAATCGCCCAGAGTAGCTTTGATGAACATTGGTGAAGAACCCGAAAAAGGTTCGGTTATCGTTCAGCAAGCCTATAAGTTACTCCAAGAAGAAAGAAAAATAAACTTCATTGGTAACATTGAAGGCAAAGACTTTTTCAAGGCAAAAGCCGATGTTATTGTAACAGATGGTTTTACAGGTAATATTCTCTTGAAAATGGGAGAATCTCTATACGGAATTTTGTCTGAAAGAGGAATTAAAGACGACTTCATAGACCAAACAAATTATGAAGCCGTTGGGGGTAGTCCGATTATTGGCGTCAACGGAAACGTTGTTATAGCACATGGTTCTTCGTCGGCACTTGCCACCAAAAATATGGTTCATCTTTGTCATCGCATTGTTGAATCTAAGCTAACTGAAAAAATAAAAAAAGCGTTTGCTTAAAGTAATAAGAATGAGCGAATAAAGATGTTGGATAATCTACGTTGATTTTCAAATATTATTCGAGCATTTCCCATATAACCATGACCAAAATCACTGCAGCAATTACCGGAGTACAAGGTTATGTACCCGAAGATATATTGACCAACGCTGACCTTGCAAAATTTGTTGATACCACTGATGAATGGATAGTAAGCCGAACGGGCATTAAAACACGTCATATTCTACGTGGAGAAGGAAAAGGTACATCTGTAATGGCAATAGAGGCAGTTAAGGGTTTATTAGCCAAAACAAACACTAAGCCAGAGGAAATTGATTTATTAATTTGTGCTACTATCTCTCCTGATCATTTTTTCCCAGCTACTGCCAATATTATTTGTGAGGCAGTAGGCATCCCTCATGTTGGGTCTTATGACCTAGCAGCCGCTTGTTCTGGCTTTTTAAACGCCCTTGTTACTGGTGCTATGTTTATTGAAGCTGGTAGATACAAGAAAGTAGTAGTAGTGGGTGCAGACAAGATGTCTTCAATTGTTGATTATACTGACAGAACTACTTGTGTACTATTTGGCGATGGTTCGGGTGCTGTTTTATTAGAAGCTAATACTGAGGGCTTGGGTATTCAAGATTTCATATTGAAGTCTGATGGTTCGGGTGCGAATCACTTAATCCAAAAAGCTGGAGGAAGTGCTTACCCTCCTACTCACGAAACAATTGACCAACGTCAGCATTATATTCATCAAGAAGGACCAGCTGTATTTAAATTTGCCGTAACCAGAATGGCCGATGTTTCAGCTGAAATTATGGAACGTAACCAGCTTACTGGGGAAGATGTAGCTTTCTTAGTACCTCACCAAGCGAACAAAAGAATTATTGATGCTACGGCAAACCGTATGGGAATAGGTCCTGACAAAGTGATGTTGACTATCCAAAAATATGGTAATACCACAGCCGCTACTATTCCTTTGTGTTTGTGGGATTATGAATCGCAATTAAAAAAAGGAGATAATTTAATTCTAGCAGCATTTGGCGGAGGATTTACTTGGGGAAGTATCTATCTGAAATGGGCATATTAAGCCTAAACTGACAACAATATCCCTCGCAAAATTTCTAGTATTTATTTATTTCACTATTTATCAATAAAAGATTAATTTTGCGGATACTTTATTCATATTAACAAAATTTATTTAAAATAATAATAGCGATATTACTGGATGATTATTTAATACTACTAATCATTATTGTAATATCAATAACAAAAATGGCAACTACTGCAGACATCAAAAACGGTTTAGTAATTAAATTCAATAATGATTTATTTTCAATTATTGAATTCTTGCACGTGAAACCAGGTAAAGGACCTGCTTTTGTAAGGACAAAATTAAAGTCATTGACTTCTGGTAAAGTGATTGATAATACCTTCAACTCAGGCGTAAATATCTACCCCGTACGTGTTGAACGTAGAGTATTCCAATATCTTTATGCTGAAGAGTTTGGTTATACTTTTATGGATAATATCACTTTCGAGCAAATCACGCTTAATAAAGAGATGGTTGAAGCGGCTGACTTGATGAAAGAAGGCCAGGAAGTTGAGATTTTAATTAATGCCGAAACTGAATTGCCTATTTCTTGCGAAATGCCTCCATTTGTTGAGTTAACAGTCACTTATACTGAACCTGGCATAAAAGGTGATACAGCTAACTCGCCGAAAAAACCAGCTACTGTAGAAACTGGAGCAACTATTATTGTACCATTATTCATCCAAACAGACGAAAAAATTAAAGTCGATACTCGTACATACGAGTACGCTGAAAGAGTAAAGTAATCCCTATAACAGTCCTAACATGGAAAATAAAGAAATTCAGAAACTCCTTGATTTTATTGCACAATCAACGCTTGATGAAGTAAACATTGAAACTTCGGAGTTAAAATTATCTGTTAAACGTTATGGTGCAGCACCAGTAATTCAGCAAGTAGCAGCTCCACAAGTAGCCGTTGCTGCTCCAGCGGTGGCTCCTGCAACATCAGCGGCTGCTCCTGCGGCACCAGCTACTCCAGCGGCAGCTCCAGTAGTTCATGCTAATAGAGTTACTATCAAATCACCAATGATTGGAACGTTCTATCGTTCTGCTAGCCCAGATTCACCAGTTTTTGTTGAAATTGGTAAAGAAATTACAAAGGGTAAAACTGTTTGTATCATTGAAGCAATGAAATTATTCAACGAAATTGAATCTGAAATTTCAGGTAAAGTAGTTGAAATCTTGGTTGAAAATGCAACGCCAGTTGAATTTGACCAACCATTATTTGTTGTAGAACTGGCTTAATTTGAAGATAGAATAATTTGCTAAACCTTTAGTTATCAAATTATAAATTCTCAAGTTTTCAAATGCTCAAATTGAATCATGTTTAAAAAAATATTAATTGCCAACCGAGGTGAGATTGCTCTTCGCATCATCAGGACTTGTAAAGAAATGGGCATTAAAACGGTGGCTGTTTATTCAACTGCCGATCGTGAGAGCCTTCATGTAAAATTTGCTGATGAAGCCGTTTGTATAGGCCCACCACCAAGTCGTCAATCTTATTTAAATATTCCTGCTATTATTTCTGCTGCCGAAGTTACTGGTGCAGATGCGATACATCCAGGATATGGTTTTTTATCTGAAAATGCTGAGTTTTCAAGGATTTGTGCTGAATATGGTATCAAATTTATTGGGGCTACCGCCGATCAAATCAATTCGATGGGTGATAAAGCAACAGCTAAAGATACTATGAAAAAATCAGGGGTTCCTGTAATTCCTGGTTCTGATGGATTAATTGATACGGTAGAAGAAGCAAAAGCTTTAGCGAAAGACATCAAATACCCAGTTATCATCAAAGCTACTGCTGGTGGTGGTGGCCGTGGTATGAGAATCATCCGCAAAGAAGAAGAATTTGATAAGTTGTGGACAGATGCTAAAACTGAATCAGCTGCTGCATTTGGAAACGATGGTCTTTACATGGAGAAATATGTAGAAGAACCACGCCATATCGAAATCCAAATTGTTGGAGACCAATTCGGTACGGTTTGTCACTTATCAGAACGTGATTGCTCTATCCAACGTCGTCACCAAAAATTGTGTGAAGAAACGCCTTCACCAGCCCTTACACCAGAGTTAAGAGCTCGTATGGGTGAAGCAGCTATCAAAGGTGCTGCTGCTATTGGTTATGAAGGTGCTGGAACGATTGAGTTTCTTGTTGACAAAAACGGAGACTTCTACTTCATGGAAATGAATACGCGTATCCAAGTAGAACACCCGATTACTGAAGAAGTTACTGATTTTGACTTAATCAAAGAACAAATAAAAGTAGCTGCGGGCGAACCTATTTCAGGGCAAAACTATTTCCCTAAATTATTTGCTTTAGAATGCCGTATTAATGCTGAAGACCCTAAAAATGGCTTCCGTCCGTCTCCAGGGAAAATCACGAACCTTCACCTTCCGGGTGGTCGTGGTGTGAGAATCGACAGCCACGTGTATTCTGGCTATACTATTCCACCAAACTACGATTCAATGATTGCGAAAGTAATCGTATCGGGACAAACCCGTGAAGAAGTTTTACTTCGTATGAAACGTGCTTTACAAGAATTTGTGATTGAAGGAATTAAAACTACTATTCCCTTCCATATTAAATTAATGGATGACGAACGTTTTAAATCTGGAAACTTTACTACTGCCTTCATGGATGGTTTCGACCTTACAACGCTGTAGTGTTAAAGGAATATAAATAAAAAGATGACCTCAGTTTTGATTAATTGGGGTCATCTTTTTTTTGTACCCCATTAAACCCCACCTATCACAAAATAATTGTGTTTGTAAACACCAACTAAGATATTTGAATCGTTTAAAAGGTATTACAACAAAACCCACCTAAACGCATGAATCGCAAGCTATTTACTTTTTTATCTATCACCCTCTTTATCACCTCTGCCTTTACTTTTATGGAAGATGGAGACGATTTTATTGAAAAATTAGTCGCCAAATTCGAGAAATTCCATCATGAAAATCCACAAGAAAAAGTTTATTTACAGCTCGATAAACCTTATTATCTAGCAGGTGAAACTATTTGGTTCAAAGGCTATTTGTTTGATGCTACTTATCATAGAATAGATTCTGTCAGCAGAGTACTATACGTTGACTTAATAGATGAATCAAAAGGCAAAATTATTGCACAACGCACTTTAAAATCTGATGGTTCAACATTTGGTGATATTCTCATTCCTGATTCTTTAGCAGAAGGGAGTTATCAAATCAGGGCTTATACCAATTATATGAGAAATTTCTCAGAAGAGTTTTTTTTCAGACAAGAAATAAAAATTTGGGAAGGTACTTCAAAAAATAAACTCACCGAAACCGCAGGAAACAAATTACAAGAAGTTGCTGATTTACAATTTTTTCCAGAAGGTGGAAATTTAGTAGTGGGTCTTCAAACGAGAGTAGGTTTCAAAGCTGTAAATATTGCAGGTAAAGGAGTGGAACACGAAGGGTTTGTATTGAGTAGTACTCAAGACACTGCCGCAGCCTTCAATTCTGAACATTTAGGAATGGGATATTTTAATTTTACCCCTGAAAATCTAGAGACCTATACCGCATACGTCAAACAAAAAGATGGCACATTCAAGTCTTTTGTTTTACCTACAGCCTATCAGCAAGGCTATACAATGGCGATTGATAATGTATCGAACAAAGAAAAGATAAAAGTTTTCATTTCTAATAGTACACCCATTCCTGCCGATAAAGCCAAGGACATTGTCATTATAGCACAACAAAGAGGACAAATTTGTTTTGTAGCGAAGGGTTCTGAAAAACTAAAATCTTTTGGGGTAAGTATTCCTAAAGATAAAATTCCTGACGATGGTATCATACAAATTACGATGTTTGATTCAAAAGGCGAACCAAGATGCGAACGTCTCGTTTTTGTACAGCAAGACAAACAGATAAATTTAAAAGTTAGCACAGATAAGGCAGTCTATAAAAACAGGGAAAAAGTAACGCTGAATTTGGAAGCAACTGATAAAGCAGGGAAACCCTTAAAAGGTGATTTTTCTGTGGCCGTAACTGATGCTGGGCAAGTAATTCCTGATGCTTTTCAAGGTAATTTATTAACTTATTTATTATTGACTTCAGATATTGCTGAGAAAAAAACAGGCGAATACTATGCAAGTTTAAAAGGTAATATAGAGCAACCTGCCTATTATTTTGAATCTAATAATGAAAATGCCTCTAGACATTTAGATATATTAATGCTAACGCAGGGCTGGAGACGATTTGTTTGGAAAGATATTATTGACAATAAAAAACCTAGCTTTCAGCATATTTTAGAAACAGGGTTGAGTGTAACAGGAAAAGCCTTACGTCCCAATGGTAAACCTGCGAATAATGTAAGCCTGACATTGATGTTGAAAACGCAAAATGAAAATCCTCAGATTTTAATGAGTAGTGCAGATTCTTTAGGGAACTATGCTTTTTACGGCATTGATTTTAATGATAGTACTCAAGTTTTTATACAAGGCATGAAAGATAAAGGAAGCAAGAACCTTCAGGTATCTATTGACCCACAACCAAGTGCGCCCAAAGTACAGATTATAAGAACCCCTTTTAATCCTATAGAATTTGATGCCAAAGAACTTTCGGATTTCCTAAAAAAAGCGAAAGATGCTATTGAACTAGAGAAAAAATTAAAGCTTAACAAAGTTCAGATGCTGGATGAGGTAGTGGTGAGAGCTAAAAAAGAGACCACTCCAGATTCTCGTAAAATTTATGGTAGGGCTAGTAATACGATAAAAGTAGATAATATTTTATGTGCTGGCGCTACCAACGTATTACAAATGTTACAAGGTAGAGTACCAGGGGTACAGATTTCGCCTGATGGAAGTGGTGGATATAAGGTAATCATCAGAGGGGTAGGCACCATTAACGGAAGCACTGACCCACTGGTTGTATTAGATGGTATGGCAACATCCGTTGATATTCTTACGGGTATTAATCCTTGTGATGTTGATGAAATTGATATATTAAAAGGGGCAGATGCCGCTATTTTTGGTTCGCGAGCTAGTAACGGCGTAATTTCTATTTTGACTAAAAGAGGTGGAGCAAACTACGATTATTCAAAAGACCCTGCCTTGGGTGTTGCTCTTCAAAAGCGTTTTGGATATCATGTAGCTCGCGAATTCTATGCTCCTAAATACGATGTTGATAAACCAGAAAATGTTCGTCCAGATTTTCGCTCTACACTCCATTGGGCTCCTAATGTTCAAACAGATTCAACAGGGAAAGCTACCTTAACCTACTGGAACACAGATGCAAAAACAAGTATCAACATTGTAGTAGAAGGAACAGCATTTAGTGGAGGCATTGGTATCGCTAAAAATACTTATCAAGTAAAATAAGGATTAGCTCAAAAAATAAAAAAGCTACTTAACGTATTTCGTTGAGTAGCTTTTTTTATGATTCTCCTTTTCTGAAAGTTAGTCTTTGCCTACCTTTGCAAAAATTATTGATTATGCTTAGAATCATTATCCTAACGATTGTCTTGGGTTTGGTATTTTATTTTTCACCACAAATAGGACTTTCCCAATATCTTCATTCTTATAAATGGATAATATTGGCTTTCTTTTTTGCGGTTTCTTACCTGAATCATCTGTTGGCACAAATGGGGTTTGCTAACAATCGCGAGCACTTTGTACAATTCTATTTAGGTGGTATTGTAGCAAGGTTAATTCTAAGCCTGATTTTCGTTGGGGTAATTGCTTATATGGGTACAAAGGACATCTATATCTTTATTACCAATTTTTTTGTACTCTATTTATGTTACACAGGGTTTGAAATTTACGGATTGTATCGTAACTTGCGACACTTTTAGAGGTGAATCAATTAGTTTTATTTATAAAGCATTGATTATCACCAACCAAGAGTAAAGATTATTATTAAGAATATTCAAAAAACAACCATATACTTCCAAGAAGCCGTGATGAAGAAAGTGTATTTTTCAAATATTTTAGCTTTTTTATTTTTGTTCTCTTCAGTAACTTTTGCTCAGCATGAGCATAGTGCTGATACAACAGCTACGCCTACTACTGAAACTAGCACAGAAGCCGTAGAAGGCAAGCATGAAGAAAGCCATGGCGAAGCGAAATTCGAGCCAGGTAAACTTATCCTTGAGCACATCGGTGACGAACACGAATGGCACTTTGCTACTATTGGACATTCGCACGTTTCACTTCCATTGCCATGTATCGTTTTTACAAAAGATGGCTTGAAAGTATTCTCTTCAAGTAAGTTCAAAAACGAACACCATGAAGCTGTTTCTTATGAAGGACTTAAATTAGAACATCACCATATTGTTGCTGAAGATGGTTCTGCGGTTTATGATTTTTCAATCACTAAAAACGTAGCTTCTTTGTTATTAAGTGCTGTGCTGTTATTGACTATTTTCTTCTCAGTAGCAAAAGGATACAAAGAACGTGAAGGAAAAGCACCGAAAGGATTGCAGTCGTTATTAGAACCAATCATCATTTTTGTTCGTGACGAAATTGCAAAAAATAACATTGGCGAAAAACATTACAGACGCTTTACGCCATACTTATTAACATTGTTTTTCTTCATCTGGATTAACAACCTTTTAGGATTATTACCAGGTGGTGCAAACTTAACAGGTAACATCGCAGTAACGTTAGTATTAGCATTAATTGCCTTTTTTGTAACTAACCTTAACGGAAAAAGTACTTATTGGGGACACATATTTGCGATGCCAGGCGTACCGAAATGGTTATTAATTTTATTAACACCCGTAGAAGTTATCGGTTTGTTCATGAAACCGTTCTCTTTAATGGTTCGTCTTTTTGCTAACATCAGTGCAGGACACATCATTTTATTGAGCTTAATTTCATTAATTTTTATCTTTGAAAGTATCGCAATTAGTCCAATCATCGTTGGTTTCTCTATTTTCATGAACCTTATCGAATTATTGGTAGCTTTGTTGCAAGCATATATCTTCACCATGTTGACATCAACTTACATTGGTTCAGCCGTTGAAGAGCACCATCATTAATATTTATTCAAAACGTTTTTCAAATTAATTTAACAAATAAACAATTACAATTATGTCACTTTTGTCAATCTTAGGAGAAGTTTCTTTAGGTTTAGGTCTTGCTGGTTTAGGTGCTGGTGTTGCAGCTATCGGTGCTGGTTTAGGTATTGGTCGTATCGGTGGTTCTGCAATGGAAGCTATCGCTCGTCAACCTGAAGCTTCTGGAAAAATCCAAGGTGCTATGTTGATCGTTGCAGCATTCGTTGAAGCCGTAGCTCTTTTCGCAGCGGTAATCTGTTTGTTGGTAACGTTGAAGTAATTCAAAACCAACTGATTAGTGTTCATATCTGAAAAAATTAGTTTTTTGGTAATTGAATCCTATTCAAAAGCAAAATTTGAAAATCAGCAAGTAAAGCATTAGGCTATTGCTGATTTTCATCTTAAAAAAATATCAAATGTGCACTATACATTCTCTAAGTCAGAAAGTTAGTTTACGTTTTTAGAAAGCATTCATAGAAATTTTCACATACAAAATCACAGACAACGATGGATTTAATTACCCCTGGTCTTGGTCTAATAGTTTGGCAATTAGTAATTTTTGGTCTTTTGTTTTTCTTGTTATCAAAATTTGCTTGGAAACCAATCATGGCATCTTTACAAGAAAGAGAACAATCAATTGAAGATGCTCTTTCTTTAGCAGCAAAAACTCGTCAAGAAATGGCGGAATTGAAAGCTGGTAATGAAAAACTAATCGCAGAAGCACGTGCTGAACGTGACAGAGTTTTAAAAGAAGCTAAAGACGCTAGCGAAGCAATGATTGTACAAGCTAGAGCTGAAGCTCAGAAAGTTGGTGCAGAAGAAATCGAGAAAGCTCGTGCTGCCTTCAACCAAGAAAAAGTAAGTGCTGTGGCTTCATTAAGAAAAGAAGCTGCTACTTTATCACTTGAAATCGCAGAAAAAGTATTGCGTACTCAGTTAGCTGACCGTGCTGCTCAAGAAGCTTTGGTAAATACTTTGTTAGCTGATGCTAAATTAAACTAATATCGATTAGTTGATATTACGATTTGAATAAAGAATGAGGATACTTATTATCTAAATTCAACATCAAAAATCCAAAATTAAAATGTCCCAGCAAACCGTTGCATTCAGATATGCCAAATCTTTGCTTGATTTGGCGATAGAAAAAAACGTTGAAGCTCAGGTATATGAAGACATGAAACTCTTCAACCAAGTCTGCGACGAAAACCATCAGTTTTACTTACTGTTGAAAAACCCTATCGTATCTCACTATCATAAATTGACGATACTTAGAAAACTTTTCAAAGGTAAGGTAGACGATTCTACGATGTCTATTTTTGAAATTATTACTCAAAAAAATCGTGAGTCAGTATTAAAACTAATTGCTGAAGATTACCTTGTTCAATATGAATTATACAAAGGTATTCAGAAGGCTTATGTTACTACAGCTACTCCACTGACAGAAGCACAAAAAGCTGAATTCCAGCAGGTTGTTGCCAATACCACTGGAAAGAAAGTAGAAATCATTGAGAAAATTGAAGAAGATTTAATTGGTGGATATATCCTTCAAGTAAACGATCGTCAGATTGATACTTCTGTAAAAGCAAGACTTAATGACTTGAAAATGAGATTTAGTAATAACTAATCGTCATTGATAAATATCTCAACAACAACCCGTTAGAACTTATTCTTACGGGTTTTTTGTTGTAAAACATATATCATATCCTCTCCTGATGAACATTTTAGACGAGCTCAACCAAGTATCTATCCTACAAATTGCAGAAGATTTGGGACTTGACGTTAAGCGACAGCGGATGATTTGCCCATTTCATGAAGATGATACGCCATCGTTGGTGCTATATCCACATACCAATAGCTTTTATTGTTTTGGTTGTGCCAAAACTGGAAACAGCATTAGTTTGTATTCAGAAATCAAGAAAATGGATATAAAATCTACTATTCAGGAAATGGCAGTAGAATATATCCCAGGTTTTGAAAAGCATCCGACATACACCAAGAAAAAACTACCTACTAGCAATTTGTTTGATGTTGCCGCCATCAGACGAGTACAAGAAAAAGAAAAGCCAACTGAAGAAATACATTCTCAGATTTATGAAGCCTTTCGTAATTTTTGTTTACAACAGCCATCAAATGAATTGTCTCAATCAGCACTTGCATATTTAAAGCAACGTGGCTTTACAGATAAGACCATTAAAGACTTTAATGTATTTGTCATTAAAGATTATACTGAAGTAACTTGGTATTTAAAACAACATTTCGCAACCCTCGACTTACAAGAATCAGGGCTATATAATACCAAAAACAACCTCATTTTTTACGCTCATTCATTAATCATTCCTTATTATCGCGAAGATCGAATTGTTTATTTACAAGGCCGTGTGATTAATAAACCTATCGATGGTACCAATCGCTATTGTTTCTTGAATAACAAGCCTTTAACACTATTTAATGCCGATGTTTTAAAGAAGACTAGAACTGGAGAAACCGTATATGTTACCGAAGGGGCTTTCGACTGTATGCGTTTAGTTCAGGAAGGGAAAACGGCTGTGAGTTTAGGAACAGCCAATATCTTCAAAAAAGAATGGGCAAAATTATTTAATCGAGTCAATGTGGTTTTTTATTTAGATAACGACAAAGCGGGCCATAAGGCAGCAGAGGAACTAGAAAAGATTTTTACGCATTTTAATATCTCTTGTACTCGCAAGAATCTTCCAGATGAATATAAAGATGTAAATGACTATTATACAGGGAAATTGGGGAGTAATGAGCAGTTGGGAATGTTTTAAATTGAATTTCCTATTATAAAACAAAAACCGAGATTCCTTAAGAAGAGAATCTCGGTTTTATATTTTCTAGCAAAAATTAACTACACATCAATCTTCGCATATTTTGCATTTTTCTCAATAAACTCTCTACGTGGTGGTACTTCGTCACCCATCAACATTGAGAATAAATGATCGGCTTCTACTGCTGATTCTATCGTTACTTGTTTCAAAGTACGTGTATCTGGATTCATCGTAGTTTCCCACAATTGTTCAGCGTTCATCTCTCCAAGACCTTTGTAACGTTGTACTCCTACTGAATCTTCTTTACCATTACCAGCAATGCGTTTGATAGCTTGCTCACGTTGTGTTTCTGTCCAGCAATATTCCATTTGCTGTCCTTTCTTCACTTGGTACAATGGTGGCTGTGCAATATAAATATAACCTTTATCAAGTAAATCTTTCATATAACGGAAGAAGAAAGTCAAAATCAAGGTTCTGATGTGAGAACCATCGACATCGGCATCCGTCATGATGATTACTTTGTGGTAACGTAACTTTTCAGTATTCAATGCTCTTTCGTCGCCATCTTTACCGAAACTTACACCCAATGCAGTAATCATATTCTTGATTTCTTCACTTTCGTAAATCTTATATTCTTGGGCTTTTTCTACGTTCAAGATTTTACCTCTCAATGGTAAAATAGCTTGAAATGCACGGTTACGACCTTGTTTAGCTGTACCCCCTGCTGAGTCCCCTTCTACTAAATACAATTCACAAATGTGTGGGTCATTGTCAGAACAGTCAGCTAGTTTACCTGGCAAAGAGTTACCACCCAATACAGTTTTACGCTGAACCATCTCGCGAGCCTTACGAGCCGCATGACGAGCCTGAGCTGCCAATACAACTTTAGCCACAATCTGGCGAGCCTCTTTAGGATGTTCTTCTAACCACGACTCTAACATATCAGACATAGCCGCCGAAACTGCTCCTGATACCTCACCATTCCCTAATTTGGTTTTGGTTTGTCCTTCAAACTGAGGTTCTGCTACTTTTACAGAGATAACAGCAGTTAAACCCTCACGGAAGTCATCACCAACAATATCAATTTTTAGTTTATCTAAAGCACCCGATTTGTCAGCATAGTTTTTCAACGTACGTGTTAAAGCACCACGGAAACCTGCCACGTGAGTACCCCCTTCAATGGTATTGATGTTGTTTACATACGACACTACGTTTTCAGTATATGAAGTATTGTACATCATCGCTACTTGCACAGGAACACCATTTTTGTCTCCTTCCATGTAGATAGGTGCTTCAATGATTTTATCACGGCTTGCATCCAAATACAATACAAATTCACTTAAACCACCTTCTGAGAAGAATAAATCGCTTTTAGGAGTACCATTTTCATCTAAATCACGAAGGTCAGTTAAACTAATTTGAATACCTGCATTCAAGAACGACAATTCACGCAAACGACCTGCTACTGTTTCGTATTTATATTCAGTTACTGTGAATATAGTAGCATCAGGCTTGAATGTAACGGTTGTACCTGTACGGTCTGTTTCACCTACTTCTTTTACAGGGTATTGCGGAACACCAATTTTATATTCTTGTTGGAAGATTTTTCCGTCACGATTTACGGTTACTTTTAAGTCTGTTGAAAGAGCATTCACACATGAAACCCCAACACCGTGTAAACCACCAGATACTTTATAAGTGTCTTTATCAAATTTACCACCTGCGTGAAGAACCGTCATTACAACCTCTAAAGCAGATTTTTTTTCTTTAGTGTGCATTCCTGTAGGAATACCACGACCATTATCTTCAACAGTGATAGAATTATCAGTGTTGATGGTTACTTTAATCGAATCGCAATGACCTGCTAAGGCTTCATCTATCGAGTTATCAACAACTTCCCAAATTAAGTGGTGGAGACCTTTAAATCCAGTGTCACCAATGTACATGGATGGACGTTTTCTTACTGCCTCAAGGCCTTCAAGCACCTGAATGTTATCGGCATCATAATTAGCTCTACTATTTTCTTCTAGTTCCTGATATTCTGACATATTTTATTTGATTTTGGAAGGTTGATTTTGAATGTCTTCAATATTTTATATACTAAACGACAAAACCTCACTTCCATTTTCATTTATATTTTTTGAAGCTTTTTGTAATGTGGTGTTTAATCTACCCAATTTGCTTTATTTCCAATTAAAAAGTAAAAATACAAAAAACCTATCAAATCATCTAACGTTTGTTGATTTTTGCATAGAATTTGGGCTAAAAAACAGGCTTTTTTACAGAATTGATGAAATGAAATTTTAGTATAGATTTTATAAAGCAAAATAATGTAAAAAACCTCGCCCAAAAGATGAGCGAGGTCTTATAAAAATTATATTAAAGAGCTGGTTTTTAGTGCTTAAAGTGTCTAACACCTGTCATCACCATTGCCAAGTCGTTAGCATCGCAATAAGCTATTGAATCTTTGTCTTTAATCGACCCACCTGGCTGAACTACCGCAGTAATACCTGCTTTATGAGCAATCTCAACACAGTCTGGGAACGGGAAGAATGCATCAGAAGCCATTACTGAACCTTGTAAGTCAAAACCAAACTCAGCAGCTTTATCAATGGCTTGTTTTAAAGCATCTACTCTTGATGTTTGACCAACACCCGAAGCCAAAAGTTGACCTTCTTTAGCTAAAATAATGGTATTAGATTTAGTATGCTTACAGATTTTCAAAGCAAATTCCAACGCACGTAATTCTGAATCTGTAGGTGCTTTTGTCGTTACTGTTTTGAAATCAGCAACGGTTTCAGTAGCTAAATCTTTATCTTGTTCCAATACCCCATTCAATAATGTTTTGAACATCATTGTTGAATTTTGTACAGGTTTACGTTTTAACAAAATACGGTTTTTCTTAGACTTCAATATTGTCAAAGCTTCTTCAGTAAAATCTGGAGCAATCAAAATCTCGAAGAACAATGAATTCATTTCTTCAGCAGATGCTTTATCAACAGTTCCGTTGGTAGCCAATACTCCACCAAATGCAGAGATAGTATCACAAGAAAAAGCATTCAAATATGCCTGATGAACCGTTTCAGCAGAAGCTACACCACAAGCATTCGTATGTTTGATGATGACAAAGGATGTCTCTTTGAATTCATCTAACAAAGTAATACAAGCATCTACGTCGACAAGGTTATTGTATGATAATTCTTTACCATGCAATTTATCAAACAAGGCATCTATATCACCATAAAACGTAGCTGATTGGTGTGGGTTTTCGCCATAACGAAGCGTACTTTGTGGTAAAGATTTGAAATCATAAATATCATTAGTATTACCATTAAAATAAGCATGAATGGCAGTATCATAATGAGAAGATGTACCGAAAGCCAACATTGCAAAACGTTTACGATCTAACAAATCTGTACTACAGTTTTTGGCTTGTAAAATCGAAAGTACTTCTGCGTATTGAGTGCGAGACGAAACAATCAATACATCATTGAAGTTTTTAGCAGCACCACGAATTAGTGAAATACCACCGATATCAATCTTTTCGATAATATCATCTTCAGATGCACCACTTGCAACTGTTTCTTCAAAAGGGTATAAATCAACAATCACTAAATCGATTGAAGGAATTTCGTATTGTGCCGCTGTAGCTACGTCACCTTCATGGTCACGACGGTAAAGAATACCACCGAAAACTTTTGGGTGAAGGGTTTTTACTCTTCCTCCAAAAATAGAAGGATAACTTGTTAGGTCTTCTACTGCTGTCACAGGAATACCTAATTCTTCAATAAAAGTTTGCGTACCACCTGTCGAGTATAATTTTACTCCATTTTGATGAAGTAATTCGACAATCGGAGCGAGTCCGTCTTTGTAATAAACCGAAATAAGAGCTGATTGTATTTTTTTGGAAGACATGATTTTGGGATTCTGAGCAATAGGAATCTACCCATTAACTCAAAGATTGTTCAAACGAAGGTACAAAATTAATATATTTTGTATTTTTCATAGTATTTTCCTTGAATTTTATCAGAATACAATGATTATTTTTAGATTATTTTCTTTCTAATAGCATAAAAACATTCCTTACACCAACTTTGTAAAAATAAATTACCTATATATCTTAAACATAAAAACCTAAATAATGCCAACAATGCACCAGGAACACATTGCCCATAAAGGAAGTTTATTGATTTTCTTTTTGTTAATAAGCTTTAATATAATCTTGGGACAAAGCTCATCTAGTAATGATACTCCTCCAAAATTACAAATGAAGGACAGAAAGAATATTTGGGATAAACTACGAATACCAACCTTCAATTCTGATACTACTTGTACTATTTCTGTTTTCTCATTTAAAGTAACAGCACAAGGAACTATTGATACCGTTTTTGTCAAAGGAGCTTGCCCAGAAAGAGTAAAAGATGCTTTAGTCAATCATATAAAATAGACAAGTGGGTATTGGGCTCCTAGAATGGTAGCTGGAAAACCTGTTGAAAGCAAACTATTTATTTTACCTTATCTGTTAGAAGGAACTTTTGGTGTAAATGAAGTGGGTCGGAAATTATTAGAGCGTGTTTCACACGAATTTTTAGATTTCATGGAGTTACTTTTTGATAATCAGAAAGTTGATTATGGTAGAAATCGTACGAAAGGTGGCAAATTATTTATTGAAACAGAAACCAGTTATTTATTACCATATGGAGTTAGCTTTACAAGGAGGTAAAGTAACTCATAAAATAAAAGTTAGAGTAACAAACTCTAACTTTTATTTCTAGGTATTTTACAAATAAACAGGTAAATCAATTGCAATATCGGTTGTACAAATAGATGTCAAATCAACTATTTCATGCAATTGCTCTCTACTAATTGCTTCCACTGTTCCTACTAGTTTTCCAGTATAATGCAATGTGATTTTTTCGGCACTTTTTCTAGTGTCTACAATCAATGGGTGAATTGAGCCATCTAACGCTTTATTAATATCTTCAGCAAATTCTTTAAACATCAAATTGGTTGGTAACAAGTATAGTTCTTCGCTAAGGTGGTTTTCTCCTGTCACAAAAACTGGTACTGGATAATATTCTGTTGAAGCCGACAAGGTAGCATATACTTTTCTGGCTTTTACAAAACTTTCCTCTTGCTCTTCTGCAGAGAATCCACCGAAAATAATCGCTACTTTTTGTCTATCCTCCATCTCTTCAAGGCGCTTAGCTATCGCAGTATCGAGCTTTGTTAACAATTGCTGAAACTTAAATGTATTTTTCCCTGTACGCATTCTTTCGCGAATTGACTGGCGAATAAAATACGTAATAGAATCAGTTACGTTCAACCCGATTTCGGCCATTTGCTTAAAGATAATAGACGTAGGCGACATCCCTGGAATAGTGTTTGGGTCGTGCAAAATAACTTTCCCTTCAGGCGTAACAAAACCATCGATACGCGTACAAACACCAAACTTTAATGAATCAAAAGCCTTTTTCACATCAGCTTGTACTTGCTGGTTATTCTCTAAAGAAGTTGTTATCGGTATTTTTTTACGAGTAGCTGACGATTGATATTTGGCTTTAAAGTCAAATACCTCCACATTGGCTACGATTTCAGTCGGTGGTAAAGCTACAGACTCACAGTCTGGATTTTGAATTACGCCACAGCTAAACTCCTGCCCTTTTACAAAACCTTCAATCAAAACGGCATCCTCGGAATTCATCGAAATCAGGGCTACATTTTCCTGTGAGTTTTCAAAATGTGAAGTAATTTTTTCTAAGAGCTCAGCAGGGTGATATACAACTTCCCCATTCATCGAAACGGGCAATCCGATTCCTTCATCTAAATTCGCCATCGTCTGCACGAATGCAGTATGTTCCACACTATTCCATTCCTCTAAAGACACTTCTCTGATAAACAAACATTGTTTAACGGCTTTTACAAAGTCATCCACTGAATCTTTTTTCACAAAAGCTACTCCGATTGATGAACCTTGATGTGGAGCTTTAACTACAAATGGTAAACCTACTGATTCTTTTACTTCTTCAAACAATGCTATAGCATCTTTGCTGTCAAAATATTCACGGCTGATACTTGTCGTTTTTTTATCTAGTCCGACAGATAAGCGAATTAAATCATTCTGTGCAATTTTATCAATTCCTATTGATGAACCCATCAAACTTGGTCCTGAATATGGAACACCATACCACTCTAATAATCCTTGGATACTTCCGTCTTCACAAGCAGGCCCATGCATGGCGATAAAAACAAAATCAAATTTCTTTGAAAACTGTTCTGGACTAATTCGCTCGCCAACTTTTGAAATTATTTCGTTCAATTCTTCATCCGATAATTGCCCTAAAGATTCAACATAAATACTGTAATCTCCTTGATATGATTTTGGTGGATAGAAATCCCGAATCGAAGCAGAATAGACTAAATCAGGATTTAGTAAAATAAAATTCCCCAAACCATCCACAAATACAGGAATTGGTTCAAAAAGAGTTTTATCAATATTTTCCATTGCGGTTTTACCTCCAGCAAAACTGATTTCACGCTCACGGGCAGGACCGCCAAAGAAGATGCCTATTTTCATAAAGGGAATTAATTTTTGATGTTGATATGGATGAAAACGATATAGTAGTTTAATCAAACGGTTTCTTCTAAAAACTAAAAGTTGATAACTGAATTGCGATAGCTTCTACTACAAGCAAAGGTAAGAAAAAACCCTTGTAGCATTACATGCTACAAGGGTTTTTGATTTATCGAGAATTTATATTGAATCACATATTTATGGCTTCCACCTTAGTAATTTCGGGTACTTCACGCAAAATTGTTTCTTCAATTCCTCCGCGAAATGTCATGGCAGACATCGAACAAGAACTACAGGCACCTATTAATTCAAGACGAAGCGTATGACCATCAACAATTTCAAGGACACGTACATTTCCTCCATCTGCTTCGAGATACGGACGGATTTTATCTAAGGCTTTTTCTATTTTTTCCTGTAAAGGAGATTCGACTGTTGTTTCCATAAAATATATCACACAAATTAAGAATACTTCATTTGCGTTTTAATGGTAATAATTATCTCAAATATACAAGAAAAACTACACTTTTACTTGTACTGGAGTAGTCTTTTCTTTTGTTGCATTTCTGATAGCCACTTGCTGAGCCAACAATTCTGCTGATTGCTTAAAAGCAGTGGCAATAATGCTGTCATTCATCACAGCTGGTTTACCTGCATCGCCTGCTTCTCTAATACTTTGTACTAAAGGAATTTCTCCTAATAATGCTGTTTCGTATTTAATAGCTAGGTTCTTACCGCCGTCTTTTCCGAAAATATAATATTTATTATCTGGTAATTCTTCTGGAGTAAAATAAGCCATATTTTCTATAACGCCCAATACTGGCACATTAATTTGTGGCTGACGGAAAAACATCAGTCCTTTAGTAGCATCAGCCAAGGCTACCTTTTGTGGCGTTGTTACGATTACCGCACCGGTTACTGGTACAAGTTGCACCAATGAAAGGTGAATATCAGAAGTTCCCGGAGGAAGGTCAATTAATAAATAATCTAACTCGCCCCAATATGTATCACTAAAAAACTGACGCAATGCTTGCGTAGCCATTGGTCCACGCCAAGGTACTGGATTATCCTGAGGAGCCAAAAAGCCCATCGAAATCATTTTGATGCCATATTGCATAATTGGCTGAATCATGTTTTTACCATTAATCTGACTCACCAACGGTTGCATATCTTCTGCACCAAACATTACGGGAATAGAAGGCCCTGAAATATCAGCATCAATAATACCAACTTTAGCTCCTGAAAGTTTAAGCGCCATCGCCAAGTTGGCTGTTACTGTAGATTTTCCCACTCCTCCTTTTCCAGAAGCAATCGCAATAATATTTTTGACATTAGGCAACAATGCTGTTCCCATTCTTGAAGAAGTGACATCGGCTGTCATATCAATTACTACACTTAGATTTTCATCTACATGCTCATGGATAGCCTCAACGCATTCTCTACGAATTCTTTCCTTTAATGGGCAGGCAGGAGTTGTTAATACTACTGTAAAACGAACTTCACCAATACCTAATTCAATGTCTTTAATCATATTGAGCGTAACCAAATCTTTCTTTAAATCTGGTTCTTGTACCGTTGATAACGCCCTAATGATGTCTTCTTTTTTTATTTTTAAATCGCCCATTCTTATGTGTTAAAGGTTACGATTTTTCAAAAAATCAATCCATTTAACTTTTGAAAATCCTTTGTTAAATCATGTAAACACTTCTAATAAAACTGAACGACAAAGATACATGAGAAGTTCGGAATTGGGAGATGTGAAATTAAAAAAGGTGAGTTCATTATAAAATAGTTGTCTGCAAATCCCTCCCTTTTTTGTAATTAAGCTACTTTCTATGACAGGTTATCTATTCATCAAAACTATCAGTTTAATGAATAATATACCCTAAAAAGATTTTTTGAAATACCATTTTCAAACTGACATAAAGCTGATTCAGCATTACAATATACCAGTTCATGCAAAAATAGCCCAATCAAAGCCTATTCCTAGGTAAATTTGAAATGAAAAGGAGAGTAATTGAATGAGAAAAACAAGTAGCCATATTATTTTTTGGATAGCTTATGCTTTCTACTTTTTTTTATCTGGATTTATTACCATCCCTCAAAAATTTGCTCAGTCACACAACATGATTCAAAATGTTGTTATCTCAGTCTCAGAAATAATTATTTGCTTTTACTTACTGATTCACCGTATTCTTCCCTTTACCCTACCAACAAAAAGATATAGGATACTGTTTTTTTTATTAATTACGTTAGCTACATTATCTTCTTTGGGGAATGCATTTTTTGTTTATCTTTATAGTCACTTCATCACTAATAACACATTTAGTTTTTATAAATCCTGTACAGTTGGTTTAAATAACGTTTACTTATCAATACATTTTGCCTTAGCTTATTGGTTTGCTACTAATTTCGTTCAGAATGTAAGAGAACAAAGCAAAGCTGAATTACAAAAAAGTATCCTTGAAAAATCTATTTTAGAAGCTGAGCTTTCATCACTTAAGAATCAAATCAATCCTCATTTTTTTTATAATTCTTTGAATTTTCTGTATGCTCAGGCACTACCAGTGTCAAGAAGGCTCTCGGATTCGGTGATGTTGTTATCTGAAATGATGCGCTATACCATCAAAGAAAACGATGCTGAAGGCAAAGTACCCTTAGAACAAGAAGTAAAATATATACAAAACTATTTTGCCATTCAACAAATGCAGTTTGGCGAAAACCTTCAGCTACAGATAGACATCATTGGAAATATTAATTATAGGCGCATTCATCCATTAACACTAAGTCCATTTATAGAAAATGCTCTAAAAAATGGTGATTTAAGTAGTGCAGAACAGCCCATAAAAGTGCTAATAGAAACACAGGAAAATGATTTATTTTTAACCATCATCTATTTAAGGAAAAAAGGAATAAAGGAAAGTGAAGTATATGATGATTTGATAGAAATACGAAGGAAACTTTACATTGTGTATTTTAATAATCATGTCGTCAAATTTGAACATTCTGAAAATATTCATAAAATCTTCCTGAAATTAAGTTTATGAATTCCATTAAAATAAAGTACCACTACTACTATTGGATATTAGATTTTTTGTTTCATAGCATTATTCATTATTCAAATTTCGATACAAAAATTAACTTAGTTAGTTTCGGAATTATCCTTTATAATATTCTGCTTAAAATGGCAACTTTTTACCTATCGTTAAAGGTGATTTTCCCTTTTTTGTTAGACAAGAAAAAGCCTATACTGCTAAGTATCATCATTTTTTTATCCATTTTTTCAATTGCAAACCTAGGTGTATGGATTGACAAAACATTAATGCCTATCACTGAAGCAAACATTCAGGCAACTCCCTTTTGGAGCATTAATGTGATGGTGAGGTCTTGGTATTTAATGATTATGATTCCTACGGCATTTGTATATTGGTATGCTGAAAAAACAATTATTCAAGAAAAAAAACAGCAAGAAATAGCCAAACAAACAAGTGAACTCGAAAAAATTATCGTGAGGTCAGAACTTTCGAGTATCAAGAATCAAATAAATCCAGAATTTCTATTCAATACGCTAAACTTTTTCTATTTCCAAGCAAAGACCCATTCCAGTAATCTTTCAAGGGCTATAACCTTGCTTTCTGAGATGATGAGCTACACCCTCCATGATAATTATCAAGTAGAAAAAGTGCCTTTAGCGTCTGAACTAAAGCATATTCAAAACTATATCGAGATTCAACAACTACGTTATGATAATAGGTTACAAATAATTTTAACCATCCTTGGCGATATTTCGGACAAACAAATCATGCCTTTAATTCTGATTACCTTCGTTGAAAATGCATTTAAGCATGGAGAGTTGAATAACCCACTGAAGCCTCTAAAAATTACAGTAAATATTGAAAAAGATGAATTGCAGTTTATGATTCATAATTATAAACGTCAAGGACCAATAGAAATTCAATCAGGAAAAATAGGACTTGAAAACACTAAAAAAAGACTTCAATTAGGCTATGCTGGATGTCATCAATTAGCTATCATCGACGACCCTCATTTTTATCAAGTAAACCTTTTTATTAAGATGTAACCAAGATATTCAGTACCCTATAAAACACAAAAGGCACATCATAGAGACGAGCCTTTCATTTCATTGATTAGATGAAAACTAGGTGAATATAATAGGCAGACCATCTACTAGAATGACGTTTACGCATAGAACTTATAAGTTCAAATTTTATTCTTATCGTTTGATTGTAAAAATTATTTACACCAACTCCTCTTAAAAAATGACGAACTACTTCTTTTCAAGGGTAAACTCAATTATCAGCATTTAACAGTTTTTTATACTCATTATCAAACACTACAATCTAGATTACAATCTGTAATTTTGCGTTGAAAAACGTATAAAGTGGCTTAAATAGCTTTAAAAAAACCAACATAATACTTTGTAAAAAAACTCAATAATATATAGTAGAAATAATTTTCACAGAATGTTTTCACATTGTCTTATGCGCTGTGAAAACTTAAAATAATTATCCAAAAATTGAATAACCATCCAACGGAATTCATCCTTTATTAACTTCAAAGATGAATTTTTACACCCTTGAATGAGCACCACTATGAGTATAAATTGTTTAATAATTGATGATGAGCAAGCTGCAATTGATATTCTAACAAGTTATATCAAAAACATTCCTTCTTTAAATCTTGTGGCAACGAGTATTGACCCACTAGAAGCGCTTGATATTGTCAATACTCAGAAAATAGATTTAGTTTTTATTGATATTCAAATGCCTGAGCTTTCAGGAATTAGTTTTATAAAACTTGTAAAAGGCAAATGCAAGTTTATTCTTACTACTGCTTACAGACAATACGCCATCGAAGGTTTTGACAATAATGCTATTGATTATCTGATAAAACCCATCTCCTTTGAACGTTTTTTACAGGCTTTACAAAAAGTTCAGATTCCACAGTCGTCGGGCAGTCAGCCTCAGGAAAACACAAGCAACTCACTTAATCCAGACAATTTTATTTTTGTAAAAACTGACAACCGAATCCAAAGAATAAATCTTTCGGAAATACTTTTTATTGAAGGCTTGGGAAATTATGTTACGATTCATACAGAAAAAGGAAAGTTTGTAACCCTATTGAACGTTAAAGACCTTGAAGAATCTTTGCCTTCTGAAAGTTTTGCACGTGTACATCGTTCTTATATTATTTCCTTGAGTAAAATAGAATTTATAGAAGGAAATCAGATTTATTTAGACAAAGACCTCAATATTCCTCTGGGCGATACTTACAAAAATCAGGTATGGGCCATCCTTGATGGTAAAATTATTACAGGGAAAAGACCTCCTTTTTAAGATTGAAAAAGAAAAGAGTCAGAATTAAAATACAAGTTGTAACAATCTTTCCGACCTTTGCTAAAATTTTTCAACGACTTTAATCATTTTATGAGACCAGACCAACGACCATTTATCGTAGGCATCACCGGAGGCAGCGCTTCGGGTAAAACATTATTTCTCAATCAATTACTTCATTCTTTTTCAAAAGATGAAATTTGCTTGATTTCACAAGATAATTATTACAAAAACAGACACGAGCAAGTTATCGATAAACATGGCTATATCAATTTTGATGAACCCGAATCATTAGATTTACATCAATATGCGCTTGATGTGGAAACAATTCGTTCTGGTCAGGCTTTCCAACGGAAAGAATACACCTTTAATAATCCTGACATCATTCCTGAAATAATCACTTTTCATCCAAAGCCAATCATCGTAGTGGAGGGCTTATTTGTTTTTTACTTCAAAGAAATTGCCGATTTGCTAGATTTAAAAATCTTTGTGGACGCAAAAAGTAAAATCAGGCTAGATAGAAGAATCAGACGTGATGCGGCTGAAAGAGGATATGGCGAAAAAGAGGAAGTAATGTACCGTTGGGATAATCATGTTGAGCCAGCTTTCAAAAAATATGTAAAGCCCTATCGTAAAACATCTGATATTGTTATTCCAAACAATACTCATTTTGAAAAAGGTCTTGAAATTTTGGTGGGGTATTTAAGAAGTAAAATATAGACCCTTTTTAAAGAGGCAAAATGGCTAGTGTTGTAAAAAGCATTAGCCATTTTTTTATAACTTACTAGTCTTTCTTAAGACTAGTCAAGCACAGCATTTATTATATCATGAACGAACAAATCAATAACATAAAAGACAAACTTGAACAACTAAAACAGTTGGACAAGAATTATACAACCAGTCACTGGGTAACAGCTCACTGCTTAAATCTCAAATCTAATAACTATCCTATCAAAGGAAACTCTCCAGCCTGATGCCTCTTTGCCATTTCTACATAATGCAACGCACTTAAAGGTAGTTTTTGTGCTTGTTCAGGAGAAATTTGTTTAACTACTTTTGCAGGAATACCCACTACTAAAGAATAATCTGGTATTTCCATTCCCTCTGGTACCAATGCATTTGCCCCAATGATACAATATTTACCAATCTTAGCTTTATTTAATACGGTAGCTCGCATCCCTATGAGGGAAAAATCGCCAATTGTTGCCCCGTGAACGATAGCTCCGTGTCCTATTGTCACATCGTTTCCAATAATCGTTGGGTCGCCTAAGTCAGCATGCAACACCGCAGTATCTTGAATATTTGAGCGGTCTCCGATATAAATTGCTTCTACATCTGCCCTAATGACAGCACCGTACCACACTGAAACATCTTTGCCAAAAGTAACCTGCCCCATTACAGAAGTATTGGCAGCAAAAAATGGTTTATTTTCCATAAAATTTCGATTAAAGTCGTTAAAACAAAGTTAAGCAAATCGTAAGCAATGAGTATAAGCAGAAACAAAATCTATTTAATAAAGGATAAAACTATAGTTTTTGCGTGCTATATTTAGCCTCTTTTTTACAAACATTATCCTAAAAAAATGTCCAATTTACAAATTATGAAGAAAGCTTGGCTTGTTTCAGCATTGTGTTTTCCGATGCTTGCAACTGCTCAGCAAAGTGTTTCCTTAGACGATATGTCTTATTGGAAATCATCTGACAAAACGAACTGGCAAATTGCTGGAGATGTCACAGCAGACATATTAAAACCTGAAACAATGGTATTGGCGCCGGGGAAAGGCGTACTCGCTAATTTACCAAATGCACAAAATCGTTCTAATTTACAATCAGTAGCAGAATTTGCAGACGTAGATGTATCATTCGATTTTATGATGGCTGTACATTCTAACTCAGGGTTCTACTTGATGGGAAGATACGAAGTGCAATTATTAGATAGCTGGGGAGTGAAAAACCCATCAACAGGCGACTGTGGAGGTATCTATAAGCGTCGTCGCTATGAAAATGGCAAAGAAGTGCTTTATGATGGACACGCTCCTCGCTTAAATGCTTGCCTTGCCCCTGGACTTTGGCAACATATCGATATTTCTTTCCAAGCTCCTCGTTTTGATGCTGCTGGGAAAAAAATTGCTAATGCTAAAGTAATTTCAATTAAACTTAATGGCATTGCTATCCAAGAAAATGTAGAACTGACAGGCCCAACTGGCGGTCCAATTTCTGAAACTGAAGCGCCAACTGGTCCATTCATGATTCAAGGAGACCACGGTCCAGTAGCTTTCCGTAATTTAAAAGTTTCTAATTTTGGCGGAAAGCCAGCAGAGCTTTCAAATATTTCATATAAAGTATTTTATGGAAATTTCAGAGAGCCTAAAGATTTCTTGAGTAAAAAACCAGATGTTACAGGTACACTAGACAAGCTTACTTGGGAAGTAGGTACTAAAACCAACGATTTTGCTCAGATTTTCAATGCTACTTTAAAAGTTCCTGAGGCTGGAAAACACCAATTTACATTCCAAGCTGGTGGTAAATATTATGTAAATGTAAACGGGAAAGAGTTGCTTGACGACGCATGGACGACTTCTCGTGATAAACGTAGTGCATCAATGGATTTACCTGCTGGTAATGTCCCTGTTGAAATTACAGTTTATAAAACAGATGGTTGGGTTTCTCCGATTCTAGGAATGGAAGTACAAGGGCCAAATTTCCGTGCTGTTCCTTTTCATTCTTTAGGGTCAGTGTTAGCGGGTACTCCATCAGACCCTATCTTATTAGATGCTGCAGAACCTACTTTGTTGCGCTCTTTCTCAGACATCAACAGAAATACTCCTAATGCTAAACGTATCGTTCATGCCATCAATGTAGGTAACCCTGCCAAATTGCATTATACGTACGATTTAGATAATGGTGCTATCGCACAAATCTGGAAAGGTGATTTCTTAAATACTTCGCCCATGTGGGATGACCGTGGTGATGGTTCGTCACGCCCAAGAGGACCAATCTTGAGTTTAGGTGATATTCCTCTTATCGTTTCTGGAGATTCAAAAGCAAGTGATGCACTGGGCACAAATGCAGGTTTCCGTACGTTGGGTTATGATTTAGATGCTGACAATCTACCTACTTTCCGTTATCAAATCTATAGTACAGAAGTAGAAGACCAAATCAGAGTAATCGACGGGAAATACCTTACGCGTTCGCTAACGCTTAAAAATCCAGAGGCAAACAATGCTTTAATGTGTCGTTTGGCTGTAGGAAAAAGTATCACAAAATTAACGGATGATACGTATGAGGTAAATGGCAAAAGCTATTACATCAAAGCATCAAATGCTACTATCGAAAAATCTGGGAATGATACAATATTGTTAGTACCAGTAAAAGACAAAGTACAATATTCTGTAATGTGGTAAAATCCCTCAACCTTATGAGGTTTTAAATCTGAAAAATCAAATGAATATCAAAAATATAACACAGTCGTTCAGCCATTCCCTTACCAAAATAGGTTTAGCTTTGGCAATGACTACTGGAGCTTTCGCGCAGGATGGTCCAACTGAAAATGATTATTATAAAATTGCCAAACTTCCTATTCCAGAAGGAATCGTCTTAGAAGTAGGTGGTTTGGTTACTTTACCAAACGGTGATTTAGCAGCCTCTACTCGTCGTGGAGATGTATATATTATCGAAAACCCAAATTCAAGCTCGCCAGTGTTTCGCAAGTTTGCCAGTGGTTTGCATGAGATTCTAGGGCTTGCTTACAAAAACGGAAATCTTTATTGCGCACAAAGAGGCGAATTGACAAAACTAGTTGATAAAAACGGAGATGGTAAAGCAGACCGTTATGAAACTGTTTACTCATGGCCAATCTCTGGACATTATCATGAATACTCTTTTGGCCCTAAAATTGGCCCAGACGGAGCATTTTATGTAACTGGAAACGTTGGTTTTGGAAATTCTGACTGGTGGGCAGGGAAATCGTTTGTACCTTGGAGAGGCTGGACAATGAAAATTACTGAAGATGGTAAAATGACTCCTTATGCAGCGGGTATGCGTTCTCCTTGCGGAATAGGGATGATTGACGGTCAATTCTTCTACGGAGATAACCAAGGAGACTGGATGGGTTCTGGTTTTATCTCACAAGTTGAAGAAGGAGACTTTATGGGTCACCCAGCTTCATTGGCTTGGGCTGCTCGTCCAGAATCACCGGTAAAAATGCGTGCTGAAATGATTTATGCTAAGGTTGACCCAAGGGATAATCCGAAAGTTAAACCTGAATATGTGAAGAATGAGCCGATGACTACGATTTACGAAATGGGCAAAACTACTTATCCAAACATGGGCATTAAGTCGCCAGCAGTTTGGTTACCACACGGTGTATTGGGAGTTTCTACATCAGAAATTATTCAAGATGACACACAAGGAGGATTTGGACCATTTGCAGGTCAAGTTTTTGTGGGTGACGAAGGGATGTCTAAAATTGCACGTGTATTCTTAGAAAAAGTAAATGGTAAATTCCAAGGTGCTTCATTTGATTTCAGAAGTGGTTTCCGTTCAGGTGTATTAAGAATGGCTTGGGGAACAGATAAGGCCATGTTCGTAGGTGGAACAAACCGTGGTTGGGGTTCTACAGGGAAAGAAGCTTTCGGTTTAGAAAGATTAGTATTCTCTGGAAAAATGCCTTTCGAAATGAAAGCTGTGAGAGCGATGCCAGACGGTTTCGAGATTGAATTCACTTTGCCAGTTGACAAGAAAACGGCTGAAAATGTAAACAATTATGATGTATCTAGCTATACATACAAATACCACCCTGTGTATGGTAGCCCAATTGTTGACAGAAAAGATAATGCTGTAAGAGGAGCAAAAGCAAGTGAAGATGGTTTGAAAGTAAGAATAGTAGTGGATAATTTACGTGAAGGTTATATTCATGACATTAAGCCAGAAGGCGTACTTTCAGCAACTTCACATTTGAATTTATTACACGGGTCGGCATACTATACATTGAACAGCATTCCTCAAGGTGCAAAAGCTAATATTACGTTGGTAACACCAAAAACACGTGAACAACGCGAGCGAATCGATATGGGGGCTAAAGTAAATACGCCAGACAACCAAATGAAAGAAGCAATGCCAACGGCTGCTGGCGAAAAAGCTAAAGCAAAAATGACATCAAGCGTAATTTCAGATGCAGAGGCGATGAAATTATTGAGCAAAAGTACTTGTTTGGCTTGCCATAAAGTGAATGAGCGTGCTGTTGGGCCTTCATATCAAGAAATCTCAAAAAGAAAATATTCGGCTGCTCAAATCGAAGCATTGATTTATGAACCAAAGCCTTCAAACTGGCCAGAGTTTGCAACACCAATGCCACCGATGGCTCACTTACCAAAAGGCGATGTTAAGAAAATAGCTGCTTGGATTAGTGCGATGGGTAAAAAGTAAAGAGCTTTTTTATATTGAAAAAACTCCAACGGAGTCGGAAATTGATTTTTTCGACTCTGTTGGAGCTTTTTGGTATTTACTTATTATTAGGTTTCTTGTAGAGATAAGTTTAAAGGAAAAATATCTATCCCTATTTATTCTGATACTATAAACCAAGGAATATCAAATCGACCTTTCATAAAATAAATATTTACGTTGTCATTTTTGCCAAGTTGATTGTATAATTCTTCAGGAACCGTTACTTCATTAATTTCCTTTTGGTATCCCCAAGATGTCAGTTCTAAGTGATAAGTTGTTGCTTTCCCTGAATTAATTCTTTTACTCAAGACAGTTGCATTAAAGTTTTCGGGTACCGATTGGTCATATATGCAATTCAAAGCAATTACTGCCCCATAAGAATAGCCGAATAGAAAAATTGAAAACCCCAAAAGTCTCAAATAGTCTTTTACTTTGTTAAACTTAAATTCCTTATTTCCAATTGTTAGAATTGCGATGTAAGCTAAAGCTATTAGGATAGTTGGTATCCAGACATTTGAATAGTCAAAAATATTATAATCAAGCAAGGCCCTTATACAAAGACCCATACTCGGAGCAAATATTGCCAAAAAAGCTGTTGGATAAGCACTATCTTTCTTGTCATCAGTTCTAATTAAGCCTTTAAAATATCTTATTATACATACACAAATAACTGGAAAAATAATTGAAGCAGTCATTGCATATTCATAAGGATTGGCTAAAAAAATAGTCCAAGCTCCAATTATTCCTCCTATCCAATTTAGGTATTTTGCAGTCTTATGAGCTTTTATCAACTGCTCTTCTCTCTGTTCTATAGTCCATCCAAACTCTTCATTATTTAATATTTCTTCCTTTTCTTGCTTAGATTCAACAACATTAAGGTCTGAGTAGTTTTTTGATAACCATACTACAATTTCATTCGTATTTTCAAAATATTTACTGACTTTGAGTTGCTTTTTATGCTCATTATTTGATTCTATAATGATGTATTTATCAGTAATTCTATATCCCATAATTTCATCAAACATCAACTCTCTATTTGAAAATGTACTAACAATAAAAACTTGTTCCTTATCAATCACTAACTTACTTTTCTTTGTTTCTATTATACCTACTATCATCAAGGCAATCATTATTAATGAAATTGAGATAATAAACCAATAAGCAGTGGAATTCATATCTTCATTCATTGACGGGATAAAAGACATCATTAAAGCCCAAGAAAACAATACAATTAGTAATGTAGCACTTACATACATAAAAATTGCCCACCCTTTAGCTATTTTATATTCTCTCATAGTGTGTTTTATTTGATTTTTTGCTGTGCTTATAGATTAGTATTTGGTTATGTATTATTTATGGGGGATAAATATTTATTGCCTAAATTCGGCTTTTATATATTTAAAAAGCTTAGTCTTATCTATGGTAGCTCGTTGCATACCATAGGCATAACTGGCTATTTCATAGTCGTCAAAATTGAAATTTATTGTCTTTTCGTTAAAATTAAAGTCAAAGTCATAAAATTCATCTGCTTTTATATACTCGTCTTTAAAAGTTGAATTAATCAGTTTTAGTAGCGAGTCACTTTCATTTTTAGATTGAAATATAAAATAGTCATAAAATTTGATTTGTTTTTTTCTCTTAATATCATAATTAAAAGAAAAGTAGTCCGATTTTGGATGCGGTGCACCCGCTCGATAAACTTCAATATATAATAAATAACTTAATACATGTTTGTCCTTATAAAGCTCTACTGGGCTAACTATAAACTCACTGCCTATTGCTGTTTTAAGTAGTGGTTCATCTTTCAGCATTTTATCTACACTAATTACAAATTGATTTTTCTTATCGGTGATTATCGTATTTAAAAGTTTGTCGGCAGAAAATAATTGTTTGCCTTTTGTTTTTGGCAAAATAATTTCAATTGTCAATAAATGGAGTTTGTCATATATAAAAGTTGTGTCAAGAATTATATCACGTGTAATAATGAACTTTGGCTCATTTGTGGAGGTTTGATTTAATTCGGTTATAAGTGAACTATCAGATTTATATATACTATCAATAGACAGAATATGTTTGTTTTTACTCGTGGATATTTGGTCACTTTGTTGTCTACAAGCGTTGAGTAATAATATTACCCAAAGTAAAAGTATGTGTTTCATTATATTGTGCCTAACACTCTAATATGCAAATTTTATATCATTACAATATCTCCAATTTACCCATTCCAAAAAGAAACCAAAAACATCACATTCTCTAATTACAAAAAACTTATTAAACGGTAAATTTCATGGTATAATACAATTATGTTGCTCTCTAAGAACAGTGAGAAAATTTGTAATGGTTTTCATTCGTATTGAGTTTTTTCTTTTCCTAAAACAAAAAATCTTCACATTATTCCCTTTATGAACAGTTTCTCGAAGTACAAAATCGTACTTTTCTACCAATTCAATTAACGCACTTTCTAAAAACAATAGTTTTAAACAGCCTTCGTGTATTTCACCTAAATAGGTGGCTAATTGCTCCTCAATAAAAAGCAATCCTTCTTCTTTTAATACTTCATAACTATCTTTAATCATTTCAGTAGGAAACGAAAATTCGTGAAGACTATTAATAATTAATACTTTGTCGAAGCTATTTTTAGGGAGCAAGCTTGAATGTTCTGTGCCAATGACAGGGATAAATTTCCCCTTAATTGGCTTTTTCATCATTTTTTCATAGAACAGAATTCCTTCGTTTATTTCCTCCTCATTGCATAAATCTGCATCAATATCCTGTAGATAAAACGTTAAATTATCCACTTGTGAGGCAAAGTAGATTTCCCACACACCTCCACTAGCCCCAATAGAAGCAATGGTTTCTCCACTTTTAAATTGGTATGTTTTTAAAGATTTTTCCATAAAAAAGCCCTTTGCGATGAAAGGGCTATCCATATTAATACGATATTTTATTGGCTACTTTATTTAATTTCAAAACTTCCTCCTCCTATCTTATATCCTTCACAATATACTTCTGTCGTATAATGCCCAACTCGGTATTTAGCCATACCGCCTCGGGCATACACAAGCTCTACTCCTTGCCCATTATTCTGATACAAAATATCTTTCTTAACTGTATAACTGGTTTGTTTGCCTGCCAACTCAAAATTTCCAGAACCTGCATTACTGTCGTATAAAACGGCTCCATCAGGGTCTAACACTCTTACATATATAGATTTCACATCTTGTTTAGCAATCAGATTAGGTTGTAATTGAAACACTATCTTGATTTTATCAACCTTCGATACTCTATAAACACCGCTATCTCTTTCTTTATTTTTTCTTGAAATAGCAATCACTTTTACCGATTGAGTCTGTAGGGCTGATGCCAAACTTACTTTTGCCGTAAGGGCTTGGTTTCTTTTGGTATAAGCTTCTAGCGAATCACTCAGTCCTTGCTTTTCTATTCTCAAAGTAATGTTCTCTGTAAATAACAAGGCATTTTCACCAGATAGACTCCTATTCTTTTCTGCTAGTTTGCTATTTTCCTTTTTGAATTTACCGATTTCAGTGTCCTTCTTGGCTAATAAACTTACATAATCCTTAATCTTACTTTCAAAGTGGGCAACCGATACATTATTTGCTTTCCGTAATAGCATTCTATCATTTTCTAATTGCTTTTTTGTAGCTTCCAAATCTTCAACCTTCCCTCCTAGTGATTTTATTTGAGCAATTTTGGCATCTAACTGAATACCTATAGAATCTAATCGAATACTTGTTGCAGATAATTCTTTTGCTTTTTGATGTATAATTACGTCCTGATTCTTCTTAAAATTGTTAGCATCAAACAACAAATAGGCAAGAATCCCCACTATAATAGCTAAAAAACCCGTCACCGCTTTCCAAATGCTACTACCTTTTGTTGTCTCTTCCATAAATAATTTAAATTTTGGCAAGCACTAGTCTATGGCTAACCTAATAATTTCATTGAGTTTCCGAATTTAATAATTCCGACTGGTTTAGAGAAATTTTTAACTGGAAAGTTCTCAGTCAAAAAGCCTTTAATTATACCATTTAAGCTACTTTGGCTGCTAAAACATGCATGAATATCATATATTTATCTATGCTTTTTATCCTGATTTACCGAATTAAAGCTTAAAACTTTAGCACCTAATTACATTGTTCTATGCAAAATTGATGCCCACTTTTTACAAAAATATGTATTCTATCTTAGAAACTACTGTTCACTGCCTAAACATTTCCCTTACTATATATAAAGATTAGTCCCTTACCTAAAAGCATTGTTTTATATAAATTCCAACTCAAAGTATAAATAAAGAAGTTTTTAAAATAACTTTGTTTATTCATGACATTAAAAATTTACATTAACTTATAAAATGCGGGCGGCAAGCCGTTTTCATCATTATGCCCCAATACGACTTTCTAGTTATCGGCTCAGGCATCGCAGGGCTTTCATATACAGCAAAAATTGCTGCCTATTTTGAGGAAAAAGGAAAAGATATTAAGATTGCTATCCTCACTAAAACCATAGAAGAAGAAAGCAATACAAAATATGCACAGGGAGGTATCGCTACTGTTTGGAAAGATGATGATTCTTTTGAAAAACATATCAATGATACGATGATTGCGGGCGATTTTATGTCGAATAAAAGGGCTGTCGAAATTGTGGTAACTGAGGCTCCTGAACGCTTAAAAGAGCTAATTTCTTATGGGACAAATTTTGACAAGAAAAATGATGGCTCTTATGATTTAGTAAAAGAAGGCGGACATTCTGACCAACGAATTTTACATCATAAAGACTCTACTGGTAACGAAATTGAAAGGGCTTTATTAGAGAAAGTAAAGTCTTTTAAAAGTGTTGATTTCTTTACACATTATTTTGCTATCGACCTTATAACGCAACACCATTTAGGCGAAAAAGTAACGAAGGATACCCCTGACAAAAAATGCTTTGGGGCTTATATTTTTAATACCCTTACTGGTAAAACTGAAACCTTTCTGGCTAAAACTACGCTGTTGGCCACTGGTGGTATCGGACAGGTTTATCAAAGTACTACCAACCCTACCATTGCAACGGGTGATGGCATTGCGATGGCATATCGTGCAAAAGCCTTTGTAGAAGGCATGGAGTTTATCCAATTTCACCCTACCTCATTGTATCAACCTGGTAAAAAGCCTTCGTTTTTGATTTCAGAAGCTGTACGTGGTCATGGTGGTATTTTAAAGAATATTGACGAAACTACTTTCATGGAAAAGTATGATGACCGTTTGTCATTAGCACCACGTGATATTGTAGCCCGAGCGATTGACTCTGAAATGAAAAAAAATGGTGTTGACCATGTATATCTAGATACTCGTCATCTTGAAAAAGAGGATTTCAAACACCATTTTCCTATGATTTATGATTATTGTAAAGATAACCTTGGCTTAGACATTACGGGTGATGACATGATTCCTGTAGTACCTGCACAACATTATCTCTGCGGCGGGATTAAAGTAAACGAACATTCACAGACGAACATTAATTTCCTTTTTGCGGCTGGTGAATGTTCTTCTACAGGACTGCACGGTGCTAACCGATTAGCCTCAAATTCGTTACTCGAAGCCATTGTATATGCACATCGTGCTTTCTTGAAATCAATCGAAACCTTTGAACAAAATGTACTTCCAACGAATATTCCTGATTGGAATGATGAAGGGACAACTCATCCAGAAGAATTAGTATTGGTAACGGAAATGGCACGCGAACTGGAATCAATTATGAGTAACTACGTGGGTATTGTAAGAACAGACCGACGTTTGAAAAGAGCCTATGACCGTCTGGAGCTAATTTATATTGAACACGAAGAACTGTACAGACAATCTAAAATATCTGTTCAAATCAATGAATTGAGGAATATGATTAATGTAGCTTACTTAGTCATTAAAGATGCCAGAGCCAGAAAAGAAAACAGAGGTTTGCATTACAATCTTGATAATATTAAGTAAATAAAAAAGAATGCTCAAATTCTTTCTATTAGGTGGCGACTTAAGTCACCACCTAATAGAAACGGGACATAAAAAAACCTGACGTTTGATTAAACGTCAGGTTTTTTTATGAAATCTTATCAATATTATTATAGCAATAATCCCGCTAAAGTAGCTGATAAATAACTAGCCAATGTACCGCAAATTAATGCTTTAAAACCTAATTTGGCTAAGTCTGTACGGCGTTCAGGAGCTAATTCGCCAATACCACCAATTTGAATTGCTACCGAACTGAAATTAGCAAAACCACATAATGCAAAACTGGTAATAGCCAGTGTCTTTGCATCTAGTGTTGATTTAATTTTAACTAAATCTAGGTAAGCTACAAATTCGTTTACAACCATCTTAGTACCCATCAAAGCACCTGCTACTTGTGTATCTTTACTAGGTACACCCATTGCCCATGCAAAAACAGAGAATACATTTCCTAGGATAAAGTTCATGCTTAAGTTAGGCATTCCGAAAACGTAGAAGCCAATGTGCCATAAAATCGAATCTATCAAAGCAATTAAAGCAATAAAACCAATCAACATTGCAATTACATTAAAACCTACTTTAAGTCCTTCAGAAGCACCCGAAGCAATAGCATCTACTAAGTTTGAGTGTACTTTCTTGATTTCTAGCTGAACAAAACCTTGTGTTTCTGATTGCTCAGTTTCTGGATATACAATTTTAGAAATCACCAAAGCCCCCGGAGCAGCCATGATACTTGCAGCTAATAAATACGATGCCGGTACGCCTAATTTAATATAAGTAGCCATTACGCCACCAGCAATACAAGCAAAGCTACCCGTCATAGAAGCTAATAATTCAGATTTGGTCATACCTTTTAAATAAGGCTTAATCATAATCTGCGCCTCTACTTGACCCACAAACGCAGAGGCTGCATTTGAAAGGGCTTCTGCTCCACTTACTCCCATCAGCCAGTGCATACCTTTAGCCAATACAGCAATGACTCTTTGCATAATTCCAAGATGGTAAAGAATATTCACCAAAACGGCTACAAATACAATTGTTGGAATTACTTTAAAAAAGAAGACAAAATCATGCCCCGGCCCAAAAGCTTTTGTCATCAATTCTGGTTGAACCAAAGAGCTAAATACAAACTCTGCTCCTTTATCAGCTTTTTCTAAGAGCTGATTTACCATCTCTCCTAACTTTGTAAAGAGCTTTTTCCCAATATCAGTTCGTAAAATAAAAACGGCCAACCCAAACTGTAAAGCTAAACCAACCCCAACTGTTCGGTAATTAATTGCTTTTCTATTATTTGACATCAAATAGGCTATTCCTAAAATTAATACTATTCCAATAAGTCCTGTGAAACGTTCCATGTACAAAGGGTTAATACCAAATCTTTAAAGTGGTTGTTGAATGAAAGGTTAAAGATAAGAGAAAAAAGATGAAAGGCGATAAATGCTGAAAACTAAAACAACCACATAGCTATTTTTTGTATTTTAACAAGATTCACCTTCTCGCTTTTTTTATAAAACTATATTTCCATTCGTTTTCTTAGTTCGGTAATATGGGCGGTATGATGCCTCCCATGCCATGAATACATACCTGTAACTGTACGAAGACTATTGGCGTGCATGGTGGCTGGATGAATAAATGTTCTTTCAAGTTGTTCTGCCGTCAGCGACTTCAACATCATAATCCATCGCTTGTGCAATACCTCTAAGAGTGTCAATGACCATTCAATAGGACCATTTTTACCATCTTCTAATTCCGCCCAAAATTGTTCTTCGTAAGGCCTGATAGTAGGAGTATCTTCGGTAAGTGCCAATTTAAAACGACAATAGGCATTCATGTGCGAATCTGCTACATGATTAATCACTTGGCGGATGGTCCAGCCTTCTGGGCGATAGGGTAATTCTAGCTGTTCTTCAGTTAAGCCTTCTACTGATTTTTTAAGTAAGGTAGGTAGTTCAGAGATATCATCAATCCAAGATTTCAATAAATCATCTGTAATTTCATCGGGCTTACTAAATATTCCAATCGGGTAACGCAATTGTTCTAAGGATAGATTTTCCATAAATATTGTTTTTGTTATTGTATTCGAAATACAATATAATCGAAAATTCGATTAGTTAAATAAACAATATATATCTTCTTAATAATTAAGTAGTTTACACTAACACATCTCACCATGAATAAAAGGATATTTATACCATCAATCAAAAAATAAGAATTATCATTTTATTAAATAAATTTTTAACTCCTCTTAGAAACATTATATTTATTATAAAATTTTAAATAATAAAATATTTTTTTGACATTGTATTTGAAAAATTCATGGAATTATGTTTGGTATTTTAAATAAATCCATTATAATCGTACTTAGAAATAAATAAAAAGCGAAATAAAAAATGGTTATTTAGCATTTCTATAAAACTCTTTGAATTTTACATTAAGTATAATTTCTCATACATAAAACCAGCAAACTAAAAGAATACCATTTCCCGACTTCCAAAAGTCAAAATAACTAATTCCTTTATTTAATAGAGTACTTTCCAAAAACAACGCTTCAACTTATACAATTTTATTAAATCACAATTCCCCACTTTCCTTTACAAAGTGGTGTGGCTGTTCCTATTGATTTAAAAATCTTAACTACCAATTTACCATTGCCTTTGATGTCAAAATCTCTGGCCTGATATGCTATTGCCATTATTGAATCACGATTGCATTATTAGATTACCAACCATATAACAACTAATATTTATGAACAAAACTTTACTCTTCTTATGGGGAATACTGTTGGTTTCGTCCACAGTCTTTTCTCAAAAACAAAGTGTGACAGGTACGGTCACTTCTTCTGAAGATGGAGCTCCAATGCCCGGAGTAACCGTATTAATCAAAGGAACTACAAGTGGTACAAATACAAGTAGTGAAGGTAAATTTAGCATAGCGTGTCAATCTAAAGATGTATTGGTTTTTACTTTCGTAGGTATGACACCTTATGAAGTTCCCGTGGGTTCGCAGACATCCATCTCTGTAAAAATGAAACCTGATATTATGCAACTCAGCGAAGTGGTTGTTACAGCTCTAGGTGTTCAGCGAGACAAAAAAGCACTGGGTTTCTCACAACAACAACTTAAAGGTGAGAGTGTTACAGAAGCAAGGTCTTCAAACGTAGCAAATGGACTTTCTGGTAAAATAGCAGGGTTCAGGGTAAATACTAGCTCAGGGCCAGGGGCTGCTGCTACTATCCAGATTCGTGGTTCTTCATCCGTTTCTGGTAATAACCAACCTTTAGTCGTTATTGATGGCGTACCTATTCAACAATCTTTCGACAAACAATTTGGTTCTGGATTATCAGAAGTAAATCCTGATAACATCAAAGATATTGCGGTTTTAAAAGGGCCAAATGCGGCAGCACTTTATGGCTCTAGAGCAGCCAATGGGGTTATTTTGATTACTACCAAAAATGGTAGTGGGATGAAAGGAATCGGGGTTGAAGTAAACTCGAATTTTGTAGCAGAAAGACCTTTTATTTCACCCAATTTTCAAAATACTTATGGGGGTGGTAACGGCTATCGTACTTGGTATAATGATGGGTGGAGTGGTTCTATCACAGACCCTACAGAGATTGCTCAATACAGAGCTGCCTATGGTCCAAATGCTCCATTAAGTGGTACTGAAGGTACAGACGAAAGCTGGGGTGCGCCAATGGATGGTCGTTTGGTGCGTCAATGGTGGACAGGCAAAGATGTTGCACCGCTTACACCCCAACCTAATAATTACCAAGAATTCTGGCAAACTGGTACGGCTTTTACAAACAATGTGGCTGTTTCAGGGGGTAATGAAAAAGGTAATTTCCGCTTATCATTAGGTCATCTTGACCAAAAAGGAATTATGTATTTCAATGATTTTCACCGTAATAACTTCAAATTCAACTCTGGGTACAACTTTACAAACAAATTTAATGTAACACTATCTGCCGAATACATTAAGTCTTGGGCTGATAACCGTAGTTATGCATCTGGACAGGAATTTATCTGGTCGCATAGACATGTTTCGTGGGACCAACTACGTGACTGGCAGTCGTACACTGGTACACATATTCAGCGTGCCGTTGCAGGAAAACTACCTGATAGCGACCCACCAAACTGGCAACATACTTTCTTTACTAACCCATATTATACTCAAGAAAAACTGCCTTATTCTAATGACAAAGATCGCTTAGTAGGTAACATCGCCTTCAACTACAAAATATTGCCTTCGTTGAGTGTAATGCTAAGAACAGGAACTGATGTTTGGTCTGATACCCGTATTAACATTGTCAATTTTGAAAGAGTAAGAAATGGAAACCGTACACCGGGTCGTTTCTCAGAAGAAGTACTCCGCAGACAAGAAACTAACACAGATGCGATACTAACGTATAACACAAACGTTAATAAAGACTTCTCTATTAATGCTCAAGTTGGAGGAATCGTAAGAACAAACTATTATAAAAGGAATTACCTGTATGTAGGTGAATTAGTAATTGATGGATTGTATAATGCTGGGAATGCCGTACCAAGTCAAAACACCATTGCTTCGACTATCACCAAAAGTGAAGTACAAAGTGCCTTTGGTTCTGTTAATTTAGGGTTTAGGAATGCCATTTTCTTAGATTTAACCGCTCGTAACGATTGGTCATCTACACTTCCTGCCAATAATAGGTCATACTTTTACCCGTCAGCTTCCTTGAGTGCTGTGTTTACAGACTTGATAGAAGGAATAAAAGGCGATGTACTTTCATTCGGTAAGGCTCGTTTCAGTTTAGCGCAGGTAGGTAACGATGCAGACCCTTATCAGCTTTCTCAAACCTATCGTGCTGGTACTTCATGGAACGGAGCGACGCCTGAATTTGCAGAAAACACTACTATTTCTAACTCAACCCTTAAGCCTGAAATTACTACTGGACTTGAAGCTGGTTTAGACCTCCGCATGTTTAAAGGCAAATTAAATTTAGACCTTACCTATTATGAACAAAAAACCAAGAACCAAATTCTTGGTGTAGAAATCTCAAAAGCTTCGGGCTACAATACTCGTATTTTGAATGCTGGTCAAATCACCAACTCTGGTATTGAAATTACCCTTTCGGGTACTCCATTGAAACTCTCGAATGGTTTTGGTTGGGACGTAAGCTTCAATTTTGCTCGTAACAGAAACAAAGTGGTTGAATTAGCAGAAGGCTTGACTACCTATGTTCTAAATGAGCGTCGTGGTTTAACGTCCGAAGCTAGGGTTGGACAGCCTTACGGAACATTATATGGCTATGGTTTTGAGAGAGCTCCAGACGGACAATTACTGATGGTTAATGGTTTGCCACAGCTTTCAACAACGCAAAAAATATTAGGTAATATTCAGCCTGATTGGATAGGTGGTTTCACTAACACATTTTCTTATAAAAACTTCTCTTTAACTACGCTGATTGATGTACGTATGGGGGGGGATATTTTCGATGAAGGAACGGCTAATGCACGTTGGACGGGTCAGTATGCAGAAACAGCCATTGGTCGTGAAGAAGGCGTAATTGGCAAGGGCGTTATGGTAGTATCTACTAATCCAGATGGAACAAAGGTATATGCACCCAACGACATCATCGTGAGTGCCAACCAATACTATGGCTATAACAACCCACGTCGTTATCATGAAGCCGCTATTTTTGACGGTAGCTATGTAAAACTTCGTGAGGTATCATTCGGCTATAAGCTCCCTACAGCCCTTGTTAAAAAGCTTGGATTCCAATCAGCAAAAATTTCAGCAGTTGGTCGTAACGTGTTGATGATATTCAAAAATCACCCACATCAAGACCCAGAAATTGATGCCAATGGTGGTAACAAGCAAGGCTTTGGTTACGGAGAATTACCTTCAACAAGAAGTTTAGGCGCTAACTTATCTTTTAGCTTCTAAACACAACCTGACGATAAACTTTAATCATTCTGAGAGTTGTATTCAAACTAATTTACAAAGCTCAGATTCATTTAAAAAGATTATTATAACATGAGAAAATATAGCAAAATATACCTGCTGGCTGCCTGCATTATTTTAGGGTCAGGGTCTTGCACAAGTACTTTCGACAAAATGAATGTTGACCCCAACAATCCCTCGTCGATTACCCCTCAGTTTCTTTTACCAACAGGTATTGAAAGTTCTATCGACCGCTACTGGGGACATAGAACCCGTTTTGAAAGAATAAACTTGGATGGTGCTGCGCTGTGGATACAACATCTTACAAGAAATATTTATTCAAACGAAGGTGACAACTACGGTATTTCGCAAGCATTGCCATTAAACAACTGGAAAGGCTTTTTTAATGACGCACAATCAAACTTCAACAGAATCATGGTTATTTCTGGAGAAAAAGGGACTGCTCCGAACGCCAACTATGAAGGGATTGCTTTGGTAATGCGTACTTGGACATTCTCTATCATCACTGATATGTGGGGCGCTATTCCTTATAGCGAGGCATTAAAAGGTACAGCAACAGACCCTGTATATACGCCTGCTTACGATTCTATGGAAAAAGTGTATGCAGGAATGCTTGAAGATTTGAAAGTAGCCAATGAAAAATTGAATGTAGCTGGCCCAGCGGTTTCTGGTGATATTCTTTATAGTGGTAATATATTGAAATGGAAAAAATTTGCTAACTCATTACGTTTGCGTTTAGCAAACCGTCAGGCCGCTAAAAAATCGGTTGAGTCAAGAGCAATCATGCGTGAAATTTTATCAGATGCTACAAAATACCCAATCTTCACTAGCAACGATGATAATGCTTCCTTGAAATGTACTACTATTTTACCAAGTAATAACGAGTGGAATCAGGTACTTATCCAAGATGGTAGAACCGACTGGAATTTAAGTAAAACGCTGGTTGATAAAATGAATGGTGTAAGTGATGCTAGAATTAAAGTATTCGGTAACCCTAATAAATCAGGTAAATATGAAGGGCATGCCAACGGCTTGCCAGATGCTATCGCTACTACTTATCTTGAAAGTAGTTCAACCATCGGAACATTTTTTACGGCTGCGGCTTCGCCCGAAGTAATCATGACGTATGCTGAATTGCAATTTATTTTGGCGGAGGCTAGCATTGATGGTGATATTACTGGTGATGCCCAATCTTATTTTGAAAAAGGTATTACGGCCTCATTCTCACAATTTGGTATTACAGGCGCTAGCGATTTAATTACAAAGTTGGGTACAGCAACACGTGAAAAAATATTGGACCAAAAGTGGATTTCTTTATTCGGACAAGGTATTGAAGCTTGGACGGAGTATCGCAGAACGGGGTATCCTGTTATGCCATCGCCTGACCCTAGAGCTGTTTTTGAAAATAATGCAATCATTCCAACAAGATTACCTTATCCTGGTTCTGAATATTCGTTGAATGCTAAAAATGTGGCAGAAGGTGAAAAATTAAACGGCGGACCAAATGATATGAAAACTAAACTTTGGTGGGCAGAAAAATAAGGCAAAATCAGTAGTTGAATTAAACATTAAATTAGAACAATCATGAAACACATAGATAAATTACCCCCAATTATTCTAATAGCTCTTTTTGCATTGTTAACGATGGTATCATGTAAAAACGTAGACGACCCTTTTGTACCAAGAGTAGTATCACCTGTTTTAGTAGCTATTGATGGAACCGCTCCTGGAGATTTTGCTACCGAGCCAACTATTAGCTATACAAAAACTGGAAACGTGGTTTTATCCGCAAGAATCCTTGAATTAGACAAGACGAATCTTTTGGATTATAAAAAAGGAATTGACTCGCTTCCTGTAGCCAATACTAAAATCACTATCACTTTGCGTAATACTGGCGCTGTGGTGGCTGAGCTAACAACGGATGCTAAGGGCAAAATAAGTGTGGAGAAAACTTGGCTAGCCCTAGGACTTTCTGCACCAGTATCTGGGAACAGCATTCCTCTCAATTGGAGTGGTAGTTATAAAGGTCAGTCCTTTACACGCCTATCAAGAGCATCCGTTAAATAACAAAACGTATCAAGAAAGTCTATAGGTTGAAGTCGTGAATATTATTTTTGTACAACATTTTTTATATAAATGAGTGTTTCCCTCTATTTAAATAAAAACTTATTTTATGTACTTTTGCAAAGTAATTTAAATAATTAGTAATTTTATCACCGAAAAAAGAAGTGTTTTTAAATATATTATCATTTATCAATACATTTTTAAACGAAAAAATTACACAAATCAATTTTGATTTTAAAAACTTTAAATTACCTTTAAATAAAAATAGTACAACAATCATACTTCATCAACTTATATAAATCAATTTCCGAATTCTACGGGGTTAATCACCCCGTAGGAGTTCAGATAATTTTCTTGTAGCGTTTTAATTGAGTATTGTAATAAGCTTTATTAACTTCATCATTAAATCAACTCATTCACTCTTAAACGTTGTGTGAAATGTCATCAAATCTGAATCGCCGTAACTGGCTTAAAAAAAGTCTTTTTGCAACCGCTGGTTTAAGTACAGCCAGTGCATTCATCCAAAAAGCTGCTGCTAGCCCTGTAGTTAGACAAGAACTACAATATAGCCTTCTCCCTGAGTTTTTACTAGAACAAGAATATTCTAATATACCTGTACCTGCCAAAACGCTTGTTAGACTAAGTGCTAACGAAAACCCTTGGGGGCCATCAGAAAAAACTAGACAAGCATTAATAGGTGCCATCGGTGATTCAAACCGATATGCTTTCAAACTTCGTGGTGATTTAATCAAAGCGATCGCCGAAAAAGAAGGTGTTCCTGAAAATTATATTTTATTAGGTGCTGGTTCTTCAGAGTTACTTACTGCTTCTTTAGTTGCTTATGGGCAAAAAGGAAAGATTCTGGTAGGTGACCCATGCTATATTTCTGGCAATGAAGAAAGAGTACCAATGGAAAAAGTACCCTTGACCAAAGATTATCAATACGATTTAGATGCTACGGCTGCCAGAATTAATGGTTCTCAAAGCTTGGTATACGTTACCAATCCTAATAATCCAATTGGCGCGGTACTCCCTTCTGAATCATTTAGTGCTTTCATTGATAAGGTTTCAGACAAAATCACTGTTCTTTCAGACGAAGCCTATATCGATTATGCCAAAGACCCTAAAACAGCTTCAATGATTCCAGCGGTGAAAGCAGGTAAAAATGTTTTAGTGTTGCGTACGATGTCTAAGCTATATGCTTTTGCAGGTTTACGTTGTGGATATGCGATTGCTAAACCTGAGATTCTGAAAATGATTCAACCATACTGCTCTGGTGGTTTTGATATGTCTGTTCCTTCTTTTGCCGCAGCTATTGCAGCATTTAAAGATACAGAATTTCAACAATTGACTTTAAAGAATACTGAAGAGTCAAAACAGTACTTGTATTCATTCTTAACCAAAGCTGGATATACATACATACCGTCATCTGCCAATTTCGTGATTTTCCCACTAAAAATGAAAGGCTCTGATATGCTATCAAAAATGGCAGCAGAAGGTGTCATGCTTAGAAAATGGGAATTTGATCGTCAACATTGGTGCAGAGTTTCAATCGGAACTATGGACGAAATGAAGGCATTTGCCGACGCCTTTACCAAGGTTATTTCTTAGTTCTGTAATTCCTTGTGAAAATGCGTGTTTGTTTAATTCTCACAAGGAATTACTAATTTGCGACAGATGACAAGAAGAGATTTTATCGAAAAAACTGGCTCTGCCAGTTACCTAACCATGCTCGGCTTCGGCTTAATACCTGAAGCCAATGCAAAACCACTTAATTTACAGCGAAATAAGGCTAATAAAAAGATTGTTATTTTAGGGGCTGGTTTAGCTGGAATGTCAAGTGCTTATGAATTAATAAAATTAGGATATGATGTCACCATTTTAGAAGCAAGAAGTCGCCCGGGGGGAAGAGTTTGGACAGTAAGAGGGGAAACAACAGAAACTGAGATTGGTGGCACTACACAAGTTTGCAAGTTTGATAAAGGTCTTTATTATAATGGTGGAGCGGCCAGAATTCCACATAATCATACGCTTTCTTTACACTATTGCCGTGAATTTAATATCCCCTTGGAGATATTCATGAACGTAAATGAAGGAGCTTATTATTATTCAGAAGGAACTGGTAAATTATCAAACAAACCCATTAAAATAAGAGAAATTCATGCTGACGTGCGTGGATATACTTATGAATTGTTATCAAAGTCAATTGATAAAAAAGCACTCGACGAAGAAGTAACCAAAGAAGACCTTGAAAAATTAAGTGCATACTTAAAAGAAGAGGGCGATTTGGATATTATGAAAAAGTACAAAGGTTCTGAACGTCATGGATATAAACGTCAAGGTGGATACGGAGAACAAACTCCTGAATTAGCCTCACCACATTTATTGCATGACATTATTGAATCGGGGCTATTTCATCCTGCTTTTTCAAATATTGGTGAATATACTTTCAATCAACAACCCGTCATGTTACAACCTGTTGGTGGAATGGATGCTTTACCTTATGCTTTTGCCAAACGATTAGAAGGTAAAATTCAATTTCAGGCTGAGGTGCAAGAAATAAGAAAAACCTCGCCTGGTGTTAAAATTATTTACAAAGACAAAACGGGTACTGTTAAAGAAATATTAGGCGATTACTGTATTTGTACCATCCCTTTGCCTGTTTTAAAAGGTATTACGTCTGATTTATCATCGGATATTCGTAGAGCGGCTGATTTTGTGCCTTATATGAATACTGGTAAAATCGGATTACAATTTAAAAGAAGATTCTGGGAGGAAGACGATAACATATTCGGAGGGATTTCTAAAACCAATATGGATATCACACAAATTTTTTATCCTTCATATAATTTTATGGGTAAAAAAGGAGTGTTAAAAGGTTATTACAACTTTCACGATAGGGCGTTAAGAATGGGCAACCTAAGCTTAGCCGATAGAGAGAAAGCAGCCTTAGAACAAGGTGGAAAAATTCATCCACAGTATAAAACTGAATTTGAAAACTCATTTTCATTAGCTTGGCAAAAAATTAATTATTCAAAGGGAGGATGGGCAGAATACAGTGAATCAGCGAGAAAACGCTTCTACCCTGCCCTCATTAAACCAGATGATGAAATTTATTTAGCAGGGGAACATACCTCTCACCTTACAGCTTGGATGGCTGGTGCTTTAGAGTCAGCAAATTCGGTAGTAACACAAATTCATAAACGAGTAAATGGAGCTTAGGCTTTGTCTCGTAAAACTAGCTTTCAGCATGAAGAAAATTATATATTTTATAACCTTACTTTGCTTTTCAACTAGCATTTTCGCACAAGAAGGCGAAAAAATGGGTATTAAACTAAGCGAATTTGAAGCAGTAAAGAAAATTGCTATCAAAAACTTGGACAAAGATACTTATGTAAAAGATGGTAATTTTATCTTAGACAACAGTACTTCTCCATATGTTTTTAAGTTCTCGGATGGTTTAGAAAGAAGAATTTACTTGTACAAAGTATTAGAAGTAGCTGGCATGAAAGAAATTGCCAATTTAATGATTTTTACAACGCCTAAAGACGGAAAGAAAATCAGTTTAGTAGTTCCTAATCCATTAGCAGAAAAAGAAACGTGGGGTAAATATATTGATGATCTGAAAGATGGAGAAAAATCAGTTTCAGGCTTTTCATCATGCGTTGCGTTCGTTTTAGCTAAAGAGTTCTCGGGCGTTGCTGGAGAAAAAGGCAAAGAAGAAGACAAATATGAATACTGCTTTCCTGCGGAAGCAAAAGTAACGATGGCTAATGGAGAAATAAAAAACATTAGTGAAGTGAAAGTTGGCGATTTTGTAACATCATATAATGCCAACAAAAAGATAGCAGAGCCTACGATTGTTGAAAAAGTGGATATTCACGAGAACAACGAATTTGACATTGTAAAGGTATTGTTAGTAGATCCAAGTGAGATGATTACGGCATCAGTTTCAGTAAAGTATCGATTAAAGGAACTTGAAGCGACGGGCAATCACCCTATTTTTACTGAAAATGGCAAAACAACAATTGCTGATTTAAAGGTGGGTCAAAGTGTATTTGTTTACGAAAATGAAACTAGAAAGTTCAAGAAGTTTAACGTATTTATTACCAAAGCTGGAACTAGAAAAGTAAACAAAGTTTATAATTTAATTACAGAGAAAAATAGTTATCTGGTAAACTCAGTAGTAGTTTTAAAGAAATAAAAATATTTAATTTTTTGAGATTGTTTTTGGATATTTCCGTAAATCCTTTCTCCTTTGGGGAAGGGATTTATTTTTTTTATAACACCCTCAGAATAAAATACTTACAAAAGTATCAGTGAAAATTATAGAATTATTAAAGCTAAAATTTGTGATTAAAATTCAATTAGTTAAAAAAAAAGTAAATAAAGTTATATTTTTAATATTTTTTCTACTACATTTGTAAAGGCTTAAACGCCAATATCCAAAAACAATCTTAAAAATTAATGAAACGCATAGTTGTTACAACATTCATTGTTGGACTTCTTGCTACTTCATGCACTCGGGAAGTAATACAAGTGAAAGCTAATAACGACTTTCATGCAATAAATACCGAAAATCGTTCTTTTGCGATAGTTCAAGAAGTGAGTCGCCCACAGGAATCAAAGTCATCGTTAAACGAAATGGTGATTAAGGAAGAGATAGAGAAGCAGATGGAAATACGAGGCTATACAGAGAGCGATAATGCAGATGTTTTAGTTTCTTATGCTATTTATGATAAAAATCTCAGTATGCAAGATGTTAAAGTATCTATAAATACTTCTTTACAGCACGAAACACTTGATGTATATCGAAAAAGCTTGAATAATGGCACATTAATCATTACGATGATTGACAAAAACTCAAACAAAGTATTTTGGATGGGCTATGCTTCTAAAATTTTGAAATCAAACAAATCTTTAGCTAATAGAGATTTAAAAAATATTACCAGAGCAATTTTTGATAATTATAGAGTAACCGCCAACAATTATTTGGCAAAAAACAATTAACTATCCTCTTATACAATACCATTTAACAATGAAGCTCTGAAAACCTCGATTCTATCGAGGTTTTTTATTTTTGGGCTATTCGCTCTTTCACCAATTCAATCTCGTCTGACACATCAACTGTCGAGCTTATTCGGCTTAAATCTGACAATAGATTGTTTAGAAATTTCTGATGGGCATCTGATTGTTCATTGAAGGGACGATGTGACAGCCTTTTTTTTATTTGAGTCCATTCTGCTACGAATGCTTTTAATTCTTCATCAAAATAAGTGTCTGTGAATTTTTCAAAAATATACTGCTCCGCTACTTCATTAGGGTGAATTAAATCTGCTTTATAGAAGCGATAATCACGCAAATCGTCCATCATTATTTCATAAGAAGGGAAGTATTCAACATCGCTATAATCTGTCGTTAGATAATGACATGCTGCACGTAGGATAGATTTTGAAACCTGATTTTCGGGAATACCGTCTTTTGTATGCCTCACTGGCGAAACCGTGAGGACGATTCTCAAATTCGGATTCGTTTCTTTCAATTGCTTATAAAGTATGGCAAAACTTTTACATATATCTTTTACGCTTAGTAAGTCTTTTTCAAAATATTTACTTGGCATTTTATGGCAATTAGCTACATAAGCAGGATATTCCAAGAGCTTGTAGATAAAAGCTGTTCCGAAGGTAATAATCAGGAAATCTGTATGAAGTAATTGAGTAGATAAGCCTTTAAGATGTTTGTCGATATTATCCCTAAGCACATCCTTAGATTGAGCAAAGAATTGTGAATGAAAATCGTAATGAAACCAAGTTTTTTGATGCTCGACAAACAAGCGTTCGTCGGCAAATTGATAATCTGGAGAGAGGATTTTAAAAATCGAAAGAGGGTTAAATAATGTCCCCAGTGGATTCACTTCGATTTTGATCTTATTATTTTTCAACTGATTCCCAACCACATCAGCAAAGCAAGAGCCTAGCGTGATTAATTGGGAATCAATTGTAATTTTATTTTGTACAACTGGAATAGTAAATATTGTCCTAAATTCAGCCATCTATAGCTTATTTTTGTTTTACTGTAAATGCCAATGTGTCTGCATTTACTCCAGTAAAGATACCTAGTCCATTTGTAATGGTAGTAGGTGGCGTACTAATATTTTGTGAAGTACTTCCTGTGCTATTGTACAAAGCGGCATAATCTGGGTTTACTTTCAATAATACAAGATTGTGTTTACCAAAATATTGGAATTGCTGAGAACGCAACTGTGTTGAAGTTCCTTGTATAGGCTGACTTCTGAAACGTCTTGTTAAATCATTGAAATTAGTTGTAGTTGGCAAGGTAATAATCAACACAGGATTAGCTTCAATGTTATCTACTACCACAAAATGGTAATCGCTATTTGGATTACTCCATGATAAATTAACATCTTCATTACCATCAACAAAACCTCCACCAAAACCTCCGCCAGATGATAAGTTCAATTTTGTTCTTGCGATAGATGTAATATCCGTTTTGAAACCAACAGGTTTTGTAGGGATAATTGTACTCGCAGTTACAGCATTACCATTATATGTGAATGACAAATTGTAAGTAACTCCTACCTTTAATTTCACAGTTGAATCAGATTTGTACACACCCGCACCATTAGAAGTTAACGAATAAGTATTGGTGCCATCCGAAATTTTGATATTTAATCCATTGATTGGAGCTTCCGTATTTGAGGTATCTTCATTATAAGCAATTTCTTTTTTCACCGATAAAGAAATTGGCTTGCCTGCTACTAAATACGCTTCAACAACGGGTCTTGCACCACCTTCGATAAAGTTAGAATCTTTATCACAAGCCACAATCCCTAACAATGAAGCAAAGATTATGATGGCCAAAAGGTTATTTTTTGATGATATAAATTTGATATATGATTTCATTTGTCGTTTTTAATTTAGCCTCTTTGTCTACAAAATCTATGAGCCAAAGAAAATCTTATTTACTTAAACTTATAGCTAAAAGTAAGATTCGGAGTAAAGCCCAAATAGTTTACATCAGTGATAGACAAGTATTTGTTACCTGTAGTTTCGTCTGTAATAGTCTGGTATTTTTTGTACCAAACGTTTGTTCTTCCATAAACGTTAAACACTGAAAGACCAATACTACCATGTCCAAAATTATACGTAGCCGATACATCTAAACGGTGCGATGCAGGTAAGCGATTACCATTAGTGATAGATGGGTCTGTAAAGTCTTTTTCTGTTCCGTCAAGTAATTTTACTGTATATCCTCCTACAATTGAAGTATAAGGTTTTCCTGAGGCATAAATCCAAGTAGCGGCTAAATCCCAACGTCCCAATTTATAAATATTGACAGACTTAAATTCATGTCTTACGTCAAAGTTTGAAGGGAATGAGTTAGCAGAAAACTGTGCAATGTATTTATCCGAATGAGCAAAAGTATAACCTACCCAACCAGTATAATCACCGAATTTCTTCTGAACCAAAAAGTCAATACCTTTTACTTTACCAGTACCATTAAAGAAAGTTTCGTTAGCAATTAAACCACGACCAATCTGTGGAGCAAAACGAAGTGTATAACGTGTATCATTCTGAATATCTTTATAATATCCTTCAACATCAAATAGATAATCATTCAATTCATAACTCAATCCAAATATATAATGTGTTGAAGAGGTAACAGGCAAGTAAGAATCATTAGCCAATACCCAGAAATTACGGCTACCATTAGAAATATCTTCTCTTTCAACTTGCTTCGCAAATTGATAATAAATACCCCAAGCTCCTTTGAATTTCAAACGGTCGTTTACTGCATAAGTACCTGATAATCTTGGTTCAAAATAGTTTTTACGAGTAACATCAAAATAGTTTGCTCTGATACCTCCTTTTAAAACAAGTTTGTTATCAAATAATTTTAATTGGTCTTGCAAGTACGCTGTTAACAAACTTCCTTTATCATTTTTAGCAATAATAACTGTCGTATCATTTTGGCTATTTGAATATTGAATATTCAGCCTTGTAGCTTGGATACCAAAAGCCAACTGATTGCTCTTAGAAGTATTGTATTCAATATCAGTTTTAGCAGAAAAGTCTTTTAAGTCATTACTTTCAATAGAGCCAAATTTAACGGTAGTTGTTTCATTATTTCTTACAAAGGTATTTTCACTTGTGTTATCTCTTCCACTGAAGAAGTTAGAATAACTAATCAACGTGTTTGTATAGAATTTATCACTCCATTTTTTAGACCATTTCAAACTTGTACCTGTATTACCCCATTTAGAAAGGTCGGTGTTGTTAAATCCGCCACCTCCACCAAATGGTAGGCCTAAATTCTGAGAGTTATCTAAATAATCATCGCCATTATAGATACTCAAACTTATATTTTCATTCTCTGATGGTTTGAAAGTTACTTTACCATTTAAGTCATAAAAATATGATGTGGCTGTTTGTGCACTTTGCGACCTTCTGAAACCTCCGCCAAAACCTCCGCCTTGAGTACTAGTAGTACTTGAGTTGAAGGTATTAAAGATTTTATTATATAAAGGACCTGCCCATGAACGACGACCTGCTACTGAGAAAGTTATCTTTTTATCTTTAGTAACTGGCCCTTCCGCCCATACATTCGCACTGATTAAGCTTAAATCTCCACCAAAATTAAATTCTCTTTTATTACCATCTTTACTGGTAATTTCTACCACAGATGAAATTCTTCCTCCAAATTTGGCATCAAAACCACCTTTATAAAGCTGAACGTCTTTGATTGGATTTGAGTTGAAAGCCGAGAAGAACCCGTAAAGGTGATCTACATAATAAACGGTAAATCCATCATAAAGCACAAGGTTTTGGTCGGGCGTACCACCACGCACATACAAACCAGAAGAAGACTGGTTGGCAGCACTAATCCCTGGCATTAGCTGGAAAGAACGGAAAATATCTTTTTCCCCAACGTTTGGTAATTTAGCGATGTTACGGGGAGTCATTTTAAACATACCGATAGTTTCGGCAGCTTTCAACACCTCTGTTTTTTCACCTTTTACTACCACTTCATCTAATTCAGTATTATCAGGCTCCATTTCGATGGTAATACCACTAATAGGCGCATCTGGAACGAGTTTAATTGTAGTAGTTACATAACCAATATAACTCAAAATTAACGTAGTCGTATCTGTGGGAACTTTCAAGAGTGTAAAATAACCATCCACGTTGGTTTGTGTACCCGTTTTCTTACTCTTAATCATGATATTCACGAAAGGAAGCGGCTCTGCAGAACGTGCATCAAGGATTTTACCCGTGAAGGTAAAGTCAAATTTAGTAGCTGGTTTTAATGCTGCCTGACGACGAGTTGTTTGTGGAATAGCTTCAATCGCAGGACGATTAACAGAAAGCTGAGGAGTAGTACCGTTTGTACTTGGAGCCGTGATGCCAGCATCAGCAATAGCGGGTGCAGGCACTGCCGAGTTACCACCATAGTAAGTACCACTGTTATAGCTACTCTTTACATACACCTTCTGTGTTTTAGGAACAATATGCACTATTTGGTTATCATCCACATAGAATTTCAGGCCCGATCCTTTTAAAAGTCCTCTCATTCCAGTTTCTAATGTCATATTATCAAACCAGTAACTTGCATATAAACCTTTAATTTTAGTGGGGTCATAAATAAATTTAGCGCCTGATTTTGCTTCTAAGTCTGCTAGAATTTCAGCTAAGGGGCGATTATTATAGAATTCATCTTTGATAGTAATCCCAGTAGTTGTTGTAACCTGCGAAAATACCTTCACTGAGAATAGTACTAAAGTGGTTAATAGAAAAAGTTTTTTCATGAAATACAGTTGGTTAATCCGAAGTACAAAGTTAGGGCAATCTTCTCATAAATTGCCACATACTTAAGAATACATCAAATAGACCTCTATTATTGTGGAATAGTTGCGTTAAAAATTGTTAAAAGCCTATGATTTGATATAAAATCGAGAAATGTGTATACTTATTGACCTATGATTTTGAAAAAGCCTTCAGAATAACTTTCGCTGATTGGAATTTGAGCATTGCCAATTTTAATCTTTAAATTTCTGATAGATTCTATTTTATCAAGCGAAACAATAAAAGATTTGTGTACTCTAAAACAATCGGGAGTAGGCAATTTCTCCTCGATGGCTTTCATCGTCATTCTTGTTACGATGGGCTTGGTAGAAGTAGAAATATAGATTTTAATATAGTCTTTTAATCCTTCAATATAAGTAATTTCTGATACCCTGATTTTTACCAGCGAATAATCTGCATTCACAAAAATGGCAGAGATTTTATCTTCATGAATTTCTTCTGAAACCTGAGGTTTGTTTTTTAAAGTATATAGTTCAAAAGCTTTATTAACAGCTTTTAGGAATCGCTCAAAATCAATAGGCTTTAGGAGGTAATCTACCACATCTAACTCAAATCCCTCTAATGCATACTGTTTATAAGCCGTTACAAAAATCACCATCGGCTTATTTTTGAGGCTATGCAAAAACTGCACACCAGTGATGCCTGGCATTTGTATATCCAAGAATATCAAGTCTATTTCTTCATTTTGCACAACTTCGATGGCATCAAAAGCATTTTTACAACGTTTTACCAATTTCAAAAATGGTACTTTGTTGATATTATCCTCAAGTAAATCAAGGGCTAGATTTTCATCATCTACGGCAATACAATTAAGCATAAGCAATTTTATTTATTACAAGATTTATCCTAAAATAGGATAAAATCATGTCTTATCTAACATCAAAGATACTCTTTTTGTTGATTGAACATTACAAAAACTAATTAAGCCTCGTCATCTTTACGGATAATGATGAGCTTTATTTTGTAATAATCGGCCTCGTCTTTAATAATTAATTGATGATTCTCTGGGTAAAGTAATTCTAATCTTCGTTTTACATTAGTCAATCCAATACCCGAAGCATCATCCTTTTTTTCCTGAAATTGACGATTCACCTTATTACTTACTTCAAATGTCAGGCTGTTTTTTTCTGTAGTCAATACAATATCAATGGTTGGATTGATAATCATACCCACCCCATGTTTAAATGAGTTCTCTACAAATGGAATCAATAACATGGGTTCAATCGTTTGGTTTTTATCTAATTCCCCCACCTGAAAATTAATAGCAATATCGTCTCCAAAGCGTAATTGCTGTAGTTCAATATAAGCTCTGAGGTATTGATATTCCCTTTCTAAGGTCACCATGGCATCATCAGATTCATACAGCATATAGCGCATCAAATCTGATAGTTTTACGACTACAGGTTCTACTTTTTCTGGTTTTCTTCTTGAGAGTGAAACAATACTATTTAATACATTAAAAATAAAATGCGGGCTAATTTGAGAGCGTAAGAAGGATAGTTCAGACTTTAGTCTTTCGTTTTCTTGTTCTTTTTTAGACTTTTCGTCTTCCATGCTATCTGATACAATCCGATATGACGTACTGATCGCTAGAAAGAAAAGCAATTGAAAGGTAAAACCCGTTTTGGGCATTGTCCGTGCATTAAAGAAGGTATTTTTAATAATTCCGTTTAGAAAAAATACCGCAACTATCAAACAAACAATAGAAAGCAAATACCATCCAATGCCTTTAACTTTTAAAATCTTGGGAATCAAAAAATTGCTATTCAGGTAAAAAAATGGAATATTCAATAAGGTAAAGACTGCAAAGAAAATAGTAATCGATACCCTGGGTGGTGGCGGCGGACGGTGAATAATTACTCGAGGGGGTTCAGCATTTTGTGCTTGGAGTATAAACGGTAATGCCAACATAAAAGCCCAAAAAGCAATATGAAGAAATATAATCTGATATTTTGATAAATTATTTTTTGTCATTTTAGACATTTATTTATTAGCAATTACTCCTTAAAAAAAGCCTTATAAAAGAGAGACTTAGACAAATTTAATTAAAGATAAACTGTTAAAAAATATAATGGTATATTCCGTAAATTTGTGCAGACCATTCACCTCATAAAAGCGACCATTGAAAATTAGATATGCTTTTTAGTAAAAACCATAATCAAATACAGGAATGAAGAAATTAATCATCACCGCAGTTGCTTTTTTAGCATTTGTCCATATCGGCTATTCTCAAGAAAAACCAGCAAAAGCTGTTAAGGGACACATCAGCAAAATAAAAAAAGAGGTAGTGTTAGAAGAGGGCAAAGACCCTATTTGTAAAATGCACGTAGAAAAAGATGCCAAACATACTTCTACTTATCAGGGCAAAAAAGTAAGTTTTTGTAGTGTAGTTTGTAAAGAAATGTTTGATAAGAATCCCGAAAAATATGCTGTTAAACATTAAGAGCAATAATATTCGTGTTAGTAATTTTGTTATATTTGTTTAACATCTCTTTTGTATAGTTTCTGACCTTAGTACTACTTAATCTATGAACAAAAAATTAAAAGTAATGATGCTTGAGGCTGAAAAGAAAGTATATGAGCAAGTCTTAAATAGCCAGCAAGTCTTTCTTAAGGCAGCCGAAATAGACGAATTACTTGACTTAATCTTAGAAATTAATAAACAGTTAGCTGAACTCAAAAAATAATATTTGTTATGAAGCCTCTTGAAAAACTCAGCGCTATTTTCTTAAAGATAGATAATGCTCGAAATCCTTCGGAAATTGAAGCTTTAGGTAATGAAGTTGATATAATATTGAAAGAAAATAATGAGCAACCAATAGAAGGAGTTGCTGATTTATTATTAGAACGAGCTAAATTATTGAAACAAAAAATAACATTGATGAGTCATGACTTTGAGGCAAAATTGGTTCAATAAATGAATTCTGATTAAAAACATCCTCTAAAAAATAAATATTTATTTTTTAGAGGATGTTTTTTGTTATCCAACAAAACTAAACTTCCATTTTAGTCCAAACAGCTCCTGCTGCATTCGATTTCAAAACGGTATCAATAAACACCATTCCACGCAAACCTTCTTCAATACCCATAAAATCATGGATTTCTGGGTCGTATCCCGATGAACTAGCAGATTCTCCTTTTAAACCACCTGTTGCATTTTTCTGAGCCTCTTCTCCCCATCTTGCTCTCAGTGCATAGCTAAAGTTTCTATAAATATTTGCAAATGTTTCGATGTATCCTTCTGGGTGTCCTGCTGGTTGACGAGTATGTGCCTGAGCCGCTTTTGAAAGATTACCCACACCAGTACGAATAATTCTTGAACCATTTTCTTGATTTGTCAAAATCAACGTATTAGGGTCCATTTGTTTCCATTTCAAACCACCGAACTCTCCATATATTCTAATGTTCAAATCGTTCTCTTCACCATTACAAATTTGCGAGTTGTGCAAAATTCCTTTCGCGCCGTTATCAAAACGTAAAAGCATATTAGCATCATCATCAAGCTGGCGACCTTCCACAAAAATCGTTAAGTCAGCACAAATCTCTGTGATTTTTAAGCCTGTAATATATTCAGCTAAGTTTTCAGCATGCGTACCAATGTCTCCTACTCCGCCTGCGGCACCACTTCTAGCAGGGTCAGTTCTCCAAGCAGCCTGTTTTTGACCAGTAGCTTCAACTAATTGTGCCAACCATCCCTGTGGATACTCTACGATTACCTTACGGATTTTACCAATTGCTCCCGCTTTGATTAATTCACGAGCTTCTTTAACCATTGGATAACCCGAATAGTTATGCGTCAACGCATAAATCAATCCTGATTCTTCAATAATATCTTTTAATAAATAGGCTTCTTTTGAATTTAAGGTAGCTGGTTTATCAGATACCACATGAAAACCATTTTCTAATGCCATCTTGGCCGCAGGAAAATGAACATGGTTTGGAGTAACAATAGAAACGAAGTCCATTCTTTCTCCTTCGGGAAGTGCTTTTTCAGCCAAAATCATTTCTTCAAATGAACCATAAACACGGTCTGGAGAGAGATAAAGAGCCTCACCTGTCGCTTTTGATTTAGCTGGGTCAGAACTAAATGCTCCGCAAACCAATTCAATTTCGCCATCCAATGCCGCACCACGGCGGTGAACAGCTCCGATGAAAGCTTCTAAGCTTCCACCAATCATACCCATTCTAACTTTTCTTGCCATTTTTCGTATCAATCAGTCGGTAAGTAATTATTTATGAATTTTATTATCACAAATTTACCGCATAGTATTTTAATTAAATCCTTTCTTGTGATAAAGTAAGTACAAAATTTCATAAAAATACTGATAAGAACTTACAGAGAATCTCGAAAAAAATTCGTTTTTTTGATAGATTTTTCTCTGATGATATTTCACAAAACCAAGATTTCTAATTTATTTAACACTTTTTTAATCCCTAATCAACTATGTCTCAAATCGTTAACCGCGACAAGCTTTTCCTAGGAAGTTGTTTTGCCTTAATAACCACTGCAATGGCTTTCGGTATCCGCGCCGGTGTTCTTACTCAACTTGGTGCAGAATTTCAACTTTCATCACAAGAACTAGGTTACGTAAATCAAATGGCTTTTTTGGGCTTTCCAATCGCTATGATTATTGGTGGTCCTTTATATAATGCACTTGGCCCTAAAAAAATCATCTGGGTAGCCTTCTTTACCCACGTACTTGGTCTGGTTATGACTATTTTTTCTGGTGGATTCTGGACTTTATTAATCTCAACATTCTTTGTTGGATTTGGTAACGGAACCGTTGAAGCCGCTTGTAATCCGATGATTTCTGACATGTATGAAGGGAATGAAAAAACCAAAATGTTGAATCGTTTTCACATGTGGTTTCCTGGAGGTATCGTAATCGGAAGTCTTCTTTCTCAATTCATGACTTCTGCTAACATGGGTTGGCAATTACAAATTGGAGCTATTTTGATTCCAGCTGTAGGTTATGCATTCTTGTTCTTCGGACAGTCATTTCCTGCTAGTGTAGAGGAAGGTGCGGCATCTACAGGTGAAAACCTAAAATCTATGTTATCGCCTTTATACCTTTTCATGTTAGCTTGTATGGCTTTAACAGCTATTTCTGAGTTCGGCCCTGAGCAATGGATTGGTCCAGTACTTGGTAAAGCTGGTGCAAGTCCAATGATTATCTTGGCGTTAGTAACAGGCTTAATGGCAGTAGGTCGTTATTTTGCTGGCCCTATTGTTCACTCAATCAATCCGACAGGTGTATTATTAGCGTCGGCAATCTTCACAACTATTGGTGTAATCCTATTGAGCCAAGCAACAGGTGGAATGGTTTACGTATCTGCTGTAATTTTTGCGGTAGGCGTATGTTATTTCTGGCCAACAATGATTGGCTTTGTAGCTGAAAACTTACCTAGAACTGGAGCATTCGGTCTTTCAATTATGGGTGGTATGGGAATGTTTTCTACTTCTATTTTCCAACCAATTATTGGTTCTTGGATAGATGACGAAAAAGTAAAAGCTGCTGAAGCTGGACTTACTGGCGACATTGCTGAATTAACTGCCGGACAGGCAACACTTGTTAACATGACGATTTTTCCTGCTATCTTGATTTTTGCATTCATAGGCTTGTATTTCTATATGCGTAAACGTACTCCTGCATATAAATAAAAAGTTTTATCGTTATATCAAAGAAAAACCCCACAAATACTTGTTATTCTGTGGGGTTTTTCTTTGTCATTTTCCCGACTTTTACAAAACAATAAAAGGTTAATATTTATGCATTCATAAATTTGAAACTAATGCTAAAAATCGGAAAAAGGTTACTCATTGTCTATCTCACTATTTTTGTCATCTCACAAATATTGTCTTCTTGCTTTAACTTCAAAATGAGTCAAAAAGCAATAGATGCATCTTTCTCGGGTTTGAAGAACAAACCAATACAACATCAAATTGATGTACAAGGAATAAAAATGAATTATGCTGAAATTGGGAGTGATAGCCTACCAGTAGCTTTTTTTGTACATGGTTCTCCGGGTTCATGGACAGCCTTTATTGATTTCATGAAAGACACTTCTTTGTTGAAAAAAGTAAAAATGGTTTCGGTAGATAGAATTGGTTTTGGAGATTCAGATTTAGGAGAAGGTGAAAAATCTTTACAAAGACAAGTAGCATTATTAAAACCGATTGTAGCACATGAAAAGCGTTTTGGAAAAAAAATCATCCTAATTGGGCATTCCTTGGGTGGTCCAGTAATTGCCCGAATGGCGATGGATTATCCTGAATTGATTGATAATCTGATCATTGTAGCAGGTTCTATCTCGCCAGACTTGGAACCTAATGAGAAATGGTTTAGGATTCCGATGACATTTAAACCCATTAGTATTTTAATTCCTGCATCTTTTCGTGCTTCTAACGATGAAATCTTATATTTGAAACCAGAATTAGAAAAGATGTTACCTTTGTGGAAAAATATTCGGCAACCTGTTATCGTAATTCAGGGTGGAAAAGATATGTTGGTCAATCCACAGAACGCTGATTTTGCTGAGAAAATGTTGGTCAATTCTGCTAAAGTAGAGATTGTTAGGATAGATACCATGAATCATTTTGTGCCTTGGTCGCATCCATTTTTAATTAAGAATGCCATTTTAAAAGATTTGTAAAAACAGCTTTGAGCAGTGAGATTTGAGCTATTAGTTTCACTGATGTCATGACTTGAAGTCATGACATCAGTTGTGCATAACAAAGTCTAAAGCTCATCTCTCAAAGCTTATAGCTCAAAACTAAAAATATGAAATTAAGAGTAGGACAAGGCTATGATGTGCATCGCCTTGAAGAAGGAAGAGATTTTTGGTTAGGTGGTATCATCATTCCACATACGCACGGTGCTGTGGGGCATTCGGATGCTGATATTGTTTGTCATGTAATTTGTGATGCTTTATTGGGGGCTGCCAATATGCGAAATATAGGTTATCATTTTTCTGACAAAGACCCTCAATATAAAGGGGTTGATTCTAAAGTTTTAGTAAAAAGAGTCCTAGAAATGATTCGTGAAGCAGGTTGGGAAGTAAACAATCTTGATGTAACGGTGATTTTACAAGAGCCCAAACTGAATCCACATATTCCAGCCATGAAAACCTGCTTAGCAGCAGTAATGAATATACCAGAAGAAGATTTAGCTATCAAGGCTACAACCTCTGAACACATTGGCTTTGTAGGGCGTGGTGAAGGCATTGCAGCACAATGTGTGGCTTTGATTTGTAAGGAATAGATTGAATTGAAACTATTAAACAGAATAAAATGCTGCCATAGACAACTATTTGTAAAAAAGTTTTATTTTTAATAAAAATTAATTTACGATGACAGAATCAACAATTAAGCCTCCACTTTCAAATGTTCAATTAGAGCTATTAAAACTCTATGCAACAGGTGTATCCGATGAAACATTATTAGAATTAAAGAGGACAATGGCAAAGTTTTTCTTGGATAAAGTGCGTCAATCAGCCGATAAAATTTGGGAAGATAAGGGATACACAGATGCTCAAATGCAAGCAGTAGATTAGCAGTATGAAGGTCGTATTAGATACAAATGTAATATTAAGAGCTATCTCAAGTAAATCTGAATATGCTATGCTGATTGATGAATTGTATATACAAAGCTACTCAGCATTGGTAAGTACAGAAATTCTATTGGAATATGAGGAAAAAATAACGCAATTTTTCAATAAGGATGTCGCTAAAAACTTCCTTGACTTCTTAATAATCTTACCAAATGTGGAAAAAGTTGAAGTCTTCTTTCAACTTAATATCATTCAGTCTGACGCTGATGATAATAAATTTGTTGATTGCGCTTTTGTTGGAAATGCCCATTATATTGTAACTGACGACAAACATTTTAATATCCTAAAAAAGCTTGACTTCCCTAAAATACCTGTAATTACTGCGGAAAATTTTAAGCAATTATTAGCTTAAACAATTATTACTCTCTCTATTTCAAATATTAAGCAAAGCTTGACTTTAGCTATCAAGAGTATTCACCATGTAATAATACCCTTATTACTTCGTGATTTGTATTCTTTCTTACTCCTTGCAAACCAGCAAAACATTAATAAATACGCTGCCCAAAAGTCAACAAATTATTATCTGGGTCAAGGATTGAAAACTCTTTTTGTCCCCAAGGTTTTAATGCTAAATGCCCTGCTGGATGGATGCTTGTTTTAGTGTCTAAAAACGTTTGGTACAATTGGTCAATATCATCTGTTCTAATATATACCTGACCATAGTTTTCTTTGGGATCAATTTCCTTAAACTCAAAAAAGTGTATTTGAATATTGTCTTTTTGTACCATCAAGTAGCCCTCAAAATCAGCACTACCAAATTCTTGAAAGCCTAATTGATTTACATAAAAATCTCGTGTAATTGCTTTATTACGCATGGGGAGTTTTGGATTGATTTCTATAAGCATATTTTTAATTGTTGAATATTTGCATTTGCAGACAGAGTCTGCATTTTATTTATCGTTCCAAGTCAAAAAAGACTTGGAAAAGCGAGGGAAGCTACAGGCTATTTATTGTTACACATAGCGGAAAGAATTAGAACAGCGAGGGATACTCTTATCATCTTCTTTTTATATATTTTCAGTATTTTTTTGCTTTCGCTCTTTTTCTATGCTGCTTGTTTTTATTTGAATCTACGATTGTCGTAATACTATCGTTCTCAATAATTGCATGAAGCGTTCCGTCTGGATTTACAATTGCTTTGGTATTACCATTACCAATAATAATGGTTTGCGTTCCATCAGGATTCTCGATTGTTTTAATAGTCCCGTTGCCAATAACTGTGGGTTGTCTCCTTTGTGGTTTCGTTATTGTTTTAGTAATAGCGTTGTCGTTGTCAATAAGCGTAGAATGCGTTCCATCAGGATTCACGATTGTCTTGATAGTACCTTCGCCAACAACTTGTGAATGCGTTCCATTAGGATTCACAATTATTTTAGCACCACCGTTATCAATAAGTATTGAATGCGTACCGTCTGGATTTACGATAACCTTGTGAGTTTGTGAATATCCTTCAAATGCAAATACCCCAAACAAAATGATTAATATTTTTTTCATAGTCGTTTTTATTGTAAAACTTAAGCATTAAAACTAAGGCAAACACATCAATACGTGAATACTTTATAACCACTTTTTCCTTGCCATTATATACGTCTCCACGAATAATTTAAACTATCTTAACAAATTTCGAGCGGGACGCTCTTCTATGTTTTGGTCTTTGGAGAGCCTAAGACCAGTTGGAGGCGAGGGTTATTGATTATTAACAAACTATAAATACATTTTTCCTTTCAAATACAGAGCTATCGGTTGTCCAATATATGTGCAAAAAGCGTTTTGGGTTGTCGCTACGACCAGACGGAGATTTCCACTATCTAGTCACTTAGCCTCAAGCCTCACCAAAAATTTTATTTAAAAAAATATCTTTATTTTCTAATCCCATTGAAAAAAAGTATCTGTAAATAAATGTTGCTCTACTTCCATCAGTAAAAAATATTTGAACAGTTGGAAAAAAAAATATATACCAATGAACAATTTTTAATTTAATAGTCAAAATATCTATTCTCTTATAATATTTTTTACTAAAAAACAAATTATCTACTTCTAAAATATCGTTGTTTTGAGAAATTTGATAAAATGTTGAAATCAAAATCATATTTATTGAAAGATATAAACAAATAATAACCAAAAGTATCTGAGCATTCAAAATAAACAGTATAGTACCAAAAATTACAATTAAAATAGCACCTAGTAAATAACCTACACTACTAAATGTTGTAGTTAGGCTTAATATTTGTTTTTTATTAATCATCTTTTTTAATTATCTTCTTTTTTAGATATTTTTAAACCCATGCTAGCATTAACATCACCTACAAGACCAGCTCCCCCTGCAAGTCCTAAATTAAAAAATGCTAATCTATGAGTCACAGTTGTTGTTGCTTCAGGAATGTTTTTATCCGCTTCTCTTGAATAAAATATACCAAACGGTCCAAAAACAGAACCTCCTCCTGATACCTCTGTTTTGTCACCTACTAACATACCTGTGTTATTAGTTTGTTCTGTTTTGAAGCCTGTTGATAGCGAAACAGGAACAGATAGACTTAACTTTCTTCTCCATTTGAAATCGTAGGAACGCTACACTTAACCTTCCTACAACCTATTTTTAATATATTCATTATTAGCAAATTACACAAACTTTTACTTTCAAATACAAAGCTATCGGTTGTTTAATTTTGTACAAAAATCGTTTTTAATCCATTATACCATGTTGCGTTCTAAGAAAGCAAGACACAATGACGTTGAATAATCCTAGGACAAACAAGGAGTTGCGTACTTACCAATTTATATTTAGATGTTCATCAGAAAAATTTTTCGGTTCACGATTCATTACTTTTAAATCATCTAAAATTTGGGATGCACTAAATCTAATTATATCAATTTCTCGATTTGCCCCTATGAGCTTTTTACTCCATTGAGATTCATAAAGTTTTACCACAAGATTTCTTAATTTATCAAGTTCAACTATATTATCATCAGTAATTCCAAAGTTACTATTAAGAGATGATAGAAAGTCTTTTGTAAATAATACTTCTATTCTACCTTCTATACTTTCACTAAAACAGCCTAAATCATCTTCATCATACTTAGATAAATCTGATGCTAATATCATGAGTATTAAAAGAATTTCTTCAAAGTGAAATTTTTCAATTTTACTGTTTTTATCGTTTTTCATTTCAAGTTATCTTTTAAAAACATTAGGAGCATCAGAAACCCTTCTGATATTATCACCGTATGTACTTATTTTTCCTTGGCTTAATTTCCATTCGTTTATTACTTATCCCTAAACTGAACATACAAATAATTATCAATCACCTGCCCATTTTTGATGGATGCTTTTGGTTGGATGCTTTCTAATTGATAACCTGCTTTTTCTAATACTCGCATTGAGGCTTTGTTGTATTCAAATATGCCAGCCCAAATTCTGATGATTTCTGGGAAGTTTTTAAACACATAATCTGTCATCGCTTTTACCGCTTCAGGCATTATCCCTTTGCCCCAATAGGCTTCCCCTAACCAATATCCTATTTCAGCGCTGATACGATAAATATCATTACCCAAAATAATACCAATCCCTCCTACTACCTTTCCTTCAATGACAATCGCTAAAGAATTAATAGGCTTATCTATCTTTTTGTTTGCATCTATCCACCAAACTGCATCATCATGCGTATAAGGATGTGGAAAGGAATCACGCACATTATTAAATATCTTGATATTATTAGCATGACTCACTAATGATGCTTCGTCCCCATCTTGAAAAGGACGTAATGAAAAAGCTTTGCTTTGGTAAATGTATTTTCCCTCTTCGTTCATACAGAATATTTAATAAAAAGTTCATCCCTCAAAGCTCAATGCTTATCGCTATTTTAAAAATGCAACCTCAACTGTACTTTTACTTCTGAGCGATGTGATGCTAAAATTTCTTCTAATCCTGAGCCAAAAGTAGCATCATCTCCTAACAAATCTGTCCTCGCCCAACGAACCCATGCATCTACATTTCGACTGACTTTGTACTTTGCCAAGAGATAATGTCGAAAACCATGTTGATAATAAGCTGGAAAAGAAAAAGCATAGAGAACATCCTGCTCATAAAAATACTGTCGATTATCATAATCATCTGTATTGAAATAGGCAATTCTACCAGATAATGATAACCGCCCTAAATCAGCATTTACATCCTGTGCAATCGCAAAGCCCTTTGTCAAGCTTTGTCCTTCAAACTGAAAAGTGCTGAAAGATGCCCTCGTCTGAAACTCCCATATTTTAGATGCCCTATAGTTTATATTCGCCAGCAATGCCCTTTTACTTCTTTCTCTTACTACGGTAATTTCTCTGGTTTTTTCTTTGCCTTTATCCAGATAGGTTTCTGTAATTTTGGTATTCTCTTCTTTGTTCTCTTGTCTGAATTGTAAATAGGCTTGTAGTTTTTTAGAAGGCTGAAAAGTGATTCTTCCTAAATAATCAAAACCCGTAGTCGGTTGTTTATCGACGAGGTATCTATACCAAGGAAAGTAAAAATAATCGAAATAAGCCGAGGCCGACCACTTTTTATTAAATGAATGCTTTATCCCTGAATAGATTCCTCGTTCATTGATATTGCGGGAATTTTCGGAAAAACCATTACCATAAAAACTATGAAAATCTTTATCATAATTTCTTAATAAAACCGATATATCAGTCCGATTACTTAGGCTTGCTAAAACACCCGTTACAGCACCAATACCACCACTCGTCGAGCGAGCGGCCTCTCCAAAAAAATTATAATTCTGATAATTATAACTCCAATGAAGACCAGTCAAAAGATTATCTTGTCCCGAAAACTCATATTGATTATACACCTTATCGGCTTTTATCAATGGTAAACTAAAATTGGTTTTTAATAAAGTAATCCCAGCTTGAAAAGTATTTGTTTTGTTATTGAAGGTAATATCTCCTCCAAAGTTTTCTTCCATCAACGACCTTTTATCAGCAATTTCAGAAGCGGTTCTATGCAAACCTGCTGTTTGTAATGAAGTAACATAATTGGCATTTGTATTTTTATCTAAAGCCAAATTCGCATCCCGATTTACTCGGGAATAAAAACCTGTCATTTCAAAAGCTTTGAATTGATAAGTAGCCGCACCTCCTCTAAAAAAATTGCTTTCCATAACCGATGTATAAGGACGAACGCCTAAATGATTTCTACGAGTAGTAAGTACCGTTTCTGAGCCCTTCCCTAAATAGAAGCCAGCAGCAGCAATCAATCCTTGACCAAACTGTAATTGATAGTCGCCTAGGTTAATATTTTTCCAATGCCCTTTATTTTGAATTTGAAAGTGAAAGGAAGTAAAATCGGTCAACTGACTTTCGCCTTCATCTTTTTCGGCAGTAAAGCCAGCACTAAAATTCTTTGGCAATGAGATTTTATAACGAGCATATAATTTCATGGGCGAGCCTTCATACCTTACCTTACTCCGAGAATCAGGCTCAGTAAAGCCTTTCTTCGTTTCTACGTATTGAGTGTATCTAAGCAATAAGTACTGATTGGCTTTTTGCCAACTATCTTGAAAGTCTTTAATCGATAGTCCATCGGCTTTTACTGTAACGAATGGTATGAATTTATAAATAGTCGCTAAATCAAAATCAGGAATGGCTTGTAATTCATAAATAGATAGGAATTTTCCTGCTTTATCACGGTAGTTAAAGAAGGAATTCAGTTGTTTTTCAGAAAGTATATACAAAGAAGCGAGCTCAGGGCGAGAAACGGTATTTAAATCCAGTGGATTCAGATAATTCTGGTAAAGAGATTCAAACAAGTCTTCAGAAATACCATCAACGGGATTTCCCATGATTTCCTGAATAAGGTTTCGTATATTATTTTCTTTAGTAGAATAATCCTGAGCGTTTACATGAGCATAATAAAGAATGCTCATGAACAGGAGTAGATATTTTTTCATAATAAATTGTTAAAGTGCAGTACAAAAAAATGATGCTTTGAGTAATTATTCTCAAAAGCATCATCTAAAGGACTTTATACCAACAATTTAATTATTTTTAATGAAATTTTCTAGCAACTACTTCTAAAAAATCATTAGCTTCTTCAGCAACCGAAATCCAATTGTATTTAGGCGCTAAATATTTATTCATATAATTTTTAGCATCCGAAAGATTGCTACAAGCATCTATTTTATCAATGGCATTGCTATATGCGTTGATGTCACCATCAAACAATTTACCAATAAAAACGAATTTCTGATTGAGGCTTACCCCATCCGCAATGCTTTTAATAGGACGATTGAAAGCTAAATCAGCCAAAGGTGTTCCCCCTGCTACGTTATCTCTCTTCAATAAATCATTAACCGTTGGCAAATCTCCAACGAAAGTATCATTCAGGCGATCTAAGCCCGGCAATTTCATCTCCGCAGGCGTTCCTTTTCTATCTATTTCAGCTTGAATTTTATCAACAGTTGGTAACGGAGCGTTTTCATCATCTAACTCATCTTCAATGTCAAAAAAAGATTGTGCTACCTTTTTAACAGGAGCTTCTTCTACGGGTCTCGCTGAAGCTTTTATAAAATCTTCTTTTTTGAAAGATACTTTAGCTGCTAACGTTTCAAGGTACTTATCAACATTTTCAAACGCTACGTTGTCGCTAATTTCTTTTAGCCAATTTAAAGCAACAGTTACATATACTTTATCATCATTGCCCATTTTTTCGGTCATTGATTTAGCAATGTGGCTGTTAATCTTGGTATATTTTGCGAGTTGTGCTAAACGTTCTTTGGTAAGTGTAAATTCTGGAGAATCTCTTACAAAATCATCAAAGTATTTACTTGGATCAAGTAATAAAATAATGGTTTTCACAACAGCTTTCGATAACATCGGTTCAAAATGCTCTCGTTTCACCATGATATTTTGTGAAGCCGTATTCATGAAAGTCTTCAAGGTAGCTTTAACGTCGTCACTATCAAAATTAAAGTAAGGACTTTTAAAGGCTTCTGTATCAGCTTTCCATTTCTCAAACAAATCGCTTACAACAAACATATTTACTTGCGCAACATTGCTAAGTTTTAAAATTTGTTGTCCATTGATTGTGGCAGTTCTATTAAAAAAGTCATCACAAACTTGGTTAGCATATTTTTGTCCATAATTTTCGATTGCCGAAAAGTCTAACTTCATGATTTCTTAGAGGGTCTTTTTAAATCTATTTGAGATACCGTAATAAAATAATACTACTTATTAGCAAAGTTAATGTATTAATGAATCAGAAAGAAGGGAGATTACATGAATCAAAATAAATCGTTACTAATAAGCATTTTAGCTAAATAATCGCAAAAATTGAACCAAAGATTTACAATACCTATCAATAGGTGAATTAATTATACTATTGAAAATGGTTCATCAGTACACCCACTCTTGGTAACGATTATGTAAATTGCAATAATTCGTTCACATATTACGCTTGTTTGATATAGAAAATTGTATTTTAAATAGCTAAATAACTGAAATTATGGAATTAATTAAACCCTTGCTAAAAGGAATACTATATGTGGTATTAGGAATGATTGTTTTAATTTTATCATTCTTATTTATTTTACCAATGTTTACAGGACACAAAGCAAAATTTGAGATTAATCCCATTAATGGACAATATGTATTTGAGCATACTTTCCCTGAAGATCGTAATTACAATTATATTTCTGTAACAATTGAAGGGGAAATAAGTGAAGACACTGACATTTTAATGGGATATACTGGAGGTGTTAATGTAATTAAACTTTCTAAAAGTACTGATATTGATACAGTTTACCGAAATGATTATTATGCCAATGAAGTTAAATTAACCTTTAAATTCAACAAAAAATGTAGAGGAAACTTAAAAGGTACAGTATGGGTTAAGTAGTATTATTCCGTAAGAAGCCAATAAAAAAAGCCCGAAGAAATAAATTCTCTCGGGCTTTTTTCTTGAAATAATTTATTATTAACTAATTTCTAGCTTTTCGCAAGCCTTCATGGCGGCTGTCTGCTCGGCTTTCTTTTTGGAATATCCCTGCCCTATCGAAAAGGCTTCTTCATTCACAAAAATGGTCGCTGTAAATTCTTTATTATGTTTTGAACCCTCTTCGATGATTTCAAACCTAATAGGTTTGCCTTCGCGCTGAGCCCATTCTATGACTATTGATTTAAAATTAGGGTTATTTTGTACAACAGTCTCAATATCAAAATGCTGCGTAAGTATTTTTTTGATAATAAACGACCTTGTAAAACGAAAACCCTTGTCTAAATAAATGGCTCCGATTAAAGCTTCTAATGCATCGCCATACATTGATGTTCTGGTAAGTACGGTTTTACGGTTACCATCATATTCAACAAGCCTATCTAGACCAATTTTTCTAGCTACTACATTCAAAGATTCACGACTAACCATTCTCGAACGAATTTCGGTTAAAAAACCTTCGTCTTTAAAAGGGAATTTTTTAAACAAATATTCTGCTGTAATCATCCCTAATACTGAGTCTCCTAAAAATTCAAGTCTTTCATTAGAATCCTTGTAACCTTTAGCGATTGTTTCTTTGGATACCGAAGAGTGCATAAAAGCTAATCGATACAGCATTAAATTCGAGGGATTCTCCCCGATAATATGTTCTACTGCATTTTTTAACTTCTTGTCTTTAGGATCACTTGAAAAAAAATCAATAATTGGTGATAGCATATTTCTAAAATGATAATTGATAGTTAAAACCTAATAGCTAAAGCTGATTGAATGAGATTGCAACATTAATAAAAAAATTTGACTTCGCCTTAACTACTATCAATTATCCCCTATTCCCCTATCAACTAAAAACTATATTTTTTTGAATATAACCGTAGCATTATGACCTCCAAAGCCAAATCCATTACTTAAAACAACATCTATTTTTCTTTCTTGAGCTTTATTCAAAGTCAAATTTAAACGATTGTCAACTTCTGGATCTTCCGTAAAATGGTTAATCGTTGGAGGTACAAGTTGATGCTGTATTGCTAAGATTGAAGCCACCGCTTCGATAGCACCTGCTCCACCTAATAAGTGACCAGTCATAGATTTTGTCGAGCTTATGTTCATTTTATAAGCATGCTCTCCAAATAAATCTACAATTGCTTTCAACTCTTGTGGGTCACCAAGAGGGGTAGATGTACCATGTGTATTGATATAATCTACTTCTTCTGGTTGGATTCCAGCATCATCAAGGGCATCTTTCATCGAAAGTAATGCGCCATAACCATCTGGGTGTGGTGCGGTAATATGATAAGCATCAGAAGAGAACCCTCCGCCGATTAACTCAGCATAAATTTTTGCTCCACGAGCAACCGCATGGTCATAATCTTCTAAGATTAATGCTCCTGCACCTTCACCTACGACAAAACCGTCACGATCTTTATCATAAGGACGTGAAGCTGTTTTAGGGTCATCATTGCGTTCAGACATCGCACGCATGGCTGTAAAACCACCCACACTGGCAATCGTTACTGCTGCTTCAGAGCCGCCAGTCACACAAATATTAATACGCCCTAATCTGATATAATTAAAAGCATCAATAATCGCATTATTGGCAGATGAACAAGCCGAAACAGTTACGTAGTTTGGTCCACGGAAACCATGACGAATTGAAATATTACCCGATGCTGAATCGGCAATCATTTTTGGAATAAAGAAAGGATTGATTTTTGGCGTGCCATCCCCTTTTCCGAAGTAAATCATTTCTTCTTCAAAAGTTTTTAAGCCTCCGATACCAGAACCCCAAATTACCCCAACTTTATTTTTATCTATATTTTCAAGGTCAAGTCCTGAATCTACAATAGCTTCATCAGCCGCAACTACTGCATATTGAGTAAACTGATCCATCCGACGAGCATCTTGGCGAGGAATAAATTTTGTAACATCAAAATTTTTCAATTCGCAAGCAAAGCGAGTACGAAATTTTGAAGCATCAAATTTTGTGATATTATCGCAACCACTGACTCCATTTTTTAGTCCATCCCAATATTCTGGTACAGTATTTCCGATAGGAGTCAAAGCACCTATTCCCGTTACGACTACTCTTTTAAAACTCTTCATGAGAAAAATAAAATTTAACTAAGTATTAGATAAAAGATGATAGATAAAATTAGAGGAAAAAATACCATCCAATTTATCTGTTTTGAACACTTCTTAATTTTTAAATCCTTTGGCTTTTATCTAAGCATATAAATTAATACTCAAATTTGAGCATAATTAACCTGAAAATCAATAAAAATGTGCTAATCTGTCATAAAACTATAGTTCAGGTAGAATCAATAATTTTACTTTCAAATTAGCACATAAAGAAGTTCAGATTACTTGGCGTTTTCTTCAAGATATGTGATTGCCTGACCAACTGTTTGGATATTTTCAGCTTGATCATCAGGAATAGAAACGTTAAATTCCTTTTCGAATTCCATGATTAATTCTACTGTATCCAATGAGTCTGCACCCAAATCATTTGTGAATGAAGCCTCTGGAGTAACTTCTGCTGCGTCAACGCCCAACTTCTCGACGATAATGCCTTTTACTTTTTCTGCAATGTCTGCCATTTTTAGAACGATTTTTGGTTAGAAAAACGGTGCAAAGATGATGATAAAAATTAGATTATCAAACATTTTTTTAATACCGCATTACTATGAAAAGATTTACTATAATTATTTAAAGAATATTATTAAAAACATAATGAAGCAGCCCCTAAAAGACCTGCATCATTACCCAAAGTAGCACGTTTAATGGTTAATCCGTCAGCATGATATTTGGTTAACCAGCGTTCCATTGTAGATGTAATTGATGGTAAAATATAGTCAAACGAAGCTGACAACCCTCCACCAATCAAAATTAAATTGATATCAAGGATGGCTACTAAGTGACATAAATTTTCGCCAAGCAATTCTCCTACTTTCGTAAATACCTGTAAAGCTAATGCATCTCCTTCTGAAGCAGACGCTACTAATCCTGTTGTTGAGATAGTTCCATCATCGGGTAGTTGAGTAACACCTCTGAATTCTTTTCTCATTGTATTAGCAAGGTCTAACAATTCATTTTTACCAATGTTTCTCTCTAAAACCTTGCCATTTACTGAAGGCGTATGCCCAGGTTCCATTGCGTTACCTCTACCGCCACTAAATACTTTTTTACCAATGATGGCTGCACCACCTACACCAGTCCCTAAGGTAATAAAGATATAGCTTTCGTCAATACGATCTTCGCCAAAATAAAATTCTCCTAAAGCTGCTGCATTCGCATCATTTTCAAGGAAAAAATCTACTGCTGGGAAGCGTTTTTTAAGTATCTCAACCAAGGGAACATTGTTCAACTCAGGGATTGCCGTAATTTCAATTGGCGTTACTCTAGCCGAATTAATCATTCCGGGTAAGCCGATTCCTACTTTAGTGATATTTTTATTATCAATAAGTTGTAAACCTATTGCTTCTCCGAGACGGTCTTCGAAATGTCCTGATTTTCGCCAGCTCACAGTATCGTGACTATAAAAATTAGAAATTTGTCCTGTTTCTGAATTTACGATGCCCATCTTGACATTCGTTCCACCAATGTCTATGCCTAAGTACTCGACTGCCGCCATTATTTTTTATTGTATAGTGATAGTAAAAGTTTTGTGGTCTCAAAAATACGGAATTTTTATCAGTCAATAATACAAACTAAAAACGATTTACGTCTTTTTATGTACTATCCTGTATTATTGATGGGAACTATTTGTACTTTTTTAGCATTTTTTATAGCTATAACTACTCAACGATTCCGCCCTTATTCCCCAGACCTGCTTTTTTAAGTTGTTCTACTATTTCAAAAACTGCTGGACAAACTTTTGTATTTTCTAAAGTAAGGGGTAAAATTCCAGCAATATTCTTACGATCTGTATGTGGATATTCTCTGCAAGCCTTAGGTCTAAAGTCATAAATTGAACAATAATTATCTGAACCTAAGAAAGTACAAGGCGAGGAATTCAGCACATAGTCGTGGTCGCTATCCAGATGCAAATGCTCTTTTACTAACTGAGCAGGACGAATACGCAAATGTTTAGCGATTCTGTCAATATCAATATCCGTAAAGATTGGGCTGGTAGTTTTACAGCAATTTCCACATTTCAAGCAATCTACTTCATCAAAAACATCTTCATGCACAGGATGAAAAGCTTCATCCAACTTTTTGATTTTTTTATTTTTAAGTCTATCAAAAAACTTTTTATTTTCGGGAAACTTCAAACGAGCTTGTTCGTTGAAAGCTTCTATGTTTTCTTCTGTATATATCATACGATAATTTATAAAAACACTTCCATTTAAAAGAGCTATATAAGTGAATGTCAAATAAAAAGGTTCGACAATTTACAAAAAACTGTCGAACCTTTTGAAAATATTATGTTTTGGATTAAGCCAAAGCTCCTTTCAATACACATTCGTCGCGGTCTGGACCCGTAGAGATAAAATTGATTGGTAACCCTAGTTTCTCTTCCAAGAAAGTAATATAGCCTGTTAATTCAGCTGGAAGGTTTTCGAAATTTCTTAATCCTTCTAACGAACAGTTCCACCCTTTCAATGTTTCATAAACTGGTTCTACAATCGTATCAGTCATATCGTAAGGCAATTGCTCTGTAACCGTACCGTCTGGTAATTTATAAGCGACGCACACTTCTATTTCTTCAAATATATTTAATACGTCTGCCTTCATCATGACCAATTGCGTTACGCCATTAATCATCATTGCGTATTTAAGCGCTGGTAAATCAATCCAACCACAACGACGAGGACGACCAGTAGTTGAACCAAATTCACGACCTTCCTGACGCATTCTTTCGCCTACTTCATCCATCAATTCCGTAGGAAACGGCCCTGAACCTACACGTGTAGCATAAGCTTTGAAGATACCGTAAACTTCGCCAATATTTTTTGGAGCAACTCCCAAACCTGTACAAGCACCTGCCGTGATAGTGTTTGAAGAAGTAACAAATGGGTACGAACCAAAGTCAACATCTAGTAAACTTCCTTGCGCACCTTCAGCCAAAATCGTTTTGCCAGCAGTAATCGCATTATTAACAGAGTATTCAGAATCTACCAAACGGAATTGTTTCATAAACTCTACTGCTTCAAAAAAGTCAGCTTCAGCGGCTGTTAAATCATATTCAAACTTATAGACATCTAAAATTGCAGTATGACGAGCCACCAAAGCATCATATTTTGCTTTGAAGTTTGGTGAAATCATATCACCTACTCTTAATCCTTGACGTGAAATTTTATCAGTATAAGTTGGCCCGATACCTTTTAACGTTGAACCAATTTTAGCATCGCCTTTTGCTTTTTCATAGGCAGCATCCAACAAACGGTGTGTTGGAAGAATGATAGAAGCTTTTTTAGATACTTCTAGGTTTTCAAGTACGTTCAAATTATACTTTGCCAAACCATCAATTTCTTTTTTGAAAATAATTGGGTCAAGCACAACACCATTTCCAATAATGTTTTGTACATCCTGACGGAAAATTCCAGACGGAATTTGGTGCAAAACATGTTTAAAACCATCGAATTCAAGGGTATGCCCAGCGTTTGGTCCACCTTGAAAACGAGCAACAACTTGATATTTAGGGGCTAAAACATCAACTATTTTACCCTTTCCTTCATCACCCCACTGCAAACCCAACAATACATCTACTGCCATTTTTTTGTTTTTTGGTTGTCATTCTCACGAAGGAAGTATCTGGCGGTGGCAGACCAGTTCCCTCCTGACGTCGAGATGACAGGAAACAGAAAAATCAAAAAAGAATAAACCACCTAATCAAAGTCGCAAAGATAAACAAACAAAAATAAAACCTCACAAGAATTTCAATAATGCTGTAGTTTTAGTTGAAGAGTATTCCAAAAAAATTCCTAAAAACACAAAAACTGGCGTTTCATTCATCATTCGAATAAAACGCCAGTTTTCTTTTTGTTGATAAATACTGTTAATGATGCTCTCTGCTAGACAATTCTCTTTCAGCTAACATCGCTTTTTTATGTTCACATTCTGTTTTTGTACAAGCACCATAAAAAATCAAAGAATGGTGCATTACATTGAACTGTAACATTTCTCCTACCATCGACTGTATCGTTTGTACTCTTGGGTCACAAAATTCAGTAACATGATGGCATTCTGTACAAATCAGGTGGTCATGTTGGCGACGTCCGTAAGATTTTTCGTATTGAGCCTGATTTCTCCCAAATTGATGCTTAGAAACTAAATCACATTCTACTAATACGTCAAGTGTATTATATACCGTAGCACGTGAAACCTGATATTTCTTATTTTTCATCGAAATATATAGTTCCTCCACATCGAAATGGTCATCTCTTGTGTAAATTTCCTCCAAAATGGCAAATCGTTCTGGAGTTTTTCGAAGACTTTTATTTTCAAGATAAGCAGTAAAAATCTTCTTTACTGCCTCTAATGTGGCGTTTGATGGCATTACTGACTATTTTCAGAAAAACAAAAAATAAAATTTATTGATTTAATAATTAGACTAAATCAATTTTGAAAAGTAAAATAAATCAATTTTTAAGAGAAAAAGAAATTCTAGTCTCCTCTTTCAATCTGAATTACACCATCTACTTGCTCTAAAGAGTGAACTAGTGTCTCAAGATGCTGTGTATCTTGAACCATCAATGCTATTTTTCCTTCAAAAATACCTTCTTTTACTCCTATCGAAAGATTTTGGATATTTACTTTTAACTCTTGTGAAATTACCCTTGTTACATCGTTCATCAAGCCCATGCGGTCGGTGCCTTTAATAATTAACTGAGCAACAAACGACATTTTCACTTGGCTCGTCCACAAAGCTTTGATTACTCTATCGCCATGACGAGACAATAGCTCTGTAGCATTGGGGCATGAAGTTCTATGAATTTTTATACCTTCGTTAATCGTAACAAATCCAAAAACAGTATCGCCTGCAATTGGATTACAACATTTGGCTAGGGTATAATCTACTCTATCCATGTCTTCACCAATCAAAATTGCATCCGCATTTTTTACATCGCCATGCAATTTCTTAAGCTCTTTAACGATGTTTTTAGTATTCGTTAGGGGTTCTTGAATGGTTTTTGTAGCCTGCTTTCTTTCATGCGCTTCTCGGTCAGACTTCCATTTTTTTATCTCGTCTAAGCTAATATATGCTTTCCCAAAACGATAAAATAAGTCGTTTGTATCCTTGGCATTAAAATAAGCCCTTAGTTGATTGGTAATTTCTAAGGTTAACGTATTTACACCCAACACTTTTAAGCGATGTTCAATCATATCACGTCCCATGATGACGTGCTGTTTGTTGGCTTCTTTAATATAATCCTTAATTCGGGCTTTCGCCTTGGTCGTTGCTACAAAAGCTAACCAATCTTCGGATGGCTTTTGCTTTGCCGAGGTCATACACTCGATAATATCACCAGTCTTGAGTTTGTGGCTCAACGGCACTAGCTTATTATTTACCTTGGCTCCTATACACCTTGCTCCTACTTCTGAGTGGATTTCAAAGGCAAAATCCAATGCTGTAGCACCGTCTTTTAATACAATCAGTTTCCCTTTTGGGGTGTATACAAAAATCTCGTCGTTATATAAACTACTTCTAATATCATCAACCAATTCAACAGCTGATTGTGATTTATCAGTAGTATCCAACGCTTCCCGAATTTGGCTTAACCACGACTCAAAAGCTTTGTTTGTACGCGTATCATTTCCTTTGTATTTCCAGTGTGCGGCAAATCCTTTTTCAGCAATTTCATCCATTCTAGTTGTCCGAATCTGTACTTCTACCCAGCGTCCACGTCGCCCAGAACTCATTACTGTAGTATGTAACGATTCATACCCATTGGATTTAGGATTAGAAATCCAGTCTTTCAACCGTTCAGGATTGGGTTTATAATGGTCTGTTACCATCGAGTAGACAGCCCAACAAGCAGATTTCTCTAATTCAGTAGGAACATCTAAAATTACCCGCACCGCAAAAAGGTCATAAATTTCCTCAAAGGGAGTATTGTTCTTCTTGAGCTTGTGATAAATAGAATAGATTGATTTCGGTCGTCCTTTCACAATGTGTTTATACCCCATTATGTTAAGGTCTTTCTCAATCGGGCGAATAAAATTTTGTATGAAACTCTCTCTTGATGTTTTGGTTTCCTTTAACTTCTTGGCAATATCTTTATACGCTTCTGGCTCAGTATATTTCAAACACAAGTCTTCTAGTTCAGACTTTATAGCATGAAGTCCTAAACGGTGTGCCAGTGGAGCGTATAAATAAAAAGTTTCAGAGCTAATTTTGAGTTGTTTATCACGAGGCATACTTCCCAGTGTTCGCATATTATGCAAACGGTCGGCAAGTTTGATAAGAATTACCCGAATATCATCCGAAAGCGTAAGTAACATCTTACGGAAGTTTTCAGCTTGTTGTGAACTTCCATAATCAAAAACGCCCGTAATTTTAGTAAGACCATCGATAATTTTGGCTACATTTTTCCCAAAAATAGCTTCAATTTCTGTCAGTTCTATCTCAGTATCTTCCACCACATCATGAAGCAATGCGCACATGATGGATGTTGCCCCCAAGCCTATTTCTTCAACACAAATTTGGGCAACAGCAATAGGATGATAAATATAAGGCTCGCCAGATTTCCTCCTCATCTCTTTATGAGCTTCGGCAGATAATAGGAAAGCTTTTTTTATCAGTTTAGCATCATCATCTTGCAAATATGGACGGGCAATGTTGAGTAATTTTCGGTATCGCTTTAGAATCTCTTTCCGTTCTTGCTCTAAGTCTATTTCTTTTACTTCCACGGTGTTATTCAAGGACAAATGAGTTTTTTTTGAGAAACATTAATTTAGTGTTTAGTCTAAATTAGCGATTTTTGAGGGAAACGGCAAATGGAAGTGCATTTAATTTATATGAGAAGCCAATGGTTTTTAATGAAATTCAATTAAAGTCCTGATTGATAATTAGTCACAACTGTTTTATAGAATTACGGGGCATTTTATTTTCGGAGCAATGTGATAAATTAAACGGAAGCTAGTCAATAAATAAATATCGTTCAATTTACTAGCGCCATCTCTCACAGTGCCTTGTCTGAATATTTCAGGGAAGGTACTTGCGGGAGTCAGGTTAGGATTACTATAAATTGGGTTAATATTTTCAGCCAGATATTTTCTAATAGAAGCCTCTCTGTTATTTCCAGTATTAGCTGCTATCAATTCGTATTCTCGGTGTCCCATGATAGCAGAAAGGGGACTAATGGCGTACATTTGACTGTAACTAGTATAATAGCCTCCAACGTCATCAATATAATCCGTTAAATTATAGCGAATACCTACCTCGAACCCTACATCAATTTTTCTATTTATTTTGTATTTTACTCCAAATCCAAGAGGGAAGTTCATTGCGAACAGTTCATATTTATTATTAAGGTTTCCTGGCAAACCCTGTCCTTCTGTATGAAGCGGCTGAAGACTTACCCATTCGCCTGGGGATGCTTCTGACCCTTTATAACTAGCAGGCACTCTGGCAACGGGGTTATGGTGAAAAAAAGCAAAGCCTAAGAAAACATAAGGAGTTATTTGTGCTCTCTTTTGATATCTATCACTTTCTCTAATTAAATTAAAAATACCTTTGAACGATAACTCTTGAATATCATTTCTGAAATGTGTATTTCTCATAAACGACTTTTCTAACAAAGGGACACCTTCCAGTTTATTGTCATCCCCTGCAATTCTCACCCAAGTCAATGCTATATTGCCTGAAAATCGAGGTGTAAAATGTCTTGTATAATCAACAGAAATATTCCAACGGAGATTATCAATAGTAGATTGAACGGGACGGTTTATTGGAACTAGGTCGCCATAATAATTTGCAGTTCCTATGCCAAAGGCAATATCAGAATGTTTCTCAAAAAGCTTTTTTTGTGAAAAAGCTTGAAAACATATACATAAAGCAATAAGGATTTTAAATAAGTTTTTAATCAACATTAGGAAATCTATTGGGTTATGTTTTGCTTATAAACGACAAACAAATGATAAAAATATACTAAATTTTACAATTTTAGATAATCTGTATTTATTATTGTTTAGTTTATTTACTTATATTTAACTTAGACTGGCATTATTGATGCCAAAGTCAACAATTACTTTTATAAATATTTAACTAACCCCCTAATTTTAAATTAATCTACAATGAAAATTTTAATTGTTATTGGCATTGTCCTTTTTGGTATTATTGCGCGAATTGCTAAAAACCTTATGGCCTCGGAAAGAGCCTCAGATGTATTACGAGAAACAAGCCAAAGTGATGCTCATGCCTTATCATTTGCTGAAACTCTCGACCTAACAGTTGTTATTAAAAAGAATATTGATATTAACTCCATCAGAGACGCATTATCAAAAATAGCTCCTTCTTTCCAATTAGATAACTATACCATAAAATCATTCAAAGAGGTAGCCCAAGATACCTACATTTGTCTTACAATTGTTAAATATGATGATTTAGAATATAGGCGCTATAGTAATGAAAACGCCACTCATGTATTAGACTTGAATTTTAAAATTTCACTTGACGAAGAAAATCAAACTTGTAGAATTTACTCTGATTTACACGATGAACTCAAAGACAAAATATTAAGAGAAGAGTTTGCTAATAAATTGTGGAAAATAATAGAGAAAAAATAGTTGATAGCGTAAACCAAAAACTCCTGATGAATTTCATCAGGAGTTTTTGGTTACATAGTAAAAACCAATTCCTTACGCTACCGTAGAAATTGCTTTCATGTCTGTCATTGCTTGACGTAATTCAGCACCAACAAATTCAATATCGTGTGAACGAAGTGCTTCGTTTACTGCGATAATTGTTCTGTTATCAACGCCGTTATCTTTACCAGCATTGAAGTTTGTACCAATAATATCAGTTTCTACTGTTGACATGAAATCAGCTAATAATGGCTTACAAGCGTGGTCGAATAAATAACATCCGTATTCAGCAGTATCTGAAATGACAGAGTTCATTTCGAATAATTTTCTACGAGCAATCGTGTTAGCGATTAGCGGCGTTTCGTGTAATGATTCATAATAAGCAGATTCTTCTTTGATACCTGCTTCAACCATTGTTTCAAAGGCTAATTCAACACCAGCACGAACCATCGCAACCATCAATAAACCGTTATCGAAGTATTCTTGTTCAGCTATTTTAACATCTCCTGCTGGAGTTTTTTCAAAAGCAGTTTCGCCAGTAGCAGCTCTCCAAGTCAACAAGTTTTTGTCGTTGTTTGCCCAGTCAGCCATCATTGTTGAAGAGAACTCTCCGCTCATGATATCATCTTGGTGTTTTTGGAACAACGGACGCATAATATCTTTCAATTCTTCAGAAATTTCAAATGCTTTGATTTTCGCAGGATTCGAAAGTCTGTCGAACATAGCTGTAATACCACCTTGTTTCAACGCTTCAGTGATTACTTCCCATCCGTATTGGATTAATTTAGAAGCATAACCAGCGTCGATTCCTTTTTCAACCATTTTGTCAAAACAAAGAATTGAACCTGTTTGCAACAAACCACAAAGGATAGTTTGCTCTCCCATTAAGTCAGATTTTACTTCTGCTACGAATGAAGATTTTAACACTCCCGCACGATGACCGCCCGTTCCTACACAATAAGCTTTTGCATAAGCCCATCCTTTTCCTTCTGGGTCATTTTCTGGGTGAACGGCAATCAAAGTAGGTACACCAAAACCACGAACATATTCAGCACGTACTTCTGAACCTGGACATTTTGGCGCAACCATAATTACTGTAATATCTTTACGGATTTGCATTCCTTCTTCAACAATGTTGAAACCGTGTGAATAAGAAAGCGTAGCTCCTTGTTTCATCAAAGGCATTACAGCATTTACTACTGAAGTATGTTGTTTGTCTGGGGTAAGATTAATTACTAAATCAGCAGATGGAATTAATTCTTCGTAAGTACCTACTTTGAAATTGTTTTCTGTAGCACTTTTCCAAGATTGTCTTTTAGCATCAATTGCTTCCTGACGTAAAGCATAAGAAACATCTAAACCAGAATCTCTTAAGTTCAATCCTTGGTTCAATCCCTGCGCACCACAACCAACTACTACGATTTTTTTCCCAACTAAAGCGCTTACTCCGTCAGCAAACTCATTACTTTCCATGAATTCACAAACACCTAACTGATTTAATTTTTCTCTTAAAGAAAGAGTATTGAAATAATTTGCCATTTTTTGAATGTTTTTGATTTTGAATAACGTTGTCGAAGGCTAAAATTCGCAACATTGCTGAAATATGCACAAAGTTGATAAAAATCATCAATTAATGAATGGTAAATTAGTGTTTTATTTAGGTACTTTTCATGGGTAATTCATATCATAGTTATTGTATTTTATTTTAAGTAGATGATTTTAAAACTTTTACAACTAAAGCTAAATGTGTAATTTTATTACATGAAACAATTAGATATTCCTGTTTATAGCATCGATAGGTTTAATAGTAAATCTGAAAAAACGATTCAATTTCAGATTGAACCCTTTGATATTAATCGAAATTTTAAGGTAACTTATCCACATCGTCATGATGATTTTTATGAAATCCTCTTCCTTACACAAGGACAAGGGATTCACACGATTGATTTTCAGAATTATACAATAAAACCCAATACTATTTTTTTTCTTTCTCCTGGTCAGATTCATGAGTTAGACCTTTCTGAAGATGTAAAAGGCTACATATTTCTTTTTACATCCTCTTTTTACCATTTTAACAAGACTGACCCTTACAAGCTTTTTGAACTTCCCTTTTTCTATAACCTTAATCAAGAAACACCACCGATTTACTTAGAAAATCAAGCGGAGAAACAGGTGCTTACCGAGCTTTTTAAGAATGCTATTTACGAAAATCAGCAAAACTTAACCGATTCAGAAGAGGCTATTCGTGCTTTGCTAGATTTAATTTTAATCCAATGCAAAAGAATTTATCCGCTCAGTAATTATGATGATAAAACCAGCAAAGGCAAAATCATGGTAAAACGTTTCAAACAATTGATTGAAGAAAAATGTCAGGAAAATTTATCGGTAAAAGATTATGCACACCTACTTGCTATTACACCCAATTACCTAAGCGAGACGGTAAAAAGTGTAACAGGCAGAACATCAACCGATTTAATCAATGACCGTATGATTATGGAAATAAAACGTTTTTTGACGCATACCGATTTGGGAATTTCTGAAATTGCTTATCAACTCAACTTTTCTGACCAATCATATTTTTCAAAATACTTCAAAAAATTGACGAATCTTTCGCCTTTGGAATTTAGGAACGGATTATCTAGGTAAGGAAAATCATTTTTACCTATAAACTATCTTATATTTGTAGAAAAAGGAATTTTATTACAATCAAAGGCTTTATCTCATCAACATGGCTAATAAAACAGATCAAAAAAAAGATTCTATATTTCCGACACTTGAAAGCATCTATGAAGCGGCTGAGCGCCTCAGAGGAGTGGCAGTACATACGCCATTGACTGAAAATATTGTGCTTTCAGAACGCTATGAAGCTAATATTTTTTTAAAGAGAGAAGATTTACAAATTGTTCGCTCCTACAAAATCAGAGGAGCATATAATAAAATGGCGATGCTTTCGGCCGACGAGCTTGCCAAAGGAGTGGTATGTGCATCGGCAGGAAATCATGCGCAAGGGCTAGCTTATGCTTGCCATAAAATGAAGGTAAAAGGCACTATTTTTATGCCTACTACTACGCCTAATCAGAAAATCAAACAAGTAAAGATGTTTGGTAAAGACGATATTGAGGTAATGTTAGTAGGTGATACTTACGATGATGCCTCAAACGCGGCCAAACAATATTGTGACGAAAACAATGCTACCTACGTGCATCCTTTTGATGATATGGATGTAATTACGGGTCAAGCAACTGTTGGCTTAGAGATTTTTAAGGATTCAGATATTAAAATAGATTATATCATTCTGGCCATTGGTGGCGGAGGTGTTTCGGCGGGCGTTTCTACTGTTTTTAAGCAACTTTCTCCGCATACTAAAATCATTGGTGTCGAACCTGCTGGTGCTGCATCAATGAAGGCTAGTTTTGATGCTGGTCATGTATTAGAGCTTGAAACCATCGATAAATTTGTAGATGGGGCTGCCGTAAAACGTGTTGGAGAGAAGACTTTTAATATTTGTAAGGAAACGTTGGATAATATCATCCTTGTTCCAGAAGGCAAAGTTTGTACAACTATTTTAGAATTATACAACGAATCGGCGATTGTAGCCGAACCTGCTGGGGCTTTAACGATTGCTGCCTTAGATTTTATGAAAGATGAAATCAAGGGGAAGAATGTCGTGTGCTTGGTTTCTGGGGGTAACAATGACATTACCCGTACCGAAGAAATAAAAGAACGTTCGTTGCTTTATGAAGGATTAAAACATTATTTCATCATTCGTTTTCCACAAAGAGCAGGTGCTTTGAAAAATTTCTTGAATAATGTGTTGGGTGAAGAAGATGACATTACCTTATTTGAATATCAGAAGAAAACAAACCGAGAGTCTGGCCCAGTACTATTAGGGATTGAACTGAAACACAAAGAAGATTATGAACCGTTACTAGGGCGAATGATAGAACAAAATATTGTGTATCAAAAATTGAACGAACAACCAGATTTGTTTTCGGTTTTGGTCTAACAAAAAAGGTATCAGCGTAGTGCTGATACCTTTTTTAATGCCTTATCATTAAACGAATTTATATGCTTGATTTTTATATGCTTGATTCTCTAACCCTGTGTTTTTCTGCTTTTGAAACACTCAAAATCAATTCAGCCACAAGACCCGTCCAACCTGTTTGATGCGCAGCTCCTAGTCCTTTACCCGTATCACCATCAAAATATTCATTGAAAAGAATTAAGTCTTTAAAATGAGGGTCACTCTGCATTTTCTCATATTTCTCATACATTGGGCGTCTTCCTTCCTTATTTTGTGTAAATAAGTTAATCAAACGTTCAGAAATACTTAACGCTGCCTCTTTGATACTCACCATATTTCCAGAATTAGTAGGATATTCTACTTCATAATCGTTACCATAATATTCTTGAAACTTCATCAAAGAATCTATCAACAAGAAATTCATTGGAAACCAAATAGGTCCACGCCAGTTTGAATTACCACCAAACATACTTCCCGTTGACTCGGCAGGGGTATAATCAACCCTTAGTACATCTCCATTTACTCTGAACTGATATGGGTTTTCCAAATGATATTTTGAAAGAGAACGAATACCAAAGTCTGAAAGGAACTCAGTTTCATCAAACATTCGTTTCATAATCATTTTCATACGGTGCCCTCTCAGGATAGCTAATAGCCTACTCTCTCCTTTTCCTGATTCATACCAACGAGAAATCAAACTTGCAAGGTCAGGTCTGTTAGCAAGAACCCACTCTACCCTACGGCGGAAATCAGGCAATTTTTCAAGCATTTCTGGTGTTAAAACCTCCACAGCAAACAAAGGAATTAAACCAACCATCGACCTAATTTTTAATAACATACTATTATTATTAGGTAAATGAAGCATATCATAGTAGAATTGGTCTTCTTCGTCCCAAAGACTAATTTCATCACCACCAAGAGATTGCATCGCTCCTGCAATATGCAAGAAGTGTTCAAAGAATTTGGATGCCATATCTTGATAAACGGGGCGTTCAACGGCAATTTCAACGGCAATTCTTAGCATATTCAAGCTATACATTGCCATCCAACCCGTGCCATCAGCTTGTTCTAAGCGTCCGCCTGTTGGCAAAGTAGCCGAACGGTCGAATACCCCAATATTATCCATACCGAGGAAACCTCCTCCAAAAATATTATTTCCTCCCTCATCTTTTAGATTTACCCACCAAGTAAAGTTCAATAAAAGCTTATGGAAGATTTTCTCTAAAAAGGCTATATCGCCTTTACCATTTGTCTCTTTATCAATCTCATATACTTTCCAAGTAGCCCATGCGTGTACAGGTGGGTTCACATCCGAGAACGACCATTCATAGGCGGGAATCTGCCCGTTGGGGTGCATATAATATTCTCGAAGAATTACTGCTAATTGACGCTTTGCAAAATCAGGGTCAACCCTTGCTAAGGGTAAAGTATGGAAAGCTAAGTCCCAAGCTGCAAACCAAGGGTACTCCCATTTATCAGGCATCGAAAGAATATTGGCAGAATACATGTGTCGCCAGCCTGCATTCCTTCCATATTTCCTATATTCCGATGGTTTGGGCATCGCAGGGTCACCTTTTATCCATTCGTTGACATTATAATAATACCATTGTTTAGTCCAAAGCATACCAGCATAGGCTTGTCGCTGAATTTTTAGCAACTCGGGGTCTTCAACACCTTGCTGTACTTCTTCATAAAACTGATTGCCTTCACGAATACGCTTGTCCATGGTATCTTCAAAACCACCGAAAGGTTCAAGGATAGAATGATCGACTAAACGAAGCCTTACGGTATAGCTATCTCCTCCCTTTATTGTTTTAGTATAACGAGCAGCCGCTTTTGTACCAATATTATTAGGATTTACAGCCGTTTTCTTGTTATCAACGATATAGTCATTAATACCATCTTTACAATAAGGCGAAGCATTACCTACTTTATAAAGGCGTTCAAAATTGGTTTCGTTTTCACAGAAGAGTAACTCTTGGGCATTTTCACAATACAATTTATAATGCCCAATATTTTTGTTATCAATATCGATGGCTTTTTTGGCCACCCCCGTCATCATGGGTTTATATTTATATTTTTCGTAGCCCCAGCTCCAAGTATTTCTAAACCAGATGGTAGGCAAAATCGTGAGTGGTGCTGCTTTTTTGCTTCTGTTATGAGCCGTTATTTTTATTAAAATATCTTGCTCGTCAGCCTTAGAGTATTCTATGAAAATATCAAAATATTCATTGTCGTCAAAAACACCTGTATCAAGTATTTCAAATTCAGGTTCTAAGCGCGAACGTCTCCTACTTTCAGAAACTAGCTTGTCATAAGGATATGGATTGATAGGATACTTATAAAGCATCTTCATATATGAATGCGTGGGCGTAGAGTCTAGGTAATAATAGAGTTCCTTTACATCCTCCCCATGATTAGATTCACTTCCCGTTAATCCAAAAAGACGTTCTTTTAATATATGATCATTATGGTTCCAAAAAGCCAAGCCAAAACAAATATGAGACTTATTATCTGAGATACCCGCTATCCCTTCTTCGCCCCAACGATAAGCAATAGAACGAGCCATATCATGTGTTACAGAGTTCCATGCATCTTGGTTGGCAGTGTAGTCTTCTCTAACTGTACCCCATTGCCGCTCAGAGAGATAAGGTCCCCACTTTTTCCATCCCTTATTATCTTTGCGAGTATTCAATCGCAACTTCTCCGCACTTATACTTTTACTCATACCTTTTTATATAAATGGTTATCAATAAATTTCTAAAATTTATACTACTTTTATTTATAATTTTTACCTTTATAATACCAGTAGTTGCAAACAAATGCAATATTAATTCAATCTTATGCATTAATGTGCAATAATATTATCAAATTTAAAAAAAACACCCAAACCTTTATCATAATAGCCTATCTAAATAGATTAAAATGCAAGTTTTAGAGTAATTATACTTAAAAATAGGGAATCAATCATCACCAAATAATTAAATTACTGAATATTTATACTAAAATTAGCATAATGTAGTATCAAAAAACAGGCAAAAAAGTTACTATTTTAAATACTAAAAGTGTCAACAACAGATTGCACTATTTACACTCTATTTTTCCGCATGATAGTACAGGACGGTTTAAGATACAGAGAATTCTAGTTTTGTTGAACATTAATTATTATATTTTTTATAAAAAATGGCAACCAAGACATTCAAATACGTCAGCTATCTTTGGGACGAAGCCAAAGCAGCCGAATTAGCAGGCGACGAAGTAGCTCTATTCATTTATCGCTCAAATTTATTAGGAGCTGATCTACGTTTAACCAATTATGGTGGTGGTAACACTTCTGTAAAAATCAAAGATAAAGATCCTTTGACGGGCAATCAAACTGACGTGATGTGGATTAAAGGTTCTGGTGGTGACATCGGTACTTTGAAAAAATCAGGTTGTGCAGCTTTGTATGTTGACAGACTTCGTGCTTTAGAAAACGTATACCGCGGTATCGAATTTGAAGATGAAATGGTAGAATTATTCAACCACTGTATCTTCGATTTAGCTTCTAAAGCTCCTTCTATTGATACTCCTCTTCATGGTTTTTTACCTTTCGCTCATATCGACCACTTGCACCCAGATGCCGCTATTGCTATTGCAGCAGCTAAAGATGGTAAGCAAATTACTGAGGAATTGTTCAACGGTGAAATTGGCTGGGTAGGCTGGCAACGTCCAGGTTTCGACTTGGGTCTTCAATTGCGTGACTGTTTGGAAGAAGCAGCATCTCGTGGTATCAAATTAAAAGGTATCATGTTGGGTTCTCATGGTTTATTTACTTGGGGTGATACTTCTTTCGATTCTTATATTAATACCTTAGAAGTAATCGAAAAATGCGCTGAGTATTTAGAAGCAAATTACGGAAAGAAAGCTCCTGTGTTTGGCGGTCAAAAAATTGAAAGCCTTCCTGAAGCTGACCGTAAGAAACAAGCATCTTCTATCGCTCCTATCTTACGTGGTTTCTGTTCTTCATATCGTAACATGATTGGACACTTCACTGACGATGCGCGTGTGTTAGAATTTACCAATTCAAACGACCTTGCTAAGTTGGCTCCACTAGGTACTTCTTGTCCTGACCACTTCCTACGCACAAAAATTTCTCCGTTAGTACTTGAATTAGCACCAAACGAAGATTTGACAGACGTAGCCGCTATCAAAGCAAAATTAGCACCTGCTTTTGAAGCCTACCGTGCGATGTACACAGAGTATTATAATACTTGTAAAAGAGATAACTCTCCAGCAATGCGTGACCCTAACCCAGTGGTAATTCTTTACCCAGGCGTAGGTATGTTTACTTTCTCGAAAGACAAAACAACAGCACGTTTAGCCTCAGAATATTATGTAAATGCTGTGAACGTAATGAAAGGTGCAGAAGCAGTTTCTGAATATACATCATTGCCACGTCAAGAAGCATTTGATATTGAATATTGGTTATTGGAAGAAGCTAAATTGCAACGTATGCCAAAACCAAAAGCACTTTCTGGTAGAATCGCTTTGATTACTGGTTCTGCGGGTGGTATTGGTAAGGCAATCGCTAAGAAATTTGCGGAAGAAGGTGCTTGCGTAATCATTAACGATATTAATCAAGAACGTTTAGACGGAGCAAAAGCTGAGTTTATAAGTGAATTCGGTAAAGATGCCGTTTCTTCTACCTTATTAAATGTTACTGACGCTACTTCAATTGCTCTAGCTTTTGATGACGCCGCTTTAGCTTTCGGTGGTGTTGACATCGTAGTAAACAATGCTGGTATCAGTATTTCTAAATCTATTGCTGAACATTCTATTGAAGAGTGGGATAGATTATACGATATTTTGGTAAAAGGACAATTCTTGGTTTCACAAGTAGGTGTAGCCATGATGCGTAAACAAAATTTAGGTGGCGACATCGTAAATATTGTTTCTAAGAATGCCGTAGTAGCTGGACCAAACAACCCTGGTTATGGTTCTGCTAAAGCTGCTCAAGCACACTTAACACGTTTGATGGCGGCTGAATTAGGTGGAGACAAAATCAGAGTAAACACTGTAAATCCTGATGCAGTAATTTCAGATTCAAATATCTGGGCAGGCGGATGGGCTGAAGGCCGTGCGAAAGCTTACGGAATCACAGTGGCTGAATTACCTGCTTATTATGCGAAACGTACTTTATTGAACGAAATCATTCTTCCAGATGATATCGCTAATGCATGTTTTGCTTTTGTAGGCGGTTTATTGAGTAAATCAACTGGAAATGCACTAAACGTAGATGGTGGTGTAGCAATGGGCTTCTATCGTTAGAAATAATTTCATTCCCCTTTCCTAAACGGAAAGGGGTTCTTTATTTACAGGCTATTAGTATATAAAGATGATGAAGGTATTTCAACAATGCTTTGTTTATCCTCCCAATGACTTGTATCCAATAATAAACTTTCTCCTCTCCAATGCAGCTCGAAAAATATAAAATTCATTCACATAACGAAGATGTACTTGCTGGACATCAACGTAAATTGGCATATACGCTTTCAGAAGTTGAAAATGCTGAAAACATCATCCAAAAACTAATTGATTTCCAAATCGCTATTCCTTCATGGGCTTTGGGCACAGGAGGTACACGTTTTGGTCGTTTTTCTGGTGGTGGCGAACCAAGAAGTATAGAAGAAAAAATTGAAGATGTAGGTTTACTACACGCTTTAAACCAAGCAAGTGGTGCTATCTCTTTACACATTCCTTGGGATATACCTCAAAATGCGCAGGCTATCAAAGTATTGGCAGCACAACATGGCTTAAAATTCGATGCTGTAAATTCAAATACTTTCCAAGACCAAGCGAATCAAGAATATACTTATAAGTTCGGTTCACTTCAAAATGTTAACAAGGCTATTCGTAAACAAGCGATTGACCATAACATTGAGGTAATTAAGCATGGTATTGAATTAGGTTCTGAATCGCTAACGGTTTGGTTATCTGACGGTTCTTGTTTTCCTGGACAATTAAACTTCCGTAAAGCCTACCAAAATACGTTGGAAAGTTTGGAGGAAATTTATGCGGCTTTACCAGACAACTGGAAATTGTTCTTAGAATATAAATGTGCTGAACCTAACTTCTATTCAACAACTGTTGGAGATTGGGGACAGTCGTATTCATACGTTAAAAAATTAGGTGATAAAGCATTTACATTGGTTGATTTAGGTCACCATTTGCCAAATGCTAACATCGAGCAAATCGTTGCATTATTATTAATGGAAGGTAAATTGGGTGGTTTCCACTTCAATGATTCGAAATATGGTGATGACGATTTGACGGCTGGTGCATTGAAGCCATACCAATTGTTCTTAATCTTCAACGAATTGGTGGAAGGTATGGATGCAAGAGGAATGAACCATGCTACTGATTTAGGATGGATGATTGATGCATCACATAATGTAAAAGATCCATTAGAAGACTTATTGCAATCAGTAGAAGCCATCATGACGGCCTATGCGCAGGCATTATCTGTTGATAAAAAATCTTTAGAGATTGCTCAAGAGGAAAATGATGTAGTGCGTTGTCAAGAGATTTTACAGGATGCTTTCCGTACCGATGTTCGTGCATTAGTCGCTGAAGCTCGCCTTCGTGCTGGTGGAGCATTAAACCCAATTGCATTGTATCGCAACTTGAAAATTAGAGAAAATTTGATTCAAGAAAGAGGCCTGAAAGCCGTTTCTACTGGGCTTTAATTTTTTATGACAAACAAAACTTCTGTCATTGCTATTTTTGACATTGGCAAAACCAATAAAAAACTGTTCCTCTTTGATGAGCAGTACAAAATTGTTTTAGAAAAATCGACTCAATTCGACGAAACTCAAGACGAAGATGGCGATAACTGTGAAGATTTAGACCTCCTCAACACGTGGGTAACCCAAACATTTGAGGAGGTACTAAGCCTTCCTGATTTTGCTATTAAGGCATTAAATTTTTCAACTTACGGCGCAAGCTTTGTGCATCTTGATGCGAATGGTAAAGCGGTAGCGCCTTTGTATAATTATTTAAAGACGTATTCAGAGACCCTGAAAAAACAGTTTTATGATACGTATGATGGGGAACAAAAGTTTTCACAAGTTACAGCATCGCCCGTATTAGGAAACCTCAATTCAGGAATGGTATTATATCGCTTGAAATACGAGAAACCAGATTTATTTGCCAAAATCAACTACTCGCTACATTTACCCCAATACTTGAATTTTCTGTTTACGGGTAACTATTATTCAGATATTACGAGTATCGGTTGTCATACCAATCTTTGGGACTTTACTAAAAATACTTATCACAGATGGGTACATGAGGAAGGCGTTGACAAGAAGCTCGCTCCTATCTTCCCTTCAAATCAGGTTCAGCAAAAAAGTATTGGTAACCATGAATTACAAGTAGGCGTTGGTCTGCACGATAGCTCTGCAGCGTTGATTCCCTACCTTGCTACTTTCACCGAGCCTTTTATTTTGCTTTCAACGGGTACGTGGTGTATTAGCTTGAATCCTTTCAATCATATTCCATTGAGTGCGGAGGAATTGCAATATGATTGTTTGTCGTATATGCACTATGAAGGTAAGCCCGTAAAGGCTTCAAGGTTATTTGCTGGTTATGAACACGAACAACAAACCAAGCGTTTGGCATTGCATTTCAATCTGGCAAATGATTATTATAAAACTGTAAAGTGTGACTTAGAACTTTTACATAGATTAAGGGAAAGTCAACTACATGGCGACGACGACCATTTGCGTGAAGCCCGACGTCCGCCACTACAAGAATCTCTTTTTGGAAGTAGAGATTTGACTGTTTTCAATAATTACGAAGAAGCCTATCATCAATTAATTATTGATATTGTTGCTCAACAATTAATTGCTACTGAATTAGTATTGAATAATTCGCCCGTAAAAAAGCTTTTTGTGGATGGAGGTTTTGGTAAAAATGAAATTTTTATGACATTACTAGCCATGGCATTCCCTACCTTAGAAGTCTATGCAGCCTCTGTTGCTCAGGCTACTTCGTTGGGTGCTGCTCTTTCGATTCATCAATACTGGACGGATAAAGCTTTACCCGACAATTTGATTGAATTAAAAAAGTATCAGCTTGAAAGTTAATACTTTAGCCAACTATATTGTTTAAAACAAGAAACGAGTATCGGAATACGGTGCTCGTTTCTTGTTTTAAAAGGGCAAAAAAAAGTGATTAAACGTATTTGGGGCGTTTAATCACTCAGCTCTGTTAAAAGCACAATTCAACCACGAATTGATTATTATGTCACAAATATAGTATAAATACTCATATATTTATAAGTGTTTATACTTATTTTGAAAAATATTTTTTATCTATTCATTTGAAATCAAGATTGTATTAACACATAAGTCCTTGTAAATTGCGACTACATTGTGGTAAGCAAAAAGATAAACGATTGTTTGATACACAATTCTGATTAACATGAGTGTTTTAAAAAAATTAGCCAGCGAAACAGCATCATACGGCATAAGTACAATTTTAGGGCGATCACTTAACTTCCTATTAGTGGCTGTTCATACTGCTGCCTTTACACCCGCAGAACTTAATATAAACGTAAAGCTTTATGCATACGTAGCCATTGCTAATATTATCTATACGTATGGCATGGAAACAGCCTTCTTCCGTTTTGCTACTGACGACAAAGAAAAATATTATAACATCATTCAATCGGCCATCACCATTAGTAGTTTGGTATTTACCAGTATCATCATTATTTTTTCAACACCAATTGCCAGTGCCTTTGGCGAACCAGGCAAAGGTATCTTCTTGATTTGGATAGCATTGATAGTAGCCATAGATGCGATTACAGCCATTCCTTTTGCCAGATTGAGACTAGAGAAAAAAACTAGGAAATTCGTAGCTGCAAAAATTTTCAGCATCCTAGTAAACGTAGTATTGAACATTATTTTTTTATTAGGTTTCAAAAAAATAGCAGATGGAGATTATCTACTTTTCTTACAACCACTAGCTCAAAAATTATACTTTCCGAGTATTGGGGCAGGCTATATATTTTTAGCTAACCTCCTAGCCAATGCTAGTTTATTCTATTTCTTGAGGACAGAGTTCAAACTATTCAAGTTTCAGTTTGATAAAGCCACTTTCAAAAACTTGATGATATATGCCTATCCTATTATGATTATGGGTTTGGCAAGTACCTTTAACTTAATGTTTGATAGAATATTACTAGAAAGACTATTACCAGAAGGTTTTTATCCCAACCGCACTTCTCAGGAAGCACTAGGCATCTACGGCAACGTTTATAAGCTTTCTATCTTTATGGCATTAGCAACACAAGCTTTCCGCTATGCTGCCGAACCTTTTTTTCTGGCAAAAACTGAAAATAAAAATTCGCCCGAAACATTAGCAGATGTAACAAAATGGTTTTTGATAACCTGTATATTTATTTGGCTAGGGGTTTGTCTGAATCTGGATATTATAAAAGTCCTTTTCTTAAGAAAGCCGATTTATTGGGAAGGAATGAAAGTAGTACCGATTTTATTACTGGCCAATCTTTTCCTAGGTGTTTACTACAATATCTCTGTTTGGTTTAAACTCAACAAGAAAACATATTTCGGTACCAGAATCACTTTTGGTGGTTTGGCAATCACTATCTTTTTCAATATTATCCTAATTCCCAAGATGGGATATATGGGTTGTGCGATAGCCTTTTTGATATCTTGCTTTTCGATGACAGCCTTGTGTTATTACTTCGGACAAAAGTATTATCCCGTACCGTATAAGATACTTTCAGCCTTTGGATATATTATTTCAGCGGGTGTATTAATTTTTTGTACCATGCAGATTAACATTGAAAATTTATGGATTTCTATCCCATATCATTTCATATTACTGAGTTTATATGCTGCTGGTGTTGTTTTAGTTGAGCGAAAGACAATTATTCCATTGAAAGTCAGAGATAAATATGCTTTTTTAAGATAAAAACATAAAATTTTCGAGTAAATTATAGAACTTTGTAATAAACTAGGATTAAAGCCTAGATTAATTTTAGGGTTTTATTCAATGTATCGTTATTTCTTTAGATTTTTTGCAATCTAAATACTTATCTAAATAAAGGCATGATGACTGACAATCAAATTCGGACTCAATTTGAGGCCTTAGAAATAAAACTAAGGAATGTTGTCTTAAGATATAAAGATTTGCAAACTAGGCTTGAATTAGCCACCCGAGAAAACGAATCTTTAAAACATACATTGGCTGAGACCTTAAAAGAAAACCAAGAATTAAACAAAAAATTAAACCAAAGAGTAAAAAACTTTAAAAAATCAGATAAAATCACTAAGATTGCAGTAAACAATCTAAATAGTACAGGCAATCCTGCCGAATTGAAAGAAAAACTTGACCAATATATCTTAGAAATAGATAGGTGTATTAGTCAGCTTAGCAAATAAAAAGTTTACAAAATCGATCGTTTCATAGTTCATAGTTTTCTTGACTAAATAACTCAAAACTTTTAATTTAAAACTTAAAAATATAATGGCCGAAAAAGTCCCTTGTAATATAGTTGTTGCTCACGAACCTTTTAGCCTATCAGTTGGGAAGGAAGAAGAGGAATTTGTTCGCAAAGCTGCTAAGTTGATTAATGAAAAAATGGATTCTTATCGAGAAACTAAAAAGGTAGACTCGCACCAACGTCTGTTAGCAATAGTTGCTTTAGACTTTGTAATGAGTAACCTTAAATTTGGCGTCAAACACGGTGATCTTCAAAAATCTGTGATGGGGAAGATTGCTGAATTAGACAACTTATTGAGTTCTGTTACAGAATGAATTAACATATTTCTTTATTATTCGTTTAAACGTTTTAAGTATAAAATTGAGCGATTATAAATCATATTTATAAAAATTAGTACAAGTACCTGAATACCATAAATTAAACCTTATACATTCTAATAACATGATTTTGATTGGATTCGTTTCCATAAACAACGCCATACAAATTTCTAGTTTACTTGTTTGATTTAACTATTCTTGATTTTAAATACGATATACAAACGTTTAATTTTTCTTTTCACATTCAAGGCATTTGTCTGTTTTAGTCCTTTTTTTCACTCAATAGTTGGTCGGATTGCATTATTCAATGCACGAAAACTATTAACTAAAACGATATAAATAATGCTAACTCCCATCATTGCCGCAGTTGCTTCGCTGATAGCGGGAATATTTGTCGGTAAGCTTGCTTTTGCAAAGAATACCCAGAGAATCGAAGAAGAGGCAACTTCCAAAGCTTCAGATATTGTCAAAAATGCTGAATTACAAGCAGAAAACATCAAGAAAGATAGAATACTTGAAGCCAAAGAAAAGTTCTTGAAACTTCGCTCGGAATTTGAAGATGATTCAAATAAAAAGAAGCAGATTTTAGTTCAAAATGAGCAAAAACTAAAAGAACGTGAGCGTACTTTACAGATTTCGATGGAACAGACTAAGAAATTAGAATCTGAGTTAAATTCGCAAAAACAATCGTTGACTTCTAAAGAAGAAAACTTAAGAAAAAAGACCGAAGAAGCTGATAAGAAAAGAATTCAGGCGGATGAGATGTTGGCTTCACAAGTATCACAATTGGAGAAAATAGCAAGCTTAACTGCTGACGAAGCACGCCAACAATTGATTGATGCTTTGCGTGCAGAAGCAGAAACGAAGGCATCTTCTATCATCAAAAATACGATTGAGGAGGCTAAGTTAACAGCTACTAAAGAGGCTAAGAAAGTAGTTATTGAGACTATTCAAAGAACGGCAGCTGAAAATGCGATTGAAAACTGTGTATCTGTTTTCAACATTGAATCTGATGACGTAAAAGGTAAAATCATTGGTCGTGAGGGTAGAAATATCCGTGCTTTAGAAGCCGCTACAGGGGTAGAGTTTATTGTAGATGATACGCCAGAAGCCATCATCATTTCAGGTTTTGACCCTGTTCGTCGCGAAATCGCTCGTTTGTCGCTACACCGTTTAGTACAGGATGGTCGTATTCACCCTGCTCGTATTGAAGAAGTAGTTGCCAAAACGAAGAAGAATATCGACGAAGAAATTATTGAAATCGGAGAACGTACCGTTATTGATTTAGGAATTCATGGTTTACACCCTGAATTAATCAAAATGGTAGGTAGAATGCGTTTCCGTTCTTCGTATGGACAAAACCTTTTACAACACTCGCGTGAAGTAGCTAAGCTTTGTGCTACTATGGCGGCAGAATTAGGCCTAAATGCGAAGTTAGCGAAGCGTGCAGGACTATTACACGATATTGGTAAAGTATGGCATGAGGAGGCAGAATTGCCTCACGCTATTCTGGGGATGCAGTTGGCAGAGAAATACAAAGAAAACGCTGAGGTTTGTAATGCCATTGGTGCTCACCATGATGAAATCGAGATGACTTCTATGATTTCGCCAATTATTCAGGTGTGTGATGCCATCTCTGGTTCTCGTCCGGGTGCTCGTCGCGAGATGATGGAATCTTATATGCGTCGCCTAAAAGAATTAGAAGAATTAGCCGTTAGCTTTAGCGGTGTTCAAAAATGCTATGCTATTCAGGCTGGTCGTGAATTGAGAGTATTGGTAGATTCTGAAAATGTTTCTGACGAAAAAGCGAGTATGCTATCATACGATATTTCACAGAAAATTGAAAAAGAAATGCAATATCCAGGGCAAATCAAAGTAACAGTTATCCGTGAAATGAGGGCGGTGAATTACGCAAAATAATACCGGTTTATAGCTTAGCTATATTCCTAATAACAAAATCCCCCTAAGAGAATAATTCTTTTAGGGGGATTTGTCTTTTAACTGCCTACGAAAACAGTCACAAGGTAATTGTACATTCCAAAAAATTGCGTTTAATTTAAGAGGGTTTATTGATAAAAAAAATGACTTAAATCAGTTTTCAAAAAGCATATAAATTGAGAATTAGGATATTTTTTTAAACAACCCTGTTAAAAAGCTTATAACCAAACATTTAGTAAATTTTGAGTGTATTTACTTAAATATTTTTAACAAATAATTGTTAAAAATATTTATTCTTTGGAACAGTTTTTGAATAAAAATATTTAAAAAAAATTTGTTGTGACAACGATTTTTTTTTGAGTGTACGAGAATCAATGTAAAATATGAAAGATATAATATAAAAAATAAAAGAAGTTGTGGTGCTTAGTGTAAATTTTAGATTAAAAATTTTGCAAGTATAATTATCACGAATTACTTTCAACCTCGAAATGAAAAAGGCATTCATAAAATATCCCTTATTTTTATGTGTTCTCCTGTTGAGTTTAACAAGTCAATTGTTTGCTCAAACACACAAGGAGGCTGCCTTCCATTTGCCCAAAAATACGCTTGAAGAGTCCCAAAATTTAAGCGTTAGTACAGAAGTACCCTTCCAGTTTTTTTTCTCTACAAGTTCTTTAGACGGCAAAGGAAATACCTTTTTTGCATATGATGAAGAGAATATTGAAGAAGAAGAAAGCTTTGTAACGCCAAAAAAGAATGCAGAAGCCGGTTCTTATTTTACGATTCCTTTTTTTGGCTGGTATACTGGATTTACCCTACTCGATTTACCTCAAGTCTTACTTTTCTGTAAGCATTATTCACCTTTCTTTTCAGTTGATTTAAATATAGTATTCTGTGTCTTCAGAATATGATTTAAAGTCTATCTAGCAGATAATACTGCCAAAATCTTCACAAAATTATTTTATTTCTTTAGGCAAAGCATTTTAGTTTCAATGGCTTATTGATGTTTTCTTATGCCACGCAATACAATCTAAAATCCAGTAAACCAATAAAAATTATCATGAAAAAAATTCTCATGTTCATGAGTATAGGTGCTATGTTGTGCCTTACTAGTTGCGAATCAAAAAAAGAGGAAGAAAAAGAAGAACAAACTAAGTTACTCGTTACCAGCCCATTAAAAAAAGATACAACGGCTATCAATGAGTACGTTTCTCAAATTCGCTCGATACAACACATCGAATTGAGAGCCCTAGAAAGGGGTTATTTACAAAAAATCTACGTAGACGAAGGGCAATTTGTAAAAAAAGGACAGCTAATGTTCCAGATTTTGCCGTTGCAATACCAAGCTGAATTTCAAAAAACTCAGGCTGAAGCCAATTATGCTGAGATTGAGTATAAAAACACGAAATTATTAGCGGATAGCAACATCGTTTCTCGTAATGAGTTGGCCTTAACTAAAGCCAAATTTGATAAAGCAAAAGCTGAAATGGAGTTGGCTAAAGTGCACCTTGGTTTCACTGAAATCAAAGCGCCTTTTGATGGCATCATGGACCATTTTTATGTACGAGAAGGTAGTCTTCTGGCAGAAGGAGATTTGCTTACTACTTTGTCTGATAACAGCAAAATGTGGGTATATTTTAACGTTCCAGAATCAGAATATCTAAATTTCAAAACTAAGTCGAACAATAGTAATGTGCCAGTTGTAAAACTCAAGATGGCTAATCAGGAGATTTTTGAATATCCAGGACTTGTTCAAACAATTGAAGCCGACTTTAATAATGAAACGGGAAACATTGCCTTCAGAGCTACCTTCCCTAACCCTAATAAGTTATTAAGACATGGAGAAACAGGTAACATCCAAATGGTTGTACCGCTGAAAAATGCTGTGATTATTCCACAGAAAGCTACATTCGAAATTTTGGAAAAGAAATATGTATTTGTAGTAGACAAGAATAATGTAGTTAAGTCAAAAGAAATTACGATTGGTGCTGAATTGCCAGATTTATATATCGTCAAAAGCGGATTAACTGGTAATGAAAAAATACTTCTTGAAGGTTTGAAGAAGGTTAGAGACAACGATAAGATTATCTACGATTACAAAGACCCTAAATCGGTCATTGCTAATCTGAGAGTTTATGCGGAATAGTCAAGCAGTGGTGTGAAATAATGATTGGATGAATAAGCGATTCTTAAATCCTTTATCCATCACACATTAGCTATCAAGCTATTATTCATTAAATCACTTATTGACTAAGTCACTCATTTATATCTGTATTCAAACAAATTCAAGGATATGTTTAGTAAATTCATTCATAGGCCAGTATTGGCCATAGTAATATCAATTGTCATTATTTTCTTGGGGGTTTTGTCTATTAAGACCTTACCCACCTCACAGTTCCCTGAAATTGCTCCACCTGTAGTAATGGTGAGTGCCTCTTATCCTGGAGCTAGTGCCAAAGTACTGACAGAATCCGTTCTTATTCCACTTGAACAAGCCATCAACGGTGTTTGGGGAATGAGATACATGACCTCCGATGCTACCAGTGCGGGTGAGGCTAACATCCAGATTGTATTCAACCTAGGAACCGACCCTGACCAAGCCTTAGTGCAGGTTAATACAAGGATTGCACAGGTATTGAACAGACTTCCACCATTAGTACAACGTGAAGGGGTAGTTGTAAACCGTGTAATGAACAGTATGTTGATGTATGTCAACCTGTATAGTAAAGACAAGAACGCCGATATGAAATTCTTGTTCAACTTTGCTGGGGTAAACATGATTCCTGAACTACAGCGTATCAATGGTATCGGACAGGCTCGTATTTTGGGTAGCCGTCAATATGCGATGCGTGTGTGGTTAAATCCTGATAGAATGCGTGCTTACAATATTTCAGCAGATGAAGTAATGGCAGCACTGTCTGATCAAAGTGTGATTGGTTCACCCGGTCGTGTAGGTAGAGCAGATGGTAAGCGAGCAGAAGCACTAGAATATGTGTTGACCTACCAAGGTAGGTTTAATAAACCCGAACAGTATAAAGACGTCATCGTCAGGGCCAATGCCAAAGGGGAAATCCTAAGGCTAAAAGATGTCGCCAATGTAGAGCTAGGAAGTGAGTATTACGATATTTATTCTAACCTGAATGGTTATCCATCGGCGGCTATTGTATTGAAGCAGACTTATGGTAGTAATGCTAGTGATGTTATTAAGAACGTAAAAAGCAAATTAGATGAACTGAAAAAGACGTCGTTTCCACCGGGAATGGATTATCAAATCAGTTATGACGTTTCTAACTTCCTTGATGCTTCTACCGAAAACGTAATCCATACATTAAGAGATGCCTTTATTTTGGTGGCATTGGTAGTGTTTATATTCCTTGGCGATTGGCGTTCTACGCTTATTCCAACGTTGGCCGTACCAATCTCTCTTATTGGAGCCTTTACGTTTATGAAGTTCTTTGGACTTACCATCAATATGATTACGCTTTTTGCACTCGTATTGGCAATTGGTATTGTGGTAGATGATGCCATCGTCGTCGTCGAGGCCGTCCATGCCAAAATGGAAGAAGAACATCTCTCCCCCTATAAGGCTGTACGGAAAGTACTTGGTGAAATCAGTGGAGCCGTTATCGCGATTACCTTATTGATGACTGCCGTGTTTGTACCCGTAGCATTTATGTCGGGTCCAGTGGGTATTTTCTATCGTCAGTTCTCTATCACGATGGCCAGCTCAATTATTCTGTCTGGTATTATTGCCCTTACGGTTACTCCTGTACTTTGTGCCATGATTTTGAAAAACAATCATGGAAAGCCTAAAAAGAAAAACATACTTGACAAAGGTATCGACGCTTTCAACAGAGGTTTTGAAAAACTTACTGGAAAATACGTAGGTCTATTACGTCGTATTGCGCATAAAAAATGGATTACCGTAGGGATGTGGGTAGTATTTGTTGGCGGAATCGTTGCCATTACGAGTAATCTTCCATCTGGGTTTATTCCAAGTGAAGACCAAGGGATGATTTATGCCATTATTCAGACACCTCCAGGGTCAACGCTTGAAAGAACCAATGATATTTCTCGCAAGCTTCAGACGATTGCAGAGAAAGTAGAAGGAATTCAATCGGTATCGGCACTAGCAGGTTATGAAGTACTTACTGAAGGGCGTGGTTCAAATGCGGGTACTTGTTTAATTAACTTAAAACCTTGGTCAGACCGTAAGCATTCTGTTTCTGAAATCATCTATGAACTAGAAGAGAAAGCAAAGGAAATTCCTGGAGCGACAATCGAATTCTTTGATCCACCAGCTGTACCGGGATACGGAGCTGCGGGTGGTTTTGCCTTGCAATTGCTTGATAAAACCAATAGTGGTGACTATAACCAATTAGAACATGTGAAGAATGACTTTATGAGAGAATTGGAAAAACGCAAAGAGTTGACAGGTTTGTTTACTTTCTTTAGCGCTAACTATCCTCAGTATGAATTGGAGATAGATAACCAATTGGCTATGCAAAAAGGTGTTTCTATTGGTAATGCCATGAATACCTTGTCAATTTTGGTAGGTAGTACTTATGAGCTTGGCTTTATCAAATTCCAACGTTTCTTCAAAGTGTTTGTGCAGTCGTCGCCTGAATTCAGAAGATTGCCTGAAGATATCATGAAGCTTTATGTAAAGAATAATCGTGATGAGATGGTGCCTTTTTCAGCCTTTATGAAAATCAAAAAGATGCAGGGGCCTAACGAAATCAACCGTTATAATATGTATTCAACGGCTTCTATCAGAGGTGGTGCAGCTAAAGGATTTAGTAGTGGGGAGGCAATTGCGGCGGTGCAAGAAGTAGCCAAAAAGACTTTACCACACGGTTTTGATATCGACTGGGCGGCACTTTCATACGATGAGGTTAGACGTGGTAACGAAGCTGTTTATATCTTCTTAATCGTGTTAGCCTTTGTTTATGTAGTTTTGGCTGCACAGTACGAAAGCTTTATTATTCCATTAGCCGTAATTTTATCTTTACCTGCTGGGGTTTTTGGTTCATTTATGTTCATCAAGTCAATGGGATTAGCCAATGATATTTATGCACAAGTAGGTCTGGTCATGTTGATTGGTTTGCTAGGCAAGAATGCTGTGTTAATTGTAGAATTTGCCATGCAAAAACATCATGAAGGAGCAACCGTATTGGAGGCTGCCATCGAAGGAGCCAAAGTTCGTTTCCGTCCTATCTTGATGACATCCTTTGCATTCATTGCTGGGTTAATTCCATTAGTGATGGCTCATGGTGCTGGTGCTATCGGAAACCGTACCATTGGTGCTTCTGCCCTAGGCGGTATGCTTTTCGGTACCATTTTCGGAGTACTGATTGTACCTGGCTTGTACTACATATTCGGCTCTATAGCTGAAGGCCGTAAGCTTATCAGAGACGAAGATGACGACTCGTTGACCGAAAGCTTAGTTCATTCAATAGACTCTTTCCCACAATTAGACGACAGCAAAGATGATGAATAATAGAAAGACCCTGAACTATTTAGTAGCAAGTAGCATACTTTCTCTGGTGGCAGCTTGTATGCCAGCCTCATTGGTTCAGGTTAATAGAAAAGAAAACAAAACAGTCCCTGCGAGCTATAACAGCTCGCAGGATTCTACCAATAGCGTAAAGACAAAGTGGAGGGATTTTTTTACTGACCCTAACTTGATTGCTTTGATTGACACGGCTTTACACAACAATCAGGAATTGAATATTACCCTACAAGAAATTGAAATTTCGAGAAACGAAATTCAAGCACGAAAAGGGGAATATCTACCTTTTGTTAATTTAGGCGGAGGAGCAGGTGTTGAAAAAGTATCCAGATATACTAGTCAAGGTGCTAGCGATGCTTCTTCTGAAATCAGACCCGGTAAAGAAACACCTGAGGTATTGCCAGATATGTATTTTGGAGCATTTGCCAGATGGGAACTAGATATTTGGCACAAACTGCGTAATGGTAGAAAAGTAGCAGTAACTAATTACCTAGCTTCTATTGAAGGTAAAAATTTCTTGGTAACTAATTTGGTTTCTGAAGTTGCTAAGTCTTATTATGAATTGATGGCACTTGATAATCAGCAAGATATTATCAGAAAGAACATCGTTATTCTGAATAATGCGCTATCAATCATCAAGCAAGAAAAAGATGCGGCTAAAGTTACCGAACTAGCCGTAATTAGGTTTGAAGCAGAGGTATTCAAAACCCAAAGTCTTCAATACGAAATTCAGCAAAAGATTGTTGAAACTGAAAATAGGATTAATTTCTTAGTAGGTAGATTACCACAACACGTTCAAAGAAATTCGGAGAATTTTAATGGATTAGTTCCTGATAAAATTTCAGCGGGTATTCCGTCACAATTATTGGAAAACAGACCAGACATCAAACAAGCAGAATTAAATTTGTCGGCAGCTAAATTGAATATCGATATAGCTAAAGCTAATTTTTACCCTTCTTTGGGTCTTTCAGCAGGTTTAGGGTTTAGATCTTACAGTCCGTTATATTTATTGAGCATTCCTCAAGCATTAATGTCATCAATTGGAGGCGACATAGCAGGGCCGTTAATTAACAAAAATGCTATTACTGCTACTTACAAAAATGCGAATGCGAAGCAAATACAGGCTGTTTATGATTATGAACGAACCATTCTGAATGCATGTATTGAGGTGACTAACCAGTTATCTAATATTGGTAATCTGGAAAAGAAATACACCATGAAAAACAATCAGGTGCAAGCTCTTACTAAGTCAACGGACATCTCACTGAAGTTATTCAAATCAGCAAGAGCTGATTATATGGAAGTATTATTAACGCAGCGTGATGTTTTGGAGTCAAGAATGGAGCTGATTGAAACCAAAATGCTTCAAATGAATGCCCTAGTAAATACTTATAGAGCATTAGGTGGTGGTTGGAATTAATCGGTAATCGATAAACATTTGCTATTTAATCATTAGGATTACACAAAAAGAGTCTGTTTTTGAAACAGGCTCTTTTTGTGTAATTTAGCCATTCAAGGACACTGTGAATCCTAATAACGATTTTGAAAATTTGAATAATGAACGATAACGACACAAAACGGCTTTCACGCTTAACTGCAATTTTGACACAATTGCAAACGAAACGCCTTTTGACGGCTAGAGAATTAGCAAACAAATTTTCGGTGAGTATCAGGACTATTTATAGAGACGTCAGGGCTTTGGAGCAAGCAGGAGTACCAATTCTAACGGAAGAAGGAAAGGGCTATACGTTAATGGAAGGATATAAAATTCCTCCTGTAATGTTTACAGAAAGCCAAGCCAATGCTTTAATTTTGGCTGAACAGTTGGTATTAAAAAACAAGGATGCCTCTTTTATTAAAGACTACACAGAAGCTATCGACAAAATTAAGGCTGTATTAGGACATAGTATAAAAGACAAAGCAAACCTATTGGCAGAACGCACCCGATTTATTCAAAACATCAACAATGAAAGAAACAGTAATAATATATCAGTGTTACAATTTGCTCTAACAAATTTTTATCTGACAAGGATTGAATATATCAACGAAGCAGAAAACGTTACAAGCAGACTGATTGAACCATTTGCCTTATTAAGTACACAAGAGAATTGGTTATTAGTAGCATGGTGCCATTTGCGGAATGAGTTTCGTTTTTTTCGGCTTGATAGAATCAAAAAACTAGAGGTGCTTACCGAGCAGTTTACTCCCCATGAAATGACCTTACAAGAATATTTTGATAAGTATCATTAATTTGTTTTTACCCCTGACATAGGGCTGTCATTACCCTCCTTTAGCTTTGCATCATAAACTTAAAAAAATAATTTTATGATCAATCAACTAGCAAATCTAAATTGGATGAGTGTCTTAATAGCTTTTGTGCTATATTGTTTTGAGGGTGCTTTGTGGTTCACTTTACTATTCAGTAAACAGTACAAAATATCTTTGGGAAGAGAAAACGAAACTTTACCCAACAAACCCATTTTTATTATTGGCCCTGCAATTTGCACATTAGTGGTTACAATTGTAAGTGCCATATTAATGTATGTACTGAATATATCCACATGGGCACAGATGTTTGAATTTTCATTACTTACTGGCATTGGTTACTTGGTTGCCAACACGTTTAATATAGCTATCAATCCAAATATTCCTCGGCCAATACTCTATGGAATCATTAGTGGCTCATATCATTTAGTAGGTATTTTGATAACAAATAGTATTCTATTCATCATGAAATAATGAAGGACTGATGCAAAACAAGGATTTAGAAACTTTTTACCCTACAAATCGCCAAGAATGGAGAGAATGGCTAATTGAAAATCATCGCTTAAAACAGTCTATTTGGCTTGTTTGCTATAAAAAAAAGACTAATATGCCAACGCTTTCTTGGAGCGAAGCCGTGGAAGAAGCCCTTTGTTTCGGCTGGATTGATAGTACAAGGAATACCGTAAACGATGAGAAGTTTGTACAGCTTTTCAGCAAAAGAAAAGCGAACAGTACTTGGTCAAAAGTTAATAAAGAGAAGGTTTTACTGCTTATTGAAAAAGGACTGATGACACAGGCTGGTCATGAAAGCATTGAACTTGCTAAACAAAATGGTTCATGGATAATACTAGATGAAGTAGAAGCCTTAAGCATTCCACCAGATTTGGAAGAGGCACTCAAAGCTAATCCGGATTCAATGGATTATTTCTTGAGTTTAAGCAAGTCGGTAAAGAAAGGTATCTTACAATGGATTGTACTGGCTAAACGAACCGAAACTAGAGCGAAAAGAATAAACGAGATAGTAGGAATGTTGGCACAAAAGCTAAAACCAAGACAGTTTTAATTTTTTGTTGATTATATTTTGACCTTCTAAAATCATTTATCATTAGGGAGGGAATTAATTTCCTCCCTAATGATAAAATTGCATTTGTAATACTAAACGATTTCCCAATCATGTTCGGGTAAATATTCTACTAACCCTTTTTCGGTTTTACCTACCGCTACTCTTCCAGACTTCAGGTATTCTAGTATTTCCCAGTTTTTCATGTATTGATAAAACTCTAGTATTTCAGTTTCTGTACCATTCTTTTCAATCACAACATAATCTAGTCCCCAGTGAACTACTTTTGCATTCCAATCAAGGTTTATTTCCTTGATATTCAAAGGAGAACCGCCTAGTGGTGTTGCCAATTTAAAAAGTGCGATTTCGTTGAATACAATTTCATGGTCTAGATAACCAAAAACGGCTAATACATCAACAACTTTACGAATTTGACGTACTAACTTTTCAACAGCCTCACGGCTTTCATGACGAATCACAATCGTGAACCTTGAAACACCTTTACGTTCAGTTTCGCAAACATTTAAAGATTCAATATTTAACCTTCTCCTTGTAAAAATAATGGTAATTCGATTCAACAAACCAACGGTATTGGTTGTGAAAACGGATAATGTGTATGTTGTCATTTTAAAGTTCTAAATTTAGATTTTAGCTAATAGAATAAACATCTAAGAGGTATTTGAAAAGAAGTAATTGACTGATGAGAAATCACTCAATCACGATTCATTCACTCCATAAATTTATTCTAATCTAATCGCTGAAACACTTGCTCCTGCTGGCACCATTGGGAAAACGTTTTCTTCTTTTTCACAAACGATTTCTAATAAATAAGGTTTATCAGAAGCTAATAGCACATCTAAAGATTCTGACAAGTTGGCTCTATCACTCACGGTATGTCCAGCGATACCAAAACCTTTGGCAATCGTGATAAAGTCAGGGTTTTGTAATTCTACAAAAGAATAGCGTTTGTCAAAAAACAACTGTTGCCATTGGCGAACCATTCCTAAGAAATTATTATTCAGGATAATAATCTTAACAGGCAAGCCACTTTGTGCAATAGTTCCTAATTCTTGAAGGGTCATCTGGAAACCACCATCACCTATAATAGCAATTACTTCACGGTCGGGTGCTCCTACTTTAGCTCCAAAAGCGGCAGGTAAAGCAAAGCCCATTGTACCAGCTCCACCCGAAGTAACTAACGAATTCCAAGTATTGTATTGATAGTAACGATTTGTTACCATCTGATGTTGACCAACATCCGTCACGGTTACAGCATCTCCTTTAGTTTTTGCAGAAAGCATCGTAACGGCTTCTCCCATTCTGATTTTATCACCCTCATGGAATACATCACGTTTCGTTATTTTCTCAAATTCTTCTTCGTCGTATTTTTTAAATTCAGCTTTCCAAGCCTCATGCTTGCGTTCTTTTACTAAAGGCAACAATGCTTTCAATGTTTGCTTAGCATCACCAATGACAGGAGCATCAGCAAACACATTTTTATTGATTTCGGCAGGGTCGATATCAATATGAACTACTTTAGCTTGTTTGATAAACTTGGCTAAATCGCCCGTTACACGGTCATCAAAACGCATACCAATGGCAATCACTAAATCGGCTTCGTCTGTTAATACGTTAGCGCCATAATTTCCGTGCATACCCAACCAACCTATATAATTTGGATGATTTGTTGGTATTGCCGACATCCCTAAAAGCGTAGTAGCTACAGGAATATCTGTTTTACGTACAAAAGCATCAAATTCTTCTTGAGCATTGGCAATGATAATACCATGACCTGCAAAGATATAAGGCTTCTGAGCGGCGTTAATCAATTTTGCAGCTGCTTCTACTTGGTCTTGTTTAGGTGTAAGTCTTGGGCGATAGCTAACGATTTCAGTACAAGGTTTGTACTCAAAAGGAATCGTCATCATATCTGCCTGAGCTGTACGAGTAATATCTAATAAAACAGGCCCTGGACGACCAGATTCAGCAATATAAAAAGCTTTCGCCATTGCCGCAGGAATTTCGTTAGGGTCAGTAATCTGATAATTCCATTTGGTTACTGGCATCGACATCCCGATGATATCACACTCTTGGAAAGCATCAGTACCCAATAAATTTGCCTTAACCTGACCTACTAAACAAACCATTGGTGTTGAGTCTAGCAAAGCATCTGCAATAGGCGTCATTAAGTTGGTTGCTCCAGGTCCAGACGTTACCATAGCAACGCCCGCACGGCCAGTCATACGTGCATAACCTTGTGCAGCATGACCAGCACCTTGTTCATGACGGACTAGGATATGTTTGATTCTATCTTGATAATCATAGAGGGCATCATACGTTGGCATGATAGCGCCACCCGGATAACCAAATATGGTTTTAACATTATTTTCAACCAAGCATTGCATGATTGCCTGTGCACCTGTCAAAAACTTAGCAGGTTCAGCTTTCTTTTCCTCTACGGTCATGGTTTGTGAGTTTTCCATGGTTAAATTTCTTTATTTGTAATGAATAAATGTCAGATTGTGGTTTTGTTTCATTGATAAACCAATCATTTTATAAGGGCTCTTACAAATCCGTCACACAGCCTTCACTTGCTGTTGATACGTTTTTAACATATTTGCGTAATACTCCTTGTCTGAATGGTGATGGTGTTGGTTTCCATTCTTTACGTCTCTCTGCTAATTCTTCATCAGAAACATGTACATGAAGGATATTATTTACGGCATCAATTGTGATTAAATCTCCATCTTTCACCAAGGCAATATTTCCACCTATTTGTGCTTCTGGTGTGATGTGTCCAACTACAAAACCGTGGGTTCCACCTGAGAAACGACCATCCGTAATCATCGCTACTTTGTTGCCTAAACCAGCACCCATTACTGCCGAAGTTGGCTTCAACATTTCTGGCATACCTGGTCCTCCTTTTGGCCCTTCGTTACGAATTACAATTACTTGCCCTTCTTTTATTTCTCCTTTTTCCAAGAATTCAATAACTTCCTCTTCACATTCACATACTTTGGCAACACCTTCAAATTTCTCTCCTTCTTTTCCTGTAATTTTTGCTACAGCACCATCTGTTGCCAAGTTGCCATATAAAATTTGTAAGTGACCAGTCGCTTTGATTGCCTCAGTGATAGGCTTAATAATTTTTTGAGTATCAAAATTAATTTCTGGTACTTCAGCCAAGTTTTCTGCAATAGTTTTACCCGTAATTGTCAAGCAATCTCCGTGTAATAAACCTTCTTGCAATAAATATTTCATTACTGCTGGCACACCACCAATAGCCAACATATCTTCCATGTAGTATTTACCTGATGGCTTTAAATCAGCAAGCAATGGCGTACGGTCTGAAATATCTTGAATATCTTTTAACGTAAAATCAACTTCAGCAGCACGAGCAATCGCCAAATAGTGAAGGACAGCATTAGTAGAACCACCCATTGCCATTACCACTGTCATAGCATTTTCAAATGCTTTGCGTGTCATGATATCACGTGGACAAATGTTTTTCTCTAACAAGTTTTTCATGGCTGCACCAATAGCCAAACACTCTGCTTTTTTACCCTCATGTGTTGCAGGATATGATGAAGAATTTGGTAAGGTTAAGCCCATTGCTTCCATTGAAGAAGCCATCGTATTAGCAGTGTACATACCGCCACAAGCACCAGCCCCAGGAATGGCATTTCTGATTACCCCTTCGTAGTCTTCATCCGAAATATTACCTGCGAATTTCTTTCCTAATGCTTCAAAAGCAGAAACGATGTCTAATTTTTGTCCTTTGTATTCACCAGAACGAATCGTTCCACCATATACCAACATCGCTGGGCGGTTCAAGCGAGCGATTGCCATCATAGCACCCGGCATATTTTTATCACAACCTACTACCGCAATTACGCCGTCGTACCACTGTGCTCCCACTACGTTTTCGATTGAATCGGCAATTAAATCACGAGAAGGTAGGGAATAAGACATTCCATTATTACCGTTTGTCATTCCATCAGAAACCCCAATTGTATGGAAAATCAAACCCACCATGTCATTTTCCTGAATTCCTTTTTTCACATGTACCGACAAACCGTTAAGGTGCATATTACAAGTATTGCCTTCATAACCCGTGCTGGCGATACCAATTTGGGCTTTCTGCATGTCTTCTTTCGTTAAGCCAATGCCGTATAACATTGCTTTTGCTGCTGGGTTGGTAACTTCTTGCGTAAGGGTTCTGGAAAATTTGTTTAGTTCTTGTGACATCTTGAATTGAAATGTTTTGAATCAGAATCTAGCGATTGTACTATATCCTTCAATGGTTATTTAAGATTATTTTTCAGCAAACAGTATTTGTACTTTATCTACTTTTATTACATTTTTCTAAGAATCAAAATCCTTTTAAACAAAAGACCTTTCTCCGGTGTGAGAAAGGTCTTGGTATATTAGAAAATATCAAACCGTCTCACACCGATTGGGAGAGTAGAATTACCACTAGGACGATATTGATAAATTGGTTTAACATCTTTTCTTAGAATTTTTTCTAGCGAATTTTCGCTATTGTTTCTTTGTTTACTTAACAAATATACAGGAGTTAATTTCTTAATTCCAAGGAAACACCAAATAATATTTTAGTAATAAATACTTAAACCAATTATTATTTTCTGAATGAACCTTTAGTTTCAAAAGATAATTCTTTAAATAGTTAAAATCATTAGGTTTTATTTTGCAAAAGTTTTCAGATTCCAGAGAAAATATTTTTTACAAAATTACCGATTTTTCATTTAGCGAAATTTCGCTAAATGAAAAATCGGTAATTTATTTCAAGAGAATTTGCATTTTTACCATTTAACTATTTTTACTCAACAAGATTGTTTTAAATAACTTTGCAGAAATTCTGTCTTAAAGTCTCCGAACAAGGACAAAACCTATCAATCTACATAAGGAATTATATTACATTTGTATAGCTTAAAAATATATTCATTTTAGTTTTAAGTAGCGTAAAAAACATACAGGTTTTTAAAAATCCTGAGGAATCATTTCACTCGATTTATTAACTATTCTAAAAAATTTCTGAACTCACTAAATGACTTACCTAGCAAACCCTACTCGTTACGATCAATCAGGAACCCGCCCAATGGAGTATCGCCGTTGTGGTAACAGTGGTTTAAAATTACCCGCTATTTCATTAGGCTTGTGGCACAATTTCGGTGGTGTCGATGTATTTGAAAATTACCGAGCTATTTTACAAACTGCTTTTGATAATGGTATTACACATTTCGATTTAGCTAATAACTATGGGCCTCCTCCGGGGTCGGCGGAAGAGAATTTTGGTGTCATTATGAAAAAAGATTTCGCTCAATACCGTGACGAATTAGTAATTTCAACCAAAGCGGGTTATTTGATGTGGCCTGGCCCTTATGGAGAATGGGGTTCAAAAAAATACTTGGTGTCAAGCTTAGACCAAAGCTTAAAACGCATGGGACTAGACTATGTTGATATTTTTTATCATCATCGCCCAGACCCTGATACGCCTTTAGAAGAAACAATGGCAGCCTTGGATTTAATCGTCAGACAAGGTAAAGCCTTATACGTGGGTATTTCAAACTATCAAGCTCCAGAAGCTGAAAAGGCTATTGCCATCTTGAACCGATTAGGAACACCATGTTTAATCCATCAACCAAAATATTCTATGTTTGAACGTTGGGTTGAAGGTGGTTTGCTAGATGTACTCGGTCGCGAAGGTGTGGGGTGTATTCCTTTCTCACCATTAGCACAAGGGCTTTTGACTGACAAATATTTAAAGGGTATTCCTAGTGATTCTAGGGCATCTAAACCGCATGGTTTCTTGCAAACTAGCCATGTTACCCCAGAGGTAGTGGCAAAATTAGAGCAATTAAACGACATTGCTTTACAACGTGGTCAGACTTTGGCACAAATGGCACTCGCTTGGTTATTGAAAGATGCCAGAGTTACTTCAGTACTGATTGGTGCAAGTAGGGTTTCACAATTACTAGACTCGCTAGATTGTTTAAAAAACAAAACTTTTAGTCATGATGAGCTAAGTTTGATTGAAGAGATTTTAAAGTAAGCTATGAGATGTGAGCTTTGAGCCTTGAGCTATGAGTTTTTTTATGCCATAATTCGCTCAATAGAAAAAACTCAAGGCTCGTTGCTTTTAAAACACTAACAAATAACATTTACTAAACATAAAAGCTGAAAGCTCAAGGCTCAAAGCTATCAGCTAAAAAAGCCAACTATGAAAAATCTTTCCAGACGTAATTTTGTTAAAAACACTGCACTAACTGCTGGTGCGGGTTTAGCAATGGTGAATACTACTGAGGCTAAGGCTTCAAAAGAACTATTTGTTCATCATGTGTACTTTTACTTAAAAAATGCAAACAATGAGGCCGATACTGCTAAATTAATCGAAGGATTGAATGCATTAACGAAAGTACCAACTATCAGGTTTGTACACATCGGAACACCAGCAAGTACTAACAGAAGCGTAATAGAAAAAGGCTATGCCGTATCTTGGTTATGTTTCTTTGATAATTTAGAGGAAGAAGAAATCTACCAAAAACACCCTATTCACTTGAAATTCGTAGAGGAATACTCGCACCTCTGGGATCATGTAATTGTATATGATGCTATAGGTCCAAGAAGAGAAAAGCAAAAATAATATTCAAAAAAATGCAATATAGAAAGTTAGGTAAAACAGGTTTCGAGATTTCAGAAATCAGCTTAGGTACATGGCAAGTAGGTGGTAAATGGGGTGATGATTTTAGCCATGAAACAGCTGATAAAATCCTTAATACTGCCGTAGATGCTGGTATTAATTTTATTGATACTGCCGATGTATATGGCAACGGAGAAAGCGAGAAAGCCGTTGGTAGATTTGTAAAAAGTCGTTCAGAAAGACTTTTTGTCGCTACAAAATGCGGAAGACAATTGAATCCACACATCAATGAGTCATACCAACCAGCGGTACTTCGCAAATTTGTGGAAGATAGTTTAACAAATATGGGCTTAGAAACCCTAGATTTGATTCAGTTACACTGTCCACCCACAGAAGTATATTATCGTCCAGAGATTTTTGAATTGTTTGATAGATTAAAGGACGAAGGGAAAATATTAAACTTGGGAATAAGTGTCGAGAAAGTAGAAGAAGCCTTAAAAGGGATTGAATATGATAACGTAACGAGCGTACAAATTATTTTCAATGTTTTTCGTCAGCGTCCAGCAGCATTGTTTTTTGAACAAGCCAAGAAAAAAGACATTGGTGTGATTGTAAGAGTACCTTTAGCCAGTGGCTTGCTAACAGGTAAGTTCTCAAAAACATCCACTTTTACAGAAGGAGACCACCGTAACTTTAACCGTAATGGCGAACATTTCGATAAAGGTGAAACATTTTCTGGGATTGATTACGAAACAGGTCTAGCCGCTGTGGCTGAATTAAAAGCGCTATTTCCAGCACATCCTAATTTAGCACCTATCGCCTTGCGTTGGATTTTGCAACATGATGCTGTAAGTACGGTCATTCCGGGAGCATCTCGTCCAGAACAAGTATTATCTAATTTAGATGTTTTCAATATTCCAGCTTTGACAGCTGAAGAAATTTCAAGCATTAATCAGGTATATCAACAAAGTATCAAACCATTGGTTCACCAATTATGGTAACAGTATTCCAATTTAATTCATAACAAAATTCAAGAAAAATGAAAAATAATCTCCTTAAAAGTACGCTGATGTTTTTGTTGGCTTTATCGTTTACTAGCACAACTTTCGCCCAACAATTTAAAGTATTGTTGTATACCAAGACTGCGGGTTTTCATCATGAATCAATTCATGAAGGAGTAACCGCTATTCGTCAATTAGCGGCTCGTAATAACTTCACGGTAGTTTGGCAAGAAAATGCAACAGTGTTCAATGATAAAGACTTAGCTGGCTTTAGTGCTGTGATATTTTTAAATACAACTGGTGATATTCTAAATGATGAGCAACAAGCTGCTTTCGAGAAATTCATTCGTTCGGGCAAAGGCTACGTGGGTATTCATGCTGCGTCAGATACTGAATACGACTGGGCTTGGTATACTAAAATGGTGGGGATGATGTTCAAAATTCACCCTGCACAACAAACTGCCTATTTGAAAGTTGAAGATAGCAACTTCCCAGGGATGGAACGTTTCCCTAAAAAATTGCTTTGGACTGACGAATGGTATGAATTTGGCGACCTAAAATCAACAGATTTACATTACTTGGTTTCAGTGGATGAAAAATCTTACGACCCTTATGCAAAATGGGGAACAAACGAAGGAAAAGGAATGGGTAAATTCCATCCGATTTCTTGGTATCATAACTACGATGGCGGTAGAGCATTCTACACTGCTTTAGGACACATTCCATTAACGTTTTCTGACCAAACTTTCTTAGACCATATCTATGGAGGTATTTACTGGGCAGCTACTGGTAAAGGATTGTAGACTGTAAAGGATTGATTTATATACCAACAAAATCCCCATATCGTTGATATGAGGATTTTTTGTTGTAGGACAATCGCAAAGAGGACCTTTGCATTCTTTATTATTTTCAAGATGACTTTACTTAACACTACTGTTTTCACTAAATATCTATTTTTCTATACACTAATGAAAACAGATTAAAAACATTTTATAATTTGTTATATAGGTATATTTCAGACCTCTCTGGTAGAAAAATAAGCCTCAAAGACGAATATTATGATTATTAGTCAAAACTCGAAACTACAAAATCCAGAACTTGAAGCCGAAATTTATTACTTAACAACCGAGGAAGGCGGTCGTTATAAACCGGTCTATAGTGGGTATCGTGGACAGCTCTATTACAACAATCAAAATTGGGATGCGCCTCAAGAATTTATAGACAAAGAGGTCTGCTATATGGGTGAAACTGTGAAAGTTTATTTACAGACTTTAAGTCCACACTTTCATATTGGTCAGTTTTTTAAAGGACAAATATTTGAAATTAGAGAAGGTTCAATCATAGTTGGAAAAGGACAAATAACCAAAGTAATTAGACCTGATTTCAACTATTGGGATTTTGAAAGTTTTCAAAGTCAACTTCCCGAAAACTATAAACCATTTGATTTTAAAAGTATCAATAAAACCATGATTGATATAAAAAGCTTGATGGATAAGATGAAGCAGATTGAGAGCATCAAATTTGCTAAAAAGACTTCTGGGAACAATCAAAGGCTAATTGTTGAATGTCAATTAAAAAATAAAAACAGTGCATTAAGACCTTTTGCAGATGAACTCTATAAAAATTGGAACGATTTATTCCCTCTCAAAGACTCATTTTTCAAGATTAAGACTTATTGGTATGAGGATAGTTTTGAATTAGAATTGTTCTTTGCGATATGTGACCACAATAACAATATATATATAACAGGAAGTATGATAGTATCCACACGATAGATAATTTTTCGTCACTAACTGTTAATGCAATATCTACAACCTCTTTAAATAGCGAATACTCAAAGTTATATTTTCCAATTCGTGTTTACTATCGCAGTAGCTCGCTTCTAGCGAGTTACCACTCTTAAAACGCTTGTCAAAAATAAAATATCTATTTTATTTTTGACAAGCGTTTTTCCGTTAAACACAAGTATTATCACTATTCAAGCAATGGTACTTGAAAAAGTAGCCATAGAAATTTGTAGTTATTAAATTGTTTTTTGATTTACTGCATTTTTGGATACAACATTTGCTAATTTGGATACAGACAAGAAGCTGTAGTTGATGAATTTTGTATATCAAATTTTAAATACAAAAACATGAAAACAATATTCATTACAGGGGCATCAACTGGTTTAGGAAAAGCAACAGCAAAATTATTTGCCTCAAATGGCTGGAAGGTAATTGCCACAATGCGCAAGCCCGAAAACGAAACGGAATTAAATCTTATTGACAACATTACACTATTACCATTAGACGTGACTAATTTAGTACAAATAAAAGAAACTGTACAAAAAGCGATTGATTTAGGCGATATTGATGTTGTATTTAATAATGCTGGTTATGGATTAATGGGTCCTTTAGAATCTACTACTGATACACAATTGGTGCGTCAGTTAGAGACTAACTTATTAGGGGTAATTCGTGTTACACAGGCATTTATTCCGTATTTTAGGGAAAAACAAAGTGGACTTTTTATCACCACTACATCCATTGGCGGACTGATTACGTTCCCATTTAGCTCGGTTTATCATGCCACAAAATGGGCTTTGGAGGGTTGGAGCGAAAGTATGTCTTTCGAGCTAAAAAAAATTGGGATTGGCATAAAAACCGTTTCACCTGGTGGTATAAAAACAGATTTTCTGAGTCGTTCAGCTGATATGTCGGCACATCCTGCATATGATAAATGGGTTGAAAAATTATTTGCTGGTTTTAGTGAAGATAACTTTACGCCTGCCAGCGAAATTGCTTCGGTAGTATATGAAGCAGCTACCGATGGCAAAGAAAAATTAAGATATGTAGCAGGTGAGGACGCTAAAGCACTATATGCACAGCGTTTGGCATTAGGAGATACACAATTTATGAAATCTATGGAACAAATGTTTTTGGACAATTAAAATATCCATCTCATGAAAAACAGTGAAAATATACCGCATAGATTTAATTCAATATCCGACCTACATCGGGTGCTTGGCTTACCAAAGCCTTTGCACCCTTTGATAAGTCTGGTAGATAATACTGAAATAGCTGTAAACAAAGAAGACCTACAAACCTCGTTCTTGCTCAATTTTTATAAAATATCCTATAAAACAAGTCCACAAGGGACAATAAAATATGGTCAGAATTACTATGATTTTGATGAAGGAAGTTTGGTTTTCACTTCACCTAATCAATTACTGGCAACAACCGATGACACTGAATATTTAGGATACACATTACTTATTCATCCAGATTTTATCAGAAATCATACCTTAGGAAAAACCATTAAAACTTATGGATTCTTTTCTTATGCTGTTCATGAAGCGCTTCACCTTTCAGATAAAGAAAAACAAACGATTATATCCGTTTTCAAGAATATAGCAGATCAGTTACAATCGAGTATTGACGATTTTAGTCAGGATATAGTCATTTCACAAATCGAATTATTGTTGAATTACAGCAACCGATTTTATAAAAGACAATTTACCACTCGAAAAATGGTAAATAATGACATCCTATATCAATTAGAAAAACTCCTCAATGAATATTATAATGAGATGGCATTAATAAAAGGATTGCCAACAGTTCAATATTTTTCTGAACAATTAAATGTTTCTCCACGCTATTTAAGCGATATGCTTCGTTCACTAACAGGGCAAAGTTCACAGCAGTATATTCATGATAAATTAATTGAAAAGTCAAAGGAAATGCTGGCTACTACCAATTTATCCGTTAGTGAAATTGCTTATCAACTAGGTTTTGAATATCCACAATCATTTAGCAAACTATTTAAAAATAAGACTAAAGTTTCTCCATTAACATTTAAGCACTCTTTCAACTAACTATTTTTTTTTTCTATGCAGCATAATTATATAGTCATAAAAATAAATAATAGGTCGATTTAAAATCCTTTAATATAGCCAATGTATTAAATAGACACCTATTTAGCTCAGGAAATAATATGTAGATTTGCGTACACTTTACGCATAGATATAAATGGAGCTTGAACAGCATATTAAAATAGCAGTAGATGCAATCGTTTTTGGCTATACAGAAAACAGCCTCAATGTCCTGCTGGTAAAACAAAAATACGGTATTTTAAAAAACCAATGGGCATTGGTTGGGGGATTCGTACAAGACAATGAAACACTAAATAATGCCGTAAACAGAGAGCTACAAGAAGAAGCAGGTATCAAAGTAAATTATTTAGAACAACTTTTCACTTTTGGAGACAAACTAGACAGAGACCCAAGATTTAGAGTCATTTCGGTAGCATATTTCGCTTTAGTGAACTCTAGCAAGCTTATTTTAAAAGCCGATACTGATGCAGAAGATGCAAAATGGTTTCCAATAAAAGAACTCCCCCCCTTAGCCTTCGACCACGAAGAAATCTTACAGACGGCTCATCAGCGATTAAAAAACAAACTTACTTATCAGCCAATAGGCTTTGACTTACTTCCCAAAGAATTCCTTTTCTCAGATTTAGAAAACTTGTACTGCACCATCTTAGAAAAGGAAATAGATAGAAGGAATTTCAGAAAAAAAATATTAAGCTTTGGTATTATTGAAGAAACTGAAAAATTTTCTCCTAAAAAAAGTGGAAGACCTGCCAAGTTATTCAAGTTTAACAAACTCAAATACAACAAGTTAACAAACGAAGGATTCCTATTTGAAATTAATTTTGCGTAAAAATTACGCAAATATATTTGATTTCAATTTTTAAGCCCTATATTTGTGTAAAATATACGCAAATATAAAATTATGATACTCAATCTAGACAGTAATTTCAAACCATTAGATGGCGAAGAAATACAATTTGAAAGTTTTACATTTTCAGGCGGAGAACCTCACATTAAAATCAAAACAGATTTAGATACTCAAAAAGAAGTAGTTATTACCCATCGATTAAATTCATTCAATGATGTAGGATTGCTTTGCTTGGCAGTGGATGCTTTAAAGCGAATGGACATCGCTATTACTAAATTAATCATACCGTATTTTCCCTCAGCAAGACAAGACAGGGTAATGACAAAAGGCGAGCCTTTATCTGTTAAAGTATATGCTGACATCATCAATAATTTAGGCTTCAAAAAGGTAATTGTACTAGATGTACATTCAGACGTCACACCAGCATTATTGAATAACTGCGTAGCTATTTCAAATCATAATTTTATTAAACAGGTAATTGATAAAATTGGAAAAGATGTAAAATTGGTTTCTCCTGATGGTGGAGCATTAAAGAAAATTTATAAAGTTTCTGAATTTTTAGATGGCCTTGAAGTAGTAGAATGCAGTAAAAGTAGAGATATACAGACAGGTAAATTAACAGGATTTAAAGTCTATGCTGAGGATTTAGGTGGAAGCGATTGCTTAATTGTTGATGATATTTGCGACGGTGGCAGAACGTTTATTGGGTTGGCGAGTGAACTAAAAAAGAAAAATGCTGGCAAGCTTTATTTGGCAGTAAGTCACGGTATTTTCAGTAAAGGATTTGAAGAATTGGAAAAACATTTTACCCATATCTTCACTACAAATTCTTTTAAAGAGTTAAGTCATACTTGTTTAACACAAATAAATTTAGACAATGGACTATTATCTTAATCCCAAAAACTCATTGAGTAGATTACTTGATGAATACAGAGCATATAAGTCGTTAGTAATAGCCTTTGATTTTGATGATACAGTTTATGATTTTCATAATAAAGGAAGACTTTACAATGATGTTATTGCTTTACTCAAAAAGTTAAAATCAATCAATTGCTATTTGATTTGTTGGACTGGTCAAGAAGATATGGTATTTGTAAGCAATTACCTTAACCAAAATGAAATTCCATTTGATGCTATCAATGAAAATCCACCATTTCATCAATTGAAAAGCAAGAAAATTTATGCAAATGCATACTTAGATGACAGAGCAGGTCTGTCTCAGGTGTACAATGAATTGAAATATTTAACAGAAAACATTTAAAATTATGAATCCTTTATTATTGACAGATGGCTATAAAGTTGACCATCGCAGACAATATCCAACAGGAACAACTTTAGTTTATTCAAACTGGACACCCCGTAAAAGTAGAATCCAAGGTATTGATGAAGTTGTATTTTTCGGGCTACAGTACTTCATAAAAAAATATATCTTAGAAGATTTTGAAACCTACTTTTTCAAACAACCTAAAGAGAAAGTTATCAAAGAATACAGTCGTAGAATTAATAATTATTTAGGCGAGAATCAAGTTGGTACTAAACACATTGAGGATTTACACGATTTAGGGTATATCCCAATGGTAATCAAAGCCTTACCTGAAGGCGTAAGCGTACCTATCAGAGTACCCATGTTCACCATGTATAACACCAAACCTGAATTCTTTTGGCTAACAAATTATTTTGAAACGCTCCTTTCTGCTGTCATTTGGATGCCTTGTACTTCTGCCACCATTGCCAAACAATATCGCAAAATATTGGATAAATATGCAAACGAAACATCTTCTATTCCAGAGTTTGTAGATTGGCAAGGGCATGATTTTTCAATGCGTGGCATGGCTGGAATTGAAGCGGGTGTTTCTTCTGCAAGCGGGCACTTATTAAGTTTTACAGGAACTGATACAATTCCAGCGGTTGACTTTTTAGAAAAATATTATAATGCAGATTCAGATAATGAATTAATAGGAGGTTCAGTTGCTGCAACAGAACATTCTGTGATGTGCATGGGAACAACTGAAGGGGAATTAGCAACTTTTAAACGATTGATTTGTGATATTTATCCTCAAGGTATTGTTTCTATTGTTTCAGATACTTGGGATTTATGGAAAGTATTAACAGAATATTTGCCCGCATTAAAAAATGAAATATCAAGTAGAGCAGGAAAAGTGGTTGTAAGACCAGATAGCGGAGACCCTGTTGATATTATATGTGGAAACCCAAATGGCAAAAACGAACACGAAAGAAAAGGCGTTATAGAACTGCTATGGGATACTTTTGGGGGACAAATAAACGACAAAGGATATAAAGAGCTTATTCCACAGATTGGTGCTATTTATGGAGACAGTATAACTATTGACCGAGCAACACAAATTTGTGAACGACTCAAAGCTAAGGGTTTTGCCTCTACTAATGTAGTTTTAGGGATTGGGTCATACACCTATCAGTATAATACACGAGATACTTTCGGGTTTGCGATGAAAGCTACTTATGGTGAAGTTAATGACGAAGGAAGAGAGATTTTCAAAGACCCTATTACAGATGATGGCACCAAAAAATCTGCGAAAGGACTGATGAAAATCGAATTAGAAGATGGCACTTATAAACTTATTGACCAAGTAGATTGGGAAACTGAAAAACAAGGAGCATTGAAAGAAGTATTTAGAGATGGCGAGCTTTTAATAGACCAAACCTTAGCAGAAATAAGACAAAGAGTAAGATAAGCTATGATGATAATATCAGTCACTCGCTTCAAGCGAGCGACTGATATTTTATTATTAAAGTCCTTTCAAATACTGAATACTCAAAGGCACATTTTCTAATTCATGTTCGCTTTCATCTTCGATAAAGTAATGCTTGATGCCAATTTTTTTAGCTATTTTTAAGATGGCTGGCCAGTTGGCTTCTCCTGTTCCTAATACGACATCGTTTTCTGCAGGAGTATGTCCTGAAGAATCACCTATCACCCCTTTTTTCAAATCTTTTACGTGCATCAACTTCCAACGTGAGCCATATTTTTGTAATAATACTTCTGGATTGGCCCCACCGTGGAGCGTCCATAAAACATCCATTTCAAAAGATACATAGGCGGGATTGGTATTCTTTACCATATAATCGAACAGTGTACCTCCCTCGTAAGGTCTGAATTCATAGCCGTGATCGTGATAACAGAAAGTTAGTCCGTTTTCTTTCAACACTTTTCCAGCATTATTGAAAACCTCCACTGCTTTTTTAACATCTTCAATAGTAAATTCATTGCCTTTATGAGGAATCCAAGCACACATGACAAACTTAGCTCCCAGTGCCTTGGCATTATCCACAACTTCCTGCGGACTTTTCTCTAATTGTTCATAACTACACCCCGCCGAAGGAATACTGATACCTCTGTCATTGCAGAGCTTTTTATATTCTATATTAGTCAACCCCTTCGCTCCACTACTTTCTAGTTCGGTTATGCCCATTGCTTGTATTTTATCCAACGTATTTTCGACAGAAACAGGGAAATGCTTACGGAAAGTATAAGCCTGTACTCCAAATGGAAAATTAAATAAAGGCTTTTTCTTTTGGGCAAAGGTATCTGTGATGTTAAGCAACAACATCAATGTAATTGCTATCAAGTAAGATTGTTTTTTCATATTCATAAAATTGGGTTCTATTAATTAGAAATACTATTTGTAAAATTTAAAGACTTACTATCTGTCGACCAAATAAGCGAATTACTTGTACTTTGATTTCCATAAAAATGAGCAATAACCTTTGGCCCAATCCCACCCGTTAAAGGAATGATTCTGACCATGGCTTGCTTATATTGATTAGTATTTTCGGTATCATTCGGAAAAGAAATAAAGGCTAGCCATTTACCATCTGGCGAAATACTTGGAGCAGTATTCTGATACTCGTCAAAGGTTACTTGCTCTTTTTCTGAGCCATCAGCTTTCATTCGCCAGATTTGTGAATTGCCTTTGCTAAGTACAGAAGAATATTGAAGTTTCGCTCCTACTTTGGTTTCATTAATTACTTTACCCGTTACGGTATTGACTTCTGATGCTGAAAGATTTTTACATAAGCCATTGGTGATATTCACATTTGTTAAACGGGTTGGTAATGACTGTATTTTCTCTGTTTTTGATGCATTATAGACTGGCTTATCAATGCGAACGTTCCATATTTTAGCTTCATCAATCGCTAGTGAATCATGCGAACAAACATACAATCCAGCTAAAACAGCATCTTTCATTTCTGAGGTGTACGAACCAACCGTTTGCAAAGGTTCCCCTTGATGCGCTACTCTCATCGTAATTTTCTTTCCTACTCTTTCTAACTGCACCACTTCAAAGCCTTTCTTTGTAAAAAAGATTTCATCTTCAGGGTCACGCATATAAGCCCCACGCAATACTCTCCATTGCATTACTGTCAAGCCATCTCCATGCGATACTGCACTGACATGAGCAGCAGACTCATCCGCAGATTCCCGAATCATCCAACCGTATTTACGGTGATTGTTGCCTTTATCACCGATGAATTCAAAATTAGCGGTCAATACAAAATCACCTTTTAGCTTTTGGTATAAGTATTGAAATTCATCTCGATTGAACCAAATATTATAACCTGCTCCCTTGACATAATAAGTCTGTGTGACTTCATCATAACGTGCTGAACCTGCAATCTTAGGCTTCCCAACGTCGCCATGATTATGAAAAATTCCGACTGGAGTATTTTGCGAAAAGCCAAAATAACTACAACATAGTAGACAAAAAGTAATATAGATTTTCATAGTGAATAAATTGAATATATGAGAGAATGGTAATATAAAATTAAGGGTTGTGAATTGTGAGTGATGAGTTGTGATTTGTCATTGAGATTTGAAATATTAATCTACATCTCTTTAATCTTCAATACAACGTAATCTACTTTACATAGATTATTCACTTATCAATCAGTGCTTTTTGCCATACACATCTTTTAAATCATTTTCAAAAAGTGTGTAAGGGTCATTATAAAATTTCAGAAAGTCAGGCACACTTACTTGTTCTGGAAATGGTGCATAAAAATGCGTTGGACTTCTGGCATCATTCCGCCAAACTAATACATAGGCTAAATTCATCTTTTCAGATTTCAATGCCTTTAATAACGTCTCTGTCCACCAAGTAGGATTAGGAATGGACTCTAACCCTGTTTCAGTAAAAGCAGCCAATTTATTGACCTTTTTGGCATAATCAGCTACAATTTTCAGCTTTTTCACGCCCGTTTGAATATCATACTTGCCATTTCTACCAAAGTCGGCATAGTTGTCCATTCCTACCATATCTACCCATGCATCACCAGGGTAACGGTCTAGAAATTCTTTTTCTGTATGAAATTTACAGTCGGGTGAAAAGGCATAAATGAAATTATGAACATCCAGACTATCACGCAGATAAGTAACCGTAAATTGCCAAACAGATATAAAGTCTTCACGAGAACAATGAGATTTCCCCCACCAAAACCAATCTCCGTCAAATTCATGATAAGGTCTGAAAATCATAGGTGCTAACGTGCCATCCTGCCCTTTTACCGATTTAGCAAAATCAGCTATTGTCTTCAAGATTTCTTTATAGGCTTCATGATGCGACCCACCAGGCTTTATCAATGTGATAGAAGCTACCGAAACAGAGTCGTTCCAATAAAAACCACCTTTGGATACAGGATTAGAAAAATGCCAAGCTACCGTAGTTATTCCACCGCGATGATAGGTATCCACTACATTTTTTCTTAATAACTGAGCCGTTTTAGCAATTTGTGCTGAAGGTCTACCTGACAATCCACTTAAATCTACACCAATGACAGCTGGATGTGACCCTGTTACAGATTTCACATCCGAACGGTTTTCGTCACCAAACCATCCATGTCCGTACTCAGTGGCATGTTGATGCCCAAAAAGAATATTTTTCTTGGAAATTTTTGCTAAACTTTGGTATAAGGCTTTGGTTTCGTTAGTGGCTTTTTTATCAATTTGCCCATAGCTAAATTCGACAAATACGATACTTAATAAAAGTAAAATGAATAACTTTTTCATGTTTCAAAATTTAAAATTGAGTGAATTATGTATTATTCATAAAAATATCGCGTAGAAATGCACATTCTACCCTTTTCTGAGTGTAAGCAGGACAGCAAAGCACCTTAAATTGTATTTTAAAAATATTTTTTAAAATCATTTAGGGATTTTAGCGACTTGTTTGACTATACATCAAATATCGATTCCGGAACAATCACATGAAGCATTCTCAACTAAGTGACGAACAACTGATAGACTTTCTGAAAAGGGACGACAAAAAGGCCTTTGAGGAAATCTACCATCGTTATTGGTACAAACTTTTTGGTGTTGCCTATCACGAAACTGGCACAAAAGAGGAAGCTGAAGAGCTTGTACACGACTTGTTTGAAAGTCTTTGGCTAAAAAGAGAGCATTTAAACATTCGATTCTTGAGTGCTTATTTGGTAGTAGCTATCAAGCATCTAACGACTAACTATATCAAGTCGCAAATCACTAATAGGAAGTTTCAAGAGTATATTATTTTTCACGAAATACAGCAGTCTTTCTCAACTGAAGAAATTGTACATTTTGCAGATTTATCAAAAGCAGTGGATGAAGCCTTAAAGAAATTACCAGAAAAAACCTGTGAAGTATTTAAGATGAGTCGATTTGAAAACCAATCGGTAAAAGACATCGCACTACGCTTAGACCTCAGCGAAAAAGCCGTAGAATATCATATCACTAAATCGCTAAAAGTACTAAGAGAGAATTTAAAGGTGTATCATTCAGATAACTAAACATTCACTTTTAAAGCATATTAAACTCGATTCAACGCCTAGCATTTGATAAATCAACTCCATACTTGCAGAAAAATTCACGAAAGATGAACCAATACGATTTCGATAAATTATTAGAAAAATACCTTGACGGAGATTGCACGACTGAAGAAGAGGCGATGATAAAGGAATGGTCCGACAATATGTTGAAACATAGCGAACTGAGATTAAGCCCTTCTGAAAAAAATAATATTGAACACCACCTTTGGGAAAGAATCCAGCATAGTTTGTTTCCTAACAAAGTAATTTCTGTTCGCTTTAAATGGACAGCAATTGCCATTGCTGCTTCATTGATGATTGGCATTTTCGGACTATTCTATTATCAGAAAACTACTGCTTATACAAGCTCATTTACCGAAAGTATAGATAGCAACTTAGGCGTAATTGAAGTAAAAAACACCTCCTCTAAATCTCAAAAAATTAAACTAGAAGACGGCAGCGAAATTGTATTGAAAGCCGCTAGTAGTATTAGTTATCCAGAACACTTTAATGATAAAAACCGCAATGTGTATTTGAAAGGAGAAGCTTTTTTTAAGGTAAAGCGAAATCCATCAAAACCATTCATTGTGCATACCCGCGATTTGGTTACAGAAGTACTTGGAACAAGTTTCACCATTAAATCTTACGACGATTCAAAAGCGATTGAGGTGTTGGTGGTAACGGGAAGGGTTTCTGTTTATGAAAATTCAGAAAAAACAGGCACTCATAAAAACGGGGTAATTTTGACGCCTAATCAAAAAATCACTTTTGATAAAGAAACAAAAAAAATAATTCCTAGTCTGGTTGAAAACCCCATCATTGTAAACACGCCAGCCACTACGTTAGATTTTATTTTTGACGAAACCCCCTTAACAGAAGTACTCAATCGCTTAAAAGAAGCATATCAAATTGAATTTGTCATTGAAAATCATGAGTTAAACAAATGTGTATTCACGGCCGATTTGAATGAAATTCCATTGCACAGCCAGCTTGATTTAATCTGTAAATCCATAAACGCTACTTACGAACAGCGTGGAACGGTGATTTTTGTCAACGGCGTGGGCTGTCAATAAGCTGTTAGCCTTGAGCTATCAGCTTTGAGCAATGAGCTGTTAATCATTCAATTATCTTTGGGATAAAACCTAAAAAGGTCATGACTAAAAATTTTGTTGCTCAAAGCTCACGGCTCATTACTTAAAGCTAAAAATAACTCAAAACTCTTAATTCCCATTAACTCCATGAAAACATAGTCGCTTTCACAAGAAAAAGCCGATAATGTTACTAGCATTACCGGCCTTAGAAACCCCACCAAACGCCAATTCGGTGGCATCGCAACGATGCTTAGGGTTTGTTTTTCCACATTTCACAGTTTAAAAACAGTTAAAAGTATGAAAAAAAAATTATCATTTAAAAAGATTCTCTCCAAAGCGATGCGAATTACCATTACTCAACTATTCCTTTCGATTATCTGTTGCGGGATTTCTCTCGCAAACAGTGCTTTTTCGCAAGAGGTACTCAATAAAAGTATTACGCTAAGAACTGGGTCGAGTACTATTAAAAAGGTATTATTCCAGCTAGAGAAGAAAGCAGATGTTAAGTTTGTCTATAGCCCAAATGCCATTCAGGCAGGGCAAATTGTGTCTTTCAATTTTACTGAAGATAAATTATCGAAGGTTTTAGAAGACCTTCTTACACCCTTAAACATTTCGTATGAAGTAATCGATAATCGTATTCTTCTTCGCAAAAAAGCTGTTGCTGAAAGAGAAAACATTCAATCGCTCATCCCAAACGAAATAATCGCCGAACAAACAATCAGCGGAACCATCACCGATGAAAAAGGGCAAGCACTACCAGGAGTTTCGGTATTGGTCAAAAATACAAATAGAGGTACTTCGACGGATACAAAAGGACAGTATAAAATTGCTGTACCCGACGGAAACAATACCTTGATTTTCTCTTTTGTTGGGTATCAGAAACAAGAAGTTGTAGTAAACGGTCGCTCGGTAATCAACGTATCGATGTTAGTTGAAAACCAAAGTTTAGATGAAGTAGTAGTAGTAGGTTACGGTACTCAATCGCGTAAAAACTTGACAAGTGCTATTACGACTATCAAACCAGAAGATATGAACAGAGGAGCCATCAGTGATGTTGGACAGTTATTACAAGGTAAAGTTCCGGGCTTAAACATTACGCGTAGTGGTGACCCTAACCGTGCTGCAGCTATTATTTTACGTGGTGCTTCTTCTCTTCGTGACGGTGCACAATCGCCATTGTTCGTAATTGATGGTGTGCCAGGAGCTGACATTTCGTTGATTGCACCTGATGATATTGCTACGATGGACATTCTGAAAGATGCTGCTGCAACGGCTATTTACGGTAACCGTGCTGCCAATGGCGTAATTATGGTAACTACCAAACGTGCTAGCAAAGGACAAATGCAGGTATCATATAGTTCATATATGGCAATAGATAAAGTATCTAAGCAATATGAAATGATGAATGCTACACAATTGAAAGCATTCTTAACCAAAAATGGGCAAGCTTTATCCCCAGAAGATGATTTAGGTGCAAATACCAACTGGCAAGATGCTGTTCAGCGTAGTACGGCCATTAGCCAAAACCATAACATTTCATTTGGTGGTGGTAGCGAAAGCACTGTTTACAATGCAAGTATCAACTATTTCGACCAAGATGGTATCATTAAATCAAGTGCTTTAAACCGTGTGGTAGCTCGTTTATCTATCGAACAAAAAGCATTTAACAATAATTTGAAATTGGGTTTATCAGTAACCAATTCAGTAAGTGATGCCAAATGGGTTCCTTATAGAAACACTGTTTTAGCCCAAATGTTGACTTATTTGCCAACAGTTCCTGTACATAAGGCAGACGGTTCTTTTTATGACAACTTCAACAAAACTAGTTATTACAACCCTGTTTCTTTGATTGAAAATGGACAAGAACGTTTGAAATATAAAACTTTGGTAGGTACTTTCTTTGGTCAGTTAAAACTACCATTGGGTTTTACTTATGATGTAAAATTCTCGTACCAAAACTTCCAGACCAATTATGGTGCTTATTACAATAGTTATTATACACAATACTATAATAATATTCGTAGTACGCCAGAACCTCCGGGAAACCCATCTTTCATCACTTTAGTAGGTGCAAATGGTTTGGCAACAAGAAATGCGTATCAAAATACTCAGAGCTTATTAGAAACTTATCTTACTTGGGATAAACAAATTGGAGACCATTCAATTAATGCTGTAGTGGGTTATTCTTGGCAAGAAAGTATCAACGGCGACGGTTTCCAAGCAACTAGTACTAACTTCCCAGTTGATGCTGTTGGTTACAACAATTTAGGTTTAGGTAACCCTTATGCGGTTAACTCATTCAGAGTAAATTATGGTGGTGATAATTACCAACAAGTACGTTTAATCTCAGACTTTGGTCGTGTTAATTATAATTACAAAAACAAATACTTATTGCAAGGGTCAATCCGTCGTGATGGTTCTTCGGTATTCGGCTTGAACAAGCAGTGGGGTTATTTCCCAGCAGTAGGTTTTGCTTGGAGAGTTGACCAAGAGGGATTCATGGAAAAACAACAGATTTTCAGTGAATTAAAATTACGTCTTAGTTATGGTGTAACGGGTAACTCAGCAGGTTTTAGCCCATATACTACTAAATTGATTTACGGAAACGTTGGTACATTCTACTATAATGGGTCTCAACAGGCTGCGATTGGTGCATTACAAAACGAAAACCCTGATTTAGGTTGGGAAAAAACAGCTACTTCAAACCTTGGTATCGACTTCTCGGTGGCTAAAGGAAAAATTAGTGGTACTGTTGAAGTTTACAACAAAAAGACCTCTGATTTAATTTGGACTTATCCTGTAAGTACGGTGTTGTATCCAAATGGTTCTTTAACGGCCAATGTGGGTGAAATGAGTAACAAAGGTTATGAAGTTACCTTGAATGCTAGCCCCGTAAAAACTAAGAATTTCTCTTGGAATACTACTTTTAACTTAGCACACAACGAAAACAAAATTTTAAGTCTTTCGAATGCTTCGTTAAAAACTGACTCGGTAAAAATCGTTCAACCAGATGGTGGCGGACAAACGGGAGAAACCATTCAATTGATTGTAGCAGGACAGCCAATTGGTCAGTTTTTTACATATGAATATGCAGGTAAAGATGCCAATGGTGTATCGCAATACTATAACTCAAAAGGTGAATTGACGACCAAACCTGTTAGCGTAAAAGACTACAAAGCTATAGGAAATGCACAGCCTAAATTATTACTAGGTTGGTCAAACAATTTTACTTACAAAAATTTGGATTTGAATATCTTCATGAGAGCAGTGCTAGGTAACAAAATCATGAACGTAACGCGTGCCGATTTGTTCAGACCAAGTACTGCCAGATTCACTAACATTCCTGTTGAAGTAGCTGAAGAATCAGCCAATGATTTTAACTCTTATCGTTACTCATCTCGTTTCTTGGAAGATGGAAGCTATTTACGTTTAGACAATGCTACTTTGGGGTATTCATTCAAGAATATCACTAAAGATATCAAGCGTATTCGTTTGTATGCCTCAGTAAATAACTTGTTTGTGATAACAGGCTACAAAGGCATCGACCCTGAGATTAATCAAGGCGGTATTGCTCCTGGTGTTGACTCTAATAATTTTTATCCTAAAACCCGTACATTCTTGTTTGGTGTTTCCGCCTCATTCTAAAAACATTTACAATAATTCAAACAGTACCTAGAAGCAATTACTGAATTAATGATGTTTTTGAGGATTTCTTCTTAGAGAATTAGGTACTGTTCAAAACTATTAATGCTAGAAACAGATGAAAAAAATATTTCAATTGATAATAACCATTGCAAGCATAAGTGGATTAATGGCTTGTCATGACCTTGACGTCCCCGTAACAACACAACTAACGCCAGAGATTTTCCCTCAAACCCCTACACAGTTTATCCAAGCTGCGGGACCGACGTACAATTCTTTTCGTCAAAACTATTCAACAGACTACTGGTTTTTACAGTCGTTGAGTACCGATGAAGCGATTTTACCAGCACGTGGTGGAAACTGGTATGATGGTGGACGTTATGAACAACATCACAAACATACTTGGAATCAAGATAACGCACACGTACAAAGTGCTTGGGCATGGCTGACAACTACCATCAGTACAAGTAATCAGAATATTTTCTTGATTTCAAAAGCACCAGAGTCCACAGCTAAACTTACAAGTTTGGCAGAACTAAGAACCATGCGTGCAATGTGTTATTTTATGATGATGGATATGTGGGGAAATATCCCAATTTCAACAAAATTTGGTGATACAACTACGGCTAGAACAACTGCAAGATCTGATGTATTTAAGTTTATCGAGAAAGAGTTACAAGAGAGCCTTCCTGACCTTAGTGTGGTAGTTGGGCAAGAAACTTACGGTCGCCCGAATAAATATACAGCTTATGCCATTTTGGCTAAGATGTATCTGAATGCTGAAGTGTATACAGGAACTGCTCGTTGGAGCGACGCTATCACAGCTTGTGATAACATCATCAGTTCTGGTAAATATGCTATTGAAAGCGATTATCGTAAAATGTTTTTTATAAATAATGGTCCGCAAATCAAGGAATTTATTTTTGCGATTCCTTACGATGCCTCCGCCCCGAATGGTTATATGTTTTATGCCCGATACTCCATGCCGAGGTCATTACGTGCTAAATTCAGCTTACCATTTACACCAAGTGCGGCGGCAAGTACTTTACCAGAATACTATGCATATTACAACGACCCTAAAGATGTAAGGAATCAACAATGGATTACGGGGAAACAATTCGATTATAAAGGCGTACCTGTAACTGTAGCCACAACAAAACAAGGTTATGACGAAGATTATAAAGGTGCAGATGCGGGAGCAGCTTTAACTTATCAAGTAGATATTACACCAGATGTTATCATTAAAAAACCTGCTAGTTTTGATTTGGGGAATGATGAAAAAGCTTGGAACATGGGTTATCGCAACAATAAATTCTATGCTGATAGTACTTCGGCTACTAGAAACCAAAACAACGATGTACCTATTTTCAGATATGCCGATATATTATTGATGAAAGCTGAGGCAATCTTGAAAGGTGGCACTGCAACGAATGGTCAAACGGCTATTTCTTTAGTGAATGAAGTAAGGAGTAAGCGTACAACTTCTACTCCTTGGACTTCAGTAACATTGCAACAACTTTATGAAGAAAGAGCCAGAGAGTTTGCTTGGGAAACTTGGCACCGTAACGATATGATTCGTTTTGGTAAATATGAAGGTACATGGGGAGTAAAAACCGATACAGATCCTAAAAAACGCCTTTTCCCAATCCCGACAAATGCTTTACAATTAAATAAATCATTAACTCAAAATCCGGGTTACTAAGATTTAGTTGATTATGCTTACTTTATCAATAGCTTTGTATCAAAGAGTTTTCTTGGTGCAAAGCTATTGTTTTCAAGAGCCATTATGAAAATGTAAATTGTATCCCTTTATTATGCAAAAGAGTAATCCTTCCTCGCGTTTACAATCACTTGATGCCCTCAGAGGCTTTGATATGTTTTGGATTATTAGTGGCGAAGGCTTAATTCATGAATGGGCAAAAGCCTCTGACAATACGGCTATCAATTGGATTTCTAGCCAATTACACCACTCAGATTGGAACGGCTTTACTTTTTATGATTTGATATTTCCTTTGTTTATTTTTATTGCTGGTATTTCTATGCCTTATAGTATTGGCAAACAATTAGCCAATCAACATGCTAAAAAGCAGATATTAAAAAGCTTATTCAAAAGAGCCTTCATCCTGATTATTCTTGGTACCATCGTCAATGGGCTATTCAAATGGCAAGGGTATGAAAACACACGCATTGCCAGTGTGCTAGGCAGAATCGCCCTTTCTTGTCTATTCGCAGGAATTATTTTTATTTATACAGACCTCAAAACGCAAATCTTTATTTTCTTCGGTATTCTCATTAGCTATTTTTTACTAATGAACTATGTTCCGGTACCCGATTTTGGTGCTGGCATTTTGACCAAAGAGGGCAATTTATCTGCATATCTCGACCGTCTTTTTCTACCCGGAAAACTTCATCGAAAGGTTTATGACCCTGAAGGATTGTTATCAACCTTACCTGCTATTTGTAATGCATTATTAGGAATTTTTACAGGAAAAATTTTACAATCAACTTCTATCGCAGGGTTTAAAAAAGTAGCAATAATGTCAGCTAGTGGTATTATTTGTATTTTATTAGCTTACCTCTGGAATCCATTTTTTCCGATTAATAAAATCATGTGGACAAGCTCATTTGTACTTTGCTCAGGTGGTTTTAGTTTACTGTTTATGAGTGTCTTTTATTTAGTGATAGACGTACTAGCCATCAAGTTTTGGATAGCACCATTCGTTTGGATTGGTATGAATTCAATTACCATTTACATGGCAGCTCATGGATTGATTAACTTTGAGTTAACAGCCAATTATTTGTTTGGAGGATTAATTCAACACCTCAATACCCCGTGGCAACCTGTAGGATTAGCGACAGGAATTGTTTTGGTGCAGTTAGGCTTTCTGTATTTTTTATATCGCCAGAAATGGTTTTTGAAAGTATAGAAAAATACCAACTTAACCTATTTTATAAAAGTATTACCCAAAAATCGAAGCAACATATTTTCAATAAAATGAGCAAAAAAAATATTCTTTTGGTTTTGTTATTTCCTTTAGCAAGCATAGCCCAAAAACAGCCCGTCGATTATGTAAATCCTTTTATTGGCTCAGCCCCTAGCACGACAGAAAGTGCTAAAAAACACAGTGAAGCAGGGTCGGAAATGAAAGGGCAAATTGTACCAGCCATTGGTGTGCCACAAGGCATGACCTCTTGGACACCCCAAACCAGAGCTACTGAATTAAAATGCATTCCTCCTTTTTATTATAACGATACTAAAATTCAGGGGTTTAGAGGAACTCATTGGATGAATGGTAGCTGTGTGCAAGATTATGGCAGTGTTACTATCATGCCAATGTCTGGAAAATTGAATGTGAATGCAACAGACAGAGGGAGCGATTTCGACCGAAAAACTGAAATAGTAAAACCTTCTTATTATCAGGTAAACCTGAAAAAAGGGAATATCAAAGCCGAAATGACAGCCTTATCTCGTTCGGGATTTTTACAATTTACTTTTAGCCAACATCAGGATAATTATGTAGTGATTGAACCCAATTCAGACGAAGGGGAAGGTTTTGTAGAGGTTCATCCTGAAAAAAAAGAAATAGTTGGTTATAATCCCGTCCACAGGATTTATCAAGGTTTTGGTAAGCCCGCAGGGTTCAGTGGATACTTTGTTATTCAATTTGACCAAGCCTTTACAGATTATGGTACTTGGAAGAACAATGGTATAAATGCCAAATCTGTACAAGCACAAGGCAACGGACAAAAACAGGCTGTTGGGGCTTATGCACAATTCGGTAATAAAATCGTCAAAGTACGTATTGGTACTTCGTTTACTAGTTTGGAAGGAGCACGAAAGAATCTTGAAGGTGAAATCAACCATTGGGATTTTTCTAAAACCCGTCAGGCATCAAACTCAGCTTGGAATAAAGCCTTGAGTAAAATTCAAGTAAAGGGTTCAGAGTATGATAAAACCTTATTTTATTCTGCGTTGTATCATACCAAACTGACACCCAGAATATTCTCGGATATTGATGGTTCTTATACTGGTTTTGCCGATGATGATAACATTTACCAAGCCAAAGGTTTTGATTATTATGAAGATTATAACCTGTGGGATACTTACAGAGCGGTGCATCCTTTGCATACTTTGCTAGAACCAAAAGTAACGGCAGATATGATGCAATCTTTAGTCAAAAAAGCAGAACAAGGTACTTGGTTGCCTATTTTTCCATGCTGGAATCATTATACTGCGGCCATGATTGGCGACCACGCCATTGCTGCCATTGGCGATGCCTACATCAAGGGCATCAAAGGTTTTGATATTAAAACGGCTTATCAATATATGCGTAAAAATGCTTTTGAAGTAAACACAAACCAAAAGAGTTATGAAGAAGGCAAAGGAAGAAGAGCATTGGCATCTTATTTAAAATACAATTATATCCCGCTCGAAGATTCCGTTTGGCAGGCTTTCCACAAAAGAGAGCAAGTTTCGCGCACTTTAGAATATGCTTATGATGATTTTGTATTAGCAAAAGTAGCCCAAAAGCTGGGCGAGAAAGCTGATTATGAAACCTTGATGAAACGTGCTAAAAACTATCAAAATGTAATAGACCCACAAACTGGCTACGCTCGTGGTCGTTATGCTGATGGCAGTTGGATTGACAAATTTGACCCTTTTGCACAACGCAGTAGCTTCATTACCGAAGGCTCGCCTGCTCAATATACTTTTTACGTCCCCCAAGATGTGGAAGGCTTGATAAACCACATTGGTGGGCAAAAACGCTTTATAGAAAAATTGGATACCTTATTCGACCAAGGTTATTATTGGCATGGCAATGAACCCAACAATCAAATTGTATATTTATATCCTTTTGCTAATCAGGCTTGGAAAACACAAGCAAAAGTACGTCAGATTATCAAAGAAGAATACGATATTTCAGCAGGTGGAATGAGTGGCAACGAAGATGGTGGACAAATGTCAGCTTGGTTGGTTTTTAGTATGATGGGCTATTACCCCGTGTGTCCGGGTACGCCAAATTATGTGATTGGTAGCCCAACTTTTGATGAAACAACGCTTCAGTTACCTAATGGAAAGCAGTTTAAGATTATTGCGAAAGGCAATTCGGCAAAAGCACCATATATTCAATCGGCTACACTCAATGGAAAGCCTTTTACTGAAAAATTTATCACACACCAACAAATTATGTCAGGGGGTGTTTTAGTATTTACGATGAGCAGTAAGCCTAAAAGTCTATGAGTTTAAGGTTTATGTGTTTAGGGTTTAAAGGTTAATATTTATGAGTTTAGAAGTTAAAGGTTTAAAGCTTAGAGAAATGCTAATGTTTATAAGTTTCAAAATCAAACTTTGTAGCACTGAAAACATACTTATAAGCTCATAAACCTTAAACTCATAAACTCTAAACTCATCATCTCATAAACTCATAATAACACAGGTCAGAGTTAAACTATTTCAATAAAAACTTATATTCACCGTAATTTGATAACGTTTTTTTCTTTACTTTACTAAAAAGTATAAACTGCTGAGTACAACGTTTTTTAATAATCTAATAATCAATTATTTAACCAAAATATGAACCGTAGAGAAGCCGTCCAACGAGTTGCCCTTCTGATGGGAGGTGTGCTTTCTGCCCCTTTAATGGCAGGAGTAATGGGACAAATTATTAATACTGGCAACAGTGTAAGTGTGAGTCTTGAGCAAGAAGCTTTGCTTGCGGAGGTTGCTGATATTATTATTCCAACCACTGATACTCCTGGTGCGAAAGCTGCTGGTGCTGAAAAATTCATTGTGCGTGTCATGCGTGATTGTTATAAAAAAGAAGACCAAGAAAAATTCTATGCAGGTTTGGCAAAATTAGATGCTGATAGTAAAGCTAAATTTGGAAAAGGTTTTGTGGAATTAGATACTGCTCAGAAAAATGAAATGGTTAAGTTAAGTACTATCAACGATAAGCCTTTCTTCTTAAGAATGAAAGAATTGACAGTAACTGGCTATTTTACCTCTGAAATCGGTGCTACTAAAGCGTTGGCATACCTTCCGATTCCGGGGAAATTCCAAGGTTGTGTACCGTTGAAGCCGGGACAAAAAGCATGGGCACTATAAGTATGAGTGATGAATTGTGAGTGATGAGTTTTAAGCTTTGTTATCTAAATTCATCTGTCATTTCTCAAAATTATTACCAATTTTATTTTATAAAACAAAAAGCTGACTGCTAATAGCTAAAAGCTTAAAACTCATATCAGGAGATGTCAAATTTGAATATAGATGCAGTTAAAGGAATGACTTATGATGCCATTGTAATTGGTTCAGGCGTTTCTGGTGGTTGGGCTGCTAAAGAATTAACCGAAAAAGGCTTAAGAGTACTAATGCTTGAAAGAGGTAAGCAATTAGAACACGTTACTGGCTACGAAAACGCCATGAAAGACCCTTGGGAAATGAAATACAATGGTCGTTTAACAATAGAACAAAAAGAATCCCATCCAAAATTATCTCGTGATTATCCGTACAATGAAATGACGGAAAAATACTGGATGAATGATTCAGACTCATTATATAAAGAAGAAAAACGTTTTGACTGGTATCGTCCAAACATCGTTGGTGGTAAATCAATTATGTGGGGTCGTCAATCTTATCGTTTAAGTGACATCGACTTTGAAGCTAATTTAAAAGATGGTATTGCGGTTGACTGGCCAATTCGTTATAAAGACATTGCACCTTGGTATTCTTATGTAGAGAAATACGCTGGGATTTCGGGTGAAAAGTTAGGTTTACCTCAATTGCCTGATGGCGAATTCCTTCCAGCAATGGAAATGTTCTGTGTAGAAAAAGAAGTGAAGCAACGTCTTGAGAAAAACTTCCCTGGCCGTAACCTTACAATGGGGCGTGTGGCTAACCTTTCAGCAGCGGCCAAAGAACAACTAGGTATTGGTCGTTCTTCTTGTCAATATCGTAACAAATGTTCTTTAGGTTGTCCGTTTGGTGCATATTTCAGTACGCAGTCTTGTACACTACCTCCAGCAGCTAAAACAGGTCGTCTGACTTTACGTCCTGATTCAATCGTAACTGAAATTATGTACGATGAAAATAAGAAAAAAGCGACGGGTGTACGTGTACGTGATGCTGTAACGATGCAAGACCGTGAGTATTTTGCGAAAATCATCTTTGTTTGTGGTAGTACTATCGGTTCTACTTCGTTAATGATGAACTCTGTGTCAAACCGTTTCCCTGAAGGTATGGGTAATGATTCTGGACAGTTAGGTCACAACTTGATGGATCACCACTTCCGTACAGGTGCTTCGGGTACATGGGAAGGCGATTTAGATAAATATTACTACGGACGTAGAGCAAACGGCATTTACATACCACGATACCGTAATATCGGTTCAGACAAACGTGATTACTTACGTGGTTTTGGTTACCAAGGTGGTGGAAGCCGTCAAGGCTGGCAACGTAACGTAGCTGAGCTTTCTTTTGGTGCAGACTACAAAAATGAAGTAACGCAACCAGGAGCATGGTCAATGGGCTTTAGTGGTTTCGGTGAGACTTTACCATATTACGAAAACAGAATGTTCCTTGATAAAACCACTAAAGATAAGTGGGGCTTGCCTGTAGTGGTGTTTGATGCTGACTTACGTGAAAACGAAAAGAAAATGCGTATCGATATGATGAACGATGCTAAAGAAATGTTGGAATCATCGGGTGTAAAAAATGTAAAAACGTATGATAATGGTTCTTACTTAGGAATGGCTATTCACGAAATGGGAACTGCCCGTATGGGACGCGACCCTAAAACTTCGGTATTGAATGCCCATAACCAAGTACACGCTGTGAAAAACGTATTTATGACGGATGGTGCGGCTATGACTTCTGCATCGTGTGTAAATCCATCGCTTACGTATATGGCACTTACAGCCAGAGCAGCAGATTTTGCGGTAAAAGAATTGAAGAAATTGAATCTTTAGTAATATTCAACTCAATAAAAATCCCTACAGGAATGATTTCTTGTAGGGATTTTTTATTAGTTGACCTTATTCTGCAAGGTACTAGAAGGTGGTATTTGAGTCCTACTGATTATCCACAAGTTAATATATTGCTGATAATCAAAGTATTTATCACTAGCGGGTGACTTAAGTCACCCGCTAGTGATAATGGTCGAAAGCTCGTTCGTAAAACAAACTCATGCCATGACTTGAAGTCATGGCATGAGTAAGCGAGTAAATTATAATAAAGCTTCTGTTTGCTCTGCCACAATTGCAATCCCCTCATCAAAACTTACGGGATTATAGCCTAACACGGAAATAGCTTTGTCTAAAATAAAGCCTGTTCTTGGCGGGCGTTTGGCAGGTTGAGTGAAATTACTTGAATTGGCTGTACTGATGAGTGATTTATCTAATTGAAAGAAATCTGCCGTTTTAATTGCCATTTCATAAGGCGTTAAAAAGTCTTTTCCCGAAATATGAAAAATACCTTCTGCTTCTTTATCAGTCATCAACCAACAGCCTTTGGCTAAATCTTCTGCCAAAGTAGGCGTGCGAAACTGGTCAGTTACTACTTTAATACTTTTGCCTTCTTCCAACGATTTCTTTACCCACAATATAATATTACTCCGACTCATATCCGAAACGATACCATAAACCAACACTGTTCTGGCAATACTCCAACGACATGTCGAACGCCTTACCACTTCCTCTGCTGCATACTTTGTCCAGCCATAATAACTTACTGGACTTGGTTGTGCTTCCTCCGAATACGGGCCAGCACTCCCATCAAAAACAAAGTCAGTAGAAAGATGGCAAAGATAAATATTGTGTTTTTCGCAAACCTCCGCTAAATATTCAACAGCCTTTACATTCATTGCCCAACATAAATCTTTTTCAAATTCACATTGGTCAACATTCGTCATGGCAGCAGTGTGGATAATGGCATTAGGCTGAATCCTTTCAATTACCTCCGCCACTTGTTCAGCATTCGTAATATCCATTTCCTGATATTCGTAGCCATCTGTAAACGACAAACGATTGTTGCCACGGGCAGTAGCAATCAAATGAATATCAGCGTGATTCGCCAATAATGAAACCAATTTCTGCCCCAGTAGTCCATTAGACCCAGTAATGAGTATTTTCTTTTTTGACATTTTTATTTATTTAAGAAGGATTTTCTTTTTATTAATCCCTTAAAATCAATAATTAATAAAATCATGTGACAGCCATTTTCCGAAATTCCGCTGTTTGAGCGAAGCGAGTCGGTTCGCCGATGCGATTCGGAATTTCTTGACTTTCTTTTGCGGTCCGCCGCGCGGTTACTTTTCTTTTGTCAAGAAAAGAAAAGTAAGCTATGGAAAATAGGAGTTTTTTTAAATTCTCCAGTAAAATAAACATGGTATTACTCTCCAAACGTATATGCATACAATTTAGTAATCTTCTTTTTCCGCATTTTTTTACATGTAATTTTCATGGCAATATCTTTCAAAGGACGATTATTCTTGTCCCTTGGCTGACGAGCCACTGAATCTATCACCCAAAGATTATCAATTACTTGTCCGAATACAGTATAATTACCATCTAAATGAGGTGTTCCACCAATGGTTTTATAAACATTTTTTTGTTCCTCAGTATAAGTTCTTAACGGGCTTCTCGCCATTTGTTTAGCTAAAGTTGAATCATTCCAAACCTGTCCTTGTACGATATAATACTGACAGCCCGAGGAGGCCTTTTCGGGATTATTATCACGAGCGGCAGCTATTACTCCTTTTTTATGAAACAATTCAGGCGTGATTTCCGCTGGCACTTTATAGCCCACATCACCATTACCGAGCAATTCTCCTGCTTTGGCATTTTTGGAATTTGGGTCACCTCCCTGAATCATAAATGTGTTGATAATCCGATGAAACAGTAATCCATCATAGAATTTATCATCTACTAGTTTCAAAAAATTCTTTTTGTGTTGGGGTGTTTCGTTGTGCAAAACAGCGTGCATTTCTCCGAAAGGAGTGCTAAAAGTAACAAGGTAGTCTTTTCTTTTACGCTGTGAAAAAGCTTGAAAAGTGATGATGGATGCGATAAAGTACAAGAGTATTTTTTTGTTTGAATTCATGTCAAACGATGAGAATTTAGTTGGATGAATGGATGAAAACTCAATATACTATTTTTTGAATGGATAGCCAGAATCTTCTTGATAAAACCTTGTACAGTGTTCAATGCAAGAATGGGTTTCACTATGTTTTAAAAATCATAAAGTGTGATGAATATTAAGTAATTTTTGATTAACATTGATTATCAAAATATATTACTCAATAAAACCCTCTCAAATTTTAATTTAAACCATGAAAATTGTATCTATTTTCTGTAGCATCTTGCTCATTAGTACCTCCTCTTTCGCCCAAGAAGTCATCAAATTGTATCCAAACAAAGCCCCTGGTTCTGAAAGCTGGACTTGGTCAGAAGCTGAAAACACCACTAATCAATTTAATACCAAAATTGTTTATAATGTAGCTGACCCTAGCATCACTGCATTTTTACCCGACAAAGAAAAGGCTACAGGCACAGCCATATTGATTGCCCCTGGTGGTGCTTTTCATACGCTTTCTATTGATAATGAAGGTATTGAGGTAGCTAAATATTTGAATTCAAAAGGAGTCGCTGCTTTTGTATTGAAATACAGAGTGGCTAGAAGTTTCACAAACGATCCTGTAAAGGAGTTAATGGGTAAAATGGGTAACTTTAAAACCTTGGATGAAGAAAACGCACCAATAATTCCTTTAGCTATTCAAGATGCTGCAACAGCGATTAAATATATTAGAACTCATGCAGAAAAATATGACATTGACCCTACTAAAATAGGCATGATGGGTTTTTCGGCAGGTGGAACATTAACATTGGGAGCGATTTACCAAGCTACTGAAGAGAGTAAACCCAATTTTATTGCACCAATTTATCCTTATACCAAAGCACTAGACGACATCAAAAATATTCCTAAAGTCAAAACTCCTATTTTTATCGCTTTAGCTTCTGACGACCAGCTAGGCTTTGCTCCTGCCAATGCACAGTTATATTTAGATTGGAAAGCCGCTGGCCAACCCGTAGAAATACATATTTATGAAAGGGGTGGTCATGGTTTTGGCATGAATAAACAAAAAATACCGACAGATACTTGGTACGAGCGTTTTGGAGACTGGTTGAAGCTACAAGGCTATCTGAAAAAACGTTATCCAAACAAATGGGAACAACAATTTAGTGAAGAACAATTAGAAATGTTTTCAAAACAAAATGCTGAAAGAGAAAAAAGAGATTGGGCAAATCTAGTAAAATACAAAAAAGCCAATGCCGAAATTGGCGAGCCGAAACAGGGCAAAACAAGGGTAGTATTTACAGGAGATTCTATCACCGAAGGATGGGTATCGGCCGACCCTGATTTTTTCAATACCAATAATTATGTAGGAAGAGGCATCAGCGGACAAACTTCTCCACAAACATTACTCCGTTTTCGTCAGGATGTAGTGGCATTGAAGCCAAAAGTGGTTATTATCAATATCGGCATCAACGATATTGCCGAAAATACGGGTGATTATATGCAAGACTATACGTTGTCAAACTATCAATCTATGATAGAAATTGCTAAAGCTAATCATATCAAAGTAATCTTGGCTTCTGTGATGCCCGCATTTGCATTTCCTTGGAGAAAAGAGATTAAAGACGTTCCTGCAAAAGTAATTGCATTAAATGAAGGGATTAAACAATTAGCCAAACAAAACAACTTGGTTTATCTTGACTATTTTACTCCTCTGAAAGATGAAAGAAATGGATTGAGTAAAGAAATGGCTGAAGATGGCGTACATCCAACCATCAGTTGTTATAAAATCATGGAGAAATTAGCGAATGAGGCGATTAATAAAGCCTTGAAATAATTCTTTTAATTTGAAGATGTGGGAATTTGAAGATTTGAAAATGTTTTTGATAAATATTTGATTTTCAAATTCTCACATTTTCAAATCTTCAAATCAATTACTTTCCTACCATTGTTGCAGGTCTGCCTCGCAAAGCTGACCAAGTTTCATCAATGGCTACTTGCGATACCGCTTGAAGTTCAATTAAATCAAATGCTGTCCAAACTGTTTCACGTTTGATGTCACTTTTTATTTTTCCTGTTCCTTTAGGGTAACAAGCCCAGAAAACACAATCAAATTTACCAGCCTTACCCACAGATTTCATCAAAGTCTCTAATTCAGCTTGTTGAATAGCAAACACTTGGACAAAATCATAAATGCCCTCCGCTCTTGGTTCAGTATCATAATTTACACCTTCTAATAACGAGCCATACTCTGAGGGAGCATTCACAATCAACAATGCTTTATCGCTATCTAAACGAAGTTTTTTAAATATCTTTTCAGCAGACATAGGTAAAAGACGTTATTAGTTAACTTATTTAAAAGATTAAAAATTATTGCAATCACTCATTCACAACTCACTCATTCACTAACTATTCAACCCCGCACGAATATCTTTCAAAATTCTGTCTCCCCCCAAAGTCAAAATCTTTTCAGCTAGGGCTTCGCCCACAGCAATAGCATCTGTTCCTGTAATCGTTTCTTTTAAGATTTCTTGCCCGTCTAAACTAATGATTCCGCCGGTCATAGCCAATTCATTATTTTCAGTAGGCTGAGCCAGTCCAAAAACAGGAATACTACAGCCTCCTTGCAAACGTCTCAGATAAGCACGTTCTGCTAATAGTTGCTGTTCTGTTTCAGGATGGTTACACAATGCTCTGATTTTGGCTTTCTTTTCAGCATCCAAACTCGCAGCGCATTCTATGGCAACAGAGCCTTGCCCCACCGCAGGTGTAAAGGTATTAAGCGAAATCAATTCTGCGATATGTTCTTCATAACCCATGCGATGTACTCCTGCATAAGCCAATAACAAAGCATCGCAAACGCCACTTTCTAATTTACCCATTCGGGTTTGCAAGTTACCACGCATATCTACTGTGTGGATATGTGGGTAAAAGTGTTTCAACATTGCCACTCTACGTGTAGAAGAAGTTCCCACGACAAAGGGCTGTCCACTTTCTAAGGAAAGACTTTTATCAAAACTTACCAAAACATCATTTACTCTTTCACGCTCGGTAAAAGCTATTAACTCTAAATCTTCTGCCAATTCCGACTGTAAGTCTTTAGCAGAATGCTGTGCAATATCTATTTCGCCAGACCGAAGTTTCTCTTCTAATTCTTCTGTAAATACACCTTTTGAGCCAATTTTCGACAACGAGCGGTCTAAAATCTGATCTCCTTTGGTATTAATAATAACAATTTCAACGGCTAAACCGCCTTTTTCTAGGGTTTCTTTGATGAAGTATGCTTGCCAAAGGGCTAGTTTTGACCCTCTCGTTCCTAATTTTATTGTACTCATGGTTGACTTATTAGCTTTGAGCTGTAAGCTGTAAGCTTTTATGATGAATGTTTTTATTAACTTTTAAACAATCTACCGACGGTTAATGATAAATCTAAATGTAAAATCTTCGCCCTTGCGTTTCGTTCTAAATAATAATATACTTGACTGAATTCCTGTACAATCTGTTCGATGGCTTCTATTTTTACTGCTTTCGAAAAATTCTGAACGAAAGTAAGCTCCTCTCCTTCTAATCTCACCAAAACCTCCGCACCGTTTTTCCAAAGTAACAAATCTCTGAAAATATTCAATCCGTATTCCATCATTCCTTTTTGCTCTTCTTTGGGTAATGCATCAAATTCGTCGGCTAATTTTATCAAGGCGGCCGCATCGAGCTTATAAGCCATCCGCATCCATTTAGCAAACCACTCGTGTTGTGCTTGTCCATCTTGACCTGTCAGGGCAACGGCTTTTGAAATATTACCTTCTGATAAATAAGCAATCTGCTTGGCTCTTTCTTTAACGACGCCTTCTTTCTGAACCAGATACTCAACTGTGTCTTCATCCGAAAGGGCGGGAATCATCACCCTTTGGGTTCTAGAAAGTATAGTTGTTAATAACTTATTCGCATCATTACATACGAGAATAAACAAGGTTTTGATAGGCGGTTCTTCTAAAATTTTCAATAAAGAATTCGCCGATTCTATGTTCATTAACTCTGGTTGCCAGATAATCAATATTTTATATTCAGCCTCAAAAGCTTTCAGTGAGATTTTATCAATGATATTATGTGCTTCCTTAATCGGAATAATACCTTGTTTATTGCCCGTTGTTCCTGTAAATTCCAGCCAGTCGGTCAGGCTACGATACGGACTTTCCATTAAAAACTTCCGCCAAGTAGGCAATAATTCTAAGATGGTTTCTTTGGCACTAGGCGTTGGGAAAATATGGTGAATATCTGGATGCACCATTTTTGCCATTTTGACACACGAAGCACAACGCCCGCAAGCATCCTCCTCTCCTCTTTCTTCGCAATTGATATAAGTGGCATAAGCCCATGCTAAAGCCAGATTGGCTCCACCGACTGCCCCATGAAACAATTGGGCATGAGCCACATGGTTCATCTGCACCGATCGAATCAGCGTATCTTTAATAGACCTTAACCCTGGAATATCTTTAAATAACATTTACTTTCGATTTGAAAATTTGATGATTTGAAAATTTGAAAGTCTACATTGAAGAATATTATTTATTTCTAAATGAAAAATCATTTTCAAATCTTCAAATTCTCAAATTTTCAAATTAAACACTAGTTTGCTCAAAAACTGCTTTTAAAATTTGTTCTTCTACTCCGTCAAACTCTTTCCCTCTACGTTCCAATACAGCACGTGCTACTTGGTTTGCCTTGCGAAGATGATAGGTTTTAAACGTTCCGTTGCCATTGCTCCACGAAAACGAAGGAATATGTTTCGGTTGAAAGTCAGCACCAAAAATATTACAATTTACGCCTACTACCGTACCCGTATTAAACATCGTATTGATACCACATTTAGAATGGTCGGCCATGATTAAGCCCACAAATTGCGACCCTGTATTTTCATATCGATTGGTAACATAACTCCACAATTCCACTTTTGAATAATCATTTTTCAAGTTAGAATTATTCGTATCTGCCCCCCAATTACACCATTCGCCTATCACGGAATTACCCATGAAACCTTCGTGTCCTTTGTTTGAATTGCCAAAGATAACGGAATTACTGATTTCTCCGCCCACTTTAGAGAACGGACCAATCGTAGTATTTCTCCTCATCTTGGCTCCCATATTTATCACCGAGTCTTCGCAGATAGCAAAAGGCCCTTGAATCAAGGCGCCTGCTTGGATATTTACTCCTTTCCCTAGATAGATAGGGCCATTGCTAGCATCCAATACTACGGCTTTTAGTTCTACTCCTTCTTCAATAAAAATCTGCGATTCGTTATAAAAAGCCGTAAATCTATCATTAATGGGCTGTGATGTCCTGTTTTTAGTAATTCTTTGGAAGTCACTCATAATTTGCTCGCCATTGTGTGTATAAATATCAATAGCTTGGCGGATGATTCTGAGGTCTCCTTCAAAGTCCACTGTATCGTCAAATACATCAGTTACCGTTTTGCTTCTATAAGCAAGAATAAGCTCTCCTTGTACTAAAGCAGTAGCGGGTGCTAACCCTAAAATAGCTTCTGTCAATAATGCGGTAGGGCAAACAGCACCATTGATAAATACATTATCATCAGCCAACACGAGGGGATATTTGGCTTGTAAATAATCTTGTGTATAAAATGACACATCGCTCACTAGGAAGTCCTGCCATTTCTCACTGATGGTTTGTATACCTATGCGGATTTCACTAACAGGGCGTGTAAAAGTTAGGGGCAACAAAGACTGACGAATCTGTATTTCATCAAAAAGAATAAAATTCATAAAGCTTAGCACGGACGGTCCCGTCCGCAGGGCAAGATTATTTTATGATATGTTGTAATGATACAAAATTAGTGGATGAATAATAGCCACTTTATATCTTAAATATTATCTGTTTATCATCAACAGGTTTATGCCTACAAAGATACGTGATATATTGCCGATAATTTACAACAAAAAAGCCTTTCAGATTTCTCTAAAAGGCTTTTTGTTAATTTCGACTCCTGTTGAGCGGAAGAATTATTTCTTTCCACCGAAACGCTTGTAGAATTTATCAACACGACCCGCAGTATCCAACAATACGTTTTTACCTGTATAGAATGGGTGTGATTGAGAAGAAACTTCGATTTTGAATACTGGATAAGTTTCTCCTTCAAATTCAGTAGTTTCAGTAGTTTTAACACATGACTGTGTTAAAAACTTGTAATCAGCAGACAAATCATGGAAAACCACTGGTCTGTAATCTGGATGAATTCCTTGTTTCATGGTAATATTTTGATTTTGAGACGATTCCCCGCCGTCTCTGTATTTGTATATAATTAGTCTGTTGTTAAATTGGGAGATACAGTATTCAAAGTGTTTAAAGTAAATTAAACGAATTACTGATAACAATCGACAAAGGTACTTTTCTATTTGAGGGTGCAAAATTACATTTTTTTTGGTGGTTTCAAAAACTTTTTTAAGGTAATTTGATTTAAGTTTTTGAGAAAAAGTAATCTATTTTTTTTCAATTTTTTTTTGGTATGATTATTCTAAGTTGAACACTTCGTAGAATGCCACCAGACCAAAACTACTATTGTACATAACACATAGTTTGTATTTTTTTTTGATTCTTAATAGCGATTTATACATTGCGAATAGATTAAGAAATTGTTATCTTTGAAGTGCATACCGAAACCATCCAGCAAAAAGCCTTTGCAGTTATTTAAAGATTTAGCCTATCGAATCAGATTTTGATTTCTTTGCGATAGCTATTATATAAATTCTCAAAATTTTAGATTCAATCATTTTAAATCATTTTTCCCTTTCAAAGAAAAAATAATGATTTGAATAAAAAATAATGGAGATTGCGGAATGAAAAACAAACAGTTTGTGTTCATCTGAACACCACCAAATTGGTATGAATGATATAGTCATGGTATGATTATTTGATTTCTTAAAATGATTATATTTAAACCTGTTTCATTATTTTTCTGAATCAAACACAACAAAAACCCGAGTTATTATGTACGTTATAAAAAGAGATGGCAGACGTGAGTCTGTAAAGTTTGACAAGATTACAGCCCGAATCGAAAAACTTTGCTATAGTCTCGATCCATTCTTTGTGCAGCCTCTCGAAGTAGCTAAAAAAGTTATTACGGGGCTCTATGATGGAGTAACCACGAGCGAATTAGACAATTTAGCAGCAGAAACGGCGGCTTCGATGACAACCAAGCACCCAGACTATGCAGTGCTCGCAGCTAGAATTGCTGTCTCTAATTTGCATAAAGAGACTCTGAAGTCGTTTTCAGCAACAATGAAACGCCTTTATAATTATACAGACCCAAAAACTGGAGAAAACGCAGCGTTATTATCTAAAGAAGTATATGATGTCATTAAGAAAAATGCAGGAGAATTAGATGCTGCTATTATTTATGACAGAGACTTTGGTTATGATTACTTTGGTTTCAAAACTTTAGAAAAGTCATATCTTCTAAAAATGGAAGGTAAGATTGCTGAGCGCCCGCAACACATGTTGATGCGTGTAGCGATTGGTATTCACGGTGCTGATGTTGAAAGTGCTATTGAAACCTACAATTTACTCTCAGAACGTTGGTTTACACATGCCACTCCTACGCTTTTCAACGCAGGTACACAAAAACCACAGATGTCATCTTGTTTCTTATTAACGATGCAAGACGATTCTATCGAAGGAATTTATGATACATTAAAACAATGTGCTAAAATTTCTCAGTCTGCTGGTGGTATTGGCTTGTCTATCCATAACGTCCGTGCTACGGGGTCTTATATCAAAGGAACAAACGGTACTTCCAACGGTATTGTACCGATGTTGAAAGTATTCAATGATACTGCTCGCTACGTTGACCAAGGCGGTGGAAAAAGAAAAGGTTCTTTTGCTGTTTACTTAGAACCTTGGCATGCTGATATTTTTGATTTCTTAGAATTAAAGAAAAATCATGGTAAAGAGGAAATGCGTGCAAGAGATTTATTCTATGCATTATGGATTCCAGATTTATTCATGAAACGTGTAAAAGACAATGACACTTGGTCATTATTATGTCCGCACGAATGCCCAGGATTGGCAGATACTTATGGTGAAGAATTTGAAAAGCTTTATACAAGTTATGAATTAGCGGGTAAAGCTCGCAAAGTAATTAAGGCTCAAGATTTATGGTTCGAGATTTTAGAATCTCAAACAGAAACAGGTACGCCTTATATGTTGTTTAAAGACCATGCAAACCGCAAATCAAACCAAAAGAATTTAGGTACTATTAAGTCGTCTAACTTATGTACTGAAATTATGGAGTATACTTCTAAAGACGAAGTAGCTGTTTGTAATTTGGCTTCTTTGGCTTTACCAAAGTTCTTAAAAACTAACGCAAGAGGTTTTCAAGAGTTTGACCACGAGGCTTTGTATAAAGTAACGAAGGTTGCGACGAAAAACTTAAATAAAATCATCGACCGTAACTATTATCCTGTTGAGGAAGCAAGACGTTCAAATATGCGTCACCGCCCAATCGGTTTAGGAGTACAAGGCTTAGCAGATGTCTTTATTTTGTTAAGAATGCCTTTTGAATCGGCAGGAGCAAAACAATTAAATAAAGACATCTTTGAAACAATGTATTATGCTGCCATGGAAGCATCTATGGAATTAGCAATCAAAGAAGGTCCTTATGAAACTTGGGCTGGTTCACCTATCTCACAAGGTATATTCCAATTTGATATGTGGGGAGTAACGCCAGAATCAGGACGTTGGAACTGGGAAGAATTAAGAGCGAAAGTAAAAGAACATGGTGTAAGAAACTCATTATTAGTAGCACCAATGCCAACAGCTTCGACCTCACAAATTTTGGGTAACAACGAATGTTTTGAACCTTATACTTCAAACATTTATGCTCGTAGAGTACTTTCAGGCGAATTTGCTGTAGTGAACAAACACCTTCTTCGTGACTTGGTGAAATTGAACCTATGGAACGATTCGATGAAAAACAAATTGATTTCTGCTAACGGTTCAGTACAAAACATTGCTGAGATTCCTCAGGATATGAAAGATCTGTACAAAACAGTTTGGGAAATTAAACAAAAGGTAATTATTGAAATGGCTGCCGACAGAGGTGCTTATATCTGCCAGTCGCAATCATTAAATATACATATTCAAGACCCGAACTTTGGTAAACTTACTTCGATGCACTTCTACGCATGGGAAAAAGGCTTGAAAACTGGGATGTATTATCTTAGAACAAAAGCTGCTGCCGATGCTATCAAGTTTACAGTCGAAAAACAAGCCGAAGTGGCCATTGAGCAAGCAAATGTTGTGCAAGAGCACGAGATGAGTTATGAAGCTTATGCCGCGCAAGCAGCACAAGCAAAATCATCAGCTGCCTCTCTCGTTGTAGGAGGTTTAGACACCGTAGTCGAACAAAACTGGTCGGCGATGCAATGCTCAATTGACGATCCTGATGGATGCGAAGCCTGCGGGTCTTAATAGTTTCAGTGTAGTTGAAGCCCTCAATCTGTTAAGATTGAGGGCTTTTTTATAAACTTCGAATAAAATAACTTAAAACAATTCCAGAAAATTATTAATTTAACCGTCTGTTCTTTGAAGTAACATCAAAAAATCACTTAAACAGTCGAGATTCCAATGAAATCAAATAATTATTTATCATTTTTAATTGCGTTATCTGTTTCTATTTTTTTACATATCAATGAAAGCAAAGCTCAATACGGGCAAGGGTATGGACAAGGATATGGAAGGGGTGGCTTAGGTGGTGGCAGACTTCCACAAGCAGGAGAAGGTATGCAAAGGAAACCAGAAAGTATGGACCCAGAAAAAATTGCTACTGAAGAAACCCGTTGGATGACCAAAAAACTTAAATTAACAGAAGAGCAACTACCCAAAATAGAGAATGCTAATATTAATTATGCTTTTAAAAGAATGGATTTTTCAGAAGAGGTAAAAAAGCTTGTACCTCCTATATCAGAAGAAGTTCGTACAAAAATTAGGACAAAAGCCTTAAGCATAAAAGAAGAGAGAGATAAAGAACTGAAAGCGATTTTAACAGAAGAACAGTTTCAAATTTATTTGAAAAAGAAAGATAATTATTGATAAGTAAGCTGTAATAGCGATGACATTAACGCCACTAAATATCAAATAATTCATATAGAATACAAAGCCGTCGAAACATAAAACCGATTGCTTTGTATTTGACAATGAAGCTGTTTAAGCTTTCCCTTTCGGATTAAACTAAGTCTTTTAGAATAGCTTGTTCCAAAATTTACTCAACGTAGTGATGCTATGCTTCGTAAATTTTGAAAAAATCAATTCAAAAATACAATACTTTCACCTCAGAAATGGAAAGTTTAAACAGCTTCAATAAAATAACTATCTACATGAAGCCTTACTAATTAAAATTTACTAGATTTACCCTTAATTCTTTACCTAATTATAAAAAACATCATCTATGAAAAAGTTTCTATTCTATTCTTCTATTATGTTATTACTTAGCAGTTGTATCTTAAAAGACAGTCCTCCTGAATTACCAACAAGCAACGATGGTTATCTACCTATTTATCTCAGTAAGGATGAGATAGAAGATATATCCATCACTACTCCACAACCATTAATATCTGCAGGAAAAATTTATATCAAAGACCAATACCTATTTGTGAATGAGGTAGGTAAAGGTGTACATATCTTCGATAATAAAGACCCAAAAAATCCTCAGAAAATAGCCTTTTTGAAAATACCTGGCAATGTAGATATTGCCATTAGTGGCAATATTTTATATGCAGACAACGCTCGAGATTTAGTAAGTATCAATATTTCAAAACCCACCGAACCAAAGGTTATTGATCGACAAAAAGATGTTTTTGAAAGCCAAAACTACCCTTCAGTAAGTAACACAAGGTTTGAATGTGTTGATAATACCAAGGGAACAGTAATAGGTTGGCAAAAAGTATCGATGAATCATTATGCTCTAAACTGTTATCGATGAAAAAGGCACAATTTTTATATTGGATTCTGGGGATTATAATGTTGCAAAGTTGCCAGCAAGCTGGTGATACTGTATCTCCATTTGGCAATGGAACAGGTGGTTCTATGGCACGTTTTGCTTTGGGCGATGGCTATTTATACACGATAGGTACTAGTAAAATGTCTGTTTTCGATATCAAAAATATTACGCCTCATAAACTCAAGGTTATAGACTTGGGTTTTGGCTTGGAAACAATCTACCCCTACAAAAGTATGCTTTTTATTGGTAGCACTACTGGGATGAAGATTTTCAATAATCAAGACCCCTCAAACCCTAGTTTACTTTCTACGTATTCACATGTTTTAGCTTGCGACCCTGTGGTTGTTCAAGATAATTATGCTTATGTAACTCTACGAAGTGGCACTACATGCCAAAGAGCCATAAATAGTTTAGATATTGTAGATATTAGTAAGCCTGCAAGCCCAGTGCTGGTAAAATCTATACCAATGAAAAACCCACATGGACTAGCCGTAGACGGTAAAAATCTATTTATTTGTGAAGGTACTTTTGGACTAAAATACTTTGATTTATCAGACCCCATCAACCCTATTGAGAAAGAATTTTTAAGTGATGTTGTTTCTTATGATGTTATTCCAAACCAACAGAAACTCATTGTTACGGGGCAAAATGGTATTTATCAATACGACTACAGCGACTCAAAAACGCTAAAACTACTCAGTAAAATACCTGTCGAATGAAACGTTACTTTATAATAGTATTACTTTTAAGCCAAGTAAATTCTTTTGCACAAAGTGACACCAGTAGTCGTAGGCATTTATTTATAAAAATAGTTCCGTTGACATATGCTGGAATTTTTGGTGCCATTCAGCTTGGGCTTGAAACAAATATCAATGCTAGAAGCACAGTTGCTTTTGATTATGCCTACGGCAATTCGAACCTTTCTTCATCTGGAACAAATGGAACATATATAGAAGGTGAAACATGTCAGCGATATAGATTAGAATACCGAAAGTATCAAAGACCTTTTGCAATGAAAAGTAACCATCTAAACCCTTTTTGGGGAATTGAGCTTTTCAACCGAACGAATGTTTACCCAAGTATCACTACCATAGGACGAGGCAATGGTTCTGTAGGTGCCGATCAGTATAATTATTATGAAAGACTCTCTGATGATACTGTCTACAAAGTTTGGGGAACATTTGTAAAATTAGGTATACAAGAACAGATCAGTGATAGGTTCTGGTTAGAAGGATACCTAGGTCTTGGGATATCACAACATACCAACACAACAGGCAAATACACTTTAGGCCCTTATGATCATGTATTCACTTTCGATGGTTATGATAAAAACTTTTTTTTTGATTTTCATAGCCCATTAAATTCTAAATTCACAGGCTTAGATTTTCTATTATCGATGAAAGTAAACTACCGAATTTTCTAAAACTTTTAAATGATAATTCAAAAAATTGGGGTTAACAATTTACATTGTTAACCCCAATTTTTTGAATTATTTACTAATTTCTAACATTGCTTTTAAGGCTTTCAATGCTGGAACTCTAACCTCTTCTGGTACCTGAATTTCTGGTAATTCATAGAACATAGCGTTGTATAATTTTTCCATTGTATTCATTTTCATGTATGGGCATTCTGAACAAGCACAAGAGTTTTTCTCATTAGCTGGCGCAGGAATAAGCTTTTTATGAGGCACAGCCATTTTCATTTTATGTAAAATACCTGCTTCCGTCGCCACAATAAACTCCTGACAGTCTGATGTTTGTACAAAGCTCAACAATGCTGTAGTCGAACCCACAAAATCAGCTTGAGATAAAATCACCTCTTTACATTCTGGGTGAGCAATCAACAACGCATTAGGGTTTTCTTCTTTGGCTTTCTTTAATTTCTCTAAAGAAATATCAATATGAACGATACAAGCACCTTCCCACAAAATCAATTCACGCCCTGTTTTCTTGGCTACATATCTGCCTAAATTAGCATCAGGTGCAAAAATAATTTGCTTATCAGCAGGAATCGATTCTACTACTTTTACCGCATTGGATGAAGTACAGATAATATCGGTCATGGCTTTGATATCGGCCGTGCAATTAATGTAACTTACTACTACCGCATCAGGATACTTTGCTTTAAAGGCGGCAAATTCTTCTTTAGGAGCAGCATCTGCCAGAGAACAACCCGCATTTAAATCTGGCAAAACCACCTTTTTATTAGGGTTTAAAATTTTAGCTGTTTCGCCCATGAAGTGTACTCCACAGAATACAATCATATCTGCATCTGTTTGCTCTGCCGCCTGTGCTAACCCCAAACTATCCCCTAAAAAATCTGCGATTTCCTGAATCTCAGCATCTACATAATAGTGTGCTAAGATTACCGCATTTTTTTCTTTTTTCAGTTTTAAAATTTGTTCCTTTAAATCTTCTCCTTTAAAGGGCACCGAGCGACTCACATAGCCTACTCTTTGTGATTCATCTAATAAATTCATTGTTAAAATTTTATACCGTAAGAAAAGACATCTTTTATTAATTGGGGACGAATTTCTCTCCTATTCACCAATCACTAATGACGCTAGTATGCTTTTAAACTCAAATCTAAACTATTTACATGGTGTGTTAAAGCACCACAAGAAATATAATCTACCCCACATTCAGCATATTGTCTGACGGTTTTTTCATTGATGCCTCCAGATGCCTCCGTAGGATATTTTCCATCAATCAATCGTACTGCTTCACGCAAATCTTCAAAAGAAAAATTATCTAGCATAATTCTATGGATATTGCCTATAGCTAAAACCTCTTGAAGCTCTGTTAAGTTTCTTACTTCAATTTCTATTCTTAAATCACGCCCCGTCTCTTTCAAATATTCATTAGCTTGGGTAATAGCATTTTTAATCCCTCCAGCATAATCAACATGGTTATCTTTAATCAAAATCATGTCGAACAAGGCATAACGATGATTTTCTGCTCCGCCTATCTTACAAGCCCACTTTTCGCAAAGTCGAAAATTGGGTGTTGTCTTACGGGTATCTAATAATTTTGTAGTTGTTCCTTCCAACAACTTCACCATAGAGGCTGTATAAGTAGCAATACCCGACATTCGCTGCATACAATTTAGTACTAGTCGTTCTGCTTTAAGAATAGATTGCGAAGAACCTGCAACCGTTAAAACAACTTCTCCTTTTTTAATTGCTACGCCGTCTTTAAGCAATATTTGTACTTCCAGTGCAGTATCTACCTCTTCAAAAATCATTGTTGCCAAATCCACTCCTGCTAAGATTCCGTCTTCCTTCACAAGCAATCTTGCTCGTCCAGTAGCAGTACTTGGAATGGTTGATAATGACGTATGGTCACCATCACCAATATCCTCGGCTAGGGCTGTTTGAATGAATTTCTTGATATATATTGGTTCTAAATAATTAAACATTTCTGAGCAATTTATGAATGATGGCTCAAAAGTAAGAAATATTTTCAAACAGGCAGAACAATTATTTTAAGTCAGAATTTGGAAATACCAAACAAAAAGTGATAGTTTTGTAATTCAAAATGCAAAAAAATTCTCACATAGCTCGTTTGGTAAGCGTCTTTTTTATGTCGCTGGTTATTGTATTTACCGTTTTTGGTAAAACAATCAATGCTTCACAAAGAAGCCAAATAGCGGTATCTAAAGTCAAAACAGAACAAACTCAGGATAATACTACGCCTAAGCAATGTTCTATTTCAGAGCTTTCTGTGATGCAGGTTTCTGTGCCTGTCAATATTGATTTTGCACAAGAATTTATTTTTAATCCCTGCGAATTTGCTTTTTTATCAGTACAACGCCCTATTCAAGCGGTTCAAGATTTAGCATTTCGCCTACCTCATCTTGAAGTTCTCTTCGAACATTTTATCGTTACCAACGCTCCATAATTTTTCTCGTACATATTTTTGATAGATTCCCTATCAAAGTAAAGACGTTTTGCCATGTCTGGCTAAGCAGTTACAACCCTAATCATTCGTTTATTTACTCACAATTACTTTTTCCCTACAAAAATGCGTTATAAAAGTGCCATAGTTTGGCTGACTGGAATTATTTCAGCCTTATGTCTATTTTTTCTTTCATTCACATGGAAAGCAAGCTCAGTTCGTGAAGATGCTCTTGCTTATGCTACTTCAAAATCTGGTGAATTAGATCCTGCTAAGAAAACCCACTATATTGATTCTTTGTGGAAACAACCTATTTATTTAGGCTTTACATTACAAGAAGTAACCACTTATGCATTGCATAAAGGTTTGGACTTAGAAGGTGGTCTTCATGCCGTGTTAGAGGTTTCTCCTGTAGAAATTCTTCGTGCATTATCAGGCAAAAGCAATGACCCTAACTTTATCAAAGCACTTGACCTAGCAACCGCTGCACAAGCAACTTCGACAAAAACATTCAATGATTTGTTTTATGAAGCATTTGCAAAAATTGCTCCGAATCAAAGATTGGCAACTATTTTTGCTAATTCAATTAACCGTGAAAAATTAAATTCTAATTCTTCTGATTCACAAGTAAAGAAAGTAATTAACGACGAAATTGATGGTGCTGTTGATCGTGTTTACAAAACGATTCAAACGCGTATTGATAAATTAGGGGTTGCCAACCCGAACATTCAACGTTTGCCAGGTACCAACCGTATCCAAGTTGAATTACCAGGTGTTGATAATCCAGAACGTGCTAGAAAATTATTATCTGCTGCTTCAAAATTAGAATTTATCGAAGTAGCTGAGATTTCAGAATGGGGTCCTGGGTTAAATGCTTTAGGAGAATATTTGACTGCAGAAGAAAAAGCTAAAAAAGCGGCTACTGCTACTAAAACTACAGCAACAGATACAACTAAAGCAAGCGGCTTAGCTAGCCAGCTATCTGGTGCAGCGAAAGTAGCCAAGAAAGATTCTGCTACGAAAGATACTACTGCAGGTTCAGCACTTACTAAACTGTTCTTGCCTTTGGATGGACAAGGAAGATCTTGGGGTGTTTTCCGTAAAGATACTGCTCGTGTAAACGAATTATTCAGACGCCCAGAAGTAAAAATCATGTTCCCTTCTGACCTTCAATTCGCTTGGAATGCGATAGGAATTCCTGCTACAAATGGTGACGAAATTATTCCTTTTGAATTCTTGAAAAAAGCTGAAGGACAAAAAGCACCTTTAGATGGAGAAGTAATCACGGATGCCTCACAGGATTTTGACCAAAATGGTCGTCCAGAAGTAACCATGAGTATGAATGGTACTGGTGCTAGAATATGGAAAAACTTAACAGCTGCGAATGTTGGAAAACGTATTGCTATTGTATTAGACAACTATGTTTATTCTGCACCAAACATCAATGGTGAAATTGCTGGTGGTCGTTCTTCTATCTCTGGTTCATTCACTGTCGAACAAGCAAAAGATTTAGCCAACGTTATTAAATCAGGTAAATTATCAGCGCCTACACGTATTGTTGAAGATGCTTTTATTGGGCCTTCATTAGGTGCTGAAGCTATCAATCAAGGATATTTCTCGATGGCATTAGGTTTATTATTAGTAGTTGTCTTCATGATTGGCTATTATGGAAGCCCAGGATGGATGGCTAATGCTGCCCTTTTATTCAACGTATTCTTTATTGCTGGTGTATTGGTACAAATTCAAGCAGCATTAACATTGCCAGGTATTGCGGGTGTTGTATTAACATTAGGGATGGCCGTAGATGCCAACGTATTGATTAATGAACGTATCCGTGAAGAATTACACCAAGGAAAAGGTTTGTTAGAGGCTATTAAACTAGGCTATGAAAAAGCACTTTCTGCCATTATTGATGGTAACGTAACAACCATTATTATTGGGGTTATTTTAATTTACTTTGGTTCAGGTTCTGTTAAAGGATTCGGTGTTACTTTGTGTATAGGTTTAATTACTTCAGTATTTACTGCTGTTTTCGTTTCTCATGTATTAGTAGAATGGATGGCAAAACGTGCTATCAAAGCTGGTAAAGAGAAAGACGTTACTTTTGAAACATTCATTTCAAAAGACCTTTTCAAAGGAATGAACTTTGACTTTATCGGAAAACGTAAATATTCTTATTGGTTCTCATGGGGTTTAATTGCAGTAGGTGCTATTGTATTAATTATCCAAGGTGGTTTTAACTTAGGCGTTGATTTCAAAGGTGGTCGTTCTTATGTAGTTGAATTATCTAAGCCTGTAGAAGCTGGAACCATTAAAGATGGTTTGGCTGATAGCTTTGAAGGTAAAGGCGTAGAAGTAAAAACTTTCAACGGTGATACTAAATTGAAAATTACTACTGCTTACTTGGTAGAAGATGAATCTATTCAGGCTAACCAAAAAGTACGTAAGGCTTTAGAGAATGGATTGAAGAAATTTGCAGATGCCAAACCTACGATTGTTTCAGAATCTAAGGTAGGTGCAACCATTGCTGATGATATTTTAAGACAGTCCTTCGTTTCTATTTTCTATGCTTTAGTAGGTATCTTTATTTATATTCTATTGCGTTTCCGTAAATGGCAGTATTCATTGGGTGGTATCATCGCTCTTTTACACGATGCATTAGTAGTATTAGGAATGGTTGGTATTACTCGCCTATTCGGTTTTGAATTAGAGGTTGACCAAATCTTTATTGCTGCTATTCTGACGGTAATTGGTTACTCTATTAACGATACCGTGGTAGTATTTGACCGTATTCGTGAAGAAATCGGCGTTGATGCAGACCTTAGTGATAAAGAATTGATGATTAAGACAATCAACCAGTCTATCAACCATACAATGAGCCGTACCGTAATGACAGCCACTACAGTATTCTTGGTAGTAACGGTATTATTATTATTCGGTGGAGATATTCTAAGAGGCTTCTCTTTTGCTATGTTCATTGGTGTTGTGTTTGGTGCTTATTCTTCAATCTTCGTAGCTGCACCAATCGTTATCGATTTAGGTACAGGCAAGAAAAAAGTTGCCCCTGCTACAAAAGCTTAATTTATAATTCAAAAGACCTGCTAGTTTCATTACTTGCAGGTCTTTTTTTGTTTTGAGACGAAATATTCTGTATCTTCAAAGATGTTTAAACAAAATATACTTTCGTATAATTAGACATTTGTACTTTTTTAGGAAGAAAAGTTTTTCTTTGATACAAAAAGCATATTAATCAAGTAACCAAAATCTAAAAATCACTTCAAATTCACACAAAAACTAAAACCCTATGAGCAACAGTATTTGGCGTAAAAAACCTATGTCAGCATATGAAGCTGATATTAAAAATAATAAATTAAATAAAGTGCTGGGTAAATGGAGCCTTACAGCAATCGGTATCGGAGGTATCATTGGTGGGGGTATCTTCGTATTAACAGGTACCGCTGCACATTATCATGCTGGGCCTGCTTTGGCATTATCATTTGTTGTAGCAGGGATTGGTTGTGTTTTTGCTGCATTATGTTATTCCGAGTTTGCCTCAATGCTACCTGTAGAAGGTTCTGCTTATGCGTATGCATACGGCACAATGGGCGAAATTTTTGCATGGATAATTGGCTGGGGGTTAATTCTCGAATATGCTATGGGAGCAATGACCGTCGCCGTAAGTTGGTCCGGCTACTTTAATAAGCTACTGCACCTCTTCGGCATTACGATGCCCTATTATTTAACTAATGACCCTTTTTCTGGTGCTCAGTACGCCATTGATAATAATATCACAGAACCCGCATCATTTTCATTTAACTTGCCTGCTTTCTTGATTACATGGCTAGTTACTTGGATTCTAGTAAAAGGTGTTAAAGAAGCTGCTAACACCAATAACTTAATTGTAATTCTTAAATTATCAGCTATCCTATTTGTTATCATTGTAGGTATATTCTTCGTAAATGTTGATAACTGGCATCCATTTATCCCAGAACCTGAAATGGTAAAACACGCAGATGGTAAGATGCAAGAAGCCTATGGTATCAAAGGTATTTTAAGTGGTGCGGCAGCTATCTTCTTTGCTTACATTGGCTTCGACGTTGTTTCTACTTCAGCAGGTGAAGCGATTAATCCTAAAAAAGATATTCCATTTGCCATTATTGCTTCTTTAGCTATCTGTACTTTATTGTACATTTTAGTATCATTAGTACTTACTGGTATGCTTAACTACAAAGATATTACGGGCGATGCACTAAAAGCTCCAGTAGCTTATGCTTTCGACCAAGTAGGACAGCCTTGGGCAGTATTTATCATCACAACGGCTGCTACTGTAGGTTTGGTGTCTGTAATGTTGGTGATGATGCTTGGACAAACACGTGTATTCTTAGGAATGGCAAAAGATGGTTTATTACCTGATTTCTTCAGCAAAATTCACCCTACTTTCCAAACTCCTTGGAAAAGCACATTGTTAGTAGGTTTAGTAGTTTCTTTAGTAGCCTCATTTACTCCTATTGGTGTATTGAGTGATATGACTAGCTTCGGAACACTTTTTGCCTTTGCTATGGTTTGTTTAGCCGTATTAATTTTGCGTCAGCGTGAACCAAATCGCGATCGTCCTTTCAAAACTCCTTTATTAGTAGTTATTGCTCCGCTTGGTATTATTACCAATGTGGCGTTAATGTCATTATTAGATAGCAAAGCTCAATTATTTGCATTTGTTTGGATGGGAATTGGACTAGTAGTTTATTTCATTTATAGCAAAAGCAAAAGTAACCTCAACGAAATAGAATAATATATTATTCTCATAGTTTGATTTTCAGACCTCACAGAAAACAAAATTCTGTGAGGTTTATTTTTTTATGAGTAATTTTGCGACTTGATTAGTTTTTTAGGACTGAGTTATTATTCCTCAGTCACTTATTTATAGATTGACAATGGCAACCATACAAGAAGAAATACATAAACGCCGTACTTTCGGTATTATCTCTCACCCCGATGCAGGGAAAACTACGCTCACAGAAAAATTGCTTTTATTTGGTGGAGCTATCCAAACGGCTGGTGCAGTAAAATCAAATAAAATTAAAAAAGGAGCAACCTCCGATTTCATGGAGATTGAGCGCCAGAGAGGTATTTCGGTTGCTACTTCGGTAATGACTTTTGAATACAACAATCTTAAAATCAATATTCTAGATACACCAGGTCACAAAGACTTTGCTGAAGATACTTATAGAACTTTAACTGCCGTTGACTCAGTTATTTTGGTTATCGACTGTGTAAAAGGGGTTGAAGAGCAAACAGAAAGATTGATGGAAGTTTGTAGGATGAGAAATACGCCTGTAATTGTTTTCATCAATAAAATGGATAGAGAAGGGCAAAATCCTTTTGATTTATTAGATGAATTAGAGCAAAAACTGAACATCAAAGTACGTCCACTTACTTGGCCTATTAATATTGGTTCAAACTTCAAAGGTGTTTATAATATCTATGAAAAGTCGCTGAATATTTTCAATGCCAACAAAACTAAAATTGAGAAAGAAGTAGTGGCTGTTGACATTTGGTCAGAGGAATTAGATAAGAAAGTAGGAGAAAAAGATGCGAATCAATTACGTGAAGATATTGAATTGATTGAGGGAGTTTATGGCGATTTTGACAGAAGTGTTTATCTGTCTGGAGAAATAGCACCTGTATTCTTTGGTTCTGCTGTTAATAATTTTGGAGTACAAGAATTACTTGATACTTTCACTGAAATAGCACCAAGTACACAAGCCAGAAAAACAGACGTAAGAATTGTTGAACCAGAAGAGAAAAAATTTACTGGTTTTATCTTTAAGATTCACGCTAATCTAGACCCTAAACATCGTGATAGAATTGCCTTCTTGAGGGTATGTTCAGGAACATTCGAGCGTAATAAATTCTACAAGCACGTTCGTTTAGATAAAAACCTTCGTTTCAACAATCCATACAACTTTATGGCTCAGGAAAAGGAAGTAATTGACGAAGGCTTCCCAGGTGATGTAGTGGGTTTATACGATACTGGTAACTTTAAAATTGGAGATACCCTGTCAGAGGGGGAAATCTTACAATACCAAGGTATCCCGAGTTTCTCGCCTGAAATATTCAAGGAATTGATGAACCTAGATCCGATGAAATCGAAACAGTTGGAAAAAGGGATTCAACAATTGACAGACGAAGGAGTAGCACAGTTATTTGTACAACCACATTTAGGAAATAGAAAAATAGTAGGTACAGTTGGAGAACTTCAATATGAAGTAATTCAGTATCGTTTAGAACACGAATACGGCGCAAAATGTCGTTTTGACCACCGTGATATTGCCAAAGCTTGTTGGGTAACTTCAGACGACGAGAAGAAGTTAACAGAATTTGTTCGTTTAAAGGCACAAAATATAGCACAAGATAAAGATGGAAACTTTGTTTTCTTAGCAGAATCTGAGTGGATTTTAAGGATGAACATACAGAATAATCCTGATATTCAATTCCACTTTACCTCAGAATTCAAGAGAGCAGTAGAAGTATAAAACAAAAATGGCGAGAAAAATTTCTCGCCATTTTTGTTTAAATATGTGTTTTTTACTTCAAACCCAAATCTTCTTGAATAGCCGAAACTTTCAATTTTAATTTAGCCAATACTGTTTCAAAGTCCTCCGCTTTTTCTAAAGGCTCGTTTACAGAAACATAAAATTTGATTTTAGGCTCAGTACCTGAAGGACGAGCAGATACTTTTGTACCATCTGCTAAAACCAATTGAATTACGTTTGAAGCTTCCATACCCAATCCAGTTGGAATATTAGTTACCGCTCCAGACTTCAAATCAGTTGAAGTAAGATTGGTATAATCAATTACTGTTACTGGTTCAGAACCTGCTACTGTTGCTGGCACATTGCTACGCAAATCAGCCATCATTTTCTGAATTTCTTCCGCTCCTGCTTTTCCTTTTTTCGTTAATGAAATCAAGCCTTCGTAATAGAAATTATTTTCCATATACATGCTCGTCAAGAAATCAAATAACGACTTGCCATTATCTTTAGCATAAGCTGTTAATTCAGCAATCATGGCACATGAAGCAATGGCATCTTTATCACGAACGGCATCACCAATTAAATAGCCATACGACTCTTCGCCACCCCCAATAAATTTCTCTTTACCTTCCAACTCACGAATTACAGCAGCAATAAATTTAAAGCCTGTTAAAGTATTATAACATTTAACGCCTTGTGTTTCGCACATTTTATCAATGATGTTGGTCGTAACGATGGTTTTAGCAACAAATTCTTTGCCCGTCAGTTTTCCAGCTTTTTTCCAAGCATCTAATAAGTAATAGATAATCAAACTTGCCATTTGGTTACCATTCAACAACACCCATTCTCCTGCTGGATTTTTTACCGCAGCCCCTACTCTGTCAGCATCAGGGTCTGTAGCGATTACCAAATCAGCATCAATTTCTTTGGCCAAGTTCATGGCTAAAGTCATTGCTTCTGTTTCTTCTGGGTTTGGATAAATTACCGTTGGGAAATCTCCGTTAGGTTCAGCTTGAGCTTCAACTACGTTTACATCTTCAAATCCCAACAATTTTAACGCTTTTGGTACAAGAGTAATACCTGTTCCGTGAATAGACGAATACACAATTTTCAAATCTTTCTGACGCGTAATTACATCAGGGTTGATTGAATTTGCTTGAATAGTTTTCAAATATTCTGCATCAATTTCTTCGCCGATTAACGTAATTAAATCTGGATTACCCGTAAAATTGATTTCATCTACTGATTGGATTTTATTTACTTCAGCAACAATATTCTTATCGTGTGGTGCTACTACCTGCGAACCATCATTCCAATAAGCTTTGTAACCATTGTATTCACGAGGGTTATGCGAAGCCGTAATCACTAGCCCTGCATTACACCCTAAGTGTCTCACTGCAAAAGATAATTCAGGCGTTGGACGTAATTCTTTAAATAAAAACACTTTTATGCCATTGGCCGAAAAAATATCCGCAGCTACTTTAGCAAAAAATGAAGCATTATTCCTTGAATCATGAGCGATAGCCACGCTAATGCTTTCTCCTGTGAAATTCGCTTTTAGGTAATTAGCAAATCCTTGTGTAGCCGAACCAACAGTATATTTGTTCATACGGTTTGAACCTACACCCATTTCACCACGCATTCCACCCGTTCCAAACTCTAAGTCTTTATAAAAAGAATCTGTTAACTCTGTCTCTTTTCCTTCATCTAAAAGTTGTTGGATTCTGGCTTTGGTATCTGCATCATAGTTTCCCGAAAGCCACAAGTTGATTTTTTCTTGGGTAAGTGCGTCTAAGCTAGCGATCATAATATTATTTGTTAAGTTAAAGTCTGAGATTTTTCGACCAACAAATATAAAAATTATTTATTGTTTTGAGTACTGTTCTATAGCTTTAGTCGATTGCGATTTATTGAACGGTAATTTTTAGGAATAAGCCAATAAAAAATAGGGTTTTAATGAAACACAGGTATTTCTAAGAACCTCGAGGATTAAATATCCCGATTTAGTGCAAATGGTACAGTAGAACAGCCTGCTAAAAAACATTATTTAACTATGTTTTCAATGTATAAACATTAAGCCATCAAATTTTTTTAAACTGTAACCCAATTGATGAAATACCAATAAGTCATTTTAAGCAGACTATGAATAGCAAAACATCATAATATGTTGTAAAATTAAAAATAGTAGTATACATATTACCGTCAATCGCTATACAGCTATTATATATAGCTTTTCTACTCGGAACTATTGTGGGTTTGCGCTACTTCTTTTTAAAAAATAGTTATATTTACTTATACTAATGTGTAAAATAAAAATTATCTTTAGTATTGAATACTCTTCTATTATTTTAACAAATACTTATTTAGTAAGCGATGTTTTTTGGTGATAACAAAACAAAAACCATGTTTTGTCAAAAAAACACAACAAAAGACTAGCAATATATGTTAATTTTAAAATAATAAATTATCAATATTCGTTTATATATTGATTTAAAAAGTATGAGGTCTAAAGTAAAGTCAAACCTACCTGATTCATTTTTTTCTAACTAAACATTCCCAACTTTTAAAACAAAATCAACAACATGAACAGAAAACTACTAATGATTTTTGTACTGATGCTGACTTTAACGCTAAAAATGGCGGCTCAGGACAGAATTATCTCCGGAAAAGTGACTTCGTCAGAAGATGGGGCAGTACTCCCAGGTGTAAGTGTGTCGGTAAAAGGTACATCCAGAGGAATAACTACTGGTGCAGATGGTTCTTATAAAATTAATGTCCCTAACAATGCTAAAATAATATTTGGTTTTGTAGGGTTTATTAAGCAAGAAGTGATTGTTGGCACTAAAACCATCATTGATGTTGCATTAGTACAAGACGTTACTGATATTGAAGAAGTAGTAGTAGTAGGTTATGGTACAACTAAAAAGCAAAACCTTACAGCATCTCAAGCAAATATTTCTGGGAAAGCCCTAGAGGGTAAACCTGGGGGTACATCATTCGATAATCTTTTACAAGGTAAGGCTGCTGGTTTACAAATTATCGCTATAAATGGACGTCCTTCAGGACAGTCTTTCATCCGTATTCGTGGTGAGAGCTCTCTATCTGCTGGTTCTCAACCATTAGTAGTAATTGATGGTGTGCCTGTAGGTAATAGTGAAGCACAAGGAGGTATTAATATTTTAAATACCATTAACCCCAACGAAATTGAAGATGTACAAGTATTAAAAGATGCTTCATCTGCTGCAATTTATGGTTCTAGAGGTGCTGGCGGAGTAATTTTGGTTACAACAAAACAAGGAAAAAAAGGATTACCAAAAATTACCTACTCTTTTCAAGCGGGTTACTCTGAAAAAACTCCTGATAATTTCAAAATGATGACTTTTGATGAAAAGCTACGTTATGAAAAAGATTTGGGTTATACCAATGGTTATTTTCAAGATGATGTAACGACAATGACCGATGCTGAATACCAAACAGAAGTAACTAGATTATCAGCAGGTAAAACAGATTGGTTTAAGACTCTTTTACAAAAAGGGCAATTAAGAACACATCGTTTTGGTATTAGTGGAGCAAATGATTCATTTTCTTATAATATCAGTCTGCAAAGTTCTAATGTTGGAGGTTTAGTAAACGGATCTAATTCTGATGTGAAAGGAGGAAGAGTCAACTTGGAGTATCGTGCAAATAAATGGTTAAAAACTGGAAGTAACTTACAATTTGCATCTATACAAACCAACGAACAAAGAGATCGTTATAATGTACAAAATCCTTTCTATGCTATTTATGCTTATAATCCTTATGAACCAGAATTTAATGATGATGGTACTTACAACCTAACAGCAAATGGGTTTAGTATCTCGGAGGCAATAGTAAACAATACTGAAAAACAAACAATTGTAAATGGGTTGGGTAGCTTTTATCTAACATTAACACCTATAAAAAACCTAGATATTCGTTCACAAATTGGCTTAATTTACACAGACTACTACAGAGAATATTTTATAAAACCTAATTCAATTCTTGATCAATATGTGGGAGACCCAGCAGCGAGAGGTTCAAAAACAGATAATGGTTCACAAGGATTCAATTATGTTTTCACTAATACTGCTACTTATTCCAAATCTATTGACAATACCCATAATTTCAAAGTATTGGGTGGGATAGAATTTACAAGAGACAGAGCAAGAGCTTTCTCATTGTCAACAAAAGGATATCCTTCTGATAAAGTTAATACTCAGGACAATGCTTCAACACCAACAGGTGCAACGACTAGTAAATCAGATTGGGCATTGTATTCGCTATTTGGTCGTATCAACTACGATTTTAATCAAAAATATTTTATTGATTTTTCTGGTCGTCGTGATGGGTCTTCTCGTTTTGGGGCAAACAATCGCTATGGTTTATTTGGTGCTGTTAGTGCAGGATGGCATTTAGATAAAGAATCATTTATTCAAGACTTAACTTTTATCAATTCATTAAAATTAAGAGCTAGTTATGGTTTAACAGGTAACGACCGTATTGGTAACTATACATCATTAGGATTGTATCGTTACAGCAGTTATGGTTTAACATCTGCTACATTCCCATCACAAGTAGCAAACCCAGATTTAACTTGGGAAAAACAAACTGCAACTGATATTGGTTTAGATTTCTCTGTAATGAATAATCGTCTTTACGGCACAATAGACTGGTACACGAAGAAAAGTTCCTCGTTACTTTATGAAAGACCTCTCTCTACAACAACTGGTTTCCAATCAAGAATTGAAAACGTAGGAGCTGTACAAAACAGAGGGGTTGAATTGACAGTTGGATACAAAATTATTGATAACAAAGATTTTAAATGGGATGTAAATGTAAACTACTCTATCAATAAGAATAAGGTTACAGCACTTACAGAAGATGGTATAATTCGTCCTGGAGGTCTTAGCAAGCTTCAAATTGGTCAACCAGTTGATGTATATTTTATGACTCGCTATGCGGGTGTAAATTCAGCTACGGGAGCACAACAATTTTATAACGTTAATGGTGAAGTGGTAGAGAATTACTCTCCAAGCGATGCAGTAATTTTAGAAGGCAAATCTCGTTTAGCAACACGCTTTGGTAACTTCCATACTGATATTAGTTATAAAGGTATTTCGTTAGGTGCTGATTTATATTACTCTGGTGGAAACTATATATTTAACTCAATGTGGAATGATTTGACTTCTGACGGTGAATACATCTATAATAACCAAGCAGCAGATGCCTTGAATTATTGGAAAAAACCAGGTGATACTGGCGTATTACCCGTTCCAACTGGCATTAGCTATACAACAGATCGTTATTTACAAAAAGGTGATTTTATCCGTTTAAGAAATGTTACTTTAGGATACACTATCCCTTCATCTATTACCAAAAAAGCGAAAATACAATCAGTTAGAATTTATGCACAAGCACAAAACTGGTGGTATTATGCCTTTGAAGCAAAAGGTGACCCAGAAGTTGGTTTTGGACAAGCAGAAAGTACTGGAGGACAAACACAAGGATTATTCCGTGGTTATAGCTATCCTGTAACACGTCAATTAACATTCGGCATTGATTTAACCTTCTAAATTCATCCATTAAACAGACTTACAAAATATGAAAAAATATATTTTAACTCTTAGCATTTTTACTCTGATTGGAGTAACAAGCTGCAGCGATAAAGAACTTGAACTAGGTCCATATAACTCAGTAACTGATACGCAAGCATTTGAGACAGAATCTGATTTTACCAATGCAGCACAAGGTATGTATGCCCGTGCAGTAAGTGGTTTATCAGGTTTATCAGGTGGTTCATATTATGCGGGTTCATCAATTAGTCTGCCTGATATTATGTCAGACAATGCTATCATGAGCCGTACTGGTCGTTTATCAAATCGTTTTTTCCATGAATGGCGTTATAATGGTGACAATGCTTGGGACTTATGGACACAAGCCTATTCATCTATTCGTAGGGCCAATGGTATTCTGGTAAACATTAATAAATTATCAGATGGTACAGCCAAAAACAACTTTAAAGGTGAAGCTTTAGCGGTACGTGCCCTTGCTCATTTTGATATGGTTAAATTATACGGAAAAGCTTTTACACAAGCAAGCGATGCTGATTTAGGTATTCCTTATGTAACAAGTACTGATCCAACTGCTAGACCTGCCCGTGAAACGGTTAAATCAAATTATGCTAAAATAGAAGCAGATTTGGTAGAAGCCGCAACGCTAATCGGAAGCGGAAATGGCATCTATCGTTTCAACAAAGCAACAGTCTATGCTCTACTTTCACGATTGTATTTGTATGAGGGCCAATGGCAAAAAGCCGCTGATTCAGCTACCCAATCATTAGCATTGAGTTCAAGCCCTGGGTCGATTACTAATTTTGCAAATATCTGGAAAGATGCAAGTAACGACGGCTTACTATTAAAATTACAAATTGTAGATAAAGATGCCGTCTCGCCAGGTGTAGAATACAGCCAAAGTTCAGCCTCAGGTGTACGTTCAGAATATGTTATTGATTATGATTTCTTTAAATTATACAAAGACAATGATGTTCGTAAAAATGCGTACATTGGTTCAAGTACTTTTGGTGGATTCAAATACAACAATATCATCAAATATTTTGGCCGTGCTACAGGTAATGCCAACGTAGTTGACCCTAAGGTAATCAGGGTTGCAGAGGTATTATTAAACCGTGCAGAAGCTTTGGCTCAATTAAACAAAGATGCTGATGCCTTAAAAGATTTGAATACATTAAGAGCAAGCCGCTATGTAGGTTTTGTCGCCGCTGATAATCAAGAAGGTGGTAATGCGTTGAAGGCTGAAATTGACTTGCAAAGACGCCTCGAATTGGCATTTGAAGGTCATCGTTTCTTTGATATTAAGCGCAAAGGTTTAGCCATAGTTCGTTCAAACTGGGGTGATAGATTCGATGGAACTGGAACAACCTATGGCTTTAAAACGTTAGCTGCTGGTGATCCTAAGTTCCAATTGCCTATTCCTACCAATGAAATTCGTACAAATGCGAACGTTGTTCAAAACCCTGGATATTAATAGCTGAAAATTATTTTATTAAAAAGGCTTTCTTAAATATAAAAAGAAAGCCTTTTTTTTCGTTTATCTAATAGCTATCTATGGATTAACTATGTTTCTAAAACCTTTATTAACTTCTATCAAAAATAGTTATTATCTTGTGTAGCAAACACTTCAAATTCTATCTTAATAAGTCTCCTAAAATTTATTTTAATATGAGAAAATTATTACTTGCTACTCTAATAACCATGGGAAGCTTTGCTGCTTTCACACAAAAAATCAAAATCGAGTCTATCCCAGGAACTCAGATTGTTGATTATGCACCAACACCTGAGCAAGCCAAAGAACGTGTTTTGCCAATGGGATATACCGAGATGATGAAAGCAAAACTAGAAGCAGATAAGAAAATAGCTGCTAATATTCGAAAATCTTCCACTCAAGCAGCTAATTTTCAAGTTTTTTACGAACAAGGCTCCAATTTATCCGCCGAGGTAAAAAGTGTTTTTGAAAGAGCTGCCGCAACATGGGCTAATGCACTAAATTCGGATGTGCCTATTAAAATTTTAGTACGCTGGCGGAGTCTAGCCTCTGGTGTATTAGGGTCAGCTGGTGCGTCAACTTATTATCGTAATTTTCCGGGAGCAGCTAAAGCAGGTACTTGGTATCCTATTGCCCTTGCCGAGAAAATGGCAAGAAAAGACCTTAATGGTACTGATCAACCAGATATTGTTGCTACTTTTAATTCTGACCGTACCGACTGGTACACGGGGGAATCGACTCCCACAAGATTACAATATGACCTGTATTCGGTTGTATTGCATGAATATGGACATGGACTTGGTTTTATAGGTACTTTTGGAGCAAGCGATACCGTAGCTGGTTGGGGGAGTGGTAGCTTTGTAGGTTCAGCAGGAATTTTTGACAATTTCATTGTTAATAGTGCAGGTGTATCATTGATTGACTCTACTACTATCGAAAATTTTTCTGCGGCTCTTCGTAAAGAAGTTGTAGGAGGCAAACTATTTTTAAATAGCCCTTCAGCGACAAAAGCGAATGCTAACAAACAGGCTAAATTATATGCTCCTACTACTTATAGTGCGGGTTCTAGTATTTATCACGTAGATCAAGCTACTTATCGTATCGGCGACCCAAATGCTTTAATGACCCCTTCTATTGCAGCTGGTGAATTAACGCGTGAAATTGGACCCATTGTATTAAACCTATTTGCAGATTTGGGTTGGATTAGTAGCTCTATTACACATGACCCTCTCACGGATAATGAAGATACGAGCAAAGACTATATCTTTACAGCAAAAGTATTAGGAGATACTGCTATAAAAGATGGTTCTGTAAAGTTGTATATGACTACTACTAATAGCATCGCAGATGCCAAAGAAGTACCACTTACCAAAGCAGGCAATCAGTATTCATATACATTACCAAAATCAACAGAGAGACGCAAAATTAGTTATTACTGGCAAGGTGAAGACTTAGCAGGTAGAAAATTAGCTACGCCCGCAGAAGCACCATTGAGTCCTAAAGGTTTTGCAAATTATTATCAATTTACCATTGGAGCAGATACTGTAAAACCTGTTATTTCTTATACTAACAATATTTTTTCAATTTACAACACTGATACTGAGATAAAGCTTCCAGAAGGACAAGCCTATGATAACATAGGTATTGACAGTGCTTATGTAGAATATTATATCAATGATGTAAAACAAACGCCCATTATATTGACCTATACTACTAGCGATAAAACCATTACTTTTAATGGTAGTTTTAAATTTACATCGGCTCAATTTAAAGGGAATGATGTAGTAAAATATCGCATCGTAGTAAAAGATAAAGCTAAGGCTAAGAATACACGCTTCTCGCCTGAAACTGGTTTTTATGAATTTAAAGTCTTGAAATTATTTCCTGCGGTAAATACTTACATCAATAATTTTGATACGTCGCCAGCAGCGCCTGATGATTTTTATCTAAAAGGTTTTACTTTCTCAAAACCCACAAACTTTACAAGTATTGCTTTAAACTCTGACCATCCTTATAAAAATGGTTCAGAAGAGACATTTGAAGTAGATGGAAATTTATTTACCAATTATATCGCTCAATTACTGAAACCAATTACTTTAAGAAGCGATACTGCTAAAATCTACTTTGATGAAATAGTACTCGTAGAACCTGGTGCAGATGGTGCAGTTTTCCCTGATAGAGATTTCTTTGATTATGTGGTAGTGGAAGGCTCTAAAGACAATGGTAAAACATGGCAGTGGTTCCAATCAGGTTGGGATTCAAATGATGACCCTGACTGGAAAAAAGCTTGGACTTCTTTAAATTTGGATAAAGATCAAAATTCAAAGGTAGTCGGCACGCCTAGTCTTTTTAGAAAAAGAGAAATAGATATGCTAACTTCTGGGGATTTCAAGGCGGGTGATAAGGTCTTGGTCCGTTTTAGATTGTTAGCTGACCCTCTTGCTTATGGATGGGGATGGACTGTCGATAACTTGAATATACAAGGGCCATCGGGCAAACCTGTGATAGTAACCCCAACTGTATTAGGTAATGAACCAAGCAGTACAATTGAAGTAACCATTTCTCCAAACCCTTCACCTAATGGTGAATACAAACTAAAAGCGAGCTTTGCTAAAGCGACAAAGAGTGTAACCATTAATGTTGTAAATATCTTTGGGGTATCTGTCTTTAACGAACAACATACTAATTCGGGAAATGAGTTTAACCATACTATTAACCTAGCGAATCTTTCAAATGGCTATTATCTTTTAAAGCTTCAAACAGAAAATGGAATGATTAATAAAAAAATAGTTTTAGCTAAATAATTTTCAAAGAATAATAAAAATGAGCCTTTTTGTGTATTCAAAAAGGCTCATTTTTATTATGTTACATAACAATTTTTCACAAAAATGTTATAAGTCGAAACGCAATACCTTATCTTTGCCAAGATTTTGCATTTCTTAGAAATGTATTAACCGCAATTATATATTGAAACAAAAGGCTTTCAATCATTAACATTCGAATCTAGCAATCATAAAATATGTCTTGGTTTACCAGAAAAGATAAGGGTATTTTAACCCCTACCGAATCAAAACGTGAAGCTCCAGACGGGCTTTGGTATCAATGCCCATCTTGCAAAAAAGCAATGCACACTCGTGAACATAAGTTGTTCGCTTATACTTGTTCAAACTGCAATTATCATGAAAAGATTGGCTCTCAAGAATACTTTGAGATTCTTTTCGATCAAACAAAATATACAGAATTGGATGCCATGCTTTCTTCTGGCGACCCTCTGGAGTTTGTAGATACAAAACGTTATCCTGATCGTATTAAAGCTACTGAAAAGAAAACAGGCTTGAAAGATGCGGTAAGAACTGCTCATGGCAAAGTAAATGGCATTGAAATGGTAGTTTCTGCGATGGACTTTTCATTTATTGGCGGTTCAATGGGTTCTGTAGTAGGTGAAAAAATTGCTCGTGGTATCGACTATGCTCTTGCACACAAAATTCCATTTTTAATGATTTCTCGTTCGGGTGGTGCAAGGATGATGGAAGCTGGGTTCTCGTTAATGCAAATGGCGAAAACTTCTGCCAAATTAGCTTTATTAGCCGAAGCAGGGATTCCTTATATTTCTTTATTGACAGATCCAACAACTGGAGGCGTAACGGCATCTTATGCCATGCTCGGAGACTTTAATATCTCAGAACCAGGTGCTTTGATTGGTTTTGCTGGTCCGCGAGTTATTCGTGAAACTATCGGTAAAGATTTACCAAAAGGTTTTCAAAGTGCTGAATTCGTATTAGAACACGGATTCCTTGATTTTATCGTGGATAGAAAAGATTTAAAAGATAAACTTTCATCTTTATTAGGGATGTTGGCGTAATAGCTTTAAGCCTTGAGCGATGAGCTTTGAGCATAAGAAGGGGTTGTCGATTTTGAATCGACGATCCCTTTTTTATGTAACAAAACTCATGGCATGACTTGAAGTCATGCCATGAGTAAATTCTCAAAGCTAAAAAACTACATTCCCCCCTTTTTACAGCAAGAAGGTAATTTTTCATAGCCTTTAGCATTAGCGGTTACTTCGTCAGCATCGTATCCTACATCTGCAATAGCTTTTTTAATTTTTTCTACCGATGTCTTCTTTGGGTTGTACGTTACTGTTACAATTTTTTCTTTACTCTCAATATTCAGATTAGATTCTGAAACTCCTTTGGTAAAGGCTAATTTTTTCTCGATACGCTCTTTGCACATTTCGCAAATGGCAGAAGTTTTAATTTTTACTGTTTCTGTTTTAGGCGTTTCTGCAAATGTAAGCACTGAAACTAATAAAAGGATTAATGCTAAGATGTTCTTTTTCATGTTGTTGTTTGTTTTATTGATTGATTATTTTGTTAAAGTATATTTGTTTTTATGGCATTTTAAAGTCTAATTCAACTTTTAAATTATATCTCGTCCAAGGCTTTTCTTGTATGAGATTGTAACTCCTTGAAACGACTAGGCGTCAGGCCCATTACTTTTTTAAACTGATTCGATAAATGTTGAACACTACTGTAATGCAATTGGTCAGCTATTTGGCTTAGTGTTAATTCATCATAGACTAACAATTCCTTGACTCTTTCTATTTTCTGAAAAATTAAATATTGTTCTATCGTTTTTCCTTCAATTTCCGAAAACAGGGTACTCAGATACTTATAATCTCGCCCCACACGTTCAGCAATCAGAAAAGATGGTGTTATTTTATCAACACTATCGTCTGCTTGATAAATCATCTCAATCACTACATTCTTTATTTTCTCAACAATTTTCTTTCGTTTATCATCCAATAACTCAAAACCTACATCATTCAATTTTTGAGCCAGAATAGTCTGTGTTTGTTCGTCTAAATCTTGCTGAATAATAACTTCGCCAAGTTCAATCTGTTCTACCTCAATATTCAGTTGTGTAAGGATTTGGTTTACGGCCATCTTACAGCGATCACAAACCATATTTTTGATATATAACTTCATCGCTCTTATTTAATTTTATAACGCATCCCCACATACACCATTCGTCCAATAACAGGCCCCCATACCATTGAAGCATCAAAATTCTTTCCGAAAGGGTCGTTCGCTGCAATAATAGGATTGCTCTGTGTAAAGTTATTGAGATTTTCGCCTCCAACATACATTTCCCATTTCAAGAAAGCCTTTGTCACTTGTGCATTAATATTTGAAAAAGCAGGAGCAAATACCGATGGAGACGTCACAGAATGCACATGTCCTTCGGCAGTGTCAGGAATCCTACGCTTGCCGTTCCATTGCCAAGTAAAATCTATTTTCCATTTATTATAAGGCAAGGCATACGCAATGTTAAATAGCACTCGCTCGCGATTAACAAACTGTTTTGGTAATAAAGTAAGCTCACCCGCTGGAGTCAGTACGTCGTTTTTAACATCAAATAAGCGATAAGCTAATTTAGTTTCGATACGTTTACTGGGTGCATAATTTACTTCTGCCTGAAAACTATTAGAGAACGAACGCCCTTTTAAATTATAAAAACGAACTAAATCAGCATTTTCCATATCTACGATTAATTGATTTTGGAAGTTCGTTCTATAGGCATCTAAAATAATTGTTCCTTTCTTTCCAAAAAGATAAAAATCGTTACTCAGGCTCGCTCCAAAATTCCAAGATTCTTCTGGTCGGATGATTTCAGGTACAACCAATTGCCTCGAATTCACTAGCATTCCAAAATTTTCGGCAATCGCATTAGGCATTCTCCAACCTTTCCCTGCACTAAGACGTAGGTGAAGGTCAGATGTAATATCATATTTGGCATGTATTCTAGGTGTAAACCTAGTACCATACAAATTATGAAAATCTACCCTACCTCCTACTACAAGCGTTAATTTTTCAGGAATGGTTTCTGTATATTCTACAAAAACACCCGGTACAGATTCTGTTCTTTTAAAGGTAGAATCTAAGTACTTTTCATTGTAATCATCCAACAGGTAACTTATTCCTGTTTTGTATTGGTGGTTGGTATTGCCTAATATATTTTGATAAATTAAATTGGCATATATGCTCTTTTGAGTACCTGTATAGTTTTTAAACCCAAAATACGACTGGTTATCATGGTACAAACCATTGATAATAAGCCCTAAGCCCTGATAGGGCTTAGTTTGATATAGCTTGGCGGTTTTACTAAAAAATTCGTAGCGCTTTGTGGTACTTCCAAAACCATAAGCATTTGGCATATTGCGGTCTGTATCTGGATTAAATTTTACTTGTCCACCCAAACGGTCTTCATACAATGCTTTTACACCAAACAAAGCCATCATTTTATCACTTTGGTACTTCCAACGATTAATGGCATTGTATTGGGTATAAAGTGGCAAATCTAAAAAACCATCTTTGTTTTTATCCAATTTAGTCTGCAAAGTACTCCCATGCGTGAGTAAACCTACAGACCATTTTTCGTTGATTTTATTGGCTAAAGAAAGATTGATTTCTCCTCTACCCTGACTATTCAAATAAGTATTCAAATACAATTTTTCGGCAACATCTGGTTTGGCCAATTCTACATTCAATGCTCCCGTCATAGATTCATAGCCACTTATTACTGAACCCGCTCCTTTGCCCACATCAATCGAAGAAATCCAAGTGCCGGGAATATAGTTTAGTCCGAACGTGCTGTTCAAGCCACGAATAGCTGGAATATTTTCCACATTCGTTTGAATATAATTACCCGATAGCCCTAATAATTGAATTTGCTTTGCACCCGTTACCGCATCAGCATAACTAACAGACACCGAAGCATTGGTTTCAAAACTTTCTGACAGATTACAGCAAGCGGCCTTGGCAAGGGCTTTCGAAGTAATGATTTCGGTATGAATAGGGTTCATTCTATCCATAGCACTAGCCTCCGCTTTTACAACAACTTCAGATAAATTGGCATTTATGGGGATAAGATTAATCTCTAAGAAGTCTAATGAATGTACCATCAGCGTATCGGTTTTATACCCGACAGAACTAACGATTAATTGATGGTTTTGAGATTCTTTACTGATAGAGAACTCTCCTTTTTCATTGGTGGTGGTTCCTCGTTGGGCATTTTGCCAACGAAGGGTAGCACCGATGATGACTTCTGTTTTGCCATCAGTTTTTTTCTCTTGGACTATGCCTCTAACTGTTTCGCCGCTCTGAGCAAATAATGGTGAAAACAACACTACATTGGTGATTATCAGTACAATGAGCCTAGAGAATATTTTTGAAACTATAATAGAATTCATGATTTTTCATATTAAAATATTAAAACGACTAAGGTTTTTGAGTTATCAACACAATTAGATAACGCAATACCACAAAAGATAGCGTTTGATATTCTAACAAAAATCAAATAAGAAAGGACTGAATAAAGATAAGGCGGAGTCGTCCAAATAAAGGGGGTGCGGTATTATAATAATGAGAGATTTTGAAAGAAACAGATTGAGCTACCCACGTAAAAGTATAAAAAATGGGTGTTTCAATTATCCATGCTAAAGAAGGAATTTTATAGTCTATACTAATTCCCTGTGATGCATTTGGCGTGATTTTATAATGAGTAACTGAATCTGAACAACATTTAGCTCTTTTGATACTAAGCTTTGATGAATGTTCTGTCATCTTAGCTTTTTTAGCACAACAACTACGCTTAGGCTGAGAAAGCATATAATTACTTTTTCCGCTTATTTTACAAAGATGCTCATACATAGCAAATCCAACGCTTGCGAAAAGCACTTGGAAGGCCATCAAAAGGCAAAATATGCGTATGAGTACTTTTTTCATAATGAGCTTTAAAAGTAAAGCTTTCAGTCGTCGGCAATCAGCTTTCGGCTAAAATATTTAAAGAAAATGTCTATGTATCTAATATTAAATCTTATAGTAAAACAAACACTGATAGCCGAATGCTAAAAGGACTCACAAAGATACGTATTTTCAACATGATAAGTATTTATATTAGTTTCTGATTATGTTGCATAATTTTCCGATTTACTACCTAAAATTAAATTCATCCTACAAAACACATTATCCACCCCTAAAAAAGACATTCTGTGTAGAATTATAGCTATTATCAGAAAATATCCATCACCTTTGATTCACAATGATACGGAAATTAAATATCGAACTCTTGTTTTGGATTAGTGGATTAATCTGGTTGTTTCTTGATAATCCACACGAAAACCATTTTAGTTTTTGTCCGATAAAAAACTTAGGATTTTCATTTTGTCCGGGTTGTGGATTAGGTCATGCTATTTCATTTTTATTTCATGGAAATTTACAACAATCATTTGACAGTCACCCACTTGGAATTTTTGCTGTAATTGTTATCGTTGCCAGAATTATCACTTTACTAAAATATACTTACCAACATTTAAACTTAAACATACAAGAAAATGACACCCAACATAATGATGATGCTTTCGAACCTTGAGGCTGAGGAAGCAATGTTTATCCAAAGTTTAATCAAAGATATGTCTGAAGACCAACAAAAGACCTTTATCATGATGTATCAAAACAAACGCAGGGATACTACCCTTATTTTGATAACAACTGTAATCGGTTTCTTTGGTTTTGCAGGTATTCAGCGTTTTTTAACTGACCAAATCGGAATGGGAATTCTCTATTTCTTCACAGGTGGTTTGTGTTTTATCGGTACCATTGTAGATTTAGTTAACTACAAAAGCTTAGCTTTTGAGTACAATCAAAAGGCCGCTTATGATACATTACACATGATGAAAACTTGGCATTCATAAAACTATACGTTGCAGGATTGTTTTTTCAAAAAAATCCCCTAAATTCCATCGAATTTGAGTATAATCTAGTTTAGATATACTCTTTAATTCTAATTCAGGACTTTTAAAAAACTATGGGAAAAACTTTTTCACGCCGAGCGGCTCTACAGGGAGTCGGTGCGGTAACTGCAACCATGCTAACTTCTTCGCTCAGTAATCGAATTGAAGCGGCAGACACACAGATAGGTGCCGCATTGAAAGGTCGAGTAAATCACTCTGCTTGTCGTTGGTGTTATGGCTCTATTCCATTTGAAGACCTTTGTAAAGCTGCCAAAGATATTGGTATGCAAAGCCTTGAGTTGACAGGTCCTTCGGAATGGGAAATTTTGAAAAAATATGATTTAACATCAGCCATCGGGTGGCCAGAAGGTAACCAATGGGGAAATGGTATGGGCTTAACTAGCTGTTTCAACAATGTAAAGAATCATGATGCACTCGTGGCATTATATGAAGATTTGATTCCGAAAGCAGCTAAGGCGGGTGTTAAAAACTTAATTACGTTTTCTGGAAACAGAAATGGATTAAGCGATGAAGATGGATTAATCAACTGTAAAAAAGGTTTACAGAGAATCATGAAAACAGCAGAAAAACATGATGTAACCATCACGATGGAGTTGCTGAATTCAAAAGTAAACCACAAGGATTATCAATGTGACCATACTGATTGGGGTGCGGCTTTGTGCGAGATGGTTGGCTCAGATAAATTCAAATTACTTTATGATATTTATCACATGCAAATCATGGAAGGCGACGTAATTGCTACGATTAAAAAATATCATCAATATATTTCACACTACCATACAGGTGGCGTTCCGGGTAGAAATGAAATTGACGATACGCAAGAATTGTATTATCCAGCTATTATGAAAGCTATCCTTGATACTGGTTATAAAGGATTCATCGGACAAGAGTTCATTCCTGCAAAATCTGATAAAATCGCTTCATTAAAACAAGGTGTTTTAATTTGTGATGTATAAATGAAACCTATAATTTCTATTTAAAAGAAAGTGTTTCAGACGATTTCTAAGGTTTTTGAATTTATTCTCGTCCTTACTTTTTGCCTTGATGCAAAAAGTAACAAAAAAATCAAGAATTCCTAAACTCGCTTCGCTCAAACAGTAGGAATTCGGAGAACATCAATCACAAAAAAGCGGTCAAAAAATTAATTTTGACCGCTTTTTTGTATCAACTGATATTATGACAACTCATCACTCAAAACTTCGCTATTGCGTTACGACTACTTTCTTTATTCTTTCAAAACTATCTGTTTTGAGTTTGATAAAATAAATATTTCCTATAGAACCACTCAGTTTAAGCGTTCTTGGCGTATCAAATTTATTGACTTTAAATGTCTCAATCAGTCTTCCATCCATTGTATACACTGACACATCAGCACCTATCAAATCTTCAACAACTTGAATCGTAATATCACCCGTAGCACTTGGGTTTGGATAAACGTTCATTCCTTCAAAAGTCAAATCCTGCGTATATTTATACACTAATGACGGTTGTGAATAACACATCAGACTACCACTTGGCAAAGCCACTTGATTATATATTTTACTTGCCTGTACTTGGTAATTACCATCCTTTTTCACTTTGATGGTATTTGTAATAAAGCTTTTCTGTTCTTCTCCGTTATATTTCCATATATAGCCATTTTCGTCTCCAGAACTTTGAGCTACTAAAAAGAAAGCTCCAGCTTGTGAAATCACTGGCGTAGTTGGAAGCGAACGAACATCTACTGTAATAGCATTCGATGGCGCCGACAGACAGAAGTTTTTATCTTCTACTCTTGCAAAATAGTTTCCTGATTTATTCACTACAAAAGTATTGTTTGTACCATTCCCTAGCGAATCGTTGGTACTTTTATACCAATAGGCTTTATTAGTATTTGCAGTCGCTAAGACAGTACTACCACCATCACAAAAAGTAAGATTCCCCGTAGCACTAATTTGTGGTGTTGCTGGTAATGGATATACACTTAAAGTAATGGGCTGTGATGATTTTGAATAACATGAAAAAGCACTAACAGCTTGTACTGTTACATCGCCAGCATAATTTACCGTAATAGTGCTAGCCGTACTATTCGAAATACTCCATTTATAACTACTTGCCTGTACTCCTATCGCTGTTAAAGAAACGCTTTTGTCTGCACAAAAAGGATTGGCTCCTCTCAGGGTGATAGATGGTGCAGCTGGTAGTGGATTGACGGTTGTTTTGATGGTATCCGAACTCGCTACAGATTTACATCCATTCGTATCAATTACGGCTACTCCTATGCCATTAGCTTTTTTCCATGTAAATGTTCTACCGCTGATGCCAGTTTGTAATAACCCATCGACTGTCCATTGATATACATTTTTCAATCCATTGGTAGTAGTAGTTGGCAAACTTGCTTCTAATAAAGTACTGTCGCCATCACAGAAAATCTTTGGTCGTACTATTCTCAATGTTGGTTTAGCAGGTAATGGATTCACGGTAACTTTCAATACTTTTGAATAGGCCGAAAAGCATCCAAAGGTATCTCTTACTTTTACAGCATATCTTCCCGACGTATCTGTTGTGATAGCTGCTGTCGTGGCAATCTCTTTTTTAGTATCTTCATCTCTCCAGCTATATCTATCCACATTTCCATTTGCTATTAGTGCTCTTAATGTGGCTGTTCCACCTTTACAGAAAGTAGCAATAGGTGAAGCCAAGATACTCGCTGGCTGTGGTGCTTCTCGCACAGATACTTTTACACTTTTTGAAATCTTAGAAATACATTTCTTCACACTAATCGCTTGTACAGCATATTCTCCTGCTTCTCCAACTATTACAGATTGAGTTTTTCCAAAAACGATGCTACTACTTATATTCGTCCACGTATATTCATTACCTATTACCGAAGACGATAGTGTAACCGTAGAATCTGGACAGAAAATCAAGGGCCCATTTGCTACGACAGTTGGTGTAGCAGGTAAAGGGTTGGCAATAACCGCAACAGGGTCGGAAGCATCTTTTGATTTACAACCTTTGTCTGAAACCGCAATTACTGAAATAGTCTTTGATTCCTTAACAATGATTTGCCCAACGGTTTGGTTGGTACTCCAAATATATCCTGAAGCCGTTGATGAACGTAATACCGTAGAATCGCCATCACAAAACTCCGCAGGGCGGATAATTGAAATGGTTGGTTTAGCTGGCAACGGATTTACCGTAAGCACTGTAGCTACAGATGGTTTAGAAGTACAAGTATTAGCATCAGTAAAGGTAAGACTATAACTTCCTGCCGTACTAACGGTGATACTCTTTGTTTTGCTACCAGTATTCCACGTATATACACCAGTGCCTTTATCATTAGCTGTTAAAGTTTTGCTTTCAAGTTCACAAATACTTACTGCTGTTCCCTCTAATATAGTAGGTGCTGTTGGATTTGGATTGACAGTAACCAATTTGGCATCTGAGACAAGCGATACACATCCATTTGCATCTTTAGCTTTTACTGTATAAATCCCTGTTTTTGTAACTACCAATCCTACTGCTTTTGAAGTAGTGGTATCTATTGCAGTGGTAGAACTCCAAACGTTCGAATTAGTCGTATAAGATGAAGTCAGCGTCACATTTCCACCTTCACAAAAAGTTGTTACACCGCCAGCCGTAATCGTTGGCTTTGCAGGAATAGAAGGAAACAGTTGCAACGTATAGCCTGTAGAATAGTCAGAAACACAACCCACTGAATTTTTTAGAGCAACCGTATAAGTATAGTTACTGCTTCCATTAGCCGAAGAAGTATCTCGCCCCGTTACTGTAATAGCACTACTGGTAGAGCCTGTGAGCGTTTTACTTCCGACAATCCAACTATAAGACGTTCCTCCACTAGTCGCTTTTAGAATACGAGAGTCTGTTCCACATACTAATGTTATGCTTGTGTCGGGCGTAATAGTAGGCTTAGCTGGCTTCGGAGAAACTTTCAAACTCACCCCCGTAGAAGCATCAGAAATACAACCAACTGAATTGATTAAAGCTACTGTGTAACTATATGTTCCTGCAGTCGTTACATCATTTCCTGTAATCAACAAGGTATTTATTTTAGAACTTGACAATTCTGTAATATCTCTTTTCCAAACATACGATGTTCCGCCACTCGTTGCTGTAAGCGTTTTAGTACCTACACCACAAATGGCATTGGTATCTACTGCAGCAATAGACGGCTTTGTAGGTTTAGGAGAAACCTTTACTCCCACCGCTAAAGAAGTATCTGAGATACAACCTACTGAGTTTTGAAGAACAACTTTATAATTATAAGTACCCGCTACCGAAACATCATTTCCTGTAACGGTCAAAGTGTTGATGGTTGATAATAATATAGTAGCATCTCTCTTCCAAGTATAGGTACTACCATCAGCGGTTGCTGTCAATGTTTTAGTACTTACGCCACAAACCGCATTGGTATCAGGAACCGAAATTACAGGTCTGCTAGGTTTCGGAGAAACTTTTAGCGCAACTGCTACTGAAGTATCTGAAGTACAGCCTACAGCATTGGTAAGCACTACTTTATAATTGTATGTACCAGCTACTGAAACATCCGTTCCAGTAACGACTTGTGTATTTATTGTTGAGCTAAGTATCGTATTATTTCGTTTCCATAAATAACTTGTTCCACCACTAGTAGCGGTTAATGTTTTAGCGTCTGTTCCACAAATTAAATTAGGAGTAACTGGGGTAATTACTGGTGTTGCTGGCTTTGGAGATACCTTTAAGCTCACCGATGCAGAGGTATCAGAAACACACCCTACTGCATTTTGAAGTACTACTTTATAATTATATGTACCTGTCGGTACATCCGTTCCAGTAACTGTTAACGTGTTTGTTGAAGCACTAAGAATCGTAGCATCTCTTTTCCAAGTATAACTAGCCCCTCCTGTTGTAGCCGTTAATGTTTTTGAGTCTGTTCCACAAATTAGATTGGGTGTAAGTGGAGTAATGACAGGCGTTGTTGGTTTGGGAGATACTTTTAAGCTCACAGCAGTACTAGTTGAGGTACAACCTGTAACACTATTCGTGGTAGAAACAGTATAGGCATAAGTGCCAGGGGTAGTCACAGAACTACCTGTTACGGACAAAGTGGCTGTAGTGATTGTCGTAGAAACGCCATCTCTTTTCCAATCATAATTAGTAGCGCCACTGGCTACAATATTCCTGCTACTTACTCCACAAATCGCCGTTAGGACATCACTAGGTGGTGTAATAGTTGGGGCAGTTGGCACAATCTGTGTTACCGTAAAAGCACTTACTACAATATATGAACCAACCGCAGTTTGCTTTACTTTGGCGGTATAAGTTCCTGTAGCTGCTGTGTAAGTTTGTGTAGATGCCACCAAAACATTACTTGAATTATACCATTCATAAACGGCATAGCCACTAGGAAGCGTAAGTTGAGACGTACCTAAGCCAGTACAGTTATAAACACCCGTTGCCGTAATTGTAGGCGTTTGAGCAGACGATATCGTAAATGATAAGATTAACCACATCATTACAAGATATGAACAGCTTTTTTTCATAATTATCATGTTGATATAATTACCATCGATTGCGGTAATGTATGAAGATAAAACAGGTAAAGTCATCTACATTCAGCCCTGAAGCTAAATGTAGATGATAAAGGTTAATTTACTCAAAATCAATTTCTGTAGACTCTTCTGGACTTTCACTTTCAATAACCTCAGGCTGTGCATTCTGTAAAGTTGTCCATAATAAATCTTTCAATTCTGTCAGACCTTGTTGCATCACTGACGAAATCAAGACGTAAGGGATGTTATCAGGAATCTGCTTTAAAATTCTGGCTTTGTCTTCTTCATCTGGTACTAAATCCATTTTAGAAATAGCCAAAATTCTTTCTTTATCCAATAAAGCAGGATTATATTTTTTTAATTCATTCAGGAGTATAAGATACTCTTCTTCAATATTTTCTACAGAAGCTGGTACCATAAACAACAAAATAGAATTTCGCTCGATATGTCTTAAAAATCTGGTTCCTAAACCTTTTCCTTCCGCTGCCCCCTCAATGATTCCAGGAATATCAGCCATGATAAATGATTTGAAATTACGATAAGCCACAACCCCCAAGTTTGGAACAAGGGTTGTAAAAGGATAATCTGCAATTTCAGGAGTAGCCGCAGACATTACAGAAAGCAACGTAGATTTCCCTGCATTCGGGAAGCCCACCAAACCAACATCTGCTAATACTTTAAGTTCTAATACAACCCACATATCTTCGCCTACTTCACCCGGCTGAGCATAGTGTGGAGCTTGATTCGTTGATGATTTAAAATTGGTATTACCTAAACCACCTCTTCCGCCTTTTAGCAAAATTACCTCTTCGCCATTTTTTGTAACTTCTGCTAATACTTCTCCTGTTTCAGGGTCTTTTACGATTGTTCCCAATGGAACGTCAATAATTGCGTCTTCTCCTTGAAGTCCCGAACGGCGTCCGCCTTCGCCACCTTTTCCGTCTTTAGCAAAAATATGTTTTTGGTATTTCAAGTGGAGCAAAGTCCAGTGTTGCGAGTTCCCTCTTAATACAACGTGTCCTCCGCGGCCGCCATCACCACCATCTGGACCACCTTTAGGTACGTGTTTTTCACGACGGAAATGGCTTGAACCGCTTCCTCCGTGGCCCGAACGGACGTTAATTTTTACGTAGTCAATGAAGTTGGATGCCATGATATTTAATTATTATTGATTGATTTAAAATGGGTAATTCGCAGAACTACAAAATCACTACAAATTACCCCATTTTAAATTATTTTACTGCATCAATTGCAGTACAGATATTAGTAAAAATTTCTTCGATATTTCCGATTCCGTTTACTTTAGACACTTTGCCTTGTGCTTCATAATAAGGTAATACGTGGACTGTTTTCGAGAAGTACTCGTCAATACGCTTCAACAATTTATCAGCATCGTCATCTGCACGACCTGACACTTTTTGTCTTTCAGCAATTCTATTTTTAATTTCCTCTTCAGTTACATCTAACTGAACTACGCCATTGATTTTTTGTCCGTTTTTGGTCAAATATGCATCTAATGCCTCTGCTTGAGGCACGGTACGTGGAAATCCATCAAAGATAAAACCTTTTGCTTCAGGATTGTTTTTTACTTCTTCTTCTAACATATCAATCGTCACTGAATCAGGTACTAAAAGCCCATCAGCTAAGATTTGTTTCACGCGCTGCCCGAGTTCAGTATTATTAGAAATGTGCATGCGAAACATATCGCCTGTAGAAATATGAACTAACTGATACTTCTCAATTAATTTAGCTGACTGTGTTCCTTTACCTGCACCCGGAGGGCCGAATAAGACTAGATTTAACATTGGTTATACCGTTATTTTTAAAGTTCTTAATAGTTGTTTTGTTATAAGACTACAAATTTACTAGAACCATAATGAAATATCTGCTAATTGTCTGATAATTTAGCAAATGAGGTATAGATGAACAAAAATTAAACGCAATATCCAATGATAACCGCGAGTAGACTTTGCTTGTTTTTTGCTTATTTTTGTTGAAATTGATTTATAAACAGAATCCCAATTAATAATGCTCAATGTTGCTCTTATTGGTTTTGGTTTATCTGGCAGATACCTCCAAGCCCCATTTTTCTCGGTAAATCCTAATTTCAATCTTAAAACGATTGTTTCAAACAGTCAGAATCCTAAAGATTTTTTTCCTGACGTTCAAGTCGCCAAAAGTTTAGAAGAAGTATTAGCTGATGATACCATTGATTTAGTTAGTATCTGTTCGCCAAATGCTACACACTACGAATTTGCGAAGAAATGTTTACTGGCCAACAAACACGTACTGGTAGAAAAGCCTTTTACGGCTACGGCCAGTGAAGCAGAAGAATTGATACAATTATCTAAAGAACGAGGTAAAGTTATTTCTGTTTATCAGAATCGTCGTTTTGATAGCGACTTTATGACCGTTAAACAAGTAATTGAAGAGGGTTTATTAGGAGATTTACTAAGCTATGAAGTACACTATGACCGCTATAAGCCCATTTTGAATGCTAAAAAATGGAAAGAAACTAATAATGCGGCTAATGGAATCTTGTACGATTTAGGTGCACATATCATCGACCAAGCAATAGTACTTTTTGGCGTTCCGCAACAAGTTTGGGGCGAAACTTGTACGGAAAGAGAAGGTTCTGAGATTGATGATTCTTTCGATATCAGGCTTAACTATGGTAAATTGAAAGTTACCTTAAAATCGAGCTTATTAGTTCGTGAAGAAGGCCCAAGATATATTTTGTATGGTACAAAAGGTTCTTTTGTAAAGTATGGAATTGATATGCAAGAAGACCATCTAAAAGCAGGCATCATGCCAAATATGGATGCTTTCGGAATTGAATCTGAAAGTAATTCGGGCATTATTAATACAGATATTAATGGTTTACATTTCCGAGGAACTATTGAAACAAAGAAAGGCGATTGGGGACTACTTTTCCAAAATCTTTATGAAGCCATTACTGGAAAAGCTGAATTACTGATAAAACCAGAAGAAGTTTTACAACAAATTAAGATTATGGAGCAGATTAAGAGGTATTAGTGGTGGTGGCTGTCAGCTTTTGGTCTTCGGTTATCGGTTGCAGAGAATTAAGGCTTGCTCCCATGGCTAGTCTCCTGACCAGTCCACAGGTTCACACGGGAAAATGGACTGGTCAGGAGACCAGCCACGGAATACAGAGCAGATTAAGAGGTATTAGTAATTGGGTGTTGGTCTTCGGATATCGGTTGGAGAGGATTAGGGCTTACTTAAATAGCAGGATTGTCAGTTTTCCTATTAGCTAGTGACTTAAGTCCTACTGATTACCCACATCTTTTAAAAATTTAAAATGAGGATATAATTATTGAAAAATTGGTTAAAATGTGCTTAAATCGCCTT